>JAFZZY010000032.1 GCA_017615545.1 Lachnospiraceae bacterium
AACCACCGTATCTGGTATAATTATACATGATTTTGGAACGGAAAAAAGCCCTGGGAGTGAAGGAAAAGAGCAAAACCGGAAGTTAGTCTTGCAGAAAAGTTGAAACCAGGACCAACCCGAAGTTACTTTTTCAATCAACCTTTTTCACTTTTTTTGAGAAACACCTGTAAGGTTTTGGCAATGGTCTTCGTGTATATAGGTGAAAGGCACATTTCAAAAGATCTTTTAGCAAGTGCTTGATAATCATCGAGTTCACGGAAGGAGTTTAGTTTTGGCATGATGGAAGATGAGAAGATCATCGATCTATACTTTCAGCGCGATGAGCGGGCGCTCGTCGAGACATCCGGCAAATATGGAAATTACTGTCGGAGTATAGCTCGAGGAATATTGAATGACGAGGAAACTGCGAAAGAGTGTTTCAACGATACGTTGTATCGCAGTTGGAATGCCATACCTCCGACCCGTCCGGAATGTCTTCAGACTTTCCTGGGAAAGATCACCAGAAATCTTTCGCTGGATCGTTTGCGGAGGGACCGCTCGGTGAAGCGGGGCGGCGGCGAGGCTGTCGTAGCCATCGACGAGCTGGAAGAGTGTTTGGCGGACCACATCGAAGGGAAGCCGGAGCAGGTCGTGGAGGACATCGTGATCCGCGAGGTGATCGATAAGTTCCTGAACGGACTGTCCACACAAAACCGCCGGATCTTCATTCGAAGATACTGGTATTTCAGTTCGATAAGAGACATCGCAGAGCTCTACGATCTGTCCGAGAGCAATGTCATGACGAACCTATCCCGTTCCAGAGCAAAACTGAAAGAAGCATTAGAGAAAGCAGGTGTTGTATTATGAGTAAAAAAGAGGAGAAAGATCGTTTGGCGGATCTGCTCGGCGATATCGATGATAAGTTCATCCGTGACGCCGCGATCTCCGACGAGGAATACGCAAAACTGAAAGAGCAGCGCGGCACTACGCCCGTTGTAAAGAATACCAAGACAGAGGCCGGGGAAGCGAAGCCGGCGGCACCGTTCCTGGTGAACACACGTTCTGACGAGTTCGATGTCGAGCCCGCGACCCGCTCGAAGAAGACCAACAAGACGGCAACGATCATACGCATCGCAGCGAGCATGTCGCTGGTGGCGGCTGCGGCGATCCTGTTTATCTTCCTTTGGAACCCCGAGCGTGGCGTAGGCCCGGCGGCATCTTCCGAGGTAGCATCCACATCCCTTACGGGCAATGATATCCGGTCGACCGAGGCAACTCCGACCGTAGCTTCGTCCGAGGTCGCTCAGGTCGAGCCCGACACGAAGCAGGAAGTGACCGAAGCACCTAGCCAAACCCCGTTCACCGGAAAGGTGATCACCTTCGGTAAGTATGAGCAGGACGATGACGAAACAAACGGTGCCGAGGATATCAACTGGCTCGTTCTGGAAGAAAAGAACGGAATGTACTTAGTCATCAGTGAGGAGATCCTGGAATTCCGTACTTACGATGACGGAACCCATCAGACCTGGGCTGACAGTACACTCAGAAAATGGCTCACCGAAGATTTCGTTGCAAAAGCATTTTCCGAAGAGGAAAGAGCGAAGATCGTGCCCATGAAGCTGACCACGTCTACTCCGTCCTACTTCGACATTGAGAATGTTACGGACAGCGTGGAGACTGTATTCCTTCTTTCCTACGGTGAGATGATGCAGTATCAGGTGGCTGAGACAACATCTACGTTTTATGCCGTTACATCGCCCATGAGAAACGACCTCCCTTATTGGGTCATGGATGCCTTTGATCCGACCATGATGCACTGGTGGGTGCGTACGAACGGCGGTGACCAGGGCGAAGTAGTTTGCGGTTATGGCATGGTACCTACCAATGTCAGCGGAAATACGGTCACAAATATCGCAACCAACGGCAGAGGCGGCATTCGCCCTGCTATGTGGATCGACATCACAGGCAAGACCCTCGAGGAGCGCTCGAAGAATGATACTAAGGCAGAGCCTGAGGTGGTAGTAGAGCACAACCCGGAAGATGATCTTAAGCCCGGCGAGACTATGCCGGAGATCCCCGAAATTCAGCCTCGTCCGGAAAACCCCGATGAGGAGCCCGTTACGGTAGAGGAGCCGAAGCCCGGAGTGGAAGCACCTGAAGTGGGAGGACCTGAACCGATCCTGGAAGAGGAGCCGTACGGCCTGGAGATCACCGACGAACCCGTCGTGATCGCGACCGAAGCACAGTAACGTCGCATAAAAACATATCCTTCAAAAACCGACAGGGACTGCCTGAAACTGGCAGTCCCTGTTTTTGCGTACATATGGTATAATATAAGCGTGTACCTTGTAAGGTTTTGCCTTGAAAGCGGTGTAGATGAGTGAAAGGCAATGGAACGCTGATGACGTTCCAATCTCTGAAAGAGAAAAGGTTAAGAACATGTTGGAAGATGGAAAGATCATCGATCTGTATTTTCAGCGAAACGAGCGGGCTCTGGTGGAGACGTCCGACAAATATGGGAATTATTGCCGAAGCATAGCCATGGCAGTCTTGCATGACGAGGAGACATCAAAAGAATGCTTCAATGATACCCTGTACCAGAGCTGGAAGGCAATTCCGCCGCATAAGCCGAACTGCCTCAAAACTTTTTTGGGAAAGATCACCCGAAATCTGTCGTTGAAATGTTGGGATCGGGAGCATACGCTGAAACGCGGTGGCGGAGAGGTCGCATTGGCCATCGATGAACTGACGGATTGCGTGGCAGACCGCAGGGCGAGAGGGGAGGAGCAGATCACGGAGAACCTGGTGATCCGCGAGGTCCTCAATAAATTCCTGGAGGGGCTGACACTGCAGAACCGTCGTATCTTCGTGCGCCGCTATTGGTACTGCAGTTCGGTAAAGGAGATCGCGGTAGCCTTAGACCTTTCAGAGGGTAATGTATTGACCAGCCTTTCACGTATCCGGGGGAAACTCCGGGAAGCTTTGGAGAAGGCAGGTGTTGTAATATGAATAATAAAGACGAAGAGCGCCGACTGCTGGGTGAGATCGGCGAGATCGAAGAGAAATATGTTGAGGAAGCCGAGTACTCGGAAAAAGAGGTGGATCGCCTGAGGAAACAGGACATGACGCCGGTCGTCCCACCAACCGGGAAAAATGACGGAAGCGGTGACGAGACCGTAGTGGAATTCGGTAAAAACGAGACGGACCGGGCTGAGCGTGCGAAAGAGAGACGCAGAACGGTCATGATCATCCGTATTGTGGCGGAAATGGCTGTAGCGGCTGCGGTGATCCTGATGGCGTTGCCGGTGATAAAGAATTGGAAGCCGAACCAGACCGGGATCATCAGTGAGACCACGGCGCCGTACGTACCGTCGACGGGCGCGGTTTATGAGACGAAGACACCGGTCGAGACGAAGACACCGGTCGAGACGAAGGTGCCGATCGAGACGAAGGCACCGGCCACAGAGGCACCGACTGCAGTAGCACCAACCACAGTGGAACCGACTACAGAGGAGCCGGCTACAGAAGCACCGACTACAGAGGTGCCTGAAGAAACCTACCTGTCGGTGGATAAGACCAATTTCCCTGACGCTATGTTCCGTGGCTATTTGTTGGAAAAATACGACCTGGATAAGGATCAGCATTTTTCAGCGGAAGAGATCCGCAACATAAAAACGGTCGAATTAGCATACCTTCATGTAACAAGCCTGAAGGGAGTGGAGTATTTAACTTCATTGCAGGTATTGAATTGCGGTGACGGCGATTTTGCAGAATTGGATGTGAGTAAGAATGTCGAGTTAAGAGAACTGAGTGTTTCGGCTGGATTAAAAGAACTGGATGTGAGCCACAATCCCGCGTTAAGAATGCTGGACGTTATGGGTAATCAGCTGACGTCGCTGGATGTCAGTGCGAACCCCAATTTGACCGGTCTCGGCTGCGAGGGAAACCTACTCACGGAACTGGACGTCAGTGCCAATCGCAAATTACAGGAGCTCAACTGCTCGAGAAATCAACTGACCACATTGAACCTGAGTGCCAATACAAAGTTGCAGAGGCTCTTATGCCACACGAACCAACTGACGGTGCTGGATATAAGTGCCCAGCCCAACCTGACCCACATTAATTGTGCGTATAATCAGTTCACGTCGCTGGATCTCAGTATGAACCCGCAACTGGAGACGCTCTACTGTTTTTCAAATCAGCTGACGACATTGAATGTGGAGAACTGCCCGAAGTTGATCGTACTTCTGTGCGATACCAATCAGTTAAGTTCGTTGAACCTCAGCGGAAATCCGAATATCGAATCCATACAGTGCCAGAATAACTTGCTGACTTCACTGGATCTGAGCGTAAATGTGAAACTTTCAAATCTGTGGTGCTATGGTAACCAGTTGACATCGGTCAATGTGGCGGCGAACACTGCATTGACGACCCTTCGTTGTGACTCGAAAGTCAAAGTGACCGGAGCAGGAAGCGCTCTGGAGATCATACGCCACTAAAGAAAAAGCTTTGGCGACCGCATGGCGGCTGCCAAAGCTTTTTTATTCTTCTTTTCTTCCGGGCTGCAGGGAGAACACGAATTCGGTGCCGACGCCCTCGGTACTGATGACGTCGATGTTCTCCTTATGCGCGGAGATGATATCTTTTGTGATCGAAAGGCCCAGTCCGGTGCCTTTTTTATCTTTGCCTCGGGAGGCGTCGGTCTTGTAGAACCGCTCCCAGATCTTCGGCAGGCTTTCGGCCGGGATGCCGACGCCCTGGTCCTTCACGGAGATGAAGGCCTTCTCATGCCGCATATAGGCGGAGATGAAGATGACCGATCCCGGGTTGGAGAATTTGATCGCGTTGTCGATCAGGTTGTAGAGCACCTGTTGGATCTTATCCATGTCCGCGTAAACGTAAAACGTGGACGCGGGAAATGTCAGGTCGAAGGTGATGCCCTTATCGTTGCAGCGCTTCTCGAAGGTCGCCAGGATCTTCTTGATGCTGTGCAGGATGTCGAAGGTCGAGTAACTGAGCAGCGCGCCGGATTTGTCGATGGTGTTCAGGTCCAGGAGACCCTGCGTCAATTTATTCAGACGGTCGGTCTCGTTCAGGACGATCTTGAGATACTTATCTTGCGCTTCTTTCGGGATGGTGCCGTCGAGGATCGCCTCGATGTAACCCTTGATGGAAGTGAGCGGCGAGCGGAAATCGTGGCTGACGTTGGCGATGAACTTTCGCTGGTCTTCACCATAAGTCTGCAGCGAACTCGCCATATAGTCGATCGTGTTGGCGATGTCGGTCAGCTCCGTCTTATCCTTCAGCTCGATGCGGTGGGAGAGATTTCCCGCGCGCACCTCTGCGACACCCTTGCGGATGGCGTTCATTGGCCGGAAGTAGAAAAACTCAAACAGGAGGAAGCTGGCGGCGAACATGATCGTGAGGATGACCGCGGCCGATGTGAAACGACCCATGACCAGCGAGACTTCGGTGTCGACCTGCTTGTAATCCGCGTGTCCGATCACGTAGCCGACGCGTGTGAAACCGTTGTTGACCGGCGCGTAGCGGCTGATGTAGTCCGTGGAAAATGTATCGTAGAACGTGCCGAAGAAGATGCCGGCGGAGTCGCTGTCCGCCGGGTTAAAGGCAGGCAGGGAGTTAAGGCTCCGCTGACGATTGCTGCACAGAAGGATCAAACCGCTCGGATCCATGAGCCAGAACTCGTTGCCGCTGATCTCAGCGACGTTTTCGATCATATCCCGGTTTCCGAGCAGGGTCTGCAGGGGATCGCCGCCGGAGGAGTTCTTCGTCAGGGTCACGATATAATTGACCTGGTCATAAAGGTTTTCCTGAAGTTTTTTCCGAAAGTGCCCGGTGACCAGATCCCGCCCGAACGTTCCCATCAGGATGAAACCGACTGCGGCGATGATCACATATGAAATTAAAAAGCGTGTAAATAACGATCGCCGCATGACGGACTCCTATCTTGTTTCGAATTTATAACCGATGCCCCAAACCGTGGAGAGCGCCCATTTTTCATGGTCGTTGATCTTCTCACGGATCCTCTTGATGTGCACGTCGACGGTACGTGTGTCGCCGACATATTCGTAGCCCCAGATGTGGTCCAGCAGCTGCTCACGCGTGAACACCTGGTTGGGCGAAGAGGCCAGGAAGTACAGAAGTTCGATCTCCTTCGGCGGCATGTCGATATTCTTTCCGCGGTAAATGACCGAGTAGTTCGTAAGGTTGACGATGAGCCCCGGATATTCGACGTATTCGCCTTTTTGTGTGTTCTGGGGAGTTTCTCCGCCCGACTGCGGAAAACGCCGTAAAACGGCCTTTACGCGCGCTACAAGCTCCTTCGAGTCGAAAGGCTTGATCATGTAGTCGTCAGCGCCTAGCTCGAGGCCCAGGACCTTATCGAAGACCTCACCTTTTGCCGAAAGCATGATGATCGGGGTCTGCGAGGTCTTGCGGATCTCACGGCACACCTGATAGCCGTCCATGCCGGGTAGCATCAGATCCAACAGGATGATCTGCGGCGTGAAATCATGGAACGCGTCCAGCGCGTCCTGCCCGTCGTGCACGATCTTCGTTTCAAAACACTCTTTGATCAGATAGAGCGAGATCAGTTCCGCAATGTTCTCGTCGTCATCGACGATCAACACTCTTTGTTTGTCAGCCATATCGTTTCCCTCCTTGTATTACCGTTCTTTGAACACGACGATGGTGACTCCCGAGTCTCCCTCGCCGAATTCTCCCAGGTGGAATTCCTTCACATATTTCAGTTTCTTAAGTTTCTGGTGGACGCCGTTGCGCAGCGCCCCGGTTCCGCGGCCGTGTACCACGCGTACCTTTTCCAGGTGCGCGAGATATGCATCGTCCAGATATTTCTCCATTTCGGGCAATGCTTCGTCCACCGTCTTTCCGATGAGATTGATCTCGGTGGAAATGGAGGCGGTCTTCGCCATCTTGATCTTACCCATGCCGCCGATGGAGGCCTGGTTCATCGTGATGCCGGGCTCGTCGGGCAGGAGCGATACATCCTTAATGTTCACCAGGGAACGGAGAATGCCCATCTGCGCGTAGAAGTCGCCCTTCGCATTCGGCAACGTGCTTACGGTGCCCTTCAGGTTCAGCGAGTGCACCAGGATGCGGTCGCCGGTGTGCAGGTCGGAAGCGGAGAGCGTTTTGCTCGCCTGCTGCTTTGCGTCGACTTTGTTTTTCGAGCCCTGCGACACCTTATCCAGACGTTCGCGTACGGATGTCCGGTTCTCCTCCATGGAGCGGATCTGCGCCCCGCCGGAGCTCTTTTTATTCATGTCGCGGATGGTCTCATCCACGAAGTTTTTGGTCTCCTGCAGCATGGACTGCGCCTTCTGGCGCGCGTCCTCGAGGATCTTTTCCTTCTGTGCTGTCAGCTTATCCTGCTGTGCGGTGAGTGCGTCGCGTTCGCGCACCAGGTCGGCCCGAAGCGCATCGACCTCAGCCTGCTTGCGCTCGATCTCGATCCGCGCGTGCTCCAGCTCGCTGACGATGTCTTCGAAGGACTTCGCATCGGAACTCAGGTGCTTCTTCGCGTCCTCGATGATGTAGTCCGGGATGCCCAGTTTGCTCGAAATGGCAAATGCGTTACTCTTGCCGGGGATGCCGACCAGAAGTCGGTAGGTCGGGCGGAGCGTTGCCACGTCGAACTCGCAGCTCGCATTTTCCACGCCGTCCGTCGACAGGGCGTAGACCTTTAATTCACTGTAGTGGGTCGTCGCCAGCGTCCGCACCTGCATGTTGTGCAGGAAACTCAGGATGGAGATGGCGAGCGCCGCGCCCTCCGTCGGATCCGTGCCCGCGCCCAGCTCGTCGAACAAAACGAGGGTGTCGCGGTCGGCCTGCTCTAGGATCGGCGCGATATTCTTGATGTGTGATGAAAACGTACTGAGGCTCTGCTCGATGCTCTGTTCGTCGCCGATGTCCGCAAAGACCTCGCGGAACACAGCCAGCTTCGAATGGTCGAAGGCGGGGATGAACAGGCCGGCCTGGCCCATCAGCGTACACAGACCGACGGTCTTCAGGGTGACCGTTTTACCGCCGGTATTCGGGCCGGTGATGACCAACAGGTCGTAATCCTGCCCCAGTGAGATATCGATCGGAACGACGACATCGGCGGGGATGAGCGGATGTCGCGCTTTCTTCAGGACAATGATCCCGTCGGTATTGAAGTCGGGCTCAGTGCCGTTATAACTGCGCGCGAAGACAGCCTTTGCGAAGATGAAATCCAGCTCGGTGAGCGTACGGAAGTTGTTCTCGATCGCTTCGGCCTCAGGGGCGCACAAATTGGAGAGGGTCGCGAGGACCTTCTCGATCTCTTTCTGTTCCTCGATCTCCAGTTCGCGGAGGTCGTTGTTCAACTTCACGACAGCACTCGGCTCGATGAAGATGGTGTTGCCGCTGGCGCTCTGATCGTGCACCATGCCGGCTACCTGGGATTTGAATTCCGCCTTGACCGGGATGCAGTAACGGCCGCTGCGCATGGTGACGACAGCGTCCTGCAGATAGGAGCGCTCGGACTGGAGCATGGAAGCGAGTTGCGAATTGATGCGCTGCTTCGTGATCGCCATCTGGCGGCGCACATGCAAGAGGCCCGAGCTCGCATCGTCCGCGATCTCTTCTTCGGAGAGGATGCAGCGCTCGATCTCGCGGCTGATCTGCGTCAGCGGAGCCAGGCTTAAGAAACGCTCATCCAACGAGTCGAATTCTTCCGGCTCTACGTCGCGCACACCATAGGAACGCGCCCGGGCGGTCGCCTTCAACAGGGATGAGATATTTAACAGTTCAATGATGGAAAGACCGCTGCCCAGTGCCAGACGCTTCATCGAAGCCAGCACGTCACGAGTCCCGGAGAAGCTGGGATTCCCTTTGCGATAGCAGCGGGAGACAGCGTCCGAGGTCTCTTTTTGCAGTTGCAGGATCGTTTCGTAATCGGACGTCGGTTTCAGTTCTTCGCAGAGCTTGCGTCCCGACGGCGTCGTCGCGTGCTCGGCGAGCATCGCGATGATCTTATTAAATTCCAATACACGGAGTGATTTATCATTCATGATAGTATAATATTCCTTCTATTTCGCAGGTCATTTCCCCTCTGACCTGTCTTGATATTTCACCGGACCCCGGAGATCCGGCCGGTTTGGATTGAACACCGCACATACCAATCCAAGTTTATTATATCATAGTTTCATACGCAGTAAAAGCAAGAAATAGGCATCCGGGCGTAATTTTCTGTTTTCAAAACGGGGATTAACTGGTATAATAGAAGTTACACACACATTCAGTCTCATACATAACGAATTCGAGCCGGTCCCACCGGGGACTGTAAGCATAGATTTAAGAGGATCAGTATGGCGGATAACAGAGACGACAAAAACAACGAGCAACCATACATTCGTGAAAAGATCGTGAAGCCGAAACGGCGGTCCCGCTTCCTGGCAGTTGCCATCGGAGGCTTTTTCGGGGCTGTCCTGTTCGGTCTGATCGCGTGCTTTTCTTTCGTGTGGATCTACCCTTATGTATCGAAGTTACGTGAACCGGACGTGGTCGAAACGACTACGGCGGAGAGGATAACACTGCCGACGCACAGTGAAGAGGATACATTGCCCCCGGAAGAGACCCTGCCGATCACTACGGAGGAACCCACCGAAACTTCCGATCCGGAAGAAACGGAGGAGGACCAGTCGGAAGGCGCACTGCTTCCGGTCGACAAAGATTGGATCGAGAGACTCATTAACCAAAAGATCGATCAGGCACCGATCGACATCCGGGATATCGAAAACTATGGCCGGGAGATCAACAAAGTGTACCAGTCGGTCGAGAAGAGTCTGGTAGCCATCCTGCCGAAGGCTTCGGTGGATCCGGTCTTCCCGTCAAATCAGGGAGCGAAGGCCGGCATTATGATCTATCGCCTGGAGACATCCCACACCATTTTGATCCTGACGGACTACGAAACGGCGAGCATCAAAGATCCGGTCGTACGTTTCGCCGGACGGAACAATTTCCTCCCTGCGCAGGTGCGCGGTACCGACTCGCTTATGGGTCTGGCCGTTCTCAGCGTAGAGTTCGACAGTAAAGACTTCGCACTGTATGATTCGCTGCAGTGTATCGTATTGGGCAATTCCTACCAGACCCGTGCCGGCAGTCCGGTCATCGCGGTCGGCGCCCCGTTCCGTTCCTACGGCACCATGAGTTATGGTACCGTTCTGGAGGTGCGTACGGATCAGATGGCGGTCGATACGATCTACCGCATGTACTATACCAACATCGGTGCCCCGGAGGGCGGCACGGGATTTTTGGTGAACGTGAGCGGGCAGCTGATCGGCTTGATCAACTCCAAATATAAAGACCCTGCGATGGAAGGCTACGTTGCCGCGATCGCAACGGAAGAGATAACGAAGTTCCTAAACAACATCTCGAACCTGGAGCCTTACAGCTATTTCGGCATCATCGGGCAGAATGTCACGAAAGACATTGCCGCGGCGACCGGCATGCCTGAGGGCATCTATGTGACGACCGTGCAGCCGGACAGCCCCGCTTACCAGGCGGGCATTATGGCCGGAGATATCATCGTCGGTATCAGCACGAAGAACGTGACCCGTGTAAGTCAGTTGGGCGAGGTTTTGCACGGCCCGAGCCGGCATTTGCCGGGTGAGACCGTCATCGTGACACTGATGCGTCTGGGACGCGACGAATACAAACAGGTCAATGTGACCGTGACGCTGGGATTGCGTCAGTAGCCGCAGGATGAGCGGCCTGCCCGAACGGGCTTAGAAAGAGGAATTATGTACTACATTGAGACACTGAAAGACGGAGACCACGTTTCCGGCATCTACTTCTGCAAAAACAAGCAGATGCTGACCGGAAAGTCAAAGAAACCTTACTGCAGCCTGACGCTGCAGGATAAGACCGGTACCCTGGATGCGAAGATCTGGGATTTCACCGGCGGCATCGAGGACTTCGAGAACCTGGATTTTATCTTCGTCGAAGGTGACATCACGACCTACAACGGGAACTTGCAGTGTGCGCTGCGCCGCGTGCGCGTGGCGGATGAGGGCGAATATGCCCTAAAGGACTACCTGCCCGTGTCTGCGAAGGATAACGACCAGATGTACGCAGAGCTCTGCGCGATGATCGACAGCGTGAAGGAGCCGCATTTGCAGGCGCTGCTGAAGAACATTTTGGTGGAGGACGAGCGTGTCGTGAAGGCATTCCGCCGTCATTCCGCCGCGAAGAGTGTGCATCACAGTTTCATCGGCGGACTGCTGGAGCACACCGTTTCCGTGACGAAACTTTGCGATTTTTATTCCAAACTGTACCCGTTCCTGAACCGGGATCTTTTGCTGAGCGCAGCCATGCTGCACGACATCGGCAAACTGTGGGAGATCTCCGATTTTCCGGCCAATGATTACACCGACGACGGCCAGCTTTTGGGCCACATCGTCATGGGCTACGAACTGATCGGAAAGCGGATCCAGAACATTCCCGACTTCCCGAAGAAGGTCGCTTCCGAGTTGCGCCACTGTATCCTGGCGCACCACGGCGAGTTTGAGTTCGGCTCCCCGAAGAAGCCCGAACTTATTGAGGCCATGGCTTTGCACATGGCGGATAACACCGACGCGAAGATCGAAACATTTATCGAGGCATTGGACGCGCAGAAGGCGAACAACGATTGGCTGGGCTTCAATCGTTTCCTCGACGCGAACATTCGCCGTACGACACCGCAGAATTCATGAATAAGAATGATATAATCGAGATCGCCATTACCGATATGAGCGATGACGGAGAAGGCATAGGAAAAACCCGGGACGGCGCCA
This sequence comes from Lachnospiraceae bacterium, assembly GCA_017615545.1. Lineage (GTDB taxonomy): Bacteria > Bacillota > Clostridia > Lachnospirales > Lachnospiraceae > UBA1201. Next base: position 11,817 of record JAFZZY010000032.1, read on the forward strand.
CGTTTTTTGTGAAGGACGCCATCGTGGGGGATTTTGTGCGCGCTGTTGTCACGAAGGTGATGAAAAACTACAGTTATGCGAAGATGCTGGAGGTGCTGGAAGCATCGCCCGACCGCGTGCAGCCGCGCTGCAAGGTCGCGCGCGCTTGCGGCGGCTGCCAGTTCCAGGAGCTCGATTACGCCTGCCAGTTGCGGCTGAAGCGGGAGAAGGTCATCCGGAAACTGCGCCACATTGGCCACATCTATGCATACGACGACGCATCGCAGGATATCCCTGAGGATGCGAAGCACCCGGTCTACGTGCCGCCGACGATCGGCATGGACGATCCCTGGCGCTACCGCAATAAGACGCAGCTGCCCATCGGCTATGACCGCGAGAAGAAGCTCGTGGCGGGCTTCTATGCCGGCCGCACCCACGCGATCATTGCCCACGAAGACTGTCTGCTCGCAGACGCGGGCAATGCTGAGATCGCGCGCATCGTGCTTTCGCACATGGAACGCTACCGCATCTCGGCGTACGACGAGAACTCGCACACAGGACTGGTGCGCCACCTGCTGATCCGCAAAGGCTATTCGACGGGGCAGTGGATGGTCTGCATCATCATCAACGGGCGCGTGAAGGACCTCGTGCACGCGGATGAACTCGTGGCGGCCCTGATGGAGCAGCCGGGCATGACGAGCATCTCCGTCAACATCAACACGAAAAACACAAACGTGATCCTGGGCGAGGAGACGATCCTTCTGGCCGGGACTCCGTACATCGAAGATACGATCGGGAAGCTGAAATTCCGCATCGGACCGCATTCGTTCTTCCAGGTGAACCCGGTGCAGACCGAGAAACTCTACGGCTGCGCCCTGGACTTCGCGGGCCTGACCGGCAACGAAGTCGTCTGGGACCTCTACTGCGGCATCGGGACCATTTCCCTCTTCCTAGCGCAGAAGGCGAAGAAGGTCTACGGCGTCGAGATCGTGCCGCAAGCCATCGAAAACGCGAAGGACAATGCGCTTCTGAACAGCCTGCTGAACGCGGAATTCATGGTCGGCAGCGCCGAGGACGTGGCTCCGTTGCTTCAGAAGCGACCGGAGGCGGCTCCGGACGTTGTGGTCGTCGACCCGCCCCGCAAGGGCTGCGACGGCAAACTCCTCGAGACCATGCTCGCCATGGCACCGCAGCGCATCGTCTATGTCAGCTGCGACCCCGCAACATTGGCCCGTGACCTCGCCATCCTTTTGGAGAGCGGAGCCTACCGGCTCGAAAAAGTCCAGCCCGTGGACATGTTCCCCATGGCCGGGCACGTCGAGAC
>JAFZZY010000033.1 GCA_017615545.1 Lachnospiraceae bacterium
CATTTTCACCTATCTGGCACTGATGCGTAAGCGGATCGATCTGGCCTGAAGACTATTTCAAAAAACGATATTTCAGAGCGCCCCGTAGAGGGCGCTCATTTTTTCAAAAAAACCGTCCGAAACCTCCGAAACCTCCGAAATTTGAAAAACTGCTTAGTGTTTTTGACGTTTTTCGACACGTAACAGTTAGGAGTGTTTTTTAGAGAGGAGGCGAAGCCTATGCTGACAGCAGAAGAGAGAGTCAAAGTTCTCCATGAGCGGATGGACGAAAGACGACGCAGACGGGAACGACGAAAGACGGTTATCATGGGTATAGCCATCAGTGGGATCGCTGCATTCCTGCTGATGTTGATCTTCGGAGGAGGTATCTCACATTTAGGCGGTACGGCCGGAATTTACAGCGGCGCGACAATGCTGTTCGACGGTGTTGGAGGATATGTACTCGTCGGAGTGGTCTCTTTTTTTGCAGCAGTTGTCATTACAGTAGCGTGCATTCGCTGGAAGAAAAAACAAGAAGACGATCCGAATTCGGATAAAAATACACTAGGAGAGGACAAAGACCATGAGAACGAACAGTAGTAAAATCAAAAAAGCGATCAGTTGCCTGCTGACCCTGACGCTGGTATTGAACACGCTTCCGTCGAATTTAATGCCTACGGCTTCGCAGGTGGTACAGGCAGCGCCCAATACCTCGAATGATGCTTTGGAGTATAAGCGCGTGGACGCTCCCGAGGTGGCGTTTTTTAACGCTTATACCGGAAAGAATGATGCGTTCTATCGGAGTGTAATGAGCAGTAGCAACTACAACGCCGTCGAGGCGGGGTATTTCGGTACCTTGAGGTATAGCACAAAGGTGACCGGTACGAAAGACTACTCTTGGAGCGGTTTTTCCGGAAGCAATATCTACTCATTGCGGAAGAATAACTCCGATATAAAGATGGGCTATTCTGTGACGCGGACGAGTAACCCCCACTCGCATACGGTCTACCTTTTTGTGAAATACGAAATGAACAGTTATTCCAACACCAGTTTGGGCTTCAGCCTCGGTGGCATGGCTCTTAACGGTGTTTTCAACTATTCGGGATATAATAAGTCTCAGGATACGTATCGTGCGGGAAATAAACAGTTTAAAACGTTTGTTCCCCAGGATGGTAAGAGCCTGGATCTGGCGTTCAATGTCAGCCCCATAAAATATAATGATAATAAGGATACCTGTGGCTGCGGCGGCATCTCCGAAGGCTGCATGGTCTGCTTCTATGACGGAACAGCCCCGTACTTCACGCAGGTGAGTATTCAAAACACAAGTGGTTCAGTCTGCAATAATTTTAAGCCCGGGGACAGTGTCAACATTGTGCTGACCTGCTCCGAGCCTGTTCGCTTTGCTGATGACAGCGCAAGTGGAAAGGGAAATGTATACATCGGCTTGAAGTTGAACGGATCGACCGAAAAACTTTATGCCCATCTTACTAAGCTAGACGGAAATAAGATCACATTTACTTATGATGCCCCGGCAGATCTGACGAAGATCTATGATGTTGCCAGCATCGATCTGACTGCAGCTCCTTCAGGCGGGACGGCTCTGCTGAATGGCGAGGCGGTGGTACCCTTAAAGCAACTCAAGAAAAGTGGCGCATTTACCGTGCAGGTGCCCAATGGCGAAAAGGAGATTGGTATCACTAAGACCACCAGTCCCGTCACTGACATCGCAGGTAACGCCGTGTATTTGGATTCGGGTGATCCGAAAAATATCACTCGGTCATTCAACATCGATGGCGAGAAGCCTTATGCAGTTGAAGTGGATATCGTCGCAGATACCAAGAATGCAGATATTAAGGAGTTAAATCTTTCATCGAATGAGAACGACACAAGTGATCAATTCCTTGGAGTAGGGGATACATTGTCCCTGAAAGTGTATATGAACGAAGTCGTTATGATGCACGGTAGTGCTACTTTGACGACGAATATCAAAAAGAGTAACGGCGCCTACCTTACGTTTACAGCGACACCGAAGTACAAAGTTAGTGCTACCTCATCAAACCTGGGGTCACAATACGGCTTGGGTGCGTCTGAGGGCGAAATCTCTGTTCTACAAACCCCTTCACAGACGATTGAAAAAGAAATGACGATCGATGATGCTAAGGGAGAGATCAAGATCACCAAAATTGAGTATTCCAACATGAAGGATTTGGCCGGGAATGTAGCGGGCGATAAGGCCGAGGCTAAATCTCCGAAACAGCAATATCATATCGATACAGATGCTCCGACAGCAGAAGTCTTCGACGTAACAGGGGCCAATAAGACCACCTACGGATTTTGCGTTTCCTTCAAGACAACGGACAATTCCGGTGGATCCGGTGTACAAGGGATGCGTGCCTCACTGAAACTAGGCGGCGGAACGCTCACCGGCAGATTTGAGTTTGCCGTTACCGGAAATAATGATATGCCAAAGGATACGGAATGGAAAGAAGGCGCGGAGGGCATGAACTTGCCATTCATCCAGACCGGTGATACACAGTACTTACATGTAAGGTCGATCGATAAGGATAACTATGACTATGACGTGAGTGAACTGAGCTTTACCCTGTCGGACTACGCGGGTAACAGAGACGAGACGACTAAAGTCAATGTTACCGGTGTGGGCCTTGATACAGTAGGCCCTATCATTTCGGCAGGAAACAGCAGTAGGTCATATAATAATACAACGAATAAAGGTACTCTTACCGCAGAGATCATGGTCAAAGACCCCAACAGCGTGTCCTCTGTACAGTATCTGTGGAATGATGGTTCAGATGTGACAGCGGAGGACGACGGCTGGGTGAGTGCTACCGGCACTATGGACAGTACTTCTGTCAGCGCGAATGCCACAGCGGAAGTTCCTTCCCAAACGGCATTCAAAAAGACCCTTTGGGTCAAAGCAACGGACGGAGCCGGCAACGTCAGAGTCACAAATCTTGGCGAGTACAGCTATAGTTTGGAAGGCATCAAGTATGAACTGGAGTACCCTGTAAATGTAGTCCTCGAACCGACTTTAAAGATCAAATCGCTCGAAGATGGAGGTGCCTTGATATTTGACGTGCAAAAACCCGGAGATCCTGACACCCACTATATTTTGGCTCTCACCAATAATCAGAGTTACAAATTTGAAAACATTTTTGCAATTGGCACCGAATGGTTTACAGCTACGCTCGACGAAACGGACGGGATCCAGTTTAAGAATCTGGAAGAGGCTGACATGTATGCGTTCTATCAGGGCTACAAACAAATCACAGGAAATCTTTCAGTGAAAGTTTATTCCGGCACGGCGAATATTGAAGGTACAGAGCAGAGCGCTGATATTATGCGTTCGAAGTGGTATTCTGATTCAGACTCGGATATTTCAATTTCCACCAACGCTAAGGTTGAGACCTTCACGCTTAAGGTTTCTTATGAAAAAAACGGTTGGGGAAAAGTGTTTAGTAAATTCGATCTCTCCGTAGATACTAGTAAATGCGGGCCCAAATATTATCTCCCCACGGTAGAGGGGGCACAGCTCACCTTCGACTTGGGTGAGGATTTGCATGGTTGGAATTTTTCCGATATCGATTGGGAAAAATCATCTATCAAACTGGAAAACATCGATACTAGTGAAACAACCTATGTCTGTGGAATAGGCTATGGCCCGAGGCAAACGATCACGATCCCTGCCATCAACGTGGAGTCTGGTGTTTACTCTCTCCGAATATATTTGATGCGACGTTCCGTGCCTGACGATGAGGATGCAGCGTACAGGCGTTCTGAAATGTTATACATTGATGTTACGGAGCCGGGAATAGTGAAACCGGAAACTTTAGCAAAAGTGTCGACCTATAGCAACAGCACAGGAGCGTATGAAGCCATCGCCTATGATCCGGACAAAACGATCTACCTGCCCACCCAAAAATATAAAAACTATCTCTCTGTGGATGTGTTAGAACCGGACGGAGTCACGCCCCACAAGGAAAGCGAACATTATCATGGGTTCGAGTCCGGTTCTGTTTCCGTGCTCGTCTGGAACACTGCACATCCGGATATAAAGGTCCGACTACTTAATAGAAAATGCTTGGCTGAGGATGAAGAGAGTGGGGAGATCTATCTGCATGAGATCGATTCTTCTGAAAACACCGAAAAATGTCTGTTGACCTTCGGTGTCGGATCATCAACAACAAGCAATTCTACTGAGATTCTGGGGTTGGAAACGGATCAGGACAACGTGATCGCACTTCAGGCAACCTATGCTAACGGCCGCAACTCGGATATCACCTATTTGACGATCCATCCGGTCAGCCTTAAACTGAGTGGTACAACTACTACACTTCCGGCACAAACTGCAAGTTGGACGCCAGATTATCCTACTAAATGGAGCGGCATCTATACCGTTGACCCCGAAAAGGCTGCCGTGGTCTTTACCCCCGATGAGGAATATGCCGGCGTGATTGCCTCTTCCGGGCTGCGCCTGTACTGTGGTCGGGGAGTTAACCCATACTCTCGTAGTGATTTTGTGTGGGCAGATGATTTCGAGCCCATTGAGATGACAGCCCAGGGTGATGGCAGCTATATTGCTAAAGTTCCGGTCTACAACAAATCGATAAAGGATGCCATATCTTCTTGCGACGATGGGTATAAGTTTACAGAGTTTTATTGTATCTATGCGGAAGATATCTATGGAAACCGGGCCGATGTGAGCACAGCAACGGCCGTGATCGTTGCCGACGGTACGGCTCCGGTCATCAGGGATGCGAATGTCGTCACAGACGCTAACGGGAAGTTCACAGCGACCTATCACGTCTATGATGACAGTCTGCATTCCATCGTGACAACAGGCAACTGGTATATTCGCCATACTGCATCTCCGATCACATTGGAGTTTTCCTTTAACGACGAATATGCCCGGGCGATCGGTGCGTCCGGAGATGGACTTACACTGAACGTGGAAATGCGTCCGCAATGGCCTTACTACAACTGGACGACGACGGATTCCAATTCCATGGGCATTCAGACGGTGAACGCAGTTTTAGAAGCAGGAGAAACTGTTCGCATATATCACAATGGCGGTGGTGAAACCGTACCGACGGATGTCTATCTCACCGTCACGGTGGAGGGTTATGTCAGCCCGAAGATCACTAGTGCCACGGATATGACACTGAACCTGAAAGCCACGGACGTTCATGGCAATGCCTGCGATGCAGTGGGCGCGACGGCATCTGTCACCGGCGTTACTCCGAAGGTTATTGATAAACAGTATAAACGATCCGAGTTTTTTTATACCCCTCAGAGTTCTACATTGGCTAATAAGGCCCTGTTCCTGACCTTCAATGTTCCGGTACAGCCGAAAGAAAGTTGGATCAATCGTAACATCGAAGGATTTTCCACCGAGTGGGCTGATGGCTTTCCCATTTGGAAGGATGGCACCTGGGATATTACTTTCACCGATCTGTTCGGCACGGAATATACACAGAGCCTGGTACTGGAGGACGTGATCGGCAAGTACGGCTTCGAACTCGCATTCTCCACTTTGGACTATGTATCCGCCAGTGAGGGCGTGACTTTGACCTTTATGCCAGACAATGACGGTGAGCTGATCTACACTGGCGGGGTCCGCAATGGCAGTTACACATGCACAGAAAACGGATCTTATTACCTTCACTGGGAGGGCGACGGAGAGTACGATCTTCTGCCCGTCTATTTGAACAACATCGTCTCCGGTGGTCCTGAGGAAACACTGTACTTCTACTTCGACGAGTTCAAGGAACAGTATAAGGCCGGTTCGGAAGAACAGTTCCGCGGAACGACTACCGGCTCTGTCACGGTGTCTTACAAAACCAGTCGTGAGACCAACCCTGTAGGTGATACGACCCTGACCTTTAAGGCCGGTGATAGCGATACCTTTACATTTAAATACTACGACATTCCCACGGCTTTCACTTATACCATTTCAGGAAAACTCAGTGACTACGGAATCACGTTAGCGGCTCCGATCATACCTTATGCGGATGTTGATGCGCCGACCATTGATCTGGTGAGTGTCTGGAAGCAGCAGGGCGGTGGCTTCGTACAGGCCGAGGCATTCCCCGGTAGCGCGGACGAAACCACAGTAAAGAGCTCCATCGAGAGAGCCGGAACAGCCCAGGGCTTTGACTTCGTGGTAAAAGCTTCGGACTATTCCAAGTGGAAGGTGTTCGTTAAATCCAGTGTGCCTACCAGTATGAGTTATACTACGTCAACCAGCGACAATATCCCCGGCGTATCCGTGAGCGGAAACAACGTTCTGGTCACAGAGAAAGTTGCCAGCGATTTCTATATCGTTGTGGTGGACAACGCGAAGGCAGACTCTGCAGCGACTGCAGACAATTTCACGTATATTAAGATCCCGAATGGCAGTTATCGGTTTGACTCTGTGGCACCCGAGATCGTTACGACCACTGTAGCCGACGGCCTGTATTCCAGAACCGTATATATCAAGGCGACAGATCAGGATAACGCGGGCATTGATACCGCCGACAGCGTGACTATAACCGGCGCGAACATCATAGTAAACACCGATGCAAACGCCGCGGAATATCCATACAAGCTGTTGTTCACAAATAACAGCACCATTGTTACTGTTACTGCGACCGATGCGGCGGGCAACAGCGCTTCCGTCAACCTTCAGGTTTCAGGCATTGACGTGTCTTCTCCGATCCTGGCTGTCACCTGGTCGCCTTGCTTCCAGGATCCAGTCACCGGAAAACTCGACAGAAGCAATCCTACGATCGGCCCTGTAAACACGGATGTAGTAGCCCATATCACCAGTGACAAGGATATCATGGAGGTAACGGCAACCTACACGAATTATTGGGGTAGAACGGAAGAGTATGATTTTAACAATCCGTACCAATATTGGTGGGGATATATCGACTACACCAGTCAGCGGATCTCGGTACATTTTTACTACACGAACGATGACAGTGATTTCGTGGTTAATCTGAATGTCAAGGCTCCCAACGGGCAGATCACACCGATCACCGTGACGTTGAAAGGCGGTGTGATCGATAAGTATTCGCCATCTGTTTACATTGATGACGTTGAAGAATTGAAGCGGGACGGTTATGATGTGCCATACGCTTTAACTTTAAGTCTCCTGCCTTCAGAGGAAGTCTACTGTACGAATTATGGTCCTCTGGGCCAATTGTATTACGACGACGCAGATGATCCACATCTTTTGACGGTGACACTTAAGGACACCGACCCGCAGATATTTAACTTTGTGGATAGAGCCGGTAACCAAGGTAAACTTGAAATCACAAAAGACTTCTTTGAGTATTGGTTCCCTTATTTCGACAGCGTGGCACCGACGATTCAGGTGGACGTTCCGGAAAACGCAAACGCAACTAACTCGGCTGTGCCCGTGACTGTTACTGCAAATGAAAAATGCACACTGAGCTGTTATGACAGCTCCGTAACCTGCGGAACCATGACATTGCAAGGAACGGATAGCGAAGGAAACGAGATCTGGGTCGGCGTAGTCAGTGCAAGCGCGAACGGAACCTTCCGTGTATATGCTACGGACGAAGCGGGAAATACGACCAGCGCATTATTTACGGTCCATAACGTCGACAAGACGATGCCGATCATCAGTTTTGATACTTCCGCAGTCAGCCTGCGTCAGGACAGCGAGGCCGCAGCATTGCCCGCACTGCTCGATAAGGGCGTCTCAACTTGGGACAATGTAGCGATCGCAGCGGATACACTGACGTATGACGTTTCCGAGGTGCACCTCGATACCGTGGGTATCTTCCCTGTAACCTATACAGTAAGTGATACGGCCGGCAATGTCGGACAGGCGGTACGATATGTCAGAGTCGTCGACAAGAATCAGCCGATCATTACGGTTGATGGTAATCTGGCAGAAGAAAACGCCACAACAAGCGTAAAGGTCGGAAAGCATGAGCTATCCGTCAGCGGTTTGAAGACAGAAAACGAGCCGTATACATTAAAGATCGTTAAGGGCATCTGGTCCTCCGGCCAGATGAAGAGGGCTTCCGCCGGCATTCCGGTCGGAGAGGACGGAAGCTTTACCGTTGATACTGCAGGTTTCTATACTGTTTACATTGTGACCCAATCGCGGCAGACCTATCGAACTCTGCTCTATGTAGAGAACTAAGGAGTGAAAACATGAGGAATATGAAACGATTTTTGGCGATTTTGCTTTGCATCGCGCTGATCCTGCCCATGCGACCCGCATACGTTTCAGCGAAAGATGAAGATGTGCTGAAGCTCAATAATGGTTACATAGAGGTCAGCGTGTCGAAGAAAAACGGCGGATTTCTGGTCAATACCGTAGAGGGTAACCAGCTGAAGAAATCCGACAACAACAAGAAGCTGCTCTATCACAGTGACGCCTATGATACCTCCTTTGTGTCTTTCCGCGTGGGAGAGGGAGCAGAAGCAAAAGATTATATTTTCGGCGGAAAATATGATACCTCCAGTGCTGTTAAAGTGACTCAGGCGACCGCGGGCGGTGACATCGTTGCCGTATGGTCGGTCGATGGTATCACATTTACCCAGACGATCACGCTGGCTGCGGACAATGCCGGCGAACATGGTATGGTATCGATCAGCCTCGTTGCTCAAAATAACAGCGGCGCGGCAGTTCCTGTTCAGGCGCGTATCCTGTTGGATACGTGCCTGGGAGACCAGGATTATGCTTACTATCAGGTGTCCGGCGGAAGCCTGACCAACACCATGAAGACTGAGCAGATCATCACGGACGAGGCATCCTTACGAAGCTTTTATGCTGTGGATGACATTGGTTCTCCTACGCTGAATGCTTATGTAGTCTCTAGTCCTACGAAAGCGGCTATCGGTCACTGGAACAACCTGGCAGCAAGCCTGTTTGACTTTGCACCGAATACATCTCTTAACTTTACCAACGCCATCAACGACTATCTGACGGCGGACAGTGCCTGCGCACTTTATTATGATCTGGGCACCGTGGGGAACGGTCAGTCCGGTTCCGTTGTCGGTTACTATGGCGTTTATTCCAATCACACGGTAAGCCTGGATAACCGGGTAGCGATCAATACGGTTGCTCCGCTGCGCCTCGAGCTGAATAGCGATAAGAGTGCGTATGTGCGCCAGAGCGAAGTGGGCATCGCGGATTTTGCCGTGACTGTCAGTGCGGAAAACTATAACAGCAAGACTTCCGGCGATCTGGAAAACGTGATCCTGGCCGTGCGCAGCACCAGCGGACTTCGTTCCCTTGACGACAACGGCAAGGCCATGAACGGATTTGAATTCGACAGCGTCGACCCGCTGACCATCCCTTATACGAAGATGGCGGAAGGTGAAACGATCACCAAGACGCTGTATTTCCAAGCGCAGACTCCGGTCAATGCCAGCTATGATCGCATTACCATCGGAATGTATAAGGGTTCCGTGACTTCGGAGAACCTGTTGGGCGAGAAGACCGTTTACATCCTGCTTCCGGGCAGTGACGGAAATATCCCTAAGGTCAGCTTCGTATCCATGACACCGGATACGATCTATTCCTCCGGTACGCGTCACCTGTATGTTGCAGTGACCAACGAGACGATCCTCTCGAATGCATTGGCACAGGGAACCTGTTTTGTCAAGGCATACAGTGCCGACGGCAAGACGGTTCGGGAAATCCCTTCCGATGCGATCACGGTCACAGACGGTATTGCCGATATCGCGATATCCAATGACATTTCTCTGGCCCTCGGAAGCTGGTACCTGCAGCTGGAGTGGACAGATGACGCTGTCAGCAACGGCATCGTTACCAGGGACTATCAGAAGCAGACGTCGTCCATCCTGAATTTCACGGTTTCGGACGACCCGAAATACAAAAATGAATCTTATGGCGTTCTCGCGGCCGTAAAATATAAGGTCGGCTCCGGTTCTTCTCAGACCTTTAAATACCGTCTGGAGAGCTTCAAGGATGAAAACGCATTCAAAGCATTCGCCGAGGATAAAGATCATAAGTGGAATGAGATCCTCCTGGTGTTCCGCGGTGAGTTTACCGGGGATAATCGTTATCCGGTGAAGGATGAGAATGGAAAGATCGTTGGTTTCCGTTATTATACGGCAGTCAGCACAAAGAACGTGGACCCCGATACCCGGGAAACCAAGGTGGACAACTGCATCACCATAAATAACTGTCTGGACTTTGAGGGCGGCACGATGTCCGTCTACTACGAAGACTATGAAAATGTCAGTCAGGACAGGGCAATGGAATCCGCGATCCTGACCGAGTTTGACGGCGACCTCTACACCAGTGATGAGCGCAGTTCCGTCTGGACAGGTAAGGCTGGTCTCAGTAAATTGGTTCAGGGACAGGACTTCGCACTGATCCAGTATGATCAAAACGGCGTCCGTAAGAGCACGCCGGCCGAAGCTATCACGCTGATCTGGCCCAACGTATTCAGTTATGCCCAAACGCTCGCAGGTATGGCCTTTAAACTGGCATACGGACAGTTTGGTGTTATGAAAAACGGCGACGGATCAGAGATCGGCCGGACCATCGGTTTTGCAGCCAGTCTGAGCCTGAGTTTTATGAGTTCTCCGACTCCGGAGGATGACACTGCTGCGCCGGATACTTACTTCGACCGGATGAAGGAGTTGTGGAAAGACTGGCGTGGCGCCAGCATTTATCAGTATGCATATCACGGAGATCGCTTCAACAAACTGACCAATATCGACATGAATGACTCTACCACCGCTCACAATAATGCGGAGAAGGGGGTCGCGGCATCTGTCATGGTAAAGGATATCCTGTTTGGATGCGGTCAGGGTTTTGTCGGCCTCAACTTTACGGTATCCGTTACGGTGAAAAATCTGATCGACGAACTGCCGAAGGTGGAAGGTACTCTTTCCATCAATACGATCAACAACTGGTCCTTCGGAATGTCCGGTTCGTGTAAGTTTACGGACAACATGAAGATGGAAGCGAAGCTCAGCTTCAAGAGTTATAACAATATCCCGGTGCCGGATGATTTCTATTTCTACATTGGCGGTTTTAAACCCGGCTTAAATGTAGATGGCGGAGGTGTGCTCTGGCTCACCGGCGGAGGCGGCGGTTTCTCCAACCTTTACGACACGATCTTCTGTACGAGCGGTTTACCGCCTCTTAAACTCATCATTACCGCAAGTTTCAGTATCGTTCAGGTTCTGAACGGTACGGCAACGCTGACATTGGGCCTGACAGGTATCGACCTGACTGCGAAAGATATCAAGGTCATGGATCAGATCGAGATCATCAAAAAGATCCAGTTGGGACTGCAGTGGTATCCGGACATCAAACTTCAGGCCGGCATCTATGTCAGCATGTTTGAAAAAACCATCGAGGGTCAGGGCTACATTATCCTCCTGGGTAAGAACTACACAGATTGGTTCTTCGAGATGTTCGTTCGTGCCGCTTTGAAGGTGCCTGAATCGGTGCCTGCGGTAGGAGGCATGACGATCGTCGGCGCGGATCTGGGTATCAGTACGGAAAAAATCTGGGGTGCCATTCAAGCCCTCTGCATCACGATCGGCGTCTCTTACTACTGGGGAGAGGATAGTGTTAACTTCGGCTCCGGCGGAGACAAAGCACAGCCCACCTACCCGAATCTTTTGCTCAGCGGCTATGACGGCGAATGCGAGGATTTCCCCATCCTTTATGACGAGGAAAATGACCGGACTCTGTACGCGCACTTCGGTACGAACTTTGATGCGCCCAGAGGCGCGCAGGTCCTTTACGAAGGCGATCTGATCCTGATGGACGTAGCCGGCGTATGGTCGAATCTCGAGAAGACTTACCACAAGTTTAATCTCGGCAAATACAATGCAGGGAACAACGAGTCTACCGTCGTTCAGTTAAACTATAAGGCGGAAAGTCTCGAAGAGGCAAAAACACTGGCGAAGAGCTTTACCGTGAAAGACGCGCAGGATGGCGACTTCCCGATCACCTTCTATAACGGTGATAATCTGGACACTGCCAATGCGAATATCACGTGGAACAGCGAGAACGGAATGGCCGCGTATGCATTTACGGTAACAAAGGAAAACCTGTTTGATAAGAACTGGTTCATTTCCACAGGCACGACCGTTGCAGACGTAGTTCTGTACAATGTACTGCCCATGCCGGAGCTCACTGATGTGTCAGCATCCGGTGCTATCGCTGCAGGCGGCAGCGCAGATATCGGTTGGACAGGTACCGGTCTTGACGAACTGGACAGCATCAGTTTCTTCCTTTGCTCGAGCAAAGATCCCAGTGAGGATGCAGGATATCCTCTGACCTTAGAGTATTCCCCGTCCGGACTCACGGACACGGATGTGATCCAAAACGGAAAGGCCACGTTGAATGTTCCTGCGGAAATCCCGAACGGAAACTATTATCTGCGGGCGGTCTACTCTAAGAATGAGCAGCTGAACGCCGTTATCTACAGCAACAGTACGTATAAGGTCACAAACGCAAATACCCCTGCTGCGATCGGAACTCCGACCGTCAGCGCAGCGGGTGACCTGAAATTCAAGGTTTCCATCCCCGCTACGAATGATGCCAATACCACCGGTTACGTGGTTACGGTATACAATACAGACGGAACGGAAACCGACATCACAGGTCTGACCTATGATAAGGCTGAAAACGGAGCGACCGTCTTCGAGATCGGCGGCAGTTATATCGCGCCGGTGAAGTCGGATAGCACAAACCCGGACTCCGCCGCCACAGGGTTGACGACCTACGGCCTTAAGGGCAAAACGAACTATGTCATCGGTGTCACACCTTACAAATTGGCGGACATGGATGGTGACGGAGTGCAGGATACTATCGTTTACGGAACGGAAAAACGGTCCTCTGCGACCATGCTTCCGCAGGCGGTTACTCCTACGGCTAACCTTACCGTTGACGGAAAGGCCCTGACGACCATTTCCGAAATGAAGGAAGGAAGCACATTCCCTGTATTCACAACGGATGCCTTCAATATCAAAGCATCCTTCTCGGAAGCAGTCAGCGGCATTTGGACGCTGGACAACAGCGAACTTTGGGCGAAGGCTGACAGCGACACTTCCGTTGTTTCAGGAACATTTAAAAACACAAAGGATACATTCCTCAATATTCCGGAGCTCAGCGACGGGGATCATACCCTGACCCTGACCGGAAAGGCGGCGGATGGAGATAGCTTCTCTTATAGCTATCACTTCACCGTCGATACCACAGCACCCAGGCTGATCCTTTCGTCCCCGCTTAACGGAAGTCCTTTCCGTGCGGATGGTACTCTGACCATCGCCGGTGTGACGGATGAAGATGCGAAACTCATGATCAGCATCGACGGAGGACTTCAGCAGAAACTGACAGTCACGAGAAATGCAGACGGAGTATTCTCAGAAACGATCAGCATTCCGAATTATGACAGTGCAGCCATCCACAGCCTGAGTATTTACGCGGCAGATCCCAACGGAAACCGCACAGAGCTTAAGGAGATCTCCGTGATCCACCCGGCTCTCGGCGATCTGGACGATATCGTAGTCATGGTCGACGGCGCAGTTCCGGATAGCGGTTGCATCAGCACGGTATTCCCTGCAAATGACGTCGCACTGTCAGTCACCGGTGTCACTTCGGACGGCAAGCGTTTTGCTATGGATCCGTCGAGAGTGTTCTGGAGAAGTTTTGCTGCCGATGGTAACATCACGATCGACGACGGCAAATTAAACTACTCCGATTATTCGAAGGGCTTCGTAGAAGCTATGGTCGAAGTATCTACCGGCGCGTACCTGACTTCTTCAATCGTACTTAATTCCGAGTTGCCCGGCAACACAGTATCCGTTTCAGCTACATTGGGCGGACAGGCGACCGGCGGCGGAGAATACAATGTGGGAGACAGCGTAACGTTGACAGCGGTTCCCGAAGATGACTATCGTTTTGATGGTTGGGAACTGAGCGGCGTTGACGGCTTGGATCTCACCAGCGCAACACTGAATTTCACCATGCCGGAGAACTCCGTTTCGGCAAAGGCTCGTTTCGTTACAACTGTGATCGTCGGAGATCTGAACGGTGATGGTACTCTGGACGAGGCGGATCTGACACTGCTGAAGGATTACCTGCTTGGTAAAGACGTGACACTTACAAACTCCGGAGATCTCAACGGAGACGGCAGCGTAAATACACTGGATCTGATCCACCTGTATAAATACCTGCTGAATAACGAGGGCAATTCCTCCAACGTGATGACGGATGCCCCGATCCTGACACTTTCAAAAGTGATCGCAGAGCCCGGTGAGGATGTAACGATCCAGGTTGACCTTTCCGAGAACCCCGGTATCATGGCGATGCTGCTTAAGATCAATTATGATCATGCATTGCTCACATTGACCGGATGTGAAGACGGTGGTCTGACCAAATGGGATCAGAACGGCGACTCGGTTCTGTGGCTGGGTAAGACGGACAGCGGCTATAACGGTACAGTGCTCAATCTGAACTTCCATGTTTCGGACAGCGCAACTCCCGGCAGTATTGCCATTATGCTTGCAAGTGAAAGCGGCAACGTGGGCAATTACAGCGAGAACGCTTTCCTGCCGACCTTTACAGCAGGAGCAGTTCATATTCACGAGTGGAACGCGCCGACCTACACCTGGTCGGATGACCTCGGAACCGTAACCGCTAAGGCAGTCTGCGCGGGCGATGCTTCCCATGTGGAAGAGGAAGTAGCAAAGACTATCTATACCGTAACAACAATGCCGACCGGTGATAAGAACGGTACAGGTACTTACACGGCAACCTTTAAGAACACACGGTTCGCTGCACAGACCAAGACGGTAGATATCCCGGCGACCGGTTTTGATTATGAGACACCGACCTATACCTGGTCAGATGATCTCAGCACCGTGACTGCAAAGGTGGTATGCACGAATGACGCTTCCCATACAGTGGAAGAGACAGTAAATACCGTTTATGCAGTGACAACACAAGCGACTTGCAAAGAAGAGGGTGCAGGCACTTACACGGCAACGTTTAAGAATGCAATGCTCTCAACGCAGGTGAAGACAGTAACCATTCCTGCGACGGGCCATAACTATGGCGAGCCGACCTACACTTGGGCGGACGACAAGAGCGCCGTGACTGCAAAAGTAGTCTGCGCGAACGATGCTTCCCATGTGATCGAGGAGACCGTTGACACGACGTATGCTGTATCTACATTGCCTACGGTTGAAAAAGAAGGCACGGGCGTTTACACGGCAACATTTACCAATACAAGGTTCTCAACGCAGACCAAGACAGTGACCATTCCGGTTACGATCCGCGTCTATGGTGAGCCGACCTACACTTGGGCCGCTGACAACAGCACCGTAACAGCTAAGGCAGTCTGCAAGGATGATGCATCGGATGTGATCGAGGAGACCGTGAACACCACATATATGGTGACAAAGTATCCGACGGAAGCTGAAGAAGGCACAGGCACATATACGGCTTCATTTACCAATGAAATGTTCTCAACGCAGACGAAGACAGTATCTATTCCGTCGACGGGTCATAAGTATGGCACACCTACCTATAGCTGGGCTGATGATAACAAGTCCGTGACTGCGAAGGTGGTTTGTCTGGACGATGCATCCCAGTCGGTTGAGGAAACGGTAGAAACAACTTACACTGTAATGACGGCTCCGGGTTGCGAAACCGATGGAGCGGGTATCTACAGGGTGAACTTTACGAACACCTTGTTCTCATCGCAGTCGAAGACGGTGACCCTGTTTGCAACAGGCCATGACTGGGGCATCCCGACCTATGTATGGGCGGAAGATAACAGCTCCGTGACAGCTAAGGTTGTCTGCAACAAAGACACCTCCCATGTGATCGAAGAGACAGTCAAGACCGTCTATGAAGTAACAACTTTCCCGACCGGTGAAAGAGAAGGCACAGGCACTTACACAGCGACATTCACCAATGCAATGTTCTCTGCACAGGTGAAGACGGAAACCATTGCTGCAACAGAACACACCTACGGCGTACCGACCTATGTCTGGAGCGAAGACGGAAAATCCGTAACTGCAAAAGCAGTAAGCATGGATGATGAAAGCGTTGTGCTTGAAGAGACAGTGACCGCGGAATTCGTTGTGGAGACCGAGGCTACCTGTGAAACCGAAGGAAAGGGCGTTTACACGGCTAAATTCAACAATCTGCTGTTCTCAACGCAGACTAAGGAAGAGGTCATCCCTGCGAAGGGACATGAATGGGATGCTCCGACCTACGTATGGGCCGAAGATAACAGTACCGTGACCGCTAAGATCGTTTGTAAAAACGACGCTTCCCATGTTGTGGAAGAGACAGTAAACTCCACGTATGTGGTAACAACACCTGCGGGTGAAGGCGTAGAAGGCACAGGCACCTACACGGCGACCTTCTCGAATGCGCTGTTCTCCGCACAGACCGTAACAGTAAGCATTCCTGCAACGGCAGAAAAGGAAACATCGGACAAAAACATCGTTCCGTATGTGATCCTGGCCATCGCAGGTGCGGCAGCATTGATCTCGATCATCATCGTGCTGCTTGTTTGGAAGAAAAAGAAGTCGGGCGGTAAAAAAGCGTCCAAGTAATCGTAAGAGGCATCCTATGAAACGAAAGAGATTTTTCTCAATTTTTCTGATGTTATGTTTGCTTATGCTCATGCCGGCAGCTGCGCTGCCGGTAAGGGCAGAGGCTGCCCCGAATCCGGGACAGGCTCAAGCAGACGAAACGGAAGAAAAGGCTTCGGTCCGGATCGCGTTTATTGACAGCGGGATCTCTACGAAGCATATTGACAGCTCTAAAGTTTTACAGGGTGCCAATTATATCTTTCGGGATTCGGATACCCAGGACCGCGTCGGCCACGGCACAGCCACCGCCGGACTGGTTTTGGGTGCTGAGGACCAGCGAGTCACCGGCATATGTCCGGATGCCCTGGCGGTTCCTCTGGTAGTGGTGGATAAATATCCATCCGGCGCAGAGAAGAACGGCGGACCGGAGGCTTTGTGTGAAGCACTCTATGATGCTGTAGATCGTTTCGGTTGCCGGATCGTGAATATCAGTCTTTGCACGACGGAAGATTCGCAGGAACTTCGTGAAGCGGTCGCTTATGCGGAGGCAAAGGGTGTCGTTTTGATCGCTGCTGTCGGAAACGACGGAGAAGATGGGCAGACCTATTATCCCGCAGCGTATGAAACGGTGATCGCCGTTGGCTCGACAGACGGAGATACGGTCGCGCATTTTTCCCAAAGCGGTGCTGATATCCTCACGGAAGGAAAGAACCTGCTCACAGCCACAAATCGCAATTCAGCGACTCCGGTATCGGTATCAGGGACCTCGTATTCCTGTGCTTTGATCTCCGGGATCTGTGCGCGGCTGATCGCGGATCATCCCGAACTGACACCTGAGACTGTGCGAAAAACTCTATTTGCGCATGCAGAGGATCTGTTGGAGCCGGGGTTTGATTCAAGAAGCGGCTGGGGCGTTATCTCAGCCTACCAAAACGACTGGTATACGCAGTCGGGCACTCCGGATACGCCACAGGTGAAAGCGGACAGCCGGCAGGATCTGGGGTACAGAGTATTGCAATTCTGCTGGAATCGATTGACCGCTTTCTTAAAAAATTTCAAGGCTTCTATATGTACACGTCGATGAGGAAATGAAGGTGGAAATATCTTCCCCTATTGACATATCAAGAAGAACTGGTATAATTAGTATTCAGAGGGGCGTGACGTTCCTCTGAATATTTTATTTTGACGTTGAAGATGCAGCAGTAGATCGCATTTGGGACCGCACAGAGAGCGACGGCAGGTGGAAAGTCGCAGGAGGATGGGATCGAATTTTCGGCATCTGAGTCTTCGCTGCTACGGGCTGTCAGTCCGATGTGGCGAATGTATCCCCTGCATTAAAGGGTTCGAGTGAGAAGGAAGCGTTTTCCTTCTAATTTGGGTGGTACCGCGAGCAATCGTCCCAATGAGGGATGATGGCTCTATTTTTTTATTCGGATCTCGAGTGAGGAATAGAGTGACATCGTCCATACTGAAGAGTATAGGAGGAAGAAACCATGAATGAAAAGTTTGAGAGTATCAAAAACGAGATCCTGAACGGGATCGAAGACCTGCAGAGTTCGAAGGCCGTTTATGAACTGAAAAAACATTTCCTCGATTCGAAGTCCGGTAAGATCGGCCTTCTGATGAAGGAGATGAAGAATATCGCGCCGGAAGAGAGAGCCGGCTTCGGTAAGGGCGTCAACGACCTGAAGGAATGGGCGTTGCAGCGTTTTGCCGAACTGGATGAGAAGATCAAGGCAAAGGAACTGCAGATGCGCTACGAGCAGGAGAAGATCGACGTGACCGAGCCTGCAGAAGCGGTAAAAAGCGGAAACCTGCATCCCATCACGCAGATGCGTAACGAGATCATCGACGTATTCGCGGGCATGGGCTTTGAAGTTGTGGAGAATAAAGAGATCGAGAACGATTATTATAACTTCACGGCATTGAATACACCGAAGGATCACCCTGCCAGAGATATGCAGGATACCTTCTACCTGTCTCCGGAGTTCCTGTTGGCAACGCAGACCTCGGCAGCACAGATCCACACGATGGAAGCGAAGAAGCCGCCCATCAAGATCCTGTGCCCCGGTAAGGTTTTCCGTTCGGACGATGACGCGACGCATTCGCCGATGTTCCATCAGATGGAGGGCCTGGTCGTTGATAAGAAGATCACACTTTGCGACCTGAAGGGCATGCTGGATGTTTTCGTTCAGAAGATCTATGGCGAAGGCACGACAACGCGCCTGCGTCCCTCCTATTTCCCGTTCACGGAGCCTTCCGTAGAAGTCGATGTCAGCTGCTTCGAGTGCGGCGGCAAGGGCTGCAAACTGTGTAAGGGCACCGGTTGGATCGAGATCCTCGGCGCCGGCATTGTAAACCGCAAGGTGCTTTCCAATTGCGGCATTGACCCGGATGAGTACAGCGGCCTGGCGTTCGGTATCGGAATCGAGCGTGCGACCATGCTGAAGTACGGCATCAACAACATCAAGCTTTTGTTTGAGTCCGATCTGCGTGTTCTGGATCAGATCGACAACAACTGATGCCGCCGGGATCTTGAAGAAAGAGAGGAAAGAATATGTTAGTACCCTTGAGTTGGTTGAAAGAATATGTGGATATAAATGTTGAGCCTCGCGAACTGGAGAAGAAGCTGTTCTCCTGCGGTTTCGAGGTGGAAGAGGCTTACGAGGTCGGTAAGGATGTTTCCGGCATCGTAGTCGGCCTGGTGCAGGAGTGTGAGGCGATCCCCGAGACCCACCTGCATGTCTGCAAGGTGAATGCGGGCGAGCATGGCACCTTCCAGGTATGCTGTGGCGCGGACAATGTACGCACGGGCGGCAAATTCCCGCTGGCTTTAGTCGGCGCTAGTGTATATGCGACTGCAAAGGATCACAAGACCGTAGAAGGCGTGATGACCATTAAAAAGGGCAAACTGCGCGGCTACGATTCCGAGGGTATGCTTTGCTCGGGTACCGAGCTGGGCGTATCGGAGGATATGTACGAGGGCGCAGGCTACAACGGTCTGCTGGAGTTGCCTGCGGATGCAGTTCCCGGCGCGGACGTGAAGCCGATCCTGGGCCTTGATGACTGGATCTTCGACGTTTCCATCACCGCAAACCGTCCGGACTGCCAGAGCATTCTGGGCCTCGCAAGAGAGGTTGCAGCCGTTCTGGACCAGCCGCTGAGGGCACCGGCACTCGATTATGTCGAGACCGAGGTGAAGAAGGATGGTTTCACCGTAGCGGTCGAAGCACCCGACCTGTGCCCGAGATACATTGGCCACTATGTTTATGACGTGAAGATCGGACCGTCTCCCGCGTGGATGAAGCGCAGACTGGCTCTCGTCGGTCAGACCTCGATCTCCAACATCGTCGATATCACAAACTATGTCATGCTGGAAATGGGTCAGCCCATGCACGCATTCGACAGCGAGTACATCGAGGGCAATAAGATCGTCGTTCGCCGCGCAGGCAACGGTGAGAAGATCACGACGCTCGATGAGCAGGAATATACACTGAATGAGAATAATCTGGTCATCTGTGACGGTGTCAAGGCGGTAGCTCTGGCCGGCGTTATGGGCGGCCTGAATTCCGAGATCCGCGACACCACGAAGGCAGTCCTGTTCGAGTCCGCAAAGTTCGCGAGAGATAACATCCGTAAGACGGCGAGAGCGCTCGGTAAGCGTACCGACGCCAGCGCGAAGTATGAGAAGGGTGTGGACGAATACTCGACCGTTCACGCGATGAAGAGAGCGTTGCACCTGATCAGCGAGTTGGGTTGCGGTAAGGTTTCCTCGACCCATGTCGACGTGAACACCGGTAACAGCATTGACCCCAGAGAGATGAAGGTCAGCCTTCGCAAGGTCAATGACGTCCTCGGTATCGACGTTCCGGAGCAGGATGTTCTCCACATTATGTCAAATCTCAATTTCGCTCCGGCGATCAATGGCGATGAGCTGACTATTCAGGTACCGGCTTACCGCGAGGATATGGATTCCTATCCGGACGTTGCGGAGGAAGTGATCCGTATGTACGGTTATGATCATGTGGTTCCGACCTTCATGCCGGATGCCCTGGTCACCACGGGCGGCATGAACGCGCGCCAGAAGAGAGAACTGAAGCTGAAGAAGGATCTTTGCGCACAGGGCGCATATGAGTGCATCCACTATTCGTTCTTCTCACCTTCCGATCTGGATCTCCTGTGCCTGGCGCAGGACGCTCCGGAGCGCCGTGCGATCCGCATTTTGAACCCGATCAATGAGGAACTGTCCCTGATGCGCACCGTGCTCGCGCCTTCTATGCTGAACGCGATCGCGCGCAACCAGAAGAAGGGCAACCTCGAAGGACGCCTGTTCGAGATCGGCAAGAAGTTCATCGCGAAGGAACTGCCGCTTACCGAGTATCCGGATGAGAGAGAGACCCTTTGCATCGGTATCTTCGGCGAGAAGGAGAGCTTCTTCACACTGAAGGGCCTGGCGGAGCAGGTTGCAAAGACACTGTATGTGAAGTTCACATACGAGACCGCCGAGACGACATTCACCCATCCGTACCAGACCGCAAACATTCTGTGCGGCGAGACGAAGGTCGGATACATGGGTAAGGTTGCCTACCCGGTAGCTGAGAAGCTGGATCTGCGTACGGATGCGTACATCCTGGAGATCGACCTGAAGCTTCTGAATACATTGCCCGCAGGAAAAGCAAGTTTCGAGCCGCTGCCGAAGTTCCCGAACGAGACGCGTGACCTCGCACTCGTCATGGATAAGAACATCAGCTGCGGTCAGGTGGAGAACTGCATCCTGTCTGCATGCAAGAATGCAAAGCGCGTGACCCTGTTCGACAAATACGAGGGCGGACAGATCGCGGCAGGAAAGAAGAGTATGGCGTTCACCGTTGAGTTCGTTGCAGGAGATGAGCCGTTCGGCGCAGATACAGTCGACGGTTATGTAAAGAAGATCCTGAAAAATCTGAAGTTCCATCTGGATATCGATCTTCGCCAGTAATACAAATACAAGATATAAGGGCGGACCGCCTATGGGAAGAATCAAAAGAGCCGTCAAATATTATAAACGGCATGGCTTAACAAAAACGGTCGATAAGACGTTCAGGGTTTTGTTTAAGTCGAAGTGGAAATTTGAGGATGTTACCGAAAAAGAACTCGAGAGAGAGCGGTCGGTAAACTTCTCGTATAATCCCAAGTTTAGTGTGCTGATCCCGATGTACAAAACGCCGGTGGAATACTTCCGGGAGCTTTTGGATGCATTTCAGGCGCAGACATATACAAACTGGGAACTGTGTTTGGCAGATGGATCCGGGGAGGATACAGAGGCTTATTTTGAGGTCCTCAAAAGACAGGTAATGGATCGCCGGATCAAATACAAGAGATTAGAGTCAAATGACGGTATCTCGGGCAATACAAACCAGGCACTGGACATGGCGACGGGTGATTATGTCATTTTGTGCGATCATGATGACATGATCACCTTGGATGCCTTTTTCCGTGTTGCGGAAGCGCTGAATGCCGACCGCACCATAGATACACTTTATACCGATGAGGATAAGGTGGATATGACGGGAAAGAAGCATTTCGATCCTACGTTCAAGCCGGATTTTAATATCGATTACTTCCGGGCAGGAAACTACATTTGCCACATGTTTGTGACGCGTAGGGAGATCGCCGAGAAGGTTCGCTTCAAATCCGAGTATGACGGAGCCCAGGATTTTGACTTTATTTTCCGATGCGCCGAAAACTCAAAAGTGATCCATCACATCCCGAGGATCTTATATCACTGGAGATGTCATGTGGAATCTACGGCAATGAATCCGCTGAGTAAGGCTTATGCTTATGAAGCCGGCGAAAAGGCGGTCCGCGATCATTTGGCGCGTTGCGGTGTGAAGGCAAAGGTAGCCAGGGATCTAAAACGGCCGGGTTATGTTAAGGTGCTCTATGTAAGAAATGATGTGCCTACGGTAACCGTTGTCACAACGAAAAATATCCGGAGCGAAGTGATCGACAAACTCGATTATCCGAGTTTCGACGTCGTGTACGCAGAAGAGTATACGGCTGCCGGCCTGAACCGTGTGATCGATCAGATCACGGGAGAATATGTTCTCTTCATCGATGACCGGATGCAATCTTTGAACCCGAAGGCGATCCGTAATCTGGTCGGACCTTTATGCAGAGATGATTTGAGCGGTTCCTTTGCAAAGATATATGCGAAAAATGATACTCTGTTTTCCGATGGTGCGATCATCGGCATGTATCATGCGTTCGGAATGGCTTTCTGCGGTGTCGATCGTAAAGTGGATGTGTTGGGAATGCGCCTTACGGTTCCGCAGGATATGATGGCTTCGGATCTGAGCTGCGCTATGTTCCGGACGGCAGACCTGAAGAAAACGCAGGGCTTTGACGAGACCATGCGTTTGCCTTACGCAGGAGTTGATATGTTCCTTCAGATCCATGCGCTTACAAAGAAAATGTTTATGTCCATGCCGTATGTAGTGGGTAAGATCGATTTCCCCGATGGTTTGGATTATGGTGTAAGTATCAGCGAAGATCTGGCCCAGAGAGAACTCTTTGAGGAGAAGTGGAAGGATGTAATTGCTGCCGGAGATCCGGCTTACAACATGAATTTTGAGATCAAGAGGACCGACTACTATCCCCGAAGGAAGTCGATCCTGATCAAGAAGGGAATAATCGAAAATTAAAGCATTTGCCATCAGAGCTTTGTTCTGGTGGCAGTTTTTTTAGAAAGATCATGGTGCATTTCTTAGAAACTTCCCGAATTAATCACACTTTAGTCACAAGATTGCGTTATCTTATTAGTGTAAAAGCCAAAAGACCAAACTCAATGAATATAGGGAGGTTTGTACTATGAGGAAGGGTTGCTTAATGAGGAGATCCGGAAAAAAACAAGCGCTCCTGCTGTCGGCGGCGATGCTGCTCAGTATGGCGGGATGTAAGAAAAATGAAATAGAGGATACGACGCAGGCACTGCAGGGAGACACCACGACGGTGGCCGAGGCGACGGAAAACGGAGCGAAGAAAGAAACAAGTACGACGGCGGATGAAACGAAACCGTCCGACGAAACAAAGGCATCCCAGTCGGACAACGCTAGTAAACCTGTCCAGGAAGCCAGCGGAAAGAAACTGACCACGGATTATACGGGTATCGATATTCCGGAGCGGTCTGCTTACTCGGCAAATACGCAGTTGGTGGATACATCTGATAAATATATGCTGGCGGATGAGAGCAAGACGGATGCCGAAATCATATTTTCCGGAGATTCGGCGACGGTATCGGGAGAGAAATCGGAAAATGTTCTGATCTCCGACGAAGACGGGACCTGCGTGGTCACGATCACGAAGGGCAGCAAATATCGCATTACGGGAACTTCTGAAAACGGACGCGTGAATGTTGACGCAGGCTCGGATAAGGTTTGGCTCGTGCTGGATGGCGTGGATCTGACGGCGGACTATGCGCCGGTCTACGTGGCCCAGGCGGATAAAACGATCCTGGTGCTGGCGAAGGACAGCGAGAATAAACTTGCCGACAGGGCACGTTCGAACGCCCTCGATGAAGACGTGGACGGCGTTGTTTTTTCGAAGGATGACCTGATCATCAACGGCAGCGGTTCATTGACCGTGAAGTCCAACTACGATAAGGGCATTCATGGTAAGGACGACCTGCGCTTGCGTGGCGGAAATATCACGGTCGACGCGATCGGAGATGCCATTCAGGGCAATGACTCCATCGAGATCTCGGCCGGTGCCTACACCATAAATTCGAAGAAGGATGGTTTTGTAACAAAGACTACAGATAAGGACGGCAAGGGTTATCTTGAGGTATCCGGTGGAACCTTTACCATAAACGTGGAGGGTGACGGTTTCACCGCGGCGACCGATATGGAGATCGAGGACGGCCTGGTTGAGATCACGACCGGCGGCGGTTCCAAGAACGGTGAGGCGCACACGGATAAAGATTTCGGCGGCTGGGGACGCGGACAGAGCGCGCAGACGACGGATTCGACGAGTTCGAAGGGCCTGAAGGCAGAGACGACGCTGAAGATCAGCGGCGGTATCTTCGACATTGACAGCAAGGATGACGCGGTTCACTGTGACGACACGATCCTGATCAACGGGACTCCGTATATGGAGATCGCCACCGGGGATGACGGTGTACATGCAGAGGAAGTGCTCACATTCGATGAGTATTGTTATATAAGTATCAGCAAATCCTATGAAGGATATGAGGCGGCCAATATCAACGTGAACGGCGGGTGGCATCGGGTCATCTCTTCGGATGATGGATTAAACGCGGCCGGCGGTTCTCAGACGGACACGCAGCAGAACACAGGAAAACAAAATCTGCAGCTTTCCGTGAGCGATAGCAGTGACAGTGCCGCGATCCAGAGGCCGGAAGGCCCCGGCGGGTTCGGCACCATCGGCGGCGGTAACCAGAAGTTGACGATCAGCGGCGGCTATCTGTACGTAAATGCATACGGTGACGGTCTTGACTCCAACGGTGAATTAACGGTTTCCGGAGGTATCACGGTCGTTTCGGGACCGACGAGTAACATGAACGGTCCGCTCGATGCCGGTGAGGGCAGTTCGGTCACCGTGACCGGCGGCATCCTGCTTGCTGCAGGCAGTACGGGCATGATGGTGGCGCCTACCGCGAATTACGTAGCAACGACGAAACTGAGCGCGATCGCGGATACGTTGATCACGATCACCGATGAAGATGATAATGTCCTCGTTTCGTTTGTCTCTCCGAAGAGCGCGCAGGGCCTCGTAGCCAGCGCGGCGGGAAAGTCTGAAGGCTACAAGATCTATACCGGCGGCACCGTGAGCGGTACGTTTAACGCGGACAATGTCTGCATTGACGGCAAGATCACCGGAGGCAAAGAGATTCAGGCATCCGAAGTGAACTCCGGCGGGTTTGGCGGCTTCGGCGGCTTCGGTGGCTTCGGCGGAGGCGGCCAGGGTGGCCAGTGGAACCCCGGAGGTCAGGGAGGCCAGTGGAATCCCGGCAGTCGAGGAGGACAGAGTGACCAGGGAGGCCAGGAAGGCTTCGAAACTCCTGATGGCGAAAACCGCAAGCCGGGGAAAAACAGTACCGGCGACCGTTGGGAGACATGAGTTATACTATATGAAAACGAGTCCTCGGACAGGCTGTAAAATGCCTGCTCCGGGGACATTTTTCTTGATTTTTGGACCTTGCCATGATAAAATAAAAGAGGTATGAAGCGTGATATTTAGACTGAAAGGAAGCAGCAGGTATGAAACGATCGACAAAGATTTTGCTGATATTATATGGTTTTATCATCGCCTGCTACCTGCTGTTTATGTGGGTGCGTCCGCTGGCGGATGTCTACGTCAAGTTTGTCTTTCGTCCCCTGTCCCAGCTTTGGATGCGCTTCTCGGATCTGATCCCGTTCTCCCTCGGAGAGTGGTACGTCGTAATCGGTTTGGGCGCCATCGTCGTGGGCCTGCTCGTTTCCCTGGTGTTGATCGTCTTCAAAAAGATACGCTTACGTGGTCTGAAGTTCTTCGGCAAATGCCTGGCCTGGTTTGTGTTGATCACGCTGTGGCTGCTGAATTTCCACTGGTTCGCCCTGTATCGCGCGACGCCGGTCCTGAAGAATTATCTGACGGTCAGCGACCGCTCGGACGAGCTTCTGGTAGGGATCCTGGAGGAGATCTCCCGAGAGGTGGAGGAACTGGAGCCGCAGATCCAAAGGGATGAGAACGGATACTTTCGGTTCTCGACCGATTTCGAGAAAGATATCCCCGCGGCGATGGAAGCGCTCTCGAGTGAGTTTTCGGAGTTTTCGGGTTATTATCCGGACGTGAAGAAGATCTATTTTTCGTTCTACATGAGTCAGACGGGAACGTTGGGGATCTACCTGCCGATGTTTGAGGAAGCGAACATCAACGACCATCTGGTCGATGCGCACCGTCCGTATAGCTACTGTCACGAGCTGACGCATACGCGCGGCATTATCCAAGAGGACGAGGCGAATTTCTTCGGACTGATGGCGGCGATCAACTCCGATAATCCGGATATCCGATATTCGGGCTATCTCGGGATCATGGAATATCTGCATGGCCTGATGTATGATGTCGATGAATCCTACTGGGGCCGCGTGGATGAGGCTGAATACGTATTTTGGTACACGATAAATAATGATATCTATCGTTATCACGAGGATAATTACTGGGAAGAGCATGAGGATGAGGTGATCGTTCCGACCGAGATCGTGAACGAGGTGCAGAATACCGTTTATGACGCCACTCTGGTCATGCAGGGCGTGGAAGACGGAAGGAAGAGTTATGATCGTGTCGTGGAGGCGCTGTTGGACTATTTCGCCGAGCACGGGACGTTGAAGATCAAGAAAGAATAAGATAGGAAAACGGAAAATGGCTTCACAGAAGAAGGGCAAAAGAAGTAACAGGAAATCAAGCAACACGCGGAGCAGATCCTCGGGCAGCCTGTCATCGTCCGCAAAGACAACATCGTCGCATAGCAGTTCGACGCGCAGTAGCTCGACGCGTAGCAGTTCTACGCGAAAGAGCAGTGCTTCGAAGGCAGAGCCGAAGAAAAGATTCGGCACAAAGAAGATCATCCTGCTGTTGGCGGCGGCACTGGTTCTGACCGTTGTTGTGTTGAACCTGATCGTGGTCCTGTATCCGATGGGAAGGATCATCGACGCGGAAAAAGCGAAAGCAGAGATCGAGGAAAACGGTGAGTTTGATTGTATCATGGTCCTGGGTTGCGGACTGTGGAACAATGAACCCTCGCCGATGCTCAAGGGACGGCTGGACACGGCCATTGCCCTGTATAAGGAGGGCATCTGTGACAAACTTTTGATGTCGGGCGACCATAGCAGTGAGGAATATAACGAAGTCGGCGCGATGAAGATGTACGCGATCGAGCATGGCGTGCCGGCCGATGACATCTACCTGGATCACGCGGGTTATTCGACCTATGAGTCGATGAAGCGCGCCGAGAGGATCTACGGTGTCAAAAGGATGATCGTAGTCACGCAGAAATACCATTTGTACCGTGCACTCTACGATGCAGACCTGGCTGAGATCGACGTTTACGGTATTTGCGATGAAACGTCCTATAATGGACAGTTTGCGCGTGATGCACGTGAGGTGCTGGCGCGTTGTAAGGATTTTTTTGTATCGATGTTCCAGCCGGACGCGAAGGAGATGGGTGATCCGATCTCCATGGACGGAAGCGGAAACGATACCGACGATCTTTACTATTATGAGGGAGGTAATTAAGGATTTGAGTCCGTTTGAACCAAATGGGACCGAGAGACAGAATGAAGCGATCCTGCATAAGGATGGGCCGCTTCTGGTCCTCGCGGGTCCCGGCGCCGGAAAGACGTTTGTCATTACACGGCGTGTGCAGGCTTTGATCGAGCACTGGGGTGTCGATCCTTCCGGCATATTGGTGATCACGTTTACCAACGCCGCCGCAGATGAAATGCGGCGGCGATTTTCTACATTATGTCCGGGTCGGGGAGAGGACGTTCGCTTCGGAACGTTCCACTCGGTGTTCTTTTACATACTTAGAAATGCTTACGGTTTCCGCGCGGAGCAGATCCTGCGGGAAGGCAAGCGGCGCGAGATCTTTCGGGAGATCCTCGGCTCGATTTCGTACGAGGTGCAAGATCCGACCGAGTTCTTCATGACGCTGGCGAACGGCATTGGCCGGGCGAAAGAATATCTGGCGTTTGACGGGCGTTTCGGCCCGGATGGGAAGGAGAGGATCCCGAACCTGAAGGAGTTTCATGTGG
Source organism: Lachnospiraceae bacterium (assembly GCA_017615545.1). Taxonomy (GTDB): domain Bacteria; phylum Bacillota; class Clostridia; order Lachnospirales; family Lachnospiraceae; genus UBA1201. The sequence continues at coordinate 28,356 of JAFZZY010000033.1, forward strand.
CGGGCTGTCCGGACACGGTGTTCCGCACGTTTTTCGAACGATACCAGGCGCGGATGAAGGAGGAGAACCTCATCGATTTCGACGATATGTGCGTGCTGTGCTACGAGCTCCTGAGGGAGCGCCCGGACATTTTGGCGCATTGGCAGGAGAGGTTCCGTTACCTGCTCGTCGACGAGATGCAGGACACGAACCGCCTGCAGTATGAGGTCCTGTGCATGCTGACGGAGAAGCACCGGAACCTGATGATGGTGGGAGACGACGACCAGAGCATTTACCGCTTCCGCGGCGCACGCCCGGACATCATGCTCGGTTTCAAGAATGAGTTTCCCGATGGGAAGATCATTGTCCTGGATTATAATTTCCGAAGCGTTCCGGAGATCATCAAGGCTTCACAGCTGCTTATCTCGCATAACGTGAAGCGCTATGCGAAGGACATCAAGGCTTCGCGCAAACTGAGCGACGCTGCGATCAGCGGGTCCGGCGAGGACAATGCGATCTCGGTGCTGGCGTTCGATGACCAGACGCAGGAGCGGGAGTTTCTGCTGAAGGAGATACGGAAACTCAGGGACGCCGGTGTGCCGTATAAGGAGATGGCGGTCCTGTACCGGACGAACGTGCTGGCTTCGCCCATCACTGAAAGTATGATGCGGGCGGACATACCGTATCATGTTCGGGATACCTATCCCAGACTTTATGACCACTGGATCACACGAGATGTGTTTACTTATGTGCGGCTGGCGAACCAATACCGGCTGGATGGCTCGATGCGTCGTGCCATGTTTTTGCAGATCATGAACCGGCCGAAGCGATACATTCGCCGCGATGTCCTGACTTCACAGGATGTGACCTTTGAAGGCTTGAAGGAAAGGGCGGCGTCCTATCCCTACATGCAACCGTACCTGCGGGACATGGAGCGGGATCTGGCGATGCTCGGCGGCGACCGCAACCGAGAGGCGATGACGCCGTATGCGGCGGTCCACTATATCGCGAATATGATCGGTTACAAGGCCTATCTTGAGGAGCAGGCGCGCGAGCGAGGGCTGGAGACGGAGGCCTATACCGATGTGTTGAATGAGTTGCTGGAGGCAGCCAAACCGTTTGAGACCTTCGGCGAATGGAACGACCATATCGAGGCGCTTAGGCAGGCGGCCGAGGCGGAGAAAAAACGCCATGAAGAGGAGAAGCAGGAGAGCGTCTCCCTGATGACGTTTCACGGGGCGAAGGGCCTGGAGTTTCAGGCGGTTTTCGTGATCGATGCCGTGGAGGGCGTTACACCTTATGTGAAGAGCGAGACGGAGGACGAACTCGAAGAAGAGCGGCGCATGTTCTACGTCGCGATCACGCGGGCGAAAGACCGGCTCTACCTGTTATGGCCGAAGAAACGCTATGGAAAGAAGCAGAAGAAGTCCCGTTATCTGGATGAGACCATCGTGCTTAATGAACGCCTTTCGGCAGGGCAGAAAGTCATTCACCGAACCTATGGCGAGGGAACGATCCTGACGGTCGACGGCGACAAGATAAGGATCGCATTTGCCGCGCCGAAGAAAGAACTCTCGCTGAGCATCAAGTTTTGCATGGAAAACGAACTCCTGCAATTCCCTTGACTTTTTCCCCGGTTCATGGCATGATAGCGTTAACCATGAAGCATTGGATTTTGCCGAAAGGTGAGGTGGTTGGAATGAATACGAAGACCAAACTTAAGAAACACTATGATGTCATCGTGGTCGGCACCGGAGCAGCCGGATGTTTTTTCGCACTGTCCTGTCCGCAGGAATTCTCCGTGTTGATGATCACTAAAGATAAAATGGAGAACAGCGACTCTTATCTGGCGCAGGGCGGCATTTGCGTGCTGCAGACGCCGGATGATTTCGACTGCTATTATGAGGATACCATGCGTGCGGGTCACTACGAGAACCGCCCTGAGTCGGTGCGCGTCATGATCCAGGATTCCCCGGAGATCATGAAGGAGATCATCGATTACGGCGTATCCTTCGATAAGAACGCGGACGGAGAGTACGATTACACACGCGAGGGCGCACACACCATTAACCGCATCCTGCACCACACGGATGAGACCGGTAAGGAGATCACGCAAACGCTGATCGACCGCGTGCGCGAGCGTAAGAACATCACCGTTTTGGAATATGAGAATATGATCGACTGGCTGGTTCGTGACAATGTCTGCTATGGCGTGGTCACGGAGACCATGGACGATGTGTCCGCCCGTCGGACATTTACCGCGGGATCGGTCGTGCTGGCGACCGGAGGCATCGGCGGCCTGTTCAAACACACGACGAATTTCCACCATGTGTCGGGCGACAGCTTTGCATTGGCCTTAAAGTATAATGTCGAGCTGGAGAACATCCACTATATCCAGATCCACCCGACGACCTTGTATTCGAATAAGATTGGACGGAGATTCCTGATCTCCGAATCGGTGCGCGGCGAGGGCGCGATCCTGCTGAATGAGGCGGGGGAGCGTTTCGTCGACGAACTCCTGCCGCGCGATGTGGTGGCGGAAGCCATACGCCTGGAGATGATCAAATCGAAGACCGATCATGTCTACATCACCATGCCGAATATGACGAGCGAGGAGTGCGAAAAGCGCTTCCCGAACATATACAAAGCCTGCCTGGACGAAGGTTACGACCTGTGTAAGGATCGCGTGCCCGTCACGCCCTCGCAGCACTACCTGATGGGCGGAATCCGCGCGTCAATCTGCGGCGAGACTTCGATGGCGAACCTGTATGCCATCGGTGAGACGGCCTGCAACGGCGTGCATGGCGCGAACCGCCTCGCGAGCAATTCACTGCTTGAGAGCCTGGTATTTGCGAAGCACACGGCGCAACTGATCGCCGAGAAAAAGAAGGAGAAGCTCGACGCGAAGCGGTACACCGGCACGAGACTGGCCAATGCGGTCGACCTCAGCCTGTACCCGCCGCGTGACGTGCGCCGCAAAGAGAAAAAGAAGATCATCATGGACGAGATCCGCAGAAAGGACGAAGAATTCTATGTTAAATGGTGTAACAATGAAGGTTAATGTCGACCAATACATTTTGAACGCGCTGAAGGAAGACATCACGAGTGAGGATGTTTCCACGAACGCGGTCATGCCCGAGGCGTGCCCCGGCCGCGCGGATTTGATCTGCAAGCAGGACGGTATCCTCTGCGGACTGGATGTGTTCGTCCGCACTTTTGAGATGTTGGATCCGAACGCGCATTTCGAGACTACATTTAAGGATGGCGATTTCGTCACGAATAAGACGCTGATCGGTGTGATCTACGGCGATATCCGCGCCCTGCTTTCGGGCGAGCGCACGGCCCTGAACTACATGCAGCGCATGAGCGGCATTGCCACCTACACCCATGAATACGTCGAGGAACTGAAAGGTTTCAAGACGAAGCTGCTCGACACCCGCAAGACGACGCCGAACATGCGTCCCTTCGAGAAGTATGCCGTTCGCGTTGGCGGCGGCTGCAATCACCGTTACAACCTGTCCGACGGTATCCTGCTGAAGGATAATCATATCGGAGCCGCAGGCTCCATCACCGCAGCAATCGAGCGCGCGAGAGAGTATGCACCCTTCGTCCGCAAGATCGAGATCGAGGTCGAGGACCTCGCCGGCGTAGCTGAGGCCCTGAAGGCCGGCGCCGACATCATCATGCTTGACAACATGGACGACGCGACCATGATCGAAGCCGTTCGCATGATCGACGGCCGCGCCGTGACCGAATGCTCGGGCAATGTAACCAAAGAACGCCTGAAGCGCATCGCACAGATCGGAGTCGACTACGTATCCTCCGGAGCCCTCACACACTCCGCGCCGATCATGGATCTCTCCCTCAAAAACCTGCGCCCCCTGAACTAAACACAACCCGCCCGGACACGCCCCCAAAGGCCCCGGGCGGATTTTTATGCCCTCTATCCCGTTTCCGAGGGGCGGCCGTCGCATGCGATCACCGGCGGGAAGTTCACTGCGCTGTGAGGATCGCGCTGCAGATTTATTCAAAATCTGCAGCTTGTTTCGCTCGGCTCGGCACCGGATCTTACGGGTCCCGCTTCGAACTGCGGCTTTCTCTTGATGAGAAAGTCCTCGTCTCGCGCGAAAATCGGTCTCGGAGACCCGATTTTCGCCCTTGATCCGGTACCTCACTCGCGAGATCCTCTACAGCTCGATCAATACCCACCTTGTGATCGCGTGCCTCCGGCCAACTCTTGGAAACCCTCACACCGCCCGCCCCGGAGCCTTGGGGGCATGCCCGGGCTATACCAACAATGTAACAAATTCGGACGCCGCGCAGTTTTCAAAATAATCCGGAGGTACCACGGATCGGCACCTCCGGGTTTTTCAGTGCGGCACCTGTTTCCGGCTTGGGATAACCGGATGCGATCGTAAGCTGGACATGTGAACGAGCACCTGAAAACCACGCGAATGAAAAGACGGAGCCGCGGCAAAATCCGTATATCCGCAAACGGATTTTGCGATCGCTGAGGGTGTTTTCGCGATAGGTGGGAACCTATCGCTATCAAGAAAACACCCGAAGTCGAATCGGGCCCGCGAGATCCGGCTTTGATATGAGCGTAATGGTTTTCACGCGTAGTGAACCTGACCGTCGACGATCGCATCCGGAAAAGGCGAGGCAGCCGGAAACAGGAGAGGAGAACAAAAAAAGACCCGGGGGTGCCGTGAGGTACCTCCGGGTTGAAATATGTGCGCGGTTATTCCGGCAGTTCGTCGAAGTCGTTGTCGTCGAGGATCTCGTCGATGCGGTCGAGCGCTTCTTCGTAGAGTTCTTCGTCGTCAATCGGGTCGATGTCGAAGTTGCCGTTTTCGTATTCGGTGTAGAAGTACGGGATGATGCTGTCATCGTACTCACCGTCCTGCGGCGACAGCGCTACGATATCGTGGCCGTGCAGGGTGAAGTAGAAACAAACCTGGCAGGGGATCGTAGTTCCGTCCTCGTCCTCGAGGTCGATGATGTAATCACCGTCGGGCTCGTAGTAGTCGTACTCCTCCTCGTCGAAATCATCGAGAATGCTGAATTCATCCTCAGGGATCTCGATATCATTGTCCGCGTTCTGTGAAAACAACTCGTCATCTTTATCAAAAGTGTTCATAAGTAACCTCCTTATACGTTAAAGCGGAAGAGGATGACATCGCCGTCCTGAACGACGTAGTCCTTACCTTCCAAACGGACCAGACCTTTTTCCTTTGCGGCGTTGTAGGTCTTGCAGTCCAACAGGTCCTGATAGTTAACGACCTCGGCACGGATGAAACCACGCTCGAAATCGGAGTGGATCTTGCCGGCCGCCTGCGGAGCCTTCGTTCCGCGGGTAATGGTCCATGCGCGGGTCTCGGTCGGGCCTGCGGTCAGGTAACTGATGAGTCCGAGCAGATCGTAGCTCGCAGCGATCAGTTTCTCCAGACCGGACTCGGACAGTCCGAGCTCCTCCAAAAACATCTTCTTTTCTTCGTCATCGAGCTCGGCGATCTCCTGTTCGATCTGAGCGCAGATGACAAATACGCTGCTGCCGGTAGCCTTCGCGATCTCGCGAACCTTCGCTACGTACGGGTTGGAAGCACCGTCATCGGCCAATGCACTTTCATCAACATTTGCCGCGTAGATGACCTTCTTGCCGGTCAGCATGTTCAGGGAAGCGAAGAGAGCGGCTTCGTCCTCATCGGCCGGGGCCAATGTGATCGCCATGTTGCCGCCTTCCAGATGCTCCTTCAGCTTCTTCAGACTCTCAAGTTCCTTCGCGAGGGACTTATTGCCCATGACGCTCTTACCGGTCTTGGAAATGCGGCGCTCCAGAACTTCCAGATCCGCAAAGATCAGTTCGAGGTTGATGGTCTCGATGTCACGCGCAGGATCGACGCTGCCTTCCACATGGATGACATTTGTGTCGTCGAAGCAACGGACAACGTGAACGATCGCATCGACCTCACGGATATTGGCCAGGAACTGGTTGCCCAGGCCTTCACCCTTCGATGCACCGCGCACCAGGCCGGCGATGTCGACGAACTCGACAACGGCGGGCGTGATCTTCGCAGAGTCGTAGAGGGCAGCAAGCTGGCCCAGACGAGGATCCGGAACGGGAACGATGCCGACGTTCGGATCGATCGTGCAGAAAGGATAGTTCGCGCTTTCTGCGCCTGCTTTTGTAAGTGAATTAAACAAAGTACTCTTGCCGACATTCGGCAAACCGACGATTCCTAATTTCATGATCTGATAAACTCCTTTAAACTGACGCTGTGGCGCGTCCGCCTTATTATAGCATAAAGAAAGAAGAAAGTACAACAATAATCCTTGAAGATTTGGGCGTTCTTTGATAAAATGTGAAAGACGGTGTTGACAGTATGACACCGGATGAAGGAGATTGGAACATGACGGACGTCAGTTTTCCCCATCTTGGGATAAATATCGATCATTTGCCGCAAGGGTTTAACATCTTCGGCGTGGAGATACGTTTGTATGCGATCATGATCATGATCGGACTGGGCGCGGGTTTTTTCGTGGCGAAGCATTTGGGAACCATCGAGGGCGATGATCCGGAGGATTACTATGATTACATCATCTACGGTGTTCTGTTCGGCATCCTCGGTGCCCGCATTTACTACGTCGTATTTGAATTTGGCTACTATAAGGACCATCTTTTGGAGATCCTGAACCTGCGTCAGGGCGGTCTGGCGATCTACGGCGGAGCGATCGCAGCGGTCGTTACGATGCTTATCTTCGCAAAGATCAAGAAACGCCGTTTTCTCCAAATGGTGGACATGGGCGTGATCGGTCTGATCCTGGGCCAGGCGATCGGCCGTTGGGGCAATTTCTTCAACTGCGAGGTGTTCGGCGGCGTATCGGACGGCCTGTTCGCTATGCGTCTCAACAACAACCTGGTGAATGCAGAGTACGTTACGATGCTCGCGAAGGACATGCAGGAGAAACTGCCGGAACTGGCCGGAACTTATACTCAGGTTGCTCCGACTTTCCTCTACGAATTCGCGTGGAACATGCTGGCGTTTACCTTCATGGTGCTGTATCGCAAACACAGAAAGTTTAAAGGAGAGCTGTTTGGCTTCTACCTTTTGTTATACGGGGCAGGCCGCTTCTGGATCGAGGGCATCCGCAGCGACCAGTTGAAGATCGGTTCGACCGGCATCCCGGTTTCGCAGGCATTGTCCGCAGTGCTTTTCGTCGCCGGCTTAGCATTCATCATCGCAGGACATGTTCTGGTCGGAAAGAAGAAACTGTTCGTACCGCATGTGAACCTGACGGAAGAAGAACTGGCGAAGATCAAAAAAGAGCGTGCGGAGAAACTCGAAGCTGAGAAGCAGGCTCAGAAAACAAAGAAAGAAGATAAAGAGAAAGTTAAGCCCAAAGAGAAGCAGGAGTAAAGAATGATCACATCATCGGCCAATGCACAAATGAAATATATCTCGCTTCTGCAGCGGAAGGCATCTGCCCGCGAAAAGGATAAGTCTTTCGTGGTGGAGGGCGTCCGCCTGTTTTCGGAGGTACCGAAGAACCTTCTTCTGAAGACCTACGTTTCGGAGAGGTTTCAGAAAGAGGAGATCGGCAAATACAAAGCGTTGTTCGACGGTGTGAGTTATGAGGTGGTCGCGGACCGTGTATTCGATGCCGCCTGCGATACGCAGACGCCGCAGGGCGTGCTGGCGATCGTGCGGATGCCGGAGGTATTTCCCGAGAAGAAAGGAAAGGCAGGGCTCTACCTGATCCTGGACGGGATCGCGGATCCCGGAAACCTGGGAACGATCTTCCGCACGGCCGAGGCAGCCGGAGTGAGTGAGATCATAATGTCGGCCGAGACGGTCGACCTTTACAACCCGAAGGTGGTGCGCTCGACGATGGGCTCCGTGTTCCGGATGCCGCACCGGAGATGCAGCGATCTGGTGGGCGAGATAAAGAAGATGCAGGACAGCGGGATCCGCTGTTATGCGACCTCACTGAAGGAAAGCGAGGACTACACGAAGGTATCGTACAAAGAGGCCACGGCGATCGTGATCGGAAACGAAGCGCATGGTGTGTCGGAGGCGGTTTTGGATGCCTGCAGACAGCATATCCGGATACCGATGGACGGTTCCATCGAGTCGCTGAACGCGGCGATCGCGAGTGCGGTCGTGCTGTTCGAGGCGGCCAGACAGAGAAGATAAAAGAGCGGAGGTTCTCTCAAAAATGAGTAGGACCTCTGCATTATTTTACCCATAAAAGTGGCGACTGAGAGACAAAATACCCGCCAAAAGGCCGAAAAAGTGGGGGGTGTTGACAAAGCATCGAAGTTGTGCTAAAATTGTTTCGTAACATATTTGTAACATTTGTTTTGCCCTTCCTTTTTGTACCCAAAATCAGGGAACGAGGCATGGAGCGGAGGGCGATTCGGTTCCTGACAGCACAGATATGAAGAAAGTATTACAAAGCTGTCGGACCTACGGAGATGATTACGATGAAACACAAGAATTTCAATCATGCACATAAGATCGGTGGCGCGATGAAAACGGTTCGTTGGATCGCCACTGTTTTCGCATGCTTATTTTTGGTTTCTTACTGTATTTCCGCATGTTCTTCACCGAATGTCAAACTGAATGATGATCTTAAACCGACGGAGGCAACAGCCGTCGAAAACAATACAGATCCGATCGAAATTACAGTCGCTGATACAACCGCAAAATACAATGCGGCGGCAACTGCCCTGCATGAGAAGACGGTTCGTTTACTCACCGCCCAAACGGATAAGCGTTCGCTTCCGAAGACGGAAAAGAAAGCGGATGCGATGTTGGTAAGCCCAATGCCCGTGGTCGTTCGTGAGCTTACTTCGCTGGATGATATGGCGATCGCGAGTCTGTTTGTCACGGATGATTATTCTTATGTTCTTGCAGGTTTCGGTTCCGAGCATTTCTGGGAAACGGTAAAGGAAAGCAAAGGCGAGGATGAAACTGAAGATCCTTCAGAAGAGGAGACGTCGCCTTCAGAGACGGATTATCCGAATGTGATCGATCCAGACTTCTATATCCCTACGATCGAGGATAATCCGGAACTCGATATTCCGTCGGAGATCGAGATCCCTTCAGAGATGGATGAGATCGAGGGAGAGGAATACACCGAAGAGGAAACAGCCCTTTCTGCGGAAGAAATCGAGCGTCAGCGCCAGGCACTGTATAGCGAGACGGTCCACAAGCTTTTGGATACGGTGTTCTATGTAAATCCCGATCGCGTGGATAACTACCTGAACGTCCGTTCCGAGCCGGGCAGCGAGACCATAGTGGGTCGCCTGTACCCGAACAACGGCGGTGTTCTGAAGAACCTGACCGATGGTTATGCATATATCGAATCCGGCGATGTTATCGGCTGGGTCGATGCATCCTATATCTACTATGGAGCACAGCTCCTTTCACTTCCGTCGAACATGCGTTTGTTTGTTCGCGCGGAGAAACTGTTCCTTCGTTCGGCACCGAGTGTAGACGCACGTGCATTGTGTAAGATCTCTCTGGCCGATGTGCTTCCGGTCACGGGTATTCCCGAGTGCGGTGGCTGGGTCCAGACCGTATATGAAGGACAGGTTTGCTATGCTAGTGCAGATTTCGTTACGATCGATGTTGGCGCAGGCGTCGGCATTTCGATCGCAGAGATCGAACGCATCGAGGCAGAGCGTCTGGCAGAAGAAGCGCGTAAGGCAGAAGAAGCCAGAATTGCTGCAGAGAAGGCTAGCCGTGCAGCGGCAGAAGAAGCCAGTCGTGTGGCAGAAGAACAGCGCCAGGCAGAATTGGCACGCCAGGCAGCCGAGGCTGCTCAGACCGTAGTCGCTATGACCGCCCGTTATGTCGGCGGCACAAAATATGAGGGTGAGACCGTAACCATTAAGGAGATCGAGGTCATCCTGACATATAAAGACGGACATACATTGAAGAACCCGAACGGATGGGCATGTACTCTCGTGGGAGTCCCGCTCGTTACGGGCAATATCCCGATGACGATCCAGTACGGTGCTTTCACCAGCGTGATCACCGTACCCGTTATCGTTCGCCCGACCCAACCGGTCGAGACGACACCGGCACCGCCTGTGGAAACACAGCCCGTGGAAACACAGCCTGTGGAAACGCAGCCCGTGGAGACGCAACCGGTCGAGACAACACCGGCTCCGCCTGTGGACACACAGCCTGTACAGCCTGCTCGTGATCCGGCCTACGATATCATTGACCAATACGTTGCGGGTGGCACACCGAACCGTGCAACCGTATACCTTTCCTCTGAGGACATCAAACTCATGGCGTACGTGATCCGTCTGGAAGCCGGACATGAGCCACAGGAAGGCAAACTGGCCGTGGCCAATGTCATCGTAAACCGACTGATTTCCAATCACTGGGGTTCGACCCTCAGCGGTGTTGTATATGCACCGGGTCAGTTTAGTGTGGCAAAACCGGATGAAAATGGTATCTCGAAACTGGCGATCTGGCTGGCTGAGAAGAACCTTTCCAACGATCCGCTGCTTCAGTCCTGCTATGATGCCGCTTATCAGGCATGTGCCGGATACAACAACATCGGCGGTCTGATCTTCTTCTGCAGCAGAAAGAGCGCGGATGCAAACAATAAGTGGCCGAACTTCAAAGTGTCAGTCATTATCGGCAACCACGTTTTCTATTCGAAAAAGTGATTTTAATACTTGACAAATGAAAGTCAAATGAGATAAGATGAAATATACGTTTCTCTTGCATGAGCAGAAACGTATATTTTCATTTTTTGAGAGATTGGAATCAAGATATACGAAAAGGAGGTACGCCCCATGAATTTACACGGACGCTGTTTTTTAACACTTAAGGATTTCACCGCGGAGGAGATCAGCTACATGCTCGATCTGGCTGCGCATTTGAAAGAGAAGAAAAAGAAGGGTATTTTGGGAACCAGCCTGAAGGGTAAGAATATTGCCCTTATGTTTGAGAAGACTTCGACGCGTACACGTTGCTCATTTACTGTAGCAGCGGTCGATGAAGGCGCACATCCCGAGTATCTCGGTAAAGACGAGATCCAGTTTGGAAAGAAGGAAAATGTCAAGGATACCGCGCGTGTTTTGGGACGTATGTTTGATGGCATCGAGTTCCGTGGATATTCCCACGAGACCGTTGAGATGCTTGCTAAATATTCCGGCGTACCGGTATGGAACGGCCTGACGGATGATTATCATCCCACACAGGTCCTGGCGGATTTCCTCACCATGCGTGAGGTGTTCGGCGACATCACCGGTAAGAAGTTCGTTTTTGTCGGCGACGGCAGAAACAATATGGCAAATTCCCTGATGATCGGTTGTACTAAGATGGGTCTGCACTGCGTGATCATTGCCCCGAAGTCTTTGTGGCCGAAGGAGGAGCTGGTCGAGCTCTGCAAGTCCTATGCGAAGGTTTCCGGCGGTTCCCTGACCATCACCGATGATACTGCAGCCGTTGCAGGCGCTGATGTGATCTACACGGACGTTTGGTGCTCCATGGGTGAGGAAGATAAGGTAGCGGAGAGAGTTGCCCTTCTGTCCCCGTACCAGGTAAACCAGAAGTTGATGGATGCTACCGGAAAGAAGGACACCATCTTCATGCACTGCCTCCCGGCGGTACGCGGCAACGAAGTGACCGATGATGTCATCGAAGGCCCCGCATCCGTTGTATTCGACGAGGCGGAGAATCGTATGCACACCATTAAGGCCGTTATGGTCGCTACCCTCGGTAATCTGGACGAAGCATAAGTTCTGCGGTCAGACACCCGCGCGAAAGGAGTCGTATGGGCTACGGAACCATATCCTCCATCGGCAAACGCAGGCGCCGTCACATGGATGTTACGCTTGAATTGGCGTGCGTCGCAGTGATCGTTATGGCGATCCTGGTTGCGGTGGATGCGGAGTTTTTCTTTTTCCTGTTCTGCCCGCTGTTTTTGATCTCGGGTTGGGTCACGCTATACCGTAGTCTGTTTTCGGAGGCGACGGGGCGTGAACGTCAGCGGCAGCGTTTGCACCGCATGATCGGCGGCGTAACGTCGGTCCTGTTGTTTCTGCTGGCGATCGTCAGCGCGGTCCTGACTTTGAAAGGGAGAGGTTAGATATGCAGGAAAATCCTAAGTTGGAAGAGGTGGCCGGACAGGGCAAAAATGACGAAGTCATTATGTGCGCGGCCAATTCCTACACCCAGAAGTATTATCTGGATCCCCGGTTTTCACGTATGCCGGACAACATCAAAGACGATATCAAGATCCTGAGTGTCGCATTCACCGAAGAGTGCGGCGGTATCTTTTTGATGTCGTTTGACGAAGAGGGAAACCTGAATCTTTCTTCGTATTCGGATGCGAACGACTATCTGTACGATGAGATCAGTGCGGGCTTATATATCAACCGGTATCGCATGGAGAACCGCGAGCTTTTTGCCGCGTTGGAGACCTTTTACAAGATCGTTTTCCTGGATATGGGTTTGGATGAAGTGTGAGGAGATGAGCCATGAGCTTTTCCATCGGAACTGTTCAAATGAAAACGCCTGTGGCGCTGGGCCCTATGGCCGGTGTGACAGACCGTGCGTTTCGCGGCATTTGCCGTGAGATGGGCTGCGGCCTGACCTACACCGAGATGGTCAGCGCCAAGGCTCTTTTTTTTCGAAATGTGAATACTAAGCAATTGCTCGACGCGGATCCGGATGAACACCCGATCGCGGTGCAGATCTTCGGCTCGGAGCCGGAGGTGCTTGCAAGCGAAACGGCGAAGCTGGCGCAGAGCGGGGCGTTCGATATCATCGACCTGAATATGGGCTGCCCGGTGCCGAAGATCGTGAACAATCACGAGGGTAGCGCACTGATGAAGGAGCCGAAGCTGGTGCGGGAGATCCTGACGGCGATGGTGAAGGCCGCCGATCCGGTGCCGGTCACGGTGAAGGTACGCAAAGGGTTTGCGGGCGATGCTTCGGGCAGGGTCAATGTCGGTGCGGACGCGGTCGAGATCGCAAAAATCGCAGAAGACTGTGGCGTGGCGGCGATCGCGGTGCATGGAAGGTTGCGTGAGCAGTATTACAGCGGTAAGGCTGACTGGGACTGCATTGCCCGCGTGCGAGAGGCAGTCTCGATCCCCGTCATCGCGAACGGCGATATCTTTTCGGCGCAGGATGCGCTGGATTGCCGTGCACATACCGGTTGCGAGGCGGTCATGCTGGCGCGCGGTGTGCAGGGAAATCCATGGCTGTTCCGGGAGGTCTGCGCGGCGCTTAACGGTGAGCCGATCCCGCCGAGACCTACGATCGACGAGCTTTGCGACATGATGCTCCTGCATATGGAGCGCATCGCGCAGTTCAAAGACGAATACATTGCCCCGATGGAGATGCGTAAGCATGTGGCCTGGTATACGACGGGCCTGCCGCACGCGACTTCGCTCCGTCGCAGGGTCAACGAGGCCGAAAGCAAAGAGGCGCTCGCGCAGCTGATCGAGAACTTTCGGATCGAAGTCAAACAGGCACTTTAAAATGCCTGAAAAAGCATCTTGACATTTGTCAGGCAGTTATCTATAATACTTAACATGTGTATAAAGCGCTATAAGTAGATACACAAACAGGAGGATGTTTCCATGGCAGAGCAAAAAATCATTACCTACAGTGGTCTCAAACAGTACGAGGAAGAGCTTCACAACCTCAAAGTGTATCGTAGAAAAGAGGTTGCTCAGAAGATCAAAGAGGCGCGTGAGCAGGGCGATCTTTCGGAGAATGCAGAGTATGATGCAGCGAAGGACGAGCAGCGCGATCTGGAGTCCCGTATCGAGGAACTTGAGAAACTTTTGAAGAACGTTACGGTCGTTGACGAAGAGGATATCGAGAAGGATAAAGTCAGCGTCGGCTGTAAGGTAGTTCTGTATGATTTTGAATATGATGAAGAATTAGAGTTTTCCATCGTCGGTTCGACCGAAGCGAACAGCAGCCAGATGATGATCAGCAACGAGTCTCCTTTGGGCCACGCGCTGATGGGCCGCAAGGTCGGCGACACGGTTTCTTACGAGATCGACGACGGAGTAGCAGAATACAAGATCATGAACATTATGATCGGATAAGGAGTCATTATGGCGGAGCAGACAAAGGAAACCAACGTAGAAAATGTGGACATTAACCAGCTTCTCAAGGTAAGAAGAGAGAAGCTTGCAGAACTTCAGGCAAACGGTAAGGATCCGTTTACGATCACCAAATACAACGTGACCGATCATTCGACGGACATTAAGGACAATGTCGCAGCGTATGAGGGGAAAACGGTATCGGTTGCCGGACGTATGATGTCCAAACGTATCATGGGTAAAGCTTCCTTTGCCAACATCAGCGACCTCAAGGGCAACATCCAGTTGTATGTTTCCAGAGACTCGTTGGGTGAGGATCCGTATAAGGAATTCAAGAAGCTGGATATCGGCGATATCATCGGCGTGACCGGCTATGTATTTATCACGAAGACAGGCGAGACCTCCATTCACGTGGAGACATTGACCCTGCTCTCGAAGAGCCTGCAGATCCTGCCGGAGAAGTTTCACGGTCTGACGAATACCGACATGCGTTATCGTCAGCGTTATGTGGACCTGATCATGAACGCGGAAGTTAAGGATACCTTCCTGAAGCGTTCGAAGATCATCAGCGCGATCCGCCGTTATTTGGACGGTTTGGGCTTCATGGAGGTAGAGACCCCCATGCTGGTACAAAACGCCGGTGGTGCGGCTGCCAGACCCTTTGAAACGCATTTTAATGCGCTGGATGAGGATGTGAAGCTGCGTATCTCCCTGGAGTTGTACCTGAAGCGACTGATCGTCGGCGGTCTGGAGCGTGTGTACGAGATCGGACGTGTATTCCGTAACGAGGGCGTTGACACCCGTCACAATCCGGAATTCACTCTTATGGAGCTCTATCAGGCTTATACCGATTACCACGGCATGATGGATCTGACCGAGAACCTGTACCGCTATCTGGCACAGGAAGTGCTCGGAACCACGACCATTACATACAACGGCATCGAGATGGATCTCGGCAAGCCGTTCACACGTATCACCATGGTGGACGCAGTTAAGCAGTACTCCGGCGTGGATTTCAACGAGATCCACACACTGGAAGAGGCACGCGCCATCGCTAAGGAGAAGCACGTCGAGTTCGAGGAGCGCCACAAGAAGGGCGATATCCTGAACCTCTTCTTCGAGGAATTCGTAGAAGAGCATTTGATCCAGCCGACCTTCGTTATGGATCATCCGATCGAGATCTCTCCTCTGACGAAGAAGAAGCCGGAAGATCCGAACTACGTAGAGCGTTTCGAGTTCTTCATGAACGGTTGGGAGATGGCAAATGCTTACTCCGAGCTGAACGACCCGATCGATCAGCGTGAGCGTTTCGCAGCACAGGAAGCCCTCCTTGCACAGGGCGACGAGGAAGCCAACCACACCGATGAAGATTTCCTCTACGCATTGGAACTCGGTATGCCGCCGACAGGTGGTATCGGTTTCGGTATCGACCGTATGGTCATGCTACTGACCGACTCACCGGCCATCCGTGACGTATTATTCTTCCCGACGATGAGAAGCTTAGAGTCGTAATAGATTTGACAATTTGTAGACCTCCGGGCGCTGCGGCCCCCGGAGGTCTATTGTATTCTTTGCACCAGAGAGTGCCTAAAATGGGATGTTTAGGCTGATTTAGCCACTATTTCGCCAAGGCGGTGACTCCGACAGGGTGTGAAAGTGCCTAAATCGGGTATTTTTCTTGCTTTAGGCAAAAATGGGGGCTTCGGGAAGCACCTTGGCTGGCGGCCGGGAAGCTAAAAATGTCTAAGGTTGGAGATGCACTCGGTTTTAGGCAAGAACCTGTCTTCTAGATCGGGGGTCGAGGACTGGGTTATAAAGCTCGATATGCCTAATACTGGAAAAAACCTTTGCTTTAGTCATAAATATGAGTTTTTGTGATAGTGTCGGATGGTGCCGGAGAATGCAGATTATGCCTAAATTAAGAGATACGCTTCAACTTAGGCATGAGACCATCAATTTGAGCAGCTGTCAAGACTTGCGTTATGAAGCTAGATATGTCTAAAGTAGCAGAAACACCCCGCTTTAGGCATAATACTGTCATTTTGGGAAGGGAGGGATGAAACTTTTGATGACTAAGGGAAGGGAAAACAGTTGCCTTAGTCATAAAACTAACGTTCGGGCAGAATCACGGACTGGAATTCAGTAAGAAAACATGACTAAAACAAGCGACGCCGTGAGATTTAGTCATAAAGATGTTGAAAGGGGAACAGAATGGAAGGATTACTGAAATGTATCAAAGAAAGAATAGCTATGCTTAAGAAAGCTATCGCTAAGGCGGAGAAAGAATCGGGCTCGTTTCCGGAGGGGAGATTACGTGTAAGCAGGAATGGGAAGCAAGTAAGATACTATCAGGTGCTGAAAAAGTCGGATACGATAGGGGAATACATCAAAAAGGCAAACATGACTTTAGTGGGAAAACTGGCGCAGAAGGATTATCATGAACGCTTTTTGAAGGACGCATACGTTGAACTAAATAGGCTTGAAAAAGTGTTTGCTTTGTTGTCATGTGAGAATGCAGATCTAACATTTGATAATCTGAGTGAGGAGCGAAGAAGATTGGCAGTGCCATATATTGCAACGGAGGAGATGTTCACTGAAACTTGGCTTGCAAAACCATTCAGAACAAACCCGTATATGCCGGAAGCGAAGATTTATGATACACGACGAGGGGAGAAGGTCCGCTCTAAATCCGAGGCGATCCTCGCGGATATGTTCTATGATCTGGGGATCCCGTATCGTTACGAAGAAATGGTGCAGTTAAGATCCGGAAAGAAAGCATATCCCGATTTTACCTTGCTGAATACAAAAACGAGGGAAGAGGTCTATTTTGAGCATTTCGGTTTGTTGGATGACGAAGATTACAGGGGAGAAGCATTGAGAAAACTGGAAGAGTACAGGCGAAGCGGCATTTTCTCGGGGAGAAATCTGATGTTCTCTTACGAAACCGAAGGTATCCCGCTGGATATAAAAGGGATTCGGGAGATGATCAAGATCATATTCAAATAGTTTTCAAATGGAGGAATGTCGTGTTCAAAAGGGATCCGTGAAATGACTAAAACCATATTCAAGTACTTCTGAAATGAGAGCCGTACGAGTTTCTCGATGGGAAGCGAATTAAGCGAAGTGGTTCGATACCATCAGACAGAGTGCATCGGATGAGAGCATAAAGTAGTGGACAAAACAGCATATGTCAACTATACTAGGACTGATACGTTTTTAAACAAGAGGAGATGAAAGATGAATATCAAAACCAAGCATTTCCAGATCCTGACGGATATCGATCTGGTCTGGAAGCTGATGACGGATGTATATAACCATGAGGAGAGCAACGGGCCGGCGGCGCCGTTTTTTGAGTATGCGGTCACTTCGCCGTGGCATGATAAGGATTATGTGCGGCTGAACCGCTTCTGGCTGGATGGAGATCTTCCCGTGGTGTTTGTGTTTTATGAGTCTTCGGTCACGGAGCTTTTCTTTGTGCTGCGGCCGGGATATGAGTTTTTGGCAAAGGATATGATCGACTACGCGGAGACCATGTTTCCGAAATTTGAGGATCCGCAGGAGCTGATCTTTTCGACGGGGCAGAAGGCATTGATCGAGGAAGCGAAGCGGCGCGGATATCAGAAGATCTACGATGAGACCGACCGGATCTTTGATTTCCGTACCGGGGATCTCGATTACCCGCTGCCGGAAGGCTATCATTTTGTAGAATCCAGAACGTCGGATCCGCTGAAGGTCGCGAAGTGCCTGTGGGAAGGTTTTAACAGCAACGAGTACGGACCGTTTGTAAACTGGGAGGTTCCGACGAAGAACGGAGGCCTGAGTCCGCACGAACTGTATCAGAATGTGCTGGGAGCCACGATAGCGCCGTCACCGCATTCGACCTACGATTACACTGTGATCATCGCGGATGAGGCGGACGAATATGTTTGCTTTTCCGGCATGTGGTGGGTTCCGGAGAACCATCTGGCGTACATGGAGCCGCTGTGTTCCGTGCCGCGCGTCCAGCACAAAGGTCTGGCGGCGGCTGCCCTTTCGCAGCATGTCCGCACATTGCGTCCGCTCGGCGCTGAGATCATGACCGGTGGCGGGAACGAATTCTACAAAAAGATCGGCTACCAGGGAGTCCACGTGCTCGAGCATTATCGGAAAGAAAACAAGTAATTATTTAATTCAGGGAGGGATAAAACATGTCAAAGGTTTCAAGAGAGAGTTCTCTTCGTTACTGGGACAATGCACACCGGGAGTACAAGAGAGAGAACATCATGTACGATGAATGGTTGGAGAGTTTCGATGAGATGATCATGAACTGCAAGAAGCCCATATTGGATCTGGGCTGCGGCAGCGGTAATGACACCAAGTATCTGATCGAAAAGGGGAAGGAAGTCATTTCCTGCGACCAGTCGCAAAACGCCATCAACAACATCAAGAAGAATTTCCCCGAGGTGAAGGACGCCATCTGTTTTAATATGTTGGACGGCATGCCATTCGAGGACGAAACCTTCGAGGTGATCATCGCGGACTTGTGTCTCCATTATTTTGACGAGGCGGACACGAAGGCTATCGTTGCCGAGATCCGGCGCATCCTCGTGCCCGGAGGTCACCTGATCTTCCGTGTGAACTCGGTGAAGGACGTGGCACACGGAGCAGGGCAGGGTCCCGAAGTTGAGAAGCACGTGTTCGAAATGGAGGGCAAGGAGATCAAGCGTTTCTTCGATGAGGACGATGTCCGCCACTTCTTCGGAGACTTTGAATTCGAGTATTTGAACGAAGAGATCATGACCCGCTACCAAAAGTCTAAACCGCTCTTCAAGGTTTGTGCAAAAAAGATCTGAATCTGCAGAGGTGAAAATGATTATATTGATCACGGGAGCATCCCACGCAGGTAAAACCTATCTGTCACAGAGGATGCTGGAGAAATACAAATATCCTTATCTTTCGATCGACCATCTGAAGATGGGACTGATCCGCAGTGGGAATACCACACTCACGCCGATGGACGACGACGCATTGACCGAATACCTGTGGCCCATCGTCCGCGAGATGGTCAAAACCGCCATCGAGAATGAGCAGAACCTCATCGTCGAAGGATGCTACATTCCGGCGGACTGGCGGAAAGACTTCGAGCCAGAGTATCTGGAGCACATCGAATTCATTTGCCTGGCCATGACGGAAGAGTATATCGATGCGCATTTCGATGATATCTTCCTTCACGAGTCTGCGGTCGAGACCCGGATGACTCAGGGGGACTACACGAAGGAGGAACTGAAGCAAAGCAACCGCGACTTCGCGGAGAGTTTTCGTGCTGCCGGCGATCGGGTCGTGCTGATCGACGAGGATTTCGAGAAGACGATGGACGGCCTTTTTGAGTGTTTTGACCATTTTATACCACAAGTATAATGACAAATCGGAAAAACGGTGCTATAATACGACCGTGAAAAACGATTAGCGGAGCGAAAAGCTCCCGGAAAGGAAGATTAATCATGGCAACTGTTCAATGCATATTCAGTTATGATAGTGATTGCTGTGGATCAACGTGCAAGACCAGTTTTGTACGGGGATCGTTTTTCGTGCCTTCATATAAGATTGAGCTTATGCGAGAACATGTCGTTCATGATATGATACGCCGTTAACAGGCGCATTACGATAGATATGCTTGTGCAGACCGCTTGCCTTATGTGAGGCAGGCGGTTTTTTGTTTTTCATGTTTCAGTGTGTTTTGGAAAGGACTTAACATGGACATTTTAGAGATCAAGGGAAAGATGAATACTGCGATCTGTTATGCAAGAGTCGTCGAAGACGAGGCAATCGCTCAGATCCGCCGTATGTGCGACTATGCCATGACGGAGGGCTCCAGGATCCGCATCATGCCGGACGTTCATGCCGGCGCGGGCTGCACCATCGGGACCACCATGACTATTACGGACAAGGTCGTACCCAACGTGGTCGGAGTCGACATCGGCTGCGGCATGTACACGGTAAACCTGGGAAAGGACCCGATCGATTTCGAAAAGGTGGACGCCGCTGCGCATTACATTCCTTCGGGCATAAATGTTTGGGAGGAACTGACCGAGCGGTTCGATCTGACCGGACTCAGATGCTTCGATAAACTCAGGGATACGAACCGTTTGGAAAGATCGCTGGGAACTTTGGGCGGCGGAAACCACTTTATCGAGATCGATGAAGCGGCCGACGGGACGAAGTATCTGGTGATCCATTCCGGATCGAGAAATCTCGGAAAACAGGTTGCGGAATACTACCAGAAACTGGCGGTAGATCTGAACCGTGGATATGCAGAGTATTTTGCGAAGCGTGACGAGATCATTAAAACCTATAAAGAGCTGGGACGCAAGAATGAGATAGAAGGGGCGTTGAAGCAGCTGCATTATCAGGTTTACAAAAGTGAGACCACCATGCCGGAAGATTTGTGTTTTCTGTACGGAGAGTATCTGGAAGACTATCTTCACGACGTTGTTATCTGCCAGACATTTGCCAAAAGAAGCAGAGAAAAAATGGCCGGGATCCTTATAGAACGCGCGGGACTTTCCGGTGGCGAGAGCTTCCATACCATTCATAATTATATCGATACAGATGAAATGATTTTAAGAAAGGGCGCAATAGCGGCCCATAGTGGTGAGAAAGTGCTGATTCCGATCAATATGAGAGATGGAAGTATCCTCGCGATCGGCAAAGGAAATCCCGAGTGGAACTACTCCGCACCCCATGGCGCAGGGCGTATCATGTCCAGAACCAGGGCGAAGCATGTCCTGAGTCTGGAAGAGTACGAGAAGAGCATGGAGGGAGTATACACGACTTCGATCAACGAAAATACACTGGACGAGGCACCGATGGCCTACAAGAGCCTTGCGGACATCCTGGATGTCATCCGCGAATCGGTAGATGTCATTGATGTCATGAAACCGATCTATAACTTTAAGGCTTCCGAGTAGAGAACATCCTCTGCTCCGGGAAGCCGGAACGGAGGATGAAATGAATACGTTACCTGAAGTTATTTAACTGACCGGATCAGGATCACTCCCGTGCCGTTTTGTACGGGGAAAATGTCTGAAGTAAGGATCGTTTGGGTTCCGTTCGCGGAGGTCGTTACGACCTGTACAAGTGTATGATCTTTATCAGGCACAAAGGAAGACTGCCGGATCTTTCCGTCCTCAAGACTGAAGATCTCCGGCTCGGATGTCGGATCGGCAACGTAGTCGACCCGGTACATTACGGGTGCTCCGTTTCCCATTGAGATCGAATAATTATCATCCTTTGCCAGCAAAGTTTCTTTGGTCTGCAGGTCGATGATGACACGGGATAGACCGAAGTTTTCATAGACCATATATCGGTCATCGATCACGGAGAAATGGCTGACGTTCATACCGATCTCGTTCCAGGCATCCTGCCTGCTTAAGATCCCGTGAATGGTCGTGATCGCATTTACGAGAATGTTCCCCACCGGCAGTTCCGATGTTTTTTGGTAGTTTTCGTCATATCGGTCAATGTACATCTCGTTTTCGCTGTCAACATTCAACTTCAACCGAAGCAGATAAAAACCGTGATCCGCGGCACAGATACTACGCAGGGAATCTGCAGTAGAAGGGAAGGCCAGGACTTCACGGATCTTTTCCGTGCCCGGATCGAATTCATAGATCTTATCGATCCGGTCATTTACCGTTTCATGATTCATGATCAGCAGTTTCCCGTCGATCGTCGCCATAGCAGTGTAAGGGAAGCCGTCTTCCGATACGGTGTATGTTTTCATTGTCCGATTTGCGGTATCGAATGCAAGCAGCAGAAGCGGGACGGCCTCTTTGTAAGGATCTCCTTTGACAGCGAGAGTGTAGACCACGCCGTTCAGTTCCGTGCGCGTGAAACCGGCCTCGTATCCCTGGCCTTCTAGGTTCCCAAGTAATACATCCGTTCTGTCTTTCAGGTTGAAAAAACGGTACTCGGCAGGGCCGGTATGTGAATTCGCATCCACATTAAACACGCTGTAAAAGATCCCGTCATCAACGGCGGTGATCCTGGCTTGATGATCGATCTCACCGATTTTGGCACCGCTCTCGTTCATGATCACCAGGGGGTTCTCCAAGATCCTTTTAGGTTCGCTTTCATTCGTGGAGGCGTTTTCGGTGGGATCGGGTCCGGCCTTGGATCTGCAGCTTACTATTGCTGCCAATAATAAAGTTGATATGAGCAAAACGATTATCGTTTTCTTCATAGTTACACATCCTTTCGTTTATCGTTTTCATATGTATAACGATCGATCCGCCCGAAATGTCGGCGGATCTGTTATTTTTTTGAACAAGTTTTCCGCAGGTCGTTGGGGGATGAATGGGTTGTATTTTTATCGGACAGCATTTTCCGTAAAATTAATATATAAAAATCCCCGATCTCATATACGAACTGTGGTCTGTGTGGTATAATATCAGTATCGATTGAAACGTATTGAATGCTGAAACAATGAGCCATACTACACGAATATGAAGGGAGGGTGCCTATGCTGCTCTTTTCAACGATCTTATCTATCAGTCCGAAGGTCACGAAGGAAGATTTTATCAAGCTCGTGATCGAATGGAACCAGAACAGCTCCCATAAGGAGAACGTTGTTCGCGGCTTGCAGTGGAACGGAGAGATGAACGTTCGCTTTGGAGACGATGATCTGTGGCTGGATATTGAGGAATATGAGCCTGAGGACATCGTCGCCATCCGCCATGAAAAGAGGGAGGAAAGCGGCGTGATCTGGGACACCGATTACGTCATGAACTTCCGTGAGCGGAAAATGTCCGTCCGCCTGGACCGCAGTTACGCGCCGGAGGCTCTGAAGCTGGATTCCGAGTTCTCCACGCCGCACTTCATCACACTGTTGATCCGTCGCGGATTTTTGGAAGATGACGGCGACCTCACGATCGAACGCACGCCGCACAGCATTGATGTGCGCAGCCTCGACCTGCTCGCCGATATCATGAAGGGCCGCAGGCAGTACCGCCTGCCGGTGGTCTACGTTTCCCGCACCTATCACGACGAGGATCCGGTGGATGTCGGCATTCTGGCCGGTCGCCTGAAGGGCGTCGCGCATGTGCTGGCACAGGACAGCAACGTGACGAACTCCCGACTTAAAACATTATGTGGCGGGGAAAATGAATACTACGGCGCCATCGGGATCTATTTTCCGAATCAGACCGTCGGCCATCGGAAGTACCAGTATCGAAATGAGATGGGGTATGACGCGACGCTTTTGGAGCGGGTGATCCGCGTGGTCATCCAGTACAGCAACGCCCAGATGATCGACACTTTGTATACCTGGCAGGGCGTGAACAATGCCCTCCTGCGTGACCGCCTGCAGTACCAGCGCGAGCGTTACTCGCAGGAACTGGATGAGAAGGAAGCGCTGAAGCGTGCGAAGACCGAGGCGGAGGATCTGCTCGATGCCTTCGATGACGACATGCAGCGGCTGCAGAGGCAGGTGGAGGAACTCACGCGGTCCAATGAAGCTCTGCAATACGAAAACCAGGGCCTGCGAGCGAAACTGGATGCAAGCGATACCGTGCCCGTTCTGAACATGGGCGATGAAAACGACTTGTATCCCGGCGAGGTCAAAGACTTGCTGCTGGCTGTGCTTTCGGATGCTGCCGTGAATATGAGTGACGACATGCGACGTGCGGACATCGTGAAGGACATCCTTCAGAGCAATGACTACCAGCGCCTGAGTGAGAAGCGTGCAGAGCAGATCAAACGTTTGCTGAAGAACTACGACGGCATGACTCCGCGCCTGCGCTCGGAACTCGAACGGCTCGGTTTCGTCATCACCGAGGACGGCAAACACTACAAATTGACTTACTACGGAGACGGACGTTACCAGACGGCATTTTCCAAGACGCCGAGCGACGTCCGCAGCGGCAAAAACGGCGCGCAGGAGATCCTGCGCAGAATGATGTGATCCGACCTACGGATCGGAAAGGCGTTCTATGAAACTGTTACATTTGGCGGACCTGCACATCGGAAAGATCGTGAACCGGTTTTCGATGTTGGAGGATCAGAAATACATTTTGGAGCAGGTGCTTCGGATCGTGGACGAGGAGCAGCCGGAGGCGGTCGTGATCGCCGGGGACATCTATGACCGGACGTCTCCGCCGGCCGATGCGGTCGCGGTGTTCGACGATTTTCTGGTCGAGCTGACGAGGCGCGGGCAGAAGGTCTTCATGATCTACGGAAACCACGACAGCGCCGAGAGGATCGCGTACGCTTCCCGGATCCTGAAGAACAGCAATGTCTTCGTTTCGAAGGTCTACGACGGAAACGTCGAGCCGGTCGTTCTTAAGGACGAATTCGGCGAGGTCAATTTCTACCTGCTTCCGTTCGTGAAGCCTGCCCATGTGCGGCATAGCTTTGAAGACGAGAAGATCAACGATCATTCCGATGCGGTGCGGGTCGCAGTCGAACATATGGACATTGACCGCAAAAAGAGGAATGTGCTGGTCGCGCACCAGTTCATCACAAATGCGGAGCTTTCGGGCTCGGAGGAGCGGTCGATCGGCGGCACCGAGAACGTCGACGTATCGGCGGTCGAAGACTTCGATTATGTGGCGCTCGGCCACATCCATAAGGCCCAGGGCGCCGGAAAGAAGCACGTCCGTTACAGCGGCTCCCTGCTCAAATACTCGTTCGACGAGGCAGAGCAGACGAAGTCCGTGACGATCGTTGAGTTGAAAGAGAAGGGCACGGTGGACTACCGCAATATCGACCTCACGCCGCTTCGGGAAATGCGTGTGATCGAGGGCAGTTATGAGACTGTCATGCAGCAGGGCCACGCGGACAGCCGGAAGGAAGATTATGTGAAGGTCATCCTGACGGACGAAAACGACATTCCGGACGCGATCCGAAGATTGCGGACCGTGTACCCGAACATCATGCAGTTGCAGTATAACAACACGCGGACGAACAGCATCAGCCAGATCCAAAGAAACGAACGCGTGGAAGTGATGAAGCCGATTGAGATCATTTCCGACCTGTTTAAAGAACAAAACGGTCGGGAAATGGAGCCGGAGCAGGTGGAATGTTCCGAGCGCATCATCAAGGATATCTGGGGTTAGGAGGTGGCCGATGAGACCGTTAAAACTGACCATGTCGGCCTTCGGGCCATATGCAGACCGGGTCAACGTAGATTTTGAAAAGATGGGCTCGGAGGGCCTGTTCCTGGTGACGGGCGACACCGGCGCCGGAAAAACGTCGATCTTCGATGCGATCAGTTTCGCATTGTTCGGAGTGGCGAGCGGAAACGAACGTAGTTCGTCGATGTTCCGCTCGAAATATGCAGAGCCGGAGACACCGACCTATGTGGAACTGAGCTTTGAATGCAACGGTGAAGAATATAACGTAAAGCGAAACCCGTCCTACATGCGGCCCAAGAAGTCGGGCCAGGGAGAGACACAGGAGAGTGCGTCGGTGAGACTCATTCTGCCGGGCGGGGAACTGATCGACGAGTCGAATTCGACGCGCGCGAATGAGAAGATCAAAGAGGTCATCGGTGTGGACCGGGATCAGTATGCCCGGATCGCTATGATCGCGCAGGGCGAGTTCCGTGACTTCCTCCTGAAAAGTTCGGATGATAAGCGGACCATCATGCAGAAACTGTTCCGCACGAAGAATTATGAGACATTCCAGTTCTCCATGAAGGATGAACTGAGCAACGCCAGAAACGCTTACGAGGCTAAAAAGCAGGATATCATTCTTCCCGCTAAGAATATCGACTGCGGCCCGAAAAGCGCGTTTTTGGGCGAATTAGAGGCCTTACGCGACATGATAGCACGTAAGGACACCCTGATGCCGTCCGAAGACATCATGGATCTGGCTCAGGGCATCCTGGAAGAGGATGCACGCCGGGAGGAAGAACTTTCCGGTGAGGCGGCGCAGCTGAATGCGGAGAGCACGAAACTGCAGACCGAACTCAGTGTGCGCAGAGAGATCATGACGGGCGAGGAACGGATCGAAGAGAAGAACCAGGAAAAGAAAGATCTGGAAGCACAGGGCGAGGCGAAGAAAGAGGCATTGGCCCTGGCGAAGGGACAGCAGCCGCAGATCGACCGCCTGGCGGCTGATATCGTGACGGAGCGGAATAACCTGAAGCGTTACGACGTGCTTGAAGAGATCGCGGTATCGATCCGCAAAAAGACGGCAGAACTCAGCGAGGCAACGAGTCAGAAGCAGAGCGAGGAAGCCCGTAAGGCGGAGATCCTTCAGGAACTGGAAGAGAAAAAAGAAGAACTGAAATCTTGTTCGGATGCCGGCGAGCGTTCGGCACGCGAAGCAGTGAAACTCAGCGAGGCGCAGACTGCCTTGCAGCAGATCGAAGGTCTCCTCGATGTCGGCAAACAACTGACCGACGGTTCGAGGGCTCTCAAAGTCACTGAAAAGAATCATAAGAACGCGGTAAATGCCGAGCAGACCGCTTTCACGGAATACCGGCAGAAGTCGGAGTCATACAACGCGGCCTACCAGCTGTTCCTGAATGAGCAGGCGGGCGTTCTGGCAAAAGAATTGACCGAAAAGGAGAAGACGGAAGGCAGGAGACTGCCCTGTCCGGTATGCGGTTCGCTGGAGCATCCGACTCTTGCGATCTGTCAGGATCACGCACCCGACCGCAAGGAACTGGATCG
This sequence comes from Lachnospiraceae bacterium, assembly GCA_017615545.1. GTDB lineage: Bacteria > Bacillota > Clostridia > Lachnospirales > Lachnospiraceae > UBA1201. The sequence goes on from JAFZZY010000033.1 coordinate 55,083, forward strand.
GATGAAGGCGACGGTCGAGGCAGCGCAAAGCGAGCACGAGCGTTTGAAAGATGCGACCGCAAAAGCGGAGCAGGAAAAAGAAAAGGCAAAGGCTCTTTTGGAGAACGTGAGCGAGCGTTTTGCGGCGGAAGCCCAGAAGGTGAGCCGTTCATCCGGTAAGGAGTATTCCGCAGAGGATATCGATCTTTTGAAGGGGGATATCTCGGAGCAGAAGGCGAAGATCCGCGAGATCCAGGCGTCCATCAGCATGCTGGAGAAAGCGAAATCCCGCAAAGAGAAGTTGGAAAATGAGATCCCCGCGATCGAAGAAAGCATCAAGAAAACGGAGGAAAAGATCGCTGGTTTCTCCGAGAAACTTGTGGGCCTGAATCGCGATATCGAAAACCAGAACGAGCGCCTGGCTGAGACGAAGAAGGAACTCAAGTACGAAAGCAAGGCGGCCGCTGAGCAGGCCATTGCGGAACTCGAGGCGCAGAAGAGAAAACTCGAGCAGGCGATCGAGACGGCGGAGCAGAGTGTGAAGCAGAACGCCGAAGCATTGGCCGAAAACGGAGGAACGCTGCGGACGTTGCAGGCTCATCTGGAGGAGCAGAAAACGAAACTGCAGGAGGAATACCGTGGTTATTCGACGGAGGACCTCACAACGCAGGCGCAGACGCTCACGGAGTTGCTGGCGAATTACGAGACCGAGCTCCGCAAGATCGGTGTGCGCAAGATCGCGAACACGAAGGCCATCGCTGATCTCGAGAAAGGTCAGGCGGAGCTGGACACGGCCGTGAAACGCTATACCTGGGTGAAGGAACTTGCCGACACCGTAAACGGCAACCTGAGCGGTAAGGATAAGATCAAGTTGGAGACCTACGTGCAGATGATCTACTTCTCACGTGTTTTGGAGCGCGCCAGCCTGCGTTTCCTGGATATGTCCGGGGGACAGTATGAGTTCCTGCTTCAAGAAGATCCGACCGATAAGCGTAAGCAAGGCGGTCTGGACATCCATGTTATGGACCATTACAACGGGACCACGCGTGACGTTAAGAGTCTTTCGGGCGGCGAATGCTTCCTGGCATCCCTGTCGCTTGCGCTGGGCCTCTCGGATGAAGTCCAGTCCGAAGCCGGCGGCGTCTGCATCGAGTCCATGTTCATCGATGAGGGTTTCGGCTCCCTGGACGCGACGGCTTTGTCGAAAGCCATCGATGTTCTGGACCGCTTGGCCGAAAACAATACATTGATCGGCATCATTTCCCACGTAGCCGAGCTGAAGGAGCGCATTGACCGCCAGATCCTGGTGCGGAAGGAGCGCAGCGGAGGTAGCCGCGTGGATGTCGTGACCGAATAAAATCCACCCCGGGCCGTAAGGTTTGAAAAAACCTCACGGCCCGGTTTCATGTACTGTGTTTTAAACAAAAACCTGATGGACAAAGCCGAAGCAGTCCGCTATACTATAGGCGGTAACTTATTGTGTAATATCGGCGGGCTTCGGATCCGCGGATATTCCTTCGGACATATAGATGAGGTTTAGTATGAAAGAAACAAAAAAGAGCAAATTCGGAACCAGAGAGATCGCATTCACGGCCATGCTGTTAGCAGTCTGTCTGGTAAGTCAGGTGTTCAAAAACCTGAGTGTCTACATCACCGGTCCGGTGATCAATGCCTGCATCGTGCTGGCAGTCTTCGCAGTGAACCTGCCGTGCGCGCTCTGCCTGAGCATCATCACGCCGGTCACGGCCTATCTGATCTCGGCAGCGCCCATCATGACAGCGATCCCGGGCATCATTCCGCTGATCATGGTCGGTAACTGCATCCTTGCGATCTGCGTCTTCCTGCTGTTCAAGAAGTATGCCTACGAAAAAGCATCCACGAAGACGACGATCCTCTATGTCATCACGGCCGCTGTCAGTTCGGCGGCAAAAGCGGCTTTTATGGGCCTGACGATCTCCCTTTGGGTGATCCCGACCTTCCTTCCCACGGAGAGCCCGCTTCGAAAGAAACTGGATGTATTCCAGTCCATGTTTTCCGTCACCCAGCTCTTCACGGCCTTGATCGGCTTTGCTTATGTTTACGTTATCTGGGCTGCGGTAAAACATACCCACATCCTCGACAAACAGGATTGATCGCAGGTTAACAGGAGGTTGCTATGGTCACCAATGATTTTGGTATGAACCGCTTTAAGCACAACATCATCGAAGAGGTTTGCCGACTGGAGTGGAACGGTCAGAACGATCAGGAGCACATCGAGGAACTCGTGCTGAAACTGATTCCCGGTCCCAAGCCGGATTACCGTTGCTGCATCTATAAGGAGCGCGAGATCGTGCGCCAGAGGATCCGCCTCGCGCAGGGGCAGTCGACGACATATAACCCGGACTCGAAAAACATTGTCCAGGTCATTGATTCGGCCTGTGACGAATGTCCCATCGCGGCGTACTCCGTCACGGATAACTGCCGTTTCTGTATGGGTCGTCCGTGCATCAACACCTGTCCCTTCGGCGCCATCACGCCCGGCGACTTTCACATGCACATTGACCCCGCGAAGTGTAAAGAGTGCGGAAAATGCGCGGAGGTCTGCCCTTATAAAGCGATCGTCCACCTCGAGCGTCCCTGCAAAAAAGCCTGCCCCGTCGGCGCGATCACGTACGACGAGTACGGCTTCTGCAAGATCGATGAGACGAAATGTATCCAGTGCGGTCACTGCATCCACGACTGTCCGTTCGCGGCCATCGCGGGTAAGACCTTCCTGGTCGATATCATTAAAGAGATCAAAGCCGGTAAAGAAGTGATCGCCATGTGCGCGCCCGCTACAGAGGGCCAGTTCGGCGAGAAGATCGGCATGCCTTCCATCCGCGCGGGTCTGAAGAAGATCGGTTTCGCCGACATGGTCGAGGTAGGCCTCGGCGGCGACATGACAGCGGCCTACGAGTCCGAAGAGTGGGCCAATGCATACAAGACCGGAAAGAAGATGACGACATCCTGCTGCCCGGCCTTTATCAACATGCTGAAGATCCATTTTCCGGAACTGTATAAAGAGAATATGTCGAAGACGGTTTCGCCTATGTGTGCGATCTCGCGTTATCTCAAGGCGACGCGCCCGGGTTGCGTCACCGTATTCATCGGCCCGTGTGTTGCGAAGAAGGCCGAAGCCCAGAATAAGGCGGTAAAGGACAACGCGGACTACGTCATGACCTACGGCGAACTCAGCGCCCTCATGCGCTCGAAGGATACCGACTTCGAACCTGTGGAGGACGAGTACCAGGAAGCATCGATCTGGGGCAAACGTTTTGCCTCCAGCGGCGGTGTGGCAGGCGCTGTCATGGAATGCATGCGCGAGCGCGGCGAGGACACCTCGGAGATCAAACTTCTGAAGGCCCACGGCGGCGAGGAGTGCCGCAAGGCCCTGTTGCTTCTGAAGGCCGGCCGCCTTCCCGAAGACTTCATCGAAGGAATGGTCTGCCCCGGCGGTTGCGTCGGCGGCCCTTCGCGGCATAAGAACATCAACGAGATCAACAAAGCGAGAGAGAACCTCCTGTCCACGGCGGACGACCGTAAGATCCTGGAGAACCTGAAGAAATACCCGCTGGATCAGTTCTCGATGCACAGAGATGACGAATAGGGAGGCGAGAGCGTGACGAACCTTACAAAAGATCTGATCAAACGTACCTTCCGTTCCCTGCTCGAGGAGAAGCCTCTGTCCCAGATCACGGTAAAGATGATCGTGCAGGAGTGCGGAATCAATCGGAATTCGTTTTATTATCATTACGAGGATATCCCCGCGCTGATCGAAGAGATGGTCCGGGAAGATGCCGACCAACTGATCGCGGAGTACCCGACGATCGCTTCGGTGGAGACTGCACTTTATGCGGTCAATGAATTCCTGACGGAGAACAAAAAAGCCATTCTCCACATCTACAACTCGGTCAACCGAAATATCTTTGAGCGTTATCTCTGGAAGATCTGTGACTACGTCGTTGACTCCTACGGAGAGCAAGTAGTCAAGGATCGGGAGATCGATGAGTTCGATAAAGAGATCCTGGGACGTTTCTTTAAAAGCGAGTGCTTCGGCATCATGATCAGCTGGCTCGACCAGATGATGGAGACCGATGTGCAACGGATGATCGCCCGTTTTTGCGAGGTGTACACCGGTTTGGTCGAAGAAATGATCGAGCGTGTGACGAAGAAATAAAACCAAAGATTTAGGCATTTTCAGTCTCGTGTCTGATTTTTAGACACGAGACTATTTTTGTCCGTTTTGTTTTTTCGGATTCTGTATACAATGGGTAAGGTAGTACAAAATAACAGAAGAAATTGAGAAAGAAACGGAGGATGAAACCCAGTGAAACTTGCAAGAGCGGTCGTAAAACGCCGCATGCTGATCCTGATCCTCACCATCGCGCTGTTGATCCCCGCGGTGCTCGGATTTATCGGGACCAGAGTAAACTATGATATGCTCGTTTACCTGCCGAAAGACATGGAAACCGTCATCGGCCAGGATGAACTGATGAATGATTTCGGCAAAGGTGCATTTGCCTTCATCATCGCAGAAGACATGTCGGTGAAGGATGTCTCGAACATGAAGTCTAAGATCGAGAACATACCGCATGTCGACACCGTGATCTGGTATGATACGCTCGCTGACATTTCCATCCCGATGGAGATGCTCCCCGAGAAACTTTACAAAGCATTTAACACGGACAATGCAACCATGATGGCGGTATTTTTCGATTCCTCGACATCTGCCGAGGTGACACTCGACGCCATCGAAGAGATGCGTTCCGTGTGTGGAGATCAGTGCTTTGTCTCCGGCATGTCGGCCCTCGTTGCCGACCTGAAAGAACTGTGTGAGAGAGAAGAGCCCGTCTACGTGGCGATCGCCGTAGTCCTGGCAACGATCGTCATGATGCTGTTTTTGGACTCCTGGATCGCGCCATTCATCTTCCTGCTTTCGATCGGAATGATGATCCTTCTGAACCTCGGTTCGAATATCTTCCTCGGGGAGATCTCCTACATCACGAAGGCTCTGTCTGCGGTCCTGCAGCTCGCCGTAACGATGGACTACTCGATCTTCCTGTGGCACAGTTACAACGAAAAACTTCATGAGCATGAGGACCACAAAGAGGCGATGGCCATTGCGGTCCATGATACATTTACCAGCGTGCTCGGAAGCTCCGTAACGACGATCGCGGGCTTTATCGCCCTGTGTTTCATGTCGTTCACGATGGGCCGCGACCTCGGTATCGTCATGGCGAAAGGTGTTCTGCTCGGCGTTATCGGTTGCGTTACCGTGCTTCCGGCGCTGATCCTTCTGTTCGACAAACCGCTGCAGAAGACGAAGCACAGATCCCTCATCCCCGACATGGGAAAACTTTCCAACGGCGTGGTGAAGATCTTCCCGGTTTTCCTGGTGCTCTTTGTGGCATTGATCCCGCCGGCCTACTACGGCTATGACAAGACAAACGACGAGGTCTACTACGACTTGTCGAAATGCCTGCCCGACGATATCGGATACGCTGTCGCGAACAACAAACTGATCGAGGACTTCGATGTCGCATCGACCCACATGCTTTTGGTGGACGCGAGTGTTTCCGCGAAAGAGGTCCGCGCCATGACGAAGGAGATGGAGCAGGTCGATGGCGTCCGATACGTGATCGGCCTGGACACGGTCCTCGGTTCCCGCATCCCGGAGGAGTTTCTCCCCGATTCGATCCGTTCCGTCCTGCAGAGCGATAAATGGAAACTGCTTCTGATCAACTCCGGCTACCGCGTAGCGAGTGACGAGGTCAATGTACAGGTCGCCGAGATCAACACGATCCTCAAGAAATACGACGAGGGCGGCATGCTGATCGGTGAAGCGCCTTGCATGAAAGACATGATCGAGACGACGGACCATGACTTCCGTGTCGTAACGATCATTTCCGTCTTCGCGATCTTCCTGATCATTGCCCTCGTTGAGAGAAGCATCTCCCTGCCGTTCATCCTGATCGCAGTCATCGAGTCGGCGATCTTCATCAACCTCGGTCTGCCGCATTACTTCGGGCAGAGCCTGCCGTTCATCGCCCCGATCTGCATCAGCACGATCCAGCTGGGCGCAACGGTCGACTACGCGATCCTGATGACCACACGTTATAAGAGAGAGCGTATCGCAGGCGTGGCTAAACGAGAGGCCGTAAGCACCGCGCTTTCCACATCGATCCCGTCGATCATCGTATCGGGTATGGGCCTGTTTGCATCGACCTTCGGCGTGGCCATGTTTTCCAACATCGATATCGTAAGTTCGTTGTGTAAACTGCTGGCCCGCGGTGCTGTCGTCAGCATGCTGATGGTCATCTTCATGCTTCCGGCGCTGCTCGTGTTGTGCGATAAGGTGATCTGCAAAACAACGATGGGAATGACGCATATAGGAGGGAAATCCAATGAAAAATAGAGTTACGAAAACGTGTGCCCTGTGCCTCTGCGCTGCATTGGCCGCAGGAACGACCGGCGGAGCGGTGCTCGCATTCACCGGAAATAAAGAGAAGACGGAAGTGGTAAGCGAGGTCGAGAAGTCGGTACTGGCGGCGCCCGCGACCACGGCAGAGGTGCCCGCCGCAACGAAGGACGAGACGGTATACGTGCTCGCAGGAGCGGATGGCTCAGTCCAGAAGATCATCGTCAGCGACTGGCTGAAGAATACACTTGGTGAGGACAAACTGAACGATGCCACGACATTGACCGACGTGGTGAACGTAAAGGGCAATGAGGGCTCGACGGCCGGGGACAACGGCAGCCGCGTCTGGGATGCCGACGGCCGCGACATCTGCTACCAGGGCAACATCGACAGCGAGCTGCCCGTGGACATGAAGGTGAGCTACAAGCTCGACGGCGTGAGCATCACACCCGCAGAACTGAAGGGTAAGAGCGGTCGCGTGACCATCCGTTTTGACTACGAAAACAAGCAGTACGAGACCATGAAGATCGGCGAGAACGAAGAGAAGATCTACGTTCCTTTCGCTGTTGTGACCGGACTCATCCTGGACAATGATACGTTCACAAATATCGAGGTTTCCAACGGTAAACTTATCAACGACGGAACCCGCACCATCGTTGCGGGCATCGCATTCCCGGGACTGCAGGAGAGCCTGAACATCAATTCCGAGAAGCTCATCGTTCCGTCGTATGTGGAGGTCACGGCAGACACGAAGAACTTCTCGCTGGGCATGACTTTGTCGCTTGCGACGAACAGTCTCTTCAACGAGATCGACACGAGCTTCCTCGATGATTTCACGAACCTGGCGGACATGATGACCCAGCTTTCCGACGCTGTAAAGCAACTGGCGGATGGCTCCTCGAAGATCCATGATGGTCTGAGTACCTTACTGGATAAATCCACGGAACTTGTGGAAGGGGTCAATGCGATCAGCGATGGCGCGAAGAAACTGAAAAACGGAGCGTCGGAGTTGGACGGCGGTGTCGGACAGCTGCAGGGCGGAGCGGATACATTGGCCGAAGGCCTGAATACATTGACCGCCAACAGTGATGCGCTGAACGGCGGAGCGAAGCAGGTGTTTGAGTCGATGCTCGCAACGGCACAGTCCCAGCTGACGGCTGCTGGCCTGACGGTTCCTGCGCTGACGATCGAGAACTATGAGAGCGTTTTGGATTCGATCATCATGACACTTTCCTCGCATGTTGCAGAAGGACAGGCGGCACAGGCAGTAGCAGCCGTTAAAGCCCAACTCGACAGCTATAACGAGTTCTACACAGGCCTGCAGAATTACACTGCGGGTGTGGCTCAGGCGGCCGGCGGAGCAGAGCAGCTGAAGTCCGGCGTGGCCGAACTGAAGAACGGCAGCGCGGCACTGGCGACCGGAGCGGACGAACTCAGCGCAGGTATCGATACGATGAAGGGCGGACTTCCCGCGCTGATCATCGGCGTGACCCAGCTGCGTAACGGAGCCGAGTCACTGGCAAACGGCCTGAACGAGTTCAACGAAAAAGGCGTAGAAAAACTTACAGGATTTGTAGACGGAGATATGACAGGTCTGCTCGAACGTGTGAAGGCGACCATCAACGCTTCGAAGAACTACAGTAATTTCTCGGGAATATCCGACCAGATGGACGGTCAGGTGAAGTTCATTTACCGCACCGCAGAGATCGGAGATTGATCCGGACCGACGGGGATGTCGCACAGCGGCATCCCCGTTTTTTATTGACATTATGAGACCGAAAATGATATAATCGTAGCGATATTTTTACCTCGAGTCGAGGAAAGGATCCTGACATGAAAAAGAAGTATTGCTATATGGATGTGCTGCGGCTGGTTTCCATGCTCGCCATCGTTTATTACCACATGATCGTTTCGCTTTATCTGGAGGGCGCCCGCGAGTACGCATCTCTGGAAAAGTTTTTCCAGAATGTAAATGCGCATCTCGCCACGACGGGTGTGGGCATTTTCTTCATGCTCTCCGGAGCGGGTCTGATGTTTTCCTCGCAAAAGAAGGAATTCAAGGCACGTGACTTCTATAAGCGCAGACTGATGAAGATCTTGTTACCGTTCTATCTGGTAACGGTCCTGTACATCACTTACCTGTTTGCAGCCCAGATCCTCCGGGGCGGAAGCGTAAGCTCCCTGATCCCGAACCGGATCACGCCGCTGCGTCCGATCCTGCTTCTGTTGGGCCTGGACACCTATTCCCTGTCATTTTTGGGCGGTGAGACTTACTATCGTTTTGTCGGCGATCCGGTCCTGGTCACCGGTATCGGCGAATGGTTCCTGGGCTGCCTGGTCATCATGTACCTGCTGTTCCCGCTGATCCGCAAAGCGCTTCTGAAAAACAAATGGCTCACGATGGCGATCGCGACGGTCTATTTCGCCCTCGTCCTCGTGTTCTACAGCAAGATCCCGATATTCTGTAACCTTCCCGAAGCCCCGTTCATGAACTTCTTTGTGAAGATCTACGACTTCGTTTTGGGAATGTTCCTGGCCCTGGTGGTCGGCAAACTGCCGAAATGGACGCTCTGGCCGTCCCTGGCCGTAGTCCTGGCCTTTCTGGTCAGCCCGGTCAAATTCCCGCTGGACCAGAGTGTTGCCATCGTGCTTTTGAACCTCGCGATCTACCTGCTGTTCCATAATCTGGAATTCGTATTCGAGAAGGCGAAGAAACCGATGAAGTGGATCTCGTTTCTTTGCAAATACACCTATATCTTTTTCCTGTGGCATCACATCGTCATCACGCATTTCACGCATAAATGGGTCGTTCAATGCCAGGCGCAGGGACTGCGTCCCCCGAAGGCGGATATCCCTATTGTGTTCATAAAGGAATTCATCGTCACCGCGATCCTCACGGCATTTACCGCCATGTTGCTGGCGGCTCCCGCATGGATCAAGAAAAAAAGATCGGAAGAGAAGAAGGAAACTGTCGGCTCCGATCAATAGGAGGTCTATGACATTTTCAGATGATTTCAAGATAAGTTCCATGGAAGCATTGATCGAAGCGATCGATGCCTTGGGATTCGTGCCGTTTTTCAAAAATGAGATTCCGGGTTTTTCGATCGAAGAACACATTGGCCGCGGCTGCTGGTATACCGACGGCGACAACGGTTTCTGGCCTGCGTGGGAGTGGAAGGGCCCTGTCATTCGGCAAATGCATTGCGCCTACGGCAAGTTCCTGCGGAATAAGGCGATGTACATCAGCGCGAAGTGGTTCCCGGATTTTGCGAACTATCGGCGTGACGGCTATGATTTTGACGCGAGGTATGAGGACGGTCTCGCCTCGTTCTACGATAAAGAACTCTTCGAACTTCTGGATGCGCAGGCACCGGTCATGTCGAAGAAACTGAAGAAGTCCGGAAACTACGGCAAGAACGGCAACAAAGGCTTCGACACCATGATCACGCGCCTGCAGAAGCAGTGCTACGTCGTGATCAGTGATTTCCGCTATCAGACCGACATGTTGGGCAATGAATACGGCTGGGGCGTTGCGGAGTATTCGACTCCCGAGAAATTCCTCGGGAAGCAGTTCACGGATGCTGTCTACCGGCGGACGCCGGAAGAGTCATTTGAAAAGATCATGAAACACTTGAAGGAGATCCTTCCCGACGCCGACGAAAAGCAGTTGGAGAGGGTGCTGAAATAATCTACACGGGGAATGAGAAATGATGAGAAAAAGTAAAGCTGAGATCAAGATCGCGGGCGATGAATATGCGGGCTTTTACTCGTGCGGCCTGACCATGTTGGGAAGTTCGACGATGCGCCGATTTACGGAAACCGTTGAGGAGGATGGAAGATTTGTACTGAGATCTGAGGACGGGCTGTGCCTGACTTCATTGACCGAAAAAAGTCCTTACAGTGAAGCGTACGAAGTCCGGACGAGTTTCGCAAACCACTCGGAGCAGACGGTCACGCTCGAGATGATGACTTCGTTTTATATCCCGCAGATCCGCGCGGACCGTGTCCACCGCATCCTGTCGTTTTGGAGTGCGGAGGGGCGCGTGAAAACGGACGACCTTCGGGAAATGAATATGGAACACGCTTGGAACCACATGGCGTTTCGGGTCGAGAAATTCGGAAACGTAGGTTCCATGCCGGTCCGCAAGTATTTTCCTTTCGTCGCGCTTGAAGACAGTGAGACGGGAGAGTTTTTTGCCGTTCAACTGTATACGCCCGCGTCGTGGCAGATCGAACTCATCGTGCGTCACGGCGACGGCGTGACACTTTCCGGAGGAATCGCTGACCGCGATTTCGGTGCATGGACGAAGACCATCAAACCGGGCGAGACCCTGGAGGCTCCGAAGGCGGTTTTTGCGACCGGTCACTCGCTGGAAGAGGTTTGCGATAAACTGGTGAAAGCGCAGCATCCGGACATCAGTCCGGTCGATGACCACATGGGGATCACGTTCAATGAGTACTGCACGACCTGGGGCAATCCCACGATCGACAACCTGAAAAAACTGGCCGACAAACTCGCAGGACGTGGCATTCAGTACCTGGTAATGGATTCCGGCTGGTATTCGCAGTGCGGATACTGGTGGGAGTACCGGGGCGACTGGAGCATTAACCGAGACCGCTTCCCGAACGGACTGCGTGAACTGGCAGATCATATCCGCGAACGTGGGATGATCCCCGGAATATGGTTTGAATTTGAAACGGTCGGATATAAGGCCGAAGCCTTCAACGATCCTACACATTTTGTGAAGAAGGACGGCGTTCCGCTGACCATCGGTGGCGCACGTTTCTGGGATATGGAAGACCCATATGTGGAGCAGTACCTGCAGGAGAATGTGATCGACCGATTGAAGAATGACGGATTTGGATATATCAAGGTGGATTATAACGATACCTTAGGCATCGGCTGTGACGGACCCGAGAGTCCCGGCGAGAACCTTCGTAGAAAGGTACTGGCGACGCAGAAGTTTTTCCGCAAGATGAAGGAGGTTCTGCCGGATCTGGTGATCGAAAACTGTTCCAGCGGTGGACATCGCCTGGAGCCGTCCTTCATGGAACTGGCTTCCCAGGCCAGTTTTTCCGATGCGCATGAGATCGTTTCCCTGCCGCTGATCGCAGCGAACCTGCACCGTGTCATACGGCCGGAGCAGAGCCAGATCTGGGCCGTTCTTCGTGCCGCGGATACAGAGTCGAGGATCTATTACTCCCTGTGTGCGACGATGCTGGGACGCATGGGCCTGAGCGGGGATATCTATGATCTGAGCGACCGGCAGTCCGAACTGTTAGACGAAGCGATCGCCTTTTACAAAGAGGCGGCGCCGATCATCAAGGATGGTTCGACCTTCGTGATCGCGGCCGATACGCTCAGTTATAATGAGCCGACCGGATCGCAGCTCGTGCTTCGGAAACTCGGCGATCGTGTCCTTTGCGTCTATCATAGATTTGCCGAATCGAAACCGCTTAGCGAGTTCGCGGCGGAGCAGGGCGTAGATCTTAGCGGGTACCAAACGATCCGAACGTATGGATCCGCAACGTGCGATTTCTCCGCGGAAACGATGCTTCTGAAGATCGAAGACGGGAAGAATTGACCGCTCACAAAGAAACGGCTTGACATCCGGCTTCGGGTCTGCTATACTCAGAGCCGTAACAAAGATTTTTAAAGAAAGCGAGGTGCCATTAATGTTTGCATTAAAGAATGAGATTGTTTTTGAATATGGTATGGTGACCTCGGTTCGTGCATTATAATGTCGGGCAGATTATTTGATATCTGTTTTTATGACCGTGGCTGATCTGTCACGGTCTTTTTGTGCTTTTTAAGCAAGTTTCACACCTCGGGGTCTCCATACAAAACAGGAATAACAAAACACCGGTACAAAAGAAATGGAGAATAACGAAGTGAATAGTAACAACATTTTTGAAGGCAGGATTTCAGAAGTACAAAAGAACAGCTTCAAGATCCGTTATCAGGGGCAGGATCTGCCCGCAAAACTTAAGGGAAGCTTCTATGAAGCGTCCGCAGAACAACTTCCGGTCGTCGGCGACTACGTGACGTTTTTGTATAATCCGATCGGCGACTCGACCATCCTGACGATCTGTGAGAGAAAGAGTTTCCTGCACCGTCCCGATCAGGCGAAAACGGGCGTGATGCAGTATATGGTGGCCAATGTCGACTACACATTTATCATCACGTCGCTGAACGATGATTACAGTTTCAACCGTGTCGCGCGGTATGCGAGCATTGCCCTCCAAGGCGGTTCCGTTCCGGTCGCGATCCTGACGAAATCCGACCTATGCAACAACGTCGGACGCTATGTCCGCGAGGTCGAGTCGGTTTCGGAGCATATCCGCGTTCATGCGATCTCCGCGCTGTATGGCATCGGCCTCGACGAGTTGAAGGAGTATTTTACACCCGGTACCACGATCTGCCTGCTCGGCTCCTCGGGCGCCGGAAAATCCACGCTGATCAACAGTATCACGGGGGAGGAGACGATGGCGACCTCGGGGATCCGCGAGTCGGATTCGAAGGGACGCCACACGACGACGCACCGCCAGCTGATCGAACTGGAAAACGGGGTGTGCATCATCGACACGCCCGGCATGCGGGAGGTCGGTATGGCAGGCGTGGAAGAAGGCATCGACGATACATTTTCCGATATCGTGGAACTGGAGAGCCGGTGCAGGTTCAGCAACTGCCGACACGACACCGAGCCCGGCTGCGCGATCAAAGCGGCGCTTCAGAGCGGCGAACTGTCCGCTGAACGCTACGCGCTTTATGTAAGCCTTGGCACGGAAAATACACGCAACTACGCCAAAAAGAAAGAGATCTCCAAATGGGCGAAGGAGCGCAAGAAACTCATGAAAAAGAACGGTTTGGAGTAAAGGAGAAACTTTGAAGACACTGTATGTATCCGATCTGGACGGAACGCTGTTGCGCTCCGATGAGAAGACGAGCGAGTTCACGAACGAAGTCATCAACCGGCTGACGGCCGAGGGCATGATCTTTTCGTATGCCACCGCGCGGTCATCGATCACTGCGAAGAAAGTCACGAAAGGTCTGGACGCAAAGATCCCGATCATCGTATATAACGGCGCGTTTATCTTGGACAATGATACGCGCGCGATCATGCTTTCCAATTTCTTCGGCGAGGAGATCCTGGGCATGATCGATGCGCTGATCGCGGCCGACATTTTCCCGATCGTATATTCGTACATCGATGGTGCGGAGAAGTTTTCGTTCGTGCCAGGACTCGTGAACGACGGAACGAAGAAATTCCTTGATTCCCGCAAGGGCGACGTCCGCACGAACATTGCAGAAACGCCGGAGGACCTGAAGCGCGGCGATATCTTTTACGTGACGTGCATCGACACCCCGGAGAAGCTTCTGCCGTTCTATGAAGCATACAAAGACATTCATCACTGTGTTTACCAGCGTGACATTTACACGGACGAGCAGTGGCTCGAGATCATGCCGAGAGAGGCCTCGAAGGCAAATGCGATCCGCCAGCTGAAAGAATACCTGAAGTGCGACCGCGTGGTCGCCTTCGGGGACGGTCGCAACGACATCGACATGTTCGAACTCGCCGACGAAGCCTACGCCGTGGAGAACGCCGACCCGCAACTGAAAGCACTCGCGACCGGCATTATCCCCTCAAACGACGAAGACGGCGTGGCGAGATGGTTGGAAAAGAACTACAAATAAATCTCCCTTTTTCACTTGACAAAGAATAAGTTCCGCCTTATAATTTTATTGAAATTCGGCAAAAGACCAATATGCCGAAAATAAACTAAGTACAATAGGGGGGAAGAATATGGAAAATAAAGGAAAACTGGAGAAAGATCGAAAGATTTTTTCCATGAAGGAACTGAAAGACCTTGGGTTATCGCAGTATAAGATCAGTAAACTGGTAGAAGATGGCAAACTGGTCAAGTTGAATAAAAGTTATTTTGAGAATGCCGACTATAACGGAGAGGAATCCGACTTTTATTATGCGGAGGCCTATGCGCCGCAAGGGGTTATCTGTCTGCTCAGTGCAGCTGTGTATTATAACCTGACGACATTTATTCCCGAATCCGTTGATGTGGCCATTCCCCGAAAAGCCAAGGTTTCAACGATACCCGATCAACCTCGGATGAATGTTCACCATTACACAGATGACAGGCATGAACTGGGCATTACCTGCGTTAAGGAGGGAGGGAATCGCTTCCGGATCTACGACATTGAAAAAACGGTCGTGGATATCGTATTTTATCGTGAGAAGGTTGGAATCGAGGAGACGAAGGAGATCTTGGTGAACTACCTTCAGCGTAAGGATCGTAACCTTAACCGCCTTCTGAAATATGCCGAGCTCATGAAATGTGACGACACCCTGAGGAAATACTTGGAGGTTCTCGTATGATCAGCGCCATATCCGTAAAGGATAGGTTAAAGAAACGCGCGGACCAAAATGGAAAGACCATGCAGGAAATGCTGATAGTATATGGTTTGGAAAGAACAATATTCAGAATATCGGTTTCTGAATATGCGGATCGGTTTACGCTAAAAGGGGGCATTCTTTTATATGCTCTATTTAACGGGGACTATTCACGGGTGACCAGAGATATTGATTTTTCTGCGAAGAATACTTCAAACAGAGTAGAGGACATGACCAATGTCTTTGGAAGCATTTTCCGTATTCATTGTGATGATGCTTTGAAATATGATCTTAATACGTTGGAAGTTAAGAGTATTACTGAGTTCAAGGAGTACCATGGCGTAAATGTTCAGATTACCGCGTATTTGGATCGTACACGTGTCCCTATTTCCATAGACATCGGCTTTGGGGATGTTGTATATCCGGACAGAATAAAAATGGAGTTTCCTAGCCTGCTGGATATGAACAATCCTGAGGTATATGCATATTCTGTATACTCTGTGATCGCGGAGAAGTTTGAAGCCATTGTTTCATTGGGCAATGCAAACAGCAGATATAAAGATTATTACGATATCATGATGATTGCCCGAAATTATGACCTGAATGGTAATGTGCTGAGGGAAGCAGTTCGGGCAACCTTTGAATATAGGCAAACAGGTTATGACGATATAGTTGTTTTTGAACCCGGTGGGTTTATGAGCGTACTTCATCAAACCAGATGGAATGCATTCCTGAACAAGAAGCAAGCATTGACCGATATGGGCTTAGAAGAAGTGTTATCACTCATAAAAGAACTACTTGAACCGGTCGTAAACAGTATCAAAGAAAACGAAGAATACCCGTTTCGATGGGATCACAAAAAAACAAAATGGAGGAGGGCATCCGAATGAGATTGTGCATTGTAAGTGCTCCATGCAGAGCCTGAGGAGACTGTATGGAGGCATAAATCCTCAAGCTTTGCTTCTTACTGGCAACATAAGATAGGAGCAAAGATATGAAAGAGAGAAAGAATAATAAGTTACGGGATTTTTATGTCCTGTGGAGTACGCAGAGTCTGTCGCAGCTGGGTAGCAGCATGACGGCGTTTGCGTTGACGTTATGGTTGTATGAGAAGACGGGCTCGGCGCTCGGCACGGCGGCCCTGCGGATCAGTTCGTACGCCCCGTACGTGCTCATGAGCATATTTGCGGGCGCGCTGACCGACCGGTTCAACAAAAAGAAGACGATGCTGGTGTGTGATACGCTCGCTGCGATGTGCACGCTGGCGGTGTTCGGCCTGTACCGACTGGATCTGCTGGCCGTTTGGCACCTGTACGCGATCAATGCGTTCTCGGGCCTGATGAATACGGTGCAACAGCCGGCGTCGGAGGTCACGATGACGCTCATCGTGCCGAAAGAGGCCTACCAGAAGATCAGCGGGATGAATTCACTTACCCGATCGGTCAATTCGATCCTGCATCCGTTGATCGCGACTGCGGTGTATGCGTTTTTGGGACTGGAGGCAGTTTTTGCCGTCGACCTGCTCACATTTGTTGCAGCGTTTGTTGCATTGGCTTGCTTCATCCGGATCCCCGAACGACCGCGGGAGACGAAGGAAACGATGATGGAACTCGTGAAAGAGGGTCTGGGTTTCCTGAAGAAGACAGCGATGGTGTTTTCGCTGATCCTGTTTATGTCCGGCGTGAACCTGATCGCATCCGCGTTCGACGCGACATTGCCCGCATACGTATTGCCGAACCCGAAGGGCGGAGATAGTGTGCTGGGTATCGTTACGTCTGCAGCCGGGATCGCGATGGTGATCGGTAGCGTGCTGGTTTCGTTCATGCCGAAGCCGAAGGACCGCGTCCGCGTGGTCTACGTGACCATGTTGATCTCGCTCGGGATCGAGAATTTCATCCTGGCGTTCTCGCGTGAGCCCGTGCTGTGGTGTGCGGGTCAGATCGTCGGGTGGATGCTGGTTCCGGTGATGAGCGCGAACCTCGACGTGATCCTGCGAAACACGATCCCGCTGGAATTGCAAGGGCGGGTCTATGCGTGCAGAAATACATTTCAGTTTTTTACGATCCCGATCGGCCTGCTGCTCGGCGGCTTTATGGTCGATGAGGTCTGTGAGCCGTTCATGGCTGGGCAGACGGGCATGTGGACCACGCTGTTCGGCAGCGGTAAAGGCTCGGGCGCGGCGCTGATGATGGGCATCCTCGGCGTGGCCGGAGTCGTGCACTGCCTGATCTTCGGCAGATGCCTGAAGAAGTACCATTACGAAGATAAATAAAGACGCAAAACGGGCCTGTTCCGGACGCTTCGGCGGACGGTGCAGGTCCGTTGTTTTGATTGACACAAGAAGGGGTAAATGGTATAATCAGGATAATTATTTTTGTCCGAAATGAGGGGTAGGATTTATGAAGTATCGTAGGAAACTGTTTGCGAGCAGGGACCCTTACGACTGTACCAAGTCGAAGCTGTTCCTTGCCGCGTGTAAAGAGAATTTGGACTATCTGATCGCGAATTGCGAAGACTATCGAAAGATCTGCGCGCGGTTCGGGATCCGGTCTTCGAAGGATATCAAAAAACCGGAGGATATCCCTGTCATCCCGACCATGCTGATGAAACAGCATGATTTTCGCTCGGGCAGATATCTGGTCATGGCGACCTCGTCCGGCACCAGCGGAAGCATGAGCCACATCCGGTTCGAACTGGGCGCATTGCTCGCGGCCCTGAAAATGTCGATCAAAGTCACCCGTTATCACGGTGTCATGTCGAGCCGCCCGTGCAGATACATCGTCATGGGATACAAGCCACACCGCTCGAATAAAACAGCGGTCGCAAAGACGGCGTATCTCACGACCTATCTGGCGCCGGCCATCAGCCGCAAATACATTCTGAAACATACGAAGGACGGTTACAAGCCCGACTTCGACAGCATCGTAAAAGCCTTGAAGAAATACGAGAAGGGCGATGCGCCCGTGCGCTTCATGGGCTTCCCTTCGTATACGTTTTTCCTGTTCCGCCTGTTGGAGGAGAGAGGGCTTTCCTTCAAACTGCCGGCGGATTCGAAGATCATGCTCGGCGGCGGTTGGAAGCAGTTCTACCAGGAGGCCGTCGACAAAGAGACCTTCTACAAACTGGCGAAAAAGACGTTGAACATCGACGAGAAAAACATCGTGGAATTCTTCGGCGCCGTGGAGCACCCGATCCTGTACACAGACTGTGAATATCACCATTTCCACGTGCCGGTGTACAGCAAGGTCGTGATCCGCGATCCGGAAACCTTAGAGCCTCTGAAATACGGACAGACCGGCCTGGTGAATCTCATCACGCCGATCTGCAAGGCGACGCCCATCCTGTCGATCATGACGGACGATCTGGGTATTCTGCATGACGGAAAGAATTGCCCGTGCGGTGTAAAATCACCATATCTCGAGATCGTCGGGCGCGTGGCCCCGCAAGACATCAAGACCTGCGCCGCGGGTGCGGCGGAGATCCTCCAGGGGGTGAAGATATGATCCTCTTTGATGGTAAGACTTATGAGAGTTCCGAGCAGGACCGCCTGCTGACGGAACTGGAGAAAAGAATCCCGCAGATCCTGGCGCAGAAGCAACTGTCGCCTGAGGTCGTCCTCGAGGCGGTGGAGTGTCTGCGCGTAGACTTGCTCGCGGGTCGCTTTGACGACCTGCTGACGTCCTTCCCGGCCGATGTCGTGGACACGTATAAGAAGCAGGCTGAGGTGCTGCTTTCTGAGAAGCAGCTACGAAACAAATTGACGACGGAACTCGGAAACACCGAGGAATACATCACCGATCCGGTCGATGGTTTCTCGCGGATCCGTGTGCGGAAAATGCCGCTTGGCGTGCTGTTCCACATCTCCGCCGGTAACATGGACTTTCTGCCTGCCTATTCATTGGCCGAAGGTCTGATGGCGGGCAATATCAACATCTTGAAGCTGCCCTCGGCAGATAACGGACTTTCTTTAAAACTCATCCTGCAACTCATCGAATACCGACCGGAACTGAAGGATTTCATCTATGTTTTCGATACTTCGTCGACAGACATCCAGGGCATGCGGAAGATGGCCGGCCTGTGCAATGCGATCAGCGTGTGGGGCAGCGACATGGCGATCGAAGCGGTCCGCGGACTGGCGCCGACGGGTGTGAAGATCATCGAGTGGGGCCAGAAACTCGGGTTCTGCTATGTGTCGAAACTGAGCGAAGTCGCCGATGCCGACCGCGAACTCGAAGGCCTCGCGAAGCACATCGCCATGACGAAGCAGCTTTTCTGCAGCAGTTGTCAGGTGATCTACGTCGACACAGACGACATGAAGGAGGTTAAGGCAGTCGCGAAGCGCTTCCTTCCCATCCTCGAGGCGGCCGTGAATGTCAACAAGACCGAGGAGATCGGCATACGTGCGCGGGACACCCTTGTGTCCTATACGCAGCGGCTGAAAGGCTACCTAGGTAAGGAAGAGAAGCAGGAGAATGTCCTGCGCGGACGGTCCTGCAGCGTGATCCTATCGAAGGACAGCGCGCTGGAACTGTCGCCCATGATGTGCAACGTGCTCATGAAGCCGCTGCCCCGGGCGCAGGTCGGACAGGTGATGTACGCGAACCGGTATTACCTGCAGACGGCAGGTCTGATCTGCCCGCAGGAGGACCGCGAAGCATTGTCCGAGATGTTCTTGCGGTGTGGCCTGATCCGCATCACAAAGGGAGCAGACATGAGCTCGTACTTTCCGGGCGAATGTCACGACGGCGAGTACGCGCTGAGCCGCTACATGCGCGTCGTGAACGTACAGGAATAAGTCGTACATGAAAAATATGTAAACGAGTATGAAAGATAAAAAGTTTTTCCGAATTTTGATCGTGATCCTTGTGCTGGGCGTGGTCCTCACGGCTCTGTATCTGGTTTATATTGCCCTGGGATACATGAATTCCTCGATCATTGAGTTCATCTCGCAGGAGTGGTGGCCATGAAGAGAGTGCCAGTCCTTCTGATCACGCAACTCTCTACGTTGTGTATCGGAAAGACGAGGAAAATGAAAATGTAAAACGACTCGTGGACTGGCTGTTTTCGAACGAAGGCCAGACCATGATCGAAGCCTGCGGTTACGTCGGGCTGAAATAAAAACGATAGAGATATGGAGTATTTCTGTGAAAGCCTGTTATCATCTGCCCGGTCTGTTTGAATTTTACGACTTGTATGAGGTATTTTTACCTTTGTATCGCGCACATCGTGAGTATTTCTACGATTGGTGCGAGATCGGGTCGATCTACGGCGCGCCGCAGGATTGCCTGTGGGGCGGCGGTCGTGTTGGCTTCGGGGATGCCGAGCCGGAGCGCGTGGCGGCGCTGATGAACGAGTATGGGATCTCGGCGCGCCTGACCTTCAGCAATTCCCTGCTGACCGAGGAGCATTTGCCGGACAGGAAGTGTAATGATCTGTGCGCCCTGTTTGAACACGGGACGGCGCAAAACGGAGTGATCGTCACTTCGGATCTTTTGCTGGATCATATCCGGACGAACTATCCGGGTTTTTATTTTGTGTCTTCGACTACGAAGGTTTTGCGGGAGCCGAAGCAGCTGCTTGCGGAACTGGACCGCAGCGAGTTTCGCTATGTGGTCCCGGATTTCCGGTTGAACAAAGCGTACGATGTGTGGAATACATTGCCCGAGGAGAAACGACAAAAGGTCGAATTTTTGGTCAATGAGTGCTGCTGGTTCGACTGCTATGACCGAAAGAACTGCTACGAAAATGTCAGCCGCAAGAGCCTCGGTGAGGCCTTCGAGGACCATGCCTGCGTTTCGCCGACGGCGGTGCGCGGTTATAGGTTCTCCGATGCGATGCAAAACCCCGGATTCATTGGCATCGAAGATATACAAAAGGTGTACCTGCCGGCGGGATACCGGCATTTTAAGATCGAGGGGCGCAGCTTGGGCAGCGCATTGATCCTCGAATTTTTGCTGTACTACATGATCCGGCCCGAGCACCAGCTGCGTGTGCGGGAGGAGATCTACCTGGACAGCAGTCTGGATCTGTTTTAACGAGAGGAAGATAAGATGTTTCAAATCCGACCGGTCACAAGAGAAAATCTGGACGAGGTCCTGGCGCTTAGTGTGCACGAGAGCCAGCGTGCCTTCGTGTCCACGACGGCCGAATCGCTGGCGGAGGCGTATGTCTACAGCGACACCGCGTTTCCGTTTGCGGTATACGACGATGAGACGATCGTCGGTTTTATCATGATGGGCTACTATGAGGCGAAAAACTACTACACCTTGTGGAAGCTCTTGATCGACAAAAAGTATCAGGGGAAGGGCTACGGACGCCGCGCTCTGGAGCAGGGCCTGGCGTTCCTGAAGGAGCGCTTCAACGTGAGCACCGTTTACACGGGCGTCGCTCCGGGCAACGCGGTCGCGAAGTCGCTGTACCTTTCGATGGGCTTTGTCGAAACGGGATTATTTGAGAACAACATGGAAGAATTAAGGATGGGAGAATGAATTATGGCAGAGGTGATTCGCATCAAAGGAGGCACGGACAATTGTTACCTGGTGGTCGAGGGGATGAACGCGATCCTGGTCGACACATCGAGTAAAAAGTCGTTGGATAAAGTGATCGAAGAGTGCGACAAATACGACTTAAAGTTGATCGTACTTACACATACACATTTTGATCATGCGGACAATGCGGCGGAATTGTCGCGGAAGTATAACGTTCCCGTCGCCATCCACAAAGCGGACGAAGGAATTTTTACGAGTTACAAGAAGCAACCGCTGATCCCGCGCGGCGCGGTGGGACGTGTCGTCCTGAAACTGTCGCTGAAACCCTTGCGGGAGACGAAGGTCGAGAAACCCGAAAACCTGATCTACGTTCAGGAGGGTGATGACCTTTCGACCTATGGTGTAAACGCCCGCGTGCTCGAATTGCCCGGACACACGAACGGATCGATCGGACTGGATGTCGACGGGAAGCACTTGCTCGTCGGCGACGCCCTGGATAACTGGGTGAAGCCCGGCGTCGCGCATCTGTACCACGACCTCGAGGCGAGCCGGAAGACCGCCGAGAAGATCCGCGCATTGGGCGAGAGGACGGTCTACTACGGACACGGAAAACCTACGAAGAACGGGAAGTTTTAAGCCCTGGGAGGAGCAGGAGAATGGCATTTAAGATAGTTAGAGGTGACATAGCGAAGGTTAAGGCAGACATGGTCATGACACAGGCCGATCTGCCCGGTTCGGATGCGCCGAAACTTGATAAAAATCGAATCGCGGAATGCTACCGGAGCAGTCTGGAACTGGCGAAGCAGAAAAACGTAGAGAGCGTTGCGCTTCCTTTGATCGATGGCCGTAAACTGGGTATGTCCGAGTCTGAGGTCATTCAGGAAGCAGTCCCGGTTTTCCGCGACTTCCTGGAGCAGGAGGACATGCAGATCACCCTAGTCGTTCCCGAGAAATCTTCGAATGCTCCGCGCGCGGAAATGTACGCGGGGATCGACGCCTACCTCGACCGCTACCTCGTTTCGGAGCCCGCACAACCTGCGAATCTCGCTCCGAACGCGGCAGCGAAGACGGCCAATGCCGTTTCCTTCGACGAGAAGCCGCCTAGAAAGGCCAAACGCGGCTTTTTAGGCCTCAGTAGCATATTTGGTCGTTCCGCCGAAAAAGGCGCTTCTGCGGCCAACTACGAGGAAAAAACGCCCATGCGCGATGAGGCGGAAGAAGAGAGAACCTTTGGGAAGATTGCCGAGAGCGCGGAGGAAGAACGAAGACTTGTTCCGGAGGAAGACTTTGATGTCGAAGAGAAAGTAAGCGCCGACGAGGAAATATGTGCAGATACTGCAAGTTATGCAGAGGATGGAGTTGCAGCAGAAGAGAGCCTCGAAGAAGCTGAGATCTTTGAGGATGCCGCGGAAGAAAGTTTTACGGCCGCTGCGAGAGATTCGGTGGGAATGGCGCCCACAGGAATGGCTTCCATGGCACGCCCGGGTCGCACCCTCGAAGAACTCATGGCACACGTAAGCGACACCTGGCAGGAAAGCTTGCTCCACCTGATCGACGAGAAAGGCTACACCGACACCGAAGTCTACAAGCGGGCAAACATTGACCGAAAACTCTTCTCCAAGATCCGGAGCAACGCAAAATACCAACCGAAGAAGAACACTGCGCTCGCCCTCGCCCTGGCACTGCACCTGAACCTCGACGAGACGAAAGACCTGCTGGGCCGCGCCGGCTACGCCCTGTCCCCCAGCAGCAAAAGCGACCTTATTATCCGCTACTTCATCGAAAATGAAGTCTACGATATCTACACCATCAACCTCGCCCTGTTCGACCACCAACAACCGATCTTGGGCGAGTAACCGATGCTTGAGAACTGAAATTTTGATAGAAATACCGGCAAAATGGAAGAATGGCTAACTGAAACCGCAAAAACCGCGGATCAGTTAGCCATGCTCTTAGTTTTTTGCTTTTCGGAAATGCACCCAGGACAGTATGCTGATTGGCAGGAAGTACAGACACCAGATCTCAAGTGCAATGTATCCGCCCGTTGATGATGAACCTTTGGGATTTACAAACATTCCGGTCATTGGCATGAAGGTGCAGGACAGGAAGAAGATTCCGTGTACCAGCAACAATAACTTAAGAGCCTTGTCCTTTTTATTCTTCACATTTATGGTGAGTCCGATGAAAAATGTTGAGAGCGCCATGATGCCGTAACCCAGCAGGTCAAAATTGAAGAATAGCCCCATGTAGGAATAATTCAATATTTTATCGGCATCTCCTGTTAAGATCTCATTTCGAACGGTTGTGCATTGCGTGAAATATACGGCCATAATGAATGTGGCGTAGATGCCGGCAAAAATCGTGGCCACCTTTCCGGCCACTTTGTTATCTTCTGTGCATTCGTCGGCCAATGCTGCGATCATGCATACGAAACTCAGCGATAGGAATATGCACACTAAGTAACTTCCAAAGTTGAATTTTATCAGCATGCAGAACGCGAAAGCCAGCACGGTGATTGCGTTTATGAGTGAGCCGATCGATCCGATTTTTCTGTTCATATTGTCCTCCGTTTAATGTAATTTTAGACTTTCTGTATTAGGTTATATCAGTTTTCGGAGCGGTTGAACAGTGAGAAAAGTCCTTTTAAAATGTGACGAAAGTAATTTTCTCGGTCGCTTCAAACGACACAAATAAAACGAGCGGTGCCATTCGCATTCCGCTGCGCTGCATGCTCATTACGCGCTGTCGCGCTATCGTTTGAAAGCGACACTCACGCATAAGTGAGC
>JAFZZY010000034.1 GCA_017615545.1 Lachnospiraceae bacterium
AACCACCGTATCTGGTATAATTATACATGATTTTGGAACGGAAAAAAGCCCTGGGAGTGAAGGAAAAGAGCAAAACCGGAAGTTAGTCTTGCAGAAAAGTTGAAACCAGGACCAACCCGAAGTTACTTTTTCAATCAACCTGCCCGAATGAAAGACAGATTAGGGTGTAACATTTTTTCGAAAAAACGTAGTATATAGTTGAGAGGGTTGTTATGAGTGCGCTTGTGCGGCCCTTAAACTAATGGATATGCGAGGAGAAAGTATGAAAAAGAACTCATTGGTTACGGCATCGGTGTTGGCACTGGTGCTGGGCATGACCGGATGTACGAATCAGAAGGCGTCATCCGAGTCGACAGAGGCCACAACGCAGGCAGAACCTTCCGCTGAGGCGACAACGACACAGGAGGAGAAAACGACTGCGGTTGAGCAGTTGACCGTGGCGCCGACGACCGAGGCCACAACTACGAAAGAGGAAACTTCAGAGGAAACTTCAGAGGAATCCACAGAGAATGAATCAACATCCGAAGCGGATACGCAGGTAGACACAACAGCGGAGCCGGTGACGGAAGAGGCACCTACGGCAGCCTCGACGGAAGTATCTACAGAGGCACCTACGGCAGCTCCGACGGAAGCGCCTACCGAGGCACCGACCGAGGCACCGACGGAAGCGCCTACCGAGGCACCGACAGAAGCACCGACGGAAGCCCCGACGGAAGCACCGACCGAAGCGCCGACGGAAGCACCGACTCAGGCACCGGTACTGGACGGAAATCTCCATGGACGCGATATCTCGATCGTCAACTGGTATGCAGGGGATGGGTTTTGGCCTCCTAGTAATCAATATGAGGAAGCTCGCGAGGCCTATCGCGAGAAGATCCAGAATGACCATAACTTCACCATCCGGGAAGTGAATATCGGCGGTTGGGGAGAGAGTTATTATGTACAGCTCTCATCCTCTATTAGCGCGGGTGATCCGATCGGCCAGGTGATGGAACTGGACGCTTCCTGGGTTGCCGGTATGATGAACAGTAAATATCTGGCACCTTTGGATACGCTTCCGGCGTTGAATCTGACGGCTTCGAAATGGAATCAGGGGGTAACGGAGGCGACCCGCTTCAATGGACACATCTACGGCATGTCGACCGGCCATGAACCTCGCGGAGGTATCTTCTTCAACAAGAGACTCCTTCAGGAAGCCGGCTACGGCGCTGACGATCTGTATGATTTCCAGAAGAACGGAACCTGGACCTGGAGTAAGTTTGAGGAGGTCCTGAAAGCCTGCACCAGAGATACAGACCACGATGGCCAGATCGATACTTGGGGCATGGTGAATTTCGTTAGCGATTACTATACGATCGCTGCTTATTCTGCAGGCGCCCAGTTCGTTACGAAGGATGCGACCGGTCACTTTGTGAACGGAATGAATTCGAAACAGGTCCTGAATGCTTTAACTTGGGCGACGGATATGTGGCAGAAGTATGCAGAGCCGCAACCTGCCGGCACCGAATGGGATTACTTCAAAGAGTGTTTTAATAAGGGTGAAGCCGCCATGCGTGTGACAGAAGAATACGCGAAAGCGGAATTTGGCTTGCTTGAAGACGAATGGGGCTTTGTGATGTTCCCCTGCCCGGACGGAGGCCAGTTGATCGCTGATGAAAAGGAAATCGTCTACACGATCCCTTCTTCCTACGACATTAATGCGGCAAATGAGATCGCGTATGGCTTTAACTTGTATACGGATCCGGTTCCCGGTTACGACAGCAACGAAGTTTGGAAACTGGACTATTACCCTTCTTACCAGGATACCAGAGCCGTGGACGAGACATTGGCCAGAATGAGATCCGGCCCGATCATTAACCGTCTGCATCCCTATGTGATCGGTTTTGACGACGTGATCGGCTACTATTTCTTCCAAAACATGGCTACAGGAGTCACGACGCCTCAGGAGGCGATCCAATCCACAAAGAGCGCCGTTAAGAAGAGGATCAAAGAACAAAACGACACACTGGATGCTGCCGAGACAGCCAACTGGCTGACTTGGAACCAGTATAAGTAATAGGAAAACGGGGACAATGCCCGAAGCATTGCCCCCGTTTTTTCTTGCGAAAATGCCCGTCATATGGTAATATAGACAATATAAAGAGAGTGAACGTTATCCGAAAAAACGGATCGGTTAAAAAGGAGAAGAACCATATGGATCGAAAGGGTTTCAGAAGATACAAAAGCAGACTCGCCATTTTGCTGGCTCTGAGTTTGTTTCTTTCTCTGACCATGACGAAGATCGGGGAGCCGCTGGGGTTCGTGGACTACGTGCAGGCGGCGGGCGTTCCATTTCCCGATGAATTGAATAAGAACATCGTGCAGGCGGCGGTCCAAAAGCTGGGGCAGGGATATTCCGAGTCGCCGAACGTCAGCGCCGGGATCTATGACTGTTCCTCGCTGGTGCGGAAGTGCCTGGAGGAAAATAACTTCGGCAACGTGCCGTCGGGGTCGCGAAACTGGTACAACCAGATCACGAGCCGGACGTTGAATCTGACATATATGGGCAATGCTTTGACGGCGGATCAGTACGTGTACTGCGCGACCATGGCAGAGTTCCAGGCCCAGATGAACAACAACGCAAATAAGGGTAAGGTCCTGGTACTGGCGACGGCGGTCGACCATAACACGCTGGCCCGAAACGGCCTCTTGCAAGAGGGCGCGATCGAGGTGTATTTCACCCCCGGCGCGCGCATGGGGCACACGGCGATCGTGGTCGGAAATATCACGCCGAAGGGCGTGCCGACCGGGAGCAGCTATACGCCGGATCAGCTGAACTACGCAGAGCATAAGTATGCGAAGCAGGCATTTAACTACCTGACGGAATTCTACCGGATCCCGAAATCGATGTTTCAGGTGAGCGGCGCCACGACTGCGCTCATGCAACTCTCCATCAATAATGGCGCGGGAAACTACGGAGCCTATACGATGGCGTCCGGCTACACGCACAACGGTTCGCCGGGTTTCTATCAGTTTGGCGGACAGAGCCTCCCGAACTATAATATCTGGACTACGAACTATTTCACGCGTCCGCAATCGGACTGGAGCGTGCTCCAGGTCTTCAACCGGTTTAATCTGCACGCGTACGGGGACAGCACCGTCTGGAAGATCGAGGCGCTTTCGACCCGCTTCGGCGTGACGTACACGAACAACAGTGTCGGTTTCCTCGACAGCGATACCGCTGCGTATGTCGTGTACTTCAAGACATGGTCGACTCCTTACTACTACGGCCTTACGGCGCAGCAGTTTACGGTCGACGGGACGACATCGTTTACCGGCCCGGCACCCGGCTATTCATCCGAGGGTTGCTCGGTGCCCGGCCTCGGCGGCGGCAAGACCGCGATCTCTCTCGGATTCGGCCTCACGGCAGAGGGCATGACAGATGTCCTCCTGCAAAACCATATCATTGACACGCCGCGCGGAAGGACTGCGGAACTGTTTACCGGACTTCCGTACGCCGGAGCGACATTGGCCGTCTATATCCATGAAGAATCATCGGTATATGGTACTGCGCGCCCGGGTGTTTGGAAGCTGATGCTGGCGGGCTCTGACGATCCGTATGCGAACACGCAGATCCTCTCGGCGACCTACTATCCGTCGTATGCGGACTGCCTGAACGATAAAAACGGCGTCGCGATCGCGAATGAAACCGCCCTGAGCGCGGAGCAGATGATCGAGAAGAGCCGTACAGGAATGTATGGGCAGGGGACAGCGGTGTCGAACCCGAATTTCGAGATGATCGACTCGTTTGAGCCTCAGCAGCCTCCGGTCGTGGAGGGCGTGGGTCCCCTGGCGCTGACGAAGACGGACGAAGGCGGGCAGACCACGGATCCGGCACTTACCGTCGACATCTATCCGGAGCGGGCCATGTCGAACGGAACGCTCAGCGGCACTCCGGTGTTCACCGTGGAGGCCGAAGGCGGAGAGGTCGTTCTGGATGTTTCCGCATTGGCAGAAGAGGTCAATGCTTCCGACGGAGCCGACGCTTCGA
Source organism: Lachnospiraceae bacterium (assembly GCA_017615545.1). Lineage (GTDB taxonomy): Bacteria > Bacillota > Clostridia > Lachnospirales > Lachnospiraceae > UBA1201. The sequence goes on from JAFZZY010000034.1 coordinate 4,031, forward strand.
TGACGTTCTATCTGAAGGAGGGCGGAGTCCCGGAGGGATATTCCGCGGATGAGACGTTCCTTCGGGTCGTTGTGACGGAGCACGAGGACTCGGCAGAAGAGATATCGTATTACGTCGAGATCTGCGGGGACTGACGTCCTGCAGTTTCGGTAACGGCAAATGTGAGTATTGATTCACGGAGGGGTTATGAAAGCGAGAACAGTTACACTGGGCAGTACCGGGATCACGGTCGTACAGAACGGCTTTGGTGCATTGCCCATACAAAGAGATAACATGGACGAAGCGGTGCGCATCCTGCGCCGCGCCTACGAGGGCGGCATGCGGTTTTTCGACACCGCGCGCGCCTACAGCGACAGCGAGGAGAAACTCGGTGAGGCGTTCGGCGATATGGGCATCCGCGAGAACATCATCATCGCGACGAAGACCGGAGCGAAGACGCCCGAAGTTTTCTGGGAGCATCTGCACACCTCACTGCGCAACCTGCGGACCGACTACATCGACATCTACCAGCTGCACATGGCGCAGCAGTGCTATCGGCCCGGCGACGGGACGGGCATGTATGAGGCACTGTGCGAGGCAAAAGAGAAGGGGCTGATCCGCCACATCGGCATTACTGCGCATAAGATCGGCGTGGCCGAAGAGATCGTGGAGTCCGGCCTTTATGAGACGCTGCAGTTTCCGTTTTCCTACCTGGCCTCCGAGCGCGACATTCGCCTCGTGCGAAGCTGCAAGGAGCACAACATGGGCTTCATCGCCATGAAGGGCCTGGCCGGCGGCCTGATCAACCGGTCGGATGCCGCGTTCGCCTTCATGACCGACTACGACAACGTCATTCCGATCTGGGGCGTGCAGCGCATGAACGAGTTGGAGGAGTGGCTCTCCTATATGGAGGACGCGCCGACCATGACGGACGAGATCCGTGCGTTTATCGAACAGGAGCAGGCGGAGCTCGCGGGCAATTTCTGCCGCGGCTGCGGGTACTGCATGCCGTGCCCGGCCGGCATCTCGATCAACAACTGCGCGCGCATGTCGCTGATGGTGCGCCGCGCGCCCTCGGCAAACTGGCTGAATGAGTACTGGCAGGAGGAGATGAAGAAGATCGAAAACTGCCTGCACTGCAAGGCCTGCACGAAGCGTTGCCCGTACGAACTGGACACGCCGACCCTGCTCGAGAAGAACTACGAGGACTACAAAAAGATCCTGGCCGGAGAGGTCAGCGCCGACAGTCCGATGCTTCACTGAGGCACGAAAACCGGCGCTTTCAGAGATAGAACCGAGGAGATTTCCCGCATTTTTCGGGAAATCTCTTTTGTTTTATTTGAAATGTGTACAGATTTTGAACAATTGCAAAACCAATTCTAAAAAATTAATAATATTTTCGGAATTATTGTTGCACGAATCCGAGTTGTAAGGTATAATAGAATAACAGTAAGCATCGTTGATTCGAACGATAATATAAACGATCGGAGGGATTGTTTTATGAGCAAGGTATTGAACATCGAGATCGGCCGCATACTCACTCGAATGTGTGAGGTTGATTATAAAAAGAATCACAACCACGTTGAAAACAACTGTGTATTCGAGACCCCTCCGGGACTGGTCAATGACGGCCAGATCGATCAGCCGGGCGACATGGCGGACACGCTTTTACACTACGTATCCGAACAGCAGATCAAGCTGAAGAGAGTCATGTTTACCATTTCTTCCACGAGGATCGTAACCCGTGAGGTCGTACTTCCTTACGTAAGCAAGGATAAGATCGTAAATATGCTGCAGGCCAATGCGGCGGACTACCTCCCCGTTAAGGTCCAGGATTACCACCTGACCTATAAACTGCTGGATGTTTTCACCGATGAGACGAAGGTCAAAAGAATGAAGCTTTTGTTCCTGGCCGTTCCGTTGGGACTTCTGGAAGGCTATTACGATCTGGCGAAATTCATGAACATGTCGCTGGAGTGTATCGAGTATACAGGTAACAGCATCATCGAAATGATCAACCAGATCAAGCCCGAGGGCGTGGCGCTCTCTATCCACATGGGCGAGGCAGGTTCCGTAGTCACCGTATTCAAGGACGGCGTCATGGATCTGCAGAGACACGTATCTTCCGGCGCTATGTTGGCGGTCGACGCGATGCAGGAATTCGAGGACGTTCCGGACGATGATTTCAATCGAATGGAGTCCCTGCAGAAGTTGATCCGTGACGACGTAGTCAACACGGTACTTCCGAGTGAGGATGATATCTCCGAGGCGAATGAGAAATACAATCAGGTACGCGACGATTTTACAAGACGCGCGTTCCAGAAAGTATACATCACGAGAGCATTTGCCCACTATTTGGGACAGCTCTTACGTATCATCGATTACTACCGTTCCAAAAATCCCGATGTCGTGCTCGACTCGGTATACTTGAGCGGTATCGGTACCGAGATCAAAGGCATCGACGGACTGATCGAGTTTGAACTTGGTATCAAGACACGTAAGATCTCCTCACTGCCGAAGGTAGAGTTCACCCGTTACAGCGAACTCAATTCCTTCGCTGCGATGGTTCTCCTGATCTGTGGCGCGATGCGGCCGACGAACCTGATGAGCGAGTATTTCTCGAAGAAGAAGGTCCGCAGCACATCTCTCGCATTTCCCGTTACCATCGCTATCATCGGCGCCGTTACGGCGGCCGGACTGATCATATTCGGAAACATCCGTGAGAGGACGGCACAGAGTCGTTTCGATGATCTGACCGCAGAGGCGGAACGGCTGAAACCGATCGAAATGATCATTCAGCAGAAAGCTGACGTCAAGGATGTATATGACTCGATGGTCATGTTGAAAGAGTACACGCAGAACCCGAACCAATACTTCGTGGACTTCATGGGAGAACTTGAAAACAACATGCCGTCGGATGTACGTATCCTGGATATGACGATCAGCTCGAACGGATTTACCATGAACATGACGACCGAAAACTGGGCCAGCGTGGCCGAAGTTTTAGCACAGCTTCGCAACTCCAAGTACCTGCAGAGTGGTGTTACTTACAACATCAAAGAGCAAGATGACCAGACCCAGAAGATGCGGCTGGAGGTATATGAGGACGATGAAAAGATCGGAACCATGACCGAGTCCGCATTTAAGGAATGGATCAAGACCTACACAGGTGACGGCAGCATCACAACGCGGGAACTCAAGGAAGAAAGCACGAAGAAGATCTACACATTCAACGTATCCGGCATGTATAAGACCATGTACGAGATCGAACAGTCCAAGTAGAAAGGGGGCATTGCTATGAAAATCACAAAACGGGATCTTACCGTAATCTTATATTTGACAGGCATTGCCCTGGCGTTTGTCGCATACCAGTTCTACTTCAAAACGAAGATGGAAGACGCGGACGCGCTCGACCAGCAGTCGGACGCCCTGCAGATCACAGTTGACGATCTGAAGGAAAAAGATGCGCATAAGGCTGAATACCAAAAGAATATCGACGATTATCGTGAGAAGATCGATACGATCGCGAAGACATTCCAGCCGGAGATCAGCCACGAAGATACGATCATGTACGTCAAGGAATTGTTGGATACACAGGACGTATTGATAACTCAGTTGAAGATGACGGATCCTTCCGTTATCTACGTAGTAGCCGGCACCGGCACAGCCTCCGGATACTCCATGATGGCACAGAACAACGCAATGTCCTTCGAATATGCAACACATTACAACGGACTTAAAAACCTTTTGAATGCGATCTACAACTCGAAGGAGATGCAGAACATCGAAGCGTTTACGATCAAGATCGACAATCCCGAAGATGAACTTTCGTTCGACCCTTCCGGAAACCTGATCGAGGACGTTAAACTCTCCGAAGAAGAAGAGGAAGAGAAGGAGAAAGTCCTTCAGCTTCGCAAAGAGAAAGGATACACCATTTCCGGTGAGATCACTCTCAACCGCTACACGATGACCAACAATGGCCTGGAGCACGACCCGCTTCCGATCCCTGAGATGGACCACGGAGTTGTGGATCTGTTCCGCTCCGGAACCGGAACCCCCGAGACCGAGGCCGAAGAATAACGAATGAATCACAGATGCGATCGAAAATCCGATGAAAGGAGGAGCGGATACATGGAAGATAAGAAAAACAAAAACGCGGGCTTTACATTGATCGAATTGTTGATCGCGGTTATGATCCTTGCATTCGCTCTGATCCCGCTGTTTCAGACGATGATCTTATCCGGCAGGCTGAACGCTAAGTCTCGTGACGTACTGAAGGCGACCGATCTGGGACAGAACCTGATGGAACGAATGACCGCAGACTCCATGGAGAGCATTACACAACAGATGGAAAATCCTTCCAACGGTTTTCACCTGCTCAGCTCTTCGGAATTTTCACCGACCTCGTGCCTTCCGATGACCGCGGCGCTTTCATCGGCTCCCACATCGGGATATTCACTGCGAAAGGTCGACGCGGGTGGTCATACCATCTATTACCTGTTAAATGTTGCATATTCCGGACGTAAGTATCACATCATATTGGATTTCACACCGGAAAACAACGGGAAAACCTATTATCTGTACCACGTAACGGCAGCCGTCTATCGCGGCGAAGACAGTTTCCTGACGGCGTCGTCACATTTGGTGACACTGGTCGGGGCAGTCAGAAATAAGTAAAAAGAAAGGAGGACGCTCAATGAGAACACATATTGTTTCCACTCAAAAGAAACGCATGGATGACCGCGGCGCTGCCATGATCACAGTTATATTGACCATTCTCATTATCATGATTATGGCGTCGTCCTTGCTTACCATGGCTTCCATGAACTACCAGATGCGGATCAACAACTACAGGGCGAAAAAGAACAGTTACAAAACCGAACTTGCATTGGAAAAGATCCGTGTCGAACTCAGGAATGATGTACAGGCAGCGGTTCAGGGAACCGCAGATAAAGCCCTGACGGCATTCCAGTATCTGAAGAACCCGAATAATTTTGCAAAGTATTTCACCAGTTATGATGCAGCGGCTGCCGATGGCGGCGGGCGAGTAACGATCAACGCTGACCCGTCAAATCTTTCCTACGACGCAACGAAGACAGTTCTCAAAAATGTCGACATCGTCTACACGGAAGACGGGATGAAGACCCATCTCACGACCGATATCATCATGGATTTTCCAAAGGTCCAGAAGAAAGCAAAACTGATGGACTACAGTTTCATCGCGATGAACGGTCTGGATTTTGTCGGCGGAAACGTTAAGACAGTTACGATACATGGAAACGTATACTGCAAGTCTCAGAATTCCATGAATCCTGCTCTGGAAATCACCTATAAGACCCATGGGGCGACCATCGTAATGACTGGAAATACGATCACGATCGATGGAGACGTATTTATCGGGAAGCAGTGTTCACTTTCATTTACAAACATCTCCGGCGGAGATTCAACTGTGATCATTAACGGAAAGGTCACCCTGGAGAACAGTTCATCGTCGTTTACCATTGCACCCAGTGTAAAACATCTGTATATTAAGGACGGCATTACGGCAAATGGAGGATCGGTACTTCCGGAGAACTGGTCAACACTTAACGATCCTACTTTGAAGAACAAAATAGAACATTTGGAAATGACGGATGTTCTCGCGTCGCATAAACAAGTTAATGGACGCATCGGTGATGAGGAAATGATCTTTTCTGATTTCGGATATGATAATGCGAAGCCTCACGGCCAGCAGGACCCGACAAAATGGATCGATCCGAACCATATTATGAATGGCATTAACCTGCAAGGGGACGAGAGTACTCAGTTATTTTCCAGAACCAGTCAGGGTATCCCAATCAACAGCAATTTGGCCTGGAGCCATGGAAAATCTTTGATCGGCATATTGATCGACCCGTCACATACAAATGATATGTCGTTCCAGGTGGCAAATACATATGTCGGAATGTTCATTACCGACAGCAGCATCGTATTTTCGGCCAATAACGATAACTACGAAGTTATGCCGTATACGCAGGCGCACAACATGGAAGATTGTATGGAAAGATGGGTGGATATCGGAAGAGTCAATGGTAAGTTGGTATCCGTCCAATTGAAAGCATTGTTCGCTGATGATCTGGTACAGAAACTCGGAGCAGGATCTTCCGCAAGCGGAAGCAGCGGCTCCCAGACCAACGCCGTTTGGGTAACGTTTAGCAACTGGTCCATGGAATGATACTAGGCTCGAAAAGTACCGCCGGGCATGCTTGCATGCCGAGGGCGGACCTTGAGAGCCAAACAAACATGAGCCATACCGATTTCCGAAGGAAAGCGAAAAGTATGGCGAATGTTTGTAGGATTTCGAGAGTGCGAAGCACGGAGAAATCCGTAGTATCATGAATGAGTAATCCAGGCTCGAAAAGTACAGAGGAGGTGAAGCCGATGAGAAAACCGAATAAAGATAACCGGGGCGTAACTTTGATCGAGCTGATCATGGTCGTAGCCATCATCGGCGTCCTCATTGGGATCATGGTGGCGGGCTTCAGCCTCGGCAGAAGCAAGGTGGGAGCCGCCACCAACCTGATCGACTCTTCCCTGACGCAGGCGAGAAACTACACCATGACGCGTGTTATAAACTACGATTTCAGATTGTACGTGGACGACGGATACTACATGGTGCAGGTCGGCGGACAGGATGCCGAGAAGGCGATGGAAGCAAAGATACCGATCTACTACAAAACATACGCCGGAGGTCACGAGAGCGGATGGACCGAGGTGACAGGAAGCGGCATTACGATCGCATTTTCCGAGTCATCCGGAGCCATGAAGCAGATCTCGCCGAATACCTACTACAGCAAACTGTGTATCGGAAATCCTTCCGGTACCTACAAAGTAATTACACTGATATTTGAAACGGGAAAACATTATGTCGGTGAAAACTGATAAGAAGATAACAGAAAGGAGGACGACATATATGAAAGCAAATAACAAGGGCTTTACATTGATCGAAATGCTCGTGACCGTAATGCTTTTGGGCGCGGTCATGACGATGCTGACCACGTTTGTCACGTCGTCCTCGAGGCAGTATTCCAGAGGCACACGCGAAGCGCGTATGCAGATGGAAGCCCAGGAGACCATGAACTTTATCGAGAAACTGGTCACGGACGGTACTGCAGACTCCGGTTGTTTCTCCTTCGCGGGCAATGTATTCACCGCCTATATCCTGAAGGACACGACCCTCAGCAAATACACGATCAGTTTCAGTTCTTCGGAGCAGATGCTCCGCTACACCCGTCAGGATAAGATCTACGGGTCATATGACGCGACGGCCGGAACACCGATCGTCCAGTCGGGCTCCGCGAGCATGAACAGCGGTTGGTCCGCAGCGACCCGCCAGAACATCCCGCTCTCCAAATACGTCAGCGGTTTCAGCGTGGATCTTTCGGAACTGTCGAGTCTCGGAATGTTCCGTGTAAATTTGGAGTTCTCACTGGAAGGCGCGGAGTACTCCGCATCCAGAACCTACAACATCCGCAACATCACCGAGATCAACGAGCGTACAAAATGGATCAGCAGCCTCGGCGAGGAAGACTTCGACTCGGAAGGCGAGATCTACCGGGGACAGACCATTGACCTCGACGACTACGCGAAGAACATCCTGAAACTGACCGACACCTACACATCGTGGACGGTAAAGGCAGGAGCAGAAAACAACGATCAGATCTCGACCGGCTCTACGGCGCAGATCACACTGGAAGACGGAAAACTGATCGTGAAAAACGGTTACGACTGGACACGGGATATCAAATTGCAGCTGGTCGGACAGACCGCAGACGGCACTTCACAGGCAGTGAACCTGCACCTGTCGGCCGTAACGATCATCGGCGAGAATAAGGTCGTAAATAAGAACGACTTAGTCGGAATGACCCTCACATCCAACGTTAAGGGTATCTTAGCGGACAATGCAGGCCTTTCCTTCAAACTGTTCTTCTCGGAGAACAAAGTCAGCGACTATTCGACCGGATTTTCCTCCCTTAGCGGCATTACCCTCCAGAGCGGACAGCAGTCCACACTGATGAGCGGCGGCAGCGCGGTGATCAAAGTTACCGCGGCAAAAGAAGTATCGCAGAGTGCGAGCATGTCGAAAAACCGCCTGACCGTGATCCCGCAGGAATACAGCAAGAATTCGGCAGGATATCTCTACATCGTTCCTTATAAGAAGGGATCCTCCGAAGTGATCCAGACATCCGGTGTCGCGGAGATCGCGATCACGGACGGAAGCACTCCAACACCTACCCAGCCGCAGCCGACCGAGGCACCGACCGAGGCACCCACCGAGGCACCGACGCAGCCGACGCCCACCGATCCCGTGGTAACGGAACTTGCGGACGAAATCGTCCTCGAGAACCTTCAGGCGACGATCACAGGCGCGACGCACGACGTTCAGGACTGGGGCTTCAACGGAAGCTTTAACGTACGGCTTACCGGCGCGACCGGCATGAGCCACAACAAACTGAAATTCCGCGTATACGTAGGTTCGACCAACGGTTTCTCCCTTTGGGGCAGAGACATCCAGTTCTCGCAGGTATCGAATAACGGAACCAACTGTTCCACCGCAGGAACCTATTTTGATTACACACCCTTGGTTACCGTGAACGATATCAGTCAGACGGAGATCGAGACGGCATCGGTTACGATCGGATTTGGACCGCCGGGCGGAGGCTTCTCCACATCGGTGAAAGAGTACCTGAACAACCTGGATAAATGCGTGGAAGTATATTACGCAGGTCAGTTGATCAGCCCCGCAGCTTCCTATTCACCGTCTTCGGGCGGCGGCAACAACGGTGGAGGCAACAACGGAGGCGGTAACAACGGCGGCGGTAACAGCGGCGGCAACACGGAACCGACTACGGATCCTAACGCTCCGAAATCGACATCGATCTCGACCACCGTGAACGGAACCAACTCGAAGGTTTCAGCATCTTTTGTAAATGCGACCGGCATGGACATGAGCAAACTCACAGTCCGGTTGTATATCGGAAATGCAGTTAACCAGACCAATGTTTGGAACACCGGTTTCTCCTACCAGAACGCGCAAACAGGAGCCAACTCTTGGGATTGCCTCTGGAGCAGCGGTGGCAACACATCGAAAGGCAGCAACTATCTGGAAGCGCACACCGGTGCGTCGGGCACGCTGAGATCCGCAACGTTCTCGTTCAATCTGGACTGGCAGATGGGTGGCCCGTCGGAACTGTCGGGCTTGCTGGCAGATGTCAACGACCGCATCGAGATCTACTACAACGGACTGTTGATCAGCCCGAAGTGTAAATACCACTAAAGCATGAAAGCTTCTTAACTTTTCATACTATAAACCTCGAAGCATTGCCCGCGTCCCTCGGGCAATGCTTCTTTTTCTGACGAAATACTGACAAATCCTCAACAAATTATTACGGGCACTTCCGTTTTTATCATAGTTTTGGTACAATACTGTCGTGGGCGGACGTGTGTGGTCAGCCCGTGTTTTTTAGGAGAAAAGTGATGGTTAAGAATTTCAGATGCCCCGGTTGTGGGGCTACGATCGAATATGATCCGAAAGACGGGAAGATGCATTGCCCTTATTGCCGTTCGGCGTATGACCCCGAGAAGATCGGGAAGAAATTCGAAAAAGCGACGATCCGCATGAATATTGCGGTTTGCAATTCCTGCGGTGCGGAACTCGCGGTCAATGCGGTGGAGGTTTCTTCGTTCTGCCCGTACTGCGGCAACGCTGCCGTGGTGATGGACCGCGTGGAGGACCGCCTGGCGCCGGATTACATCCTTCCGTTTGAGATCACGAAGGAAAAGGCGGAAAGTATCATCCGCGAGCGCGTGAGGGCGAGCTTCTTCGCTCCGAAGGAGGTCAAAGAGTTTGAGATCGAAAGACTGAACGGAGTGTACATCCCGTTCTGGCTCTACGATGTGTATTATGGAGCCGACCAACGGTGGAGTTATATAACCCCCAGAACGGAGCAACAGGTCGTTAATAATGCCCGTGTGCTCGCGGATTGCGTTTGTCGCTGGATGAGTGTGGATGCTTCCCAAAGGTTTGACGACATTTCGTCGCAGCGCCTGGAACCATTCAAGGTTCAGGATCTGAAGCCCTTCAATGCAAGTTATCTGTCCGGTTTTTACGCGGATCGTTTTGACGTCGGCCGCGAAGAGGCGGACAGGATCGCCTACGACAGAGTCGAAGAGATGTACGATAAGTCGATCCAGGAGACGCTCCATGCAGCGAGTGCGGTAATTTTGGATTCGACCCCGCGCAAGAGTGTACTGAAGGCATCGTACGCTTTGTTTCCGGTCTGGTTTTTGACATTTCGTTACGGAGATCGCCCGCACACACTGCTGGTGAATGGCCAGACAGGAAAGATGGTCGGAGCCGTCCCCGTTTCTAAGAAGAAGGTCTGGGGCGTTTTTGCCGCTCTGGCCGCGGTCTTATGCTTCGCCTTGGGATTTTTGGGAAAATTCTGCCAGGACACATTGACGGACAGAGAGTACGGAAATTCGGACGGGGCAGCAACTCTGATCTTGCTCGTCCTGGGAGTGACCGCGCTCATCGCGTTGGGACTTGCGATCGGAAGATGGATAGGACTGAGAAAAAGCCAAAAACTGAGCCGCTCCGTCGACAATCATCGACTGGCGAAAGAAAGGCAGGTAAAAAACGGATGATCGGACTTATTATAGGCATTATCGCCGGTTTTAATCTCGCCCTGTTTATCACTTTGGCGTGCATCAAATACTCGGTCGACGCCGGTTCTACAACCAACGAGTTGCAGGATTACGGCACGCTGAACATACTCTATACAAGTAAGGGCATGGGGACGACAGAAGGGGAACCGGATACATCAAAAGCCCTGGGCATGCTGGAGAGCCGGTGCCTGGAGATCAACGAAGCATATAAGAAACATCAAGGGTGAAAACATGGTAAAGAATTACAATTGCCCCCGTTGCGGGTCTACAGCCAGATATAATCTAAGGGACGGGAAACTGCATTGCCCGTCTTGCATTGCCATCTATGAGTCGGAGGAGTTTAATGTCTGGAAGGCGAAGGAGCAGGAGCCCGAGATCCCTCGTGAGGAGGTCGAGGAGGAGCGCCGCTTCCCCATGATCCGCATGCAGATCGCCGTGTGCAACTCCTGCGGGGCGGAACTTGCGGTCAATGATGTGGAGGCGTCTTCCTTCTGCCCGTACTGCGGCAACGCTTCGATCGTGATGGACCGGGTGGAAGAGCGTCTGGCGCCGGATTACATTATTCCGTTTAAGATCACGCAGGAAGAGGCAGAGCAGAAGATCCGCGAACACATGGAGAGCGGTCAATATGTTCCGGAAGAGATCAAGAATTTTGAGATCGAAAAAATTCGCGGGATCTACATCCCGTTTTGGCTCTATGACGTTTATTATGGGGCCGAGGAGTCGCTCCATTATACAGACAGTAGTCAAAATTTTTCCACAAGGCGGCATGATCACAAGATATCGGACTGCATTTTCCACCGTTTGACGGTGGATGCGTCCCGGATGTTTGATGACGTATCCTCGCAGCGTCTGGAACCGTACGATATGCATGGATTGAAAAAGTTCGACCCTGTCTATCTTTCCGGCTTCTATTCGGATCGGTTTGACGTCGGACAGGAGGAAGCAGACGAGATCGCCCTGGAGAGAGCCCGTGTATTGTTCTACGGTTTGGACGTGCATCACCTTTATACGTCCAATAAGCCTCCCAAGGCGGATCTGGAACGGAAAGAAGTTTTGAACCGGGCCTATGCATTCCTTCCGGTTTGGTTTCTGACCTTCCGTCATAATGATCAGCCTTACACGATCCTGGTGAACGGACAGACCGGAAAACTGGTATCGGCGGTCGTGACCGACCATAAAAAAGCAGTGAAGTCGTTCGTTAAGTTAGCACCGGTTTGCATGCTTCTATTCGGTATCATCAGCTGCCTGCTGATGGAAGGCGCATGGACGCTGGGGACGTACTTGTACGATGGTAAACCCGTGGGTAATAATTCGAATGTCGGCAGCGGACATGCTTTCTGCATGTACCTGATCATATTCGAAGTGATCGCGATGTTATTCATTTTGATCAAAGCGGTCTACAGATTTAGATGCCTGAGAAAGAGCGTCAAGATCAGCCGCTCCCGCAGTAATCATCGATTGGCAAATGAAAGGCAGGACAGAACATGACAGAATGGATCATAGCTGCATTTATCTTAGGCGCCATCCTGGGACTGTTGGTGGCGTTTGATATCACTATAAAACGCGTTAAAACTTCAAACGAGGCCGGCGCATCGGCCGGACATTTGGAGGACTTCGGTAAGATGGTCGTGGATCACTCCAGGACCAACATGAGCTCCTCGGAATACGAGACAGACTGTAAGGTTACGAAAGGTCGACTGGACACTCGGTTTAAAAACGCAGTCGGGATATATAAGAAGGATCCGGACTATTGTGAGTGGCTCGACAAACACCAGCCGTAATCGTTTCGGAATAATTCTGACGAATCGTTGACAAATCCAAGACAAATTATTACGGAGACTTTTCCTTTCCCCTTGCCTGTGGTAAAATGCTTACATAGGCAAGGGTTTGTTTTGCCCAGAGATAACAGGAGAAAAGGGAATGGTAAGGAACTACAAGTGCCCCAGCTGTGGGGCTACAATGGAATATGATCCGATCGATGAGAAACTGCATTGCTCGTATTGTAATTCGGCGTATGCTCCTGAGGAGATCAGCCGAAGGATGTCGACGTACGATGCGCCTGCGGCTTCCCACGGGGAAATCGATGAGGTGCGCCGCACGGCGATGATCCGCGTGAACGTTGCTGTCTGCAACTCCTGCGGAGCAGAGCTGGCGGTCAATGGTGTGGAGGCATCTTCCTTCTGTCCGTATTGCGGCAACGCTGCCGTTGTGATGGACCGCGTGGAGGAACGTCTGGCGCCGGATTATATGATCCCGTTCAAAGTAGGCCAGGCCGAAGCAGAACGGATCATCCGCGATCGTCTGAGTTCCGGCTTCTTTGTGCCGAATTCGATCAAAAATTTTGAACTGGAGAAACTGCGTGGGATCTACATCCCGTTTTGGCTGTATGATACGTATTACGGCGCAGACCAGGGGTGGAAATACACGGTCAGCCACGGAAAGAGTTCCTCTACGTATTATGCGCACATGACGGGTGAGTGTGTATATCATCACCTGACGGTGGATGCTTCTCTCGCGTTTAATGATAATTCGTCACAGCGACTGGAGCCGTATGATATGCATGGATTGAAAAAGTTCGACCCGAGCTATCTGTCCGGTTTCTATTCGGATCGCTTCGATGTCGGATATCAGTCGGCAGATCGTATCGCGATTACGCGTTCCGGTGAAATGTACAACGCTTCGATCAAAGAGAGGATCGGCCATAAAGACGCGAAACTCGAAGATAATAACTTCAGGACTAAGGTCCTGCAGCGCGACTATGCGATGCTTCCGGTCTGGTTTTTGACCTTCCGTCAGGACGACGAACCGTACACGATCTTGGTGAACGGACAGACCCGAAAGATGGTCGGCGCAGTACCGTTTGATAAGAAGAAAGCATTGTTTGTATTTTTAGCGTTTTCGGCGCTGTTTTGCCTCGTTTTCGGCTTCCTCGGCGGCTATTTGATGGATGGACTTTGGTATGCGGAGACGCATCGTTCCAGAAGAAGCAGCAGCAATAATGACGGATCGGTCAAACTGTTTTTGTACTGGGTTCTCGCCACCGTATTTTTGTGGTATCGCGCGGTAAAGAGATATCTCTCCATGAAAAAGAGTATTGAACTGAGCCGTTCGCGGACGAATAACAGGCTCGCTAAAGAAAGGCAGGATAAGGTATAATGCATCTGTTTGGTATTGCTCTGGGAGTTTTGACCGGACTGGGTCTGGCTTTATATTTGACGTCGCTCCTGATCAAACGTTCGAACGATGTCGGCGACTCCATAGGAAAACTCAGCGATTTCGGTTCGCTGAATATGATCCATTCGGCACCGAAGCTGACATCCAAAAAAAAGTACGAAAAAGATTTGGGCGAGTCCATGTCGACGAGACTTCTTAAGGAAAGTTTCGAACATAAAGTTGCTTCCTACGAGATCTCGGAGCGTAAACCCGAGGTGAAAGAGGAAGTTCCGAAGGGGGATTTACATTGGCCGGATTAAATGTCCGGTGAAGGGGGTAGATTATGGTTAAGACATATAAGTGTCCCGGTTGCGGAGGCGCACTGGAATATGATCCGCTGGATGAGAGAATGCATTGCGAATACTGCGGATCTTCCTATGCGCCGGAAGAAGTCAGCCGGCTGGCAGTGAAAGAAGAGGAGAATAAGGTATCGCGCGCGGAGATGGACGAGGCTCGCAAGAGACCGATGATCAGTATGAATATCGCGGTCTGCAACTCCTGCGGAGCAGAACTGGCGGTCAATGATGTGGAGGTTTCTTCGTTCTGCCCGTACTGCGGCAATGCGGCCGTAGTGATGGATCGCGTGGAGGAGCGCCTGGCACCGGATTATGTGATCCCGTTTAAAGTCGGACGCGAGGAGGCAGAACTCATCATCCGTTCGAAACTGTCGGGCTTTTTCGTTCCGAATGCCATTAAGCATTTTGAGGTGGAAAGACTGCGCGGGATCTACATGCCGTTCTGGCTGTACGATGTCTATTTCAGCGCAGATCAGAAGTGGAAGTATTCGGTATCCGATGGCAGAAATTCCAAAACGAATTATGCCCACCTGATCGGAGAGTGCACCTATCAGAAGATGACGGTCGATGCATCCAAACGATTTCAGGATGAGTCGTCGCAGCGCCTGGAACCGTACTATATGAAGGATCTGAAAAAGTTTGATGCCGCGTATCTGTCCGGTTTCTACTCCGACCGTTTTGATGTCGGCGAGCGTGAGTCCGACAGGGTTGCGCTGGATCGCAGCTGGGACCTTTACGATGAGTCTGTGAGAATGGAAGTAAGGGATCTGAAAGCCAGTTTGGTGAGCACCAAGCCGAAGATGAAGGTCCTGAAGAAGGACTACGCGCTCCTTCCGGTCTGGTTCCTGACCTTTAACCATGATAAAAAAACGTACACGATCCTGGTGAACGGACAGACCAAAAAGATGGTCGGAGCGGTGCCGATCAGCAAGATCAAAGCCATTCTTACATTTGTGATACTCGCTGCGTTGTTCTGCTTCCCGTTAAGGTTTTTGGGCGGATGTATGGTGGAGTATATCGGCTATGAGAATAAGCTTAATATCAGAAATGATCATGACCTCGCGGGGTATGTAGTCGCTGCAATGATCTTTGCCACGATCTTCCTTTGGTATTGGGCTCTGAAAAAATTCTTTGCGTTCCGCAAGAGTGTGGATCTGAGCCAGTCGAGTGTACATGATATGCTCGCGAAAGAAAGGCAGGATAAAGTATGACGTTTGAATTGGGTGAAATGCTGGGCTTGTTGAATGGACTCGGTCTGGCACTGTTTATAACGATCAGCGCACTGAAACATTCCAATGATATTGGGGATTCCCCCGGAAAACTGGAAGATTTCGGATGGTTGAAGGTCATTTATAAGAGAGACCGTATGACCGCTGAAGAGTATGAGAAAGATGAGATCATAACGAGGAAACTTCAGCTGTTTGAGAAAAAATACGAGGCTGCTGTGGAAAACGCGGATGAAGAGACCGCGGCGGAGCGGAATGCCAAACGTATGGTGTTTGAAAAGAGAAGAGGTCAGGGAACGATCAAGTAACTGAGAGGTATCATTGTGGAGAACAAAGATAAACCGATCTATCTGGATCACGCCGCGACGGGGCCCATGTGGCCGGAAGCGGTCGCGGCGATGCTTCCGTTTTTTACCGAACGTTTCGGAAATCCGTCCGGAGTGTGCCGTCCCGCGCAGGAGGCGCGGCGCAGCGTGGAGGAAGCGCGGCGTAAGATCGCGCAGACTCTGGGGAGCGTTCCTCCCGAGACCATCTACTTCACGGGATGTGGGACCGAGTCGGACAATACCGCCCTCACCGGTTATGTGAATGCGGTGCGGAGTGCGGAGCCCGGAAAGTCTGTCCACATCGTGGTCGGGATGACGGAGCATCCGGCGGTGCTCGAAACAGCGCGGTTTCTGGAGCACCAGGGCGTCGGCGTCAGTTATGCCGCCCCGGATCCGGACGGTGTGATCACACCGGAGAGTTTGAAGAAAGCGATGCGGCCGGACACGGTCCTGGTCAGCATCATGTATGCGAATAATGTAGTCGGAACGGTGCAGCCGGTGAGTGAACTGGCTGCCGTTTCGCATGCTTACGGGGCAGTATTTCATACCGACGCGGTGCAGGCTTTTGGGCACATTCCGATCGATCCGGCCGCGGAAGGCATTGACCTCCTCAGTGCGTCGGGGCATAAGTTCGGCGGTCCGAAGGGTGTCGGTTTCCTCTACGTGCGTGAGGGGCTGAAGCTTTCGCCGATCCTGAACGGCGGCGGGCAGGAGCGGCATCTGCGCTCCGGCACGCTGAACGTGCCGGGCATCGTCGGCATGGGCGAGGCAGCGCGGCTGTCCGCAGCCTGCATGGACGAGGCGATGGTGCGCATAGCCGGACTCCGGGATCTGCTGGAGGAGCTGGTTCTCGCAGAACTGCCCGAGGTCACGATCCATTCGAAAAACGTGCGTCGCCTTCCGGGGCACAGCAGTATGACGATCCCGGGCGTGACCGGGGAGAATGTGGTGCTGATGATGAACCTGCGGGGCATCTTCATCTCGGCGGGCTCGGCCTGCACGAGCGGCGAGACGAAGCCGTCCCACGTGCTCACGGCCATGGGGTTGCCCGAAAAGGCATGCTATGCGACCGTGCGGATCACCCTCGGCGTGCAGACGACGCGGGAAGAGATCGAGGCGACGGCCGCGGCTCTGATCGAGGAAACATGGAAACTGCGGAAAATGCATCTCGGTTAATGGGTGATTGCCCAGACCTGCGAGAAGTGATATAATATGTCGTGTCGGTGCATCCGACGCAAAAGACAGTAAAAGGAATCGGTATACGATTTATGAACGGTTACTATAGAACATTTGCGGTGGTGGATCTGGACGCGATCCGGAAGAATATCCTGGCGGCGCGCGAGCGTATCGCCCAGGGTGCGCAGGGGAAGCCGGTGAAACTGCTGGCGGTCATCAAGGCGGACGGCTACGGACACGGAGCGACCTGCCTGGCGCACTACCTGCAGGATCTGGTGGATTTCTTCGGCGTTGCGACCATCGACGAGGCGGTCGAGATCCGCGAAAGCTTCCGCCAAAGCCGGATCTCGCCGATGACGGTGCGGACGCCGGAGGGCGAGAAGAGCCTGCCGGTCCGCGACGGCAACACCCCTATCTTGATTCTCGGCTACACTTCGCCGAAGGAGTATGAGGTGGCTGTGCGCGAAGAGATCCGCCTGACCATGGATAACGAAGAGAACCTGAAAGCATTTGCCGCGGAGGCAGTGCGGCAGGGGCGGAAGGCGTACGCGCACATCAAACTGAACACGGGTATGACGCGTCTCGGTTTCGAGGCGACGCCGGAGGAGGCGAAGCGGCTGGCGCAGCTGGCGAAGACGCCGGGTCTGGTCCTGGAAGGTCTGTTCACACATTTTTCCTGCGCGGATATGACGGACGAAGCGTTCACCCACGAGCAGGAAGCGAAATACAAAGCATTTGCCGAGGCGCTGGAGGCGGAGGGACTTTCGATCCCCATCAAACACGCCTGCAATTCTGCCGGCATCATGCGTTTCTCCGATAGTTACTATGACATGTGCCGCAGCGGTATCATCACCTACGGACTCTATCCGTCGGATGAGGTCGACCACTCGCTGTTGCAGCTGGCGCCTGCGATGTCGTGGTTTTCGCACGTCATCCACGTGCGCGAGATCGAGGCGGGAGTGCCGGTCAGCTACGGAGCGACCTTCGTTTCCGAGCACCCGATGCGCTTAGCTACGGTCTGCGTCGGTTACGCGGACGGTTATTCGAGAAGCCTCTCGAGCCGCGGCTTCGTGCTGATCCACGGACAGAAGGCACCCATCGTGGGCCGCGTCTGCATGGACCAGATGATGGTCGATGTGACTGATATCGAGAATGTTTGCGTGGAGGATGTCGTTACGCTCGCAGGCTGCGAGAGCGTGCTGACCGGTAAGGAAGCGCCTGCGCTTTCGGTCGATGAGATCTCCGCCCTCGCCGGCAGTTTCTCCTATGAATTCGTCTGCGGCATCGGCAAACGCGTGCCCAGGTTGTATGTGGGGGAAATGCTGAAGTAAACACTCACGGTGACCATTTGCCAATCTTAGAAATAGTACTTACTCCCTCTTGATATTCTATCATAATTATGATATAATAATGATAGAATTACGATAAAGCATTTGAGAGGAGACGACTATGATATCCATTCGACCGGTTTCTGATCTACGAAATAAGTTTACGGAAGTTGAAAAGGAAGTAAACGGAGGAAATCCTGTATTCCTTACTAAAAACGGATATGGCACTATGGTTGTATTGAGCATATCTGCATATTCGAACTTGACATCCGGTGTTGAAAAAGCATTGGATGAGGCGGATAACTATGCCGGTACTCATTCAAAACGCATGACGCATGACGAAGTATTCGGATCGATCAGGGGGGCAATGCGTGAGAAAAACTGAATATATATCAAGGATTATGTGGTCTACTATGTAGTTATTCTGGGTGAAGATGGAAAAAAGATCATGGAAGTAAGGCGCATCATTCATACTCTACAGGATAGGGATGGATATATCTAAGCAAAAGATATATAAATTTCCTCTTGCATTCTGTTCGGAAGCGTGCTATACTTTCATGGAATGCGCGGTAAAACGGCGCAAAAATATATTGTCCAAGAACAATAGAAAGCGAATGAGGTGAAATCATGAAAGAAGGAATCCATCCTGAGTATTATCAGGCAAAGGTTGTTTGCAACTGCGGTAACGAGTTCGTAACCGGCTCGACAAAGAAGGAGATCCACGTGGAAATCTGCTCCAAGTGCCATCCGTTCTACACCGGCCAGCAGAAGTCTTCTACTGCTCGCGGTCGTATCGAGAAGTTCAACAAGAAGTACGGAATGTAATCCTACTTTATATAACCCGAAAGGCTGGGTTGAGGCAGAGGTTTTCTTCGGCTTCAACCTTTTTTAATCCCGGAAACAAAGAGGTAACCTATGAAGTCATCAGGGATCGGCGGCCAGGCCGTCATGGAAGGCATCATGATGCGAAACGGGGAGAAGTACGCTGTCGGCGTGCGCCTGCCCGACCAGGAGATATTTGTAAAGGTCGATGAATACACGGCTCCGAGCCGGCGCCCCGCGATCACGCGTGCGCCGTTCATCCGAGGTGTATTCAATTTTGTCGACTCTTTGTATATCGGCATGAAGACCCTGACCTATTCCGCGTCCTTCTATGAGGAGGACGAGCCAAAGAAAGATGAGAAGAAGGCTGAGAACTCTGCGGAAGCAGTGGTAGAGGCTGTGGAAGCAAAGGTGGTTGCGGAGGAAGAAGCGAAGGCGGCCGATGAAGTCGCCGAGGCAACCGATGCCGTGACGACGGTCGAAGCCCCGAAGCCTCCGGTCCTGAAGGACGAACCGAAGAAGGACGGTAGCATGAGTTCGACGACTTGGCTGGCGGTGGCTCTGTCCATCGTGATCTCCGTCGGACTGTTCATGGTGCTTCCGGTCTTCCTGGGGAATTTGGTGGCAAAAGCCACGAACAGCAGTTTCTGGGTAGCATTTGCCGAGGGTATGATCCGCCTGGCGATCTTCATCGCCTATGTGGGACTCATTTCCCTGATGAGCGATATCAAACGCGTCTATATGTATCACGGCGCGGAGCATAAATGCATCAATTGTGTGGAGCACGGACTTCCGCTTTCCGTGGACAATGTCCGCAAGAGCTCCCGTTTTCATAAGCGTTGCGGCACCAGTTTCCTGCTCATCGTCATGATGATCAGCATCGTTTTGTTCATGGTGATCCGCGTGCGCACGCTGTGGCTGCGTGTTTTGAGCCGCATTTTGCTGCTTCCGGTGATCGCCGGGATCTCCTATGAATTTCTGCGTCTGGCGGGCAATTCGGATAATGCGATCGTTTCCCTGCTCAGCAAGCCCGGCCTGGCGTTGCAGCGCCTGACGACCCGCGAACCGGACGACTCGATGATCGAAGTCGGCATCGCATCGGTGGAAGCGGTGTTTTCCTGGAAGAAGTATTTGAATGAAAACTTCAGCATGAACTACGACCTGAGCGAGACCGAGGCAGTTGCCGGGGCGGCGGAGGTCGCAGAGAGCGTTGAAGCAGAAACCATAAAGACAGACAGCGAGTTACCCGAGGAGGAGTCATGAACGCGAAGACGCGAAAGAGTGTCCTCTCTGAGGTTACGGCACGACTGCGCGAGGGCGGCATCCCGGAGCCGGAGAGCGACGCCTGGATCCTGTTTTCCTACGTGACCGGCCTGGACCGCACGCACTACCTGCTGGAGCAGGAGCGGCCGGCGACGGAGGACGAACTTACGCGCCTGGAGGCGGCCGTTCAGACCCGCCTGGAGCGCGTCCCGGTGCAGTACATCACCGGCGAGCAGGACTTCTACGGGCTCACGTTTCACGTGACGCCGGCGGTCCTGATCCCGCGGTATGACACCGAGGTGCTGGTGGATCTGGTGCTCTCGGAGAACCCGAAGGCGGAGCGTTTTCTGGACCTGTGCACGGGCAGCGGATGCATCGCCGTGAGCCTGATGAAGTCCGGACAGTTTGCATCCGGCGAGGCGACGGATATCTCCCACGAGGCGCTTGCAGTTGCCGCGGACAATGCTTCCCGCAACGGCGTAGAACTGTCATTTTTCGAGGGGGATCTGTGGGCCGCGGTCGACGACCGGACCTACGATGTCATCGTTTCCAACCCGCCGTATATCGCAGAGAGCGAGCGGCCGACGCTGATGCCCGAGGTGGCTCAGCACGAACCCGGGCTGGCGCTTTTTGCCGAGCACGACGGACTCGAGTTTTATGAACGCATTGCCCGCGAAGCGTGTGGACATTTGGTGCCCGGAGGGCGCCTGTATGTGGAAATCGGCGCGACCCAGGGCGAGCAGGTGTCGGAACTCTTCCGGCAAAACGGGCTTACGCAGGTCCGCGTGACGCAGGACCTGGCGGGCCTTTCACGCGTGGTGAGTGCGCGGAGACCTGAATAGATATTGAGACAGAACGCGCACAGGATGCGCGGAACGGAGAGGACATGTTTGAGAATTTAGAGGATTTGTCGGTTCGTTACGAAGAGGTCCTGATGGAGATGAACGACCCGGCGCTGACCGGCGACCAGACGCGTTTCCGCAAGCTGATGAAAGAGCACGCGGAGCTGACGCCGCTCGTTGAGGCCTATCGCAAGTATAAGGCGGCAAATCAGACCATAGCGGACAGCATCGACATGCTGGATTCCGAGAGCGACGACGAGATGCGGGAGCTCCTGAAAGAGGAGCTGGCGCAGGCGAAAGAGGACGTCGCAAAACTGGAGAATGAAATAAAGATCCTTCTGCTTCCGAAGGATCCGAACGATGATAAGAACGTTGTTGTCGAGATCCGCGCGGGCGCGGGCGGCGATGAGGCGGCGCTGTTTTCGGCGGAATTATACCGTATGTATGTGCACTATGCAGAGGCGCACCACTGGAAGGTGGAGATGGTCGACTGCAACGAGAGCGGCATCGGCGGTATGAAGGAAGTCGTTTTCATCATCAGCGGCGCGGGCGCGTATTCCCGTCTGAAGTATGAATCGGGCGTACACCGTGTGCAGCGCGTTCCGGAGACGGAGAGCGGCGGCCGCATCCACACCTCGACCAGCACGGTCGCGATCATGCCGGAAGCTGAAGAAGTAGATAATAATATCGTCATTGACCCGAAGGATATCCGCATCGACGTATTCCGTTCGTCCGGAAACGGCGGACAGTGTGTCAACACCACCGACTCCGCGGTGCGCCTGACGCACTTCCCGACGGGTATCGTGATCTCCTGCCAGGATGAGAAGAGCCAGCTGAAGAACCGTGATAAGGCGATGCGCGTACTGCGTGCCAAACTGTACGAACTCGAGCTGGAGAAGAAAGCGAGCGAGGAGGCGGCGGAGCGCCGCAGCCAGATCGGAACGGGCGACCGCTCCGAGAAGATCCGTACCTACAACTTCCCGCAGGGACGTGTGACCGAGCACAGAATTAAACTGACACTGTACCGCATCGACCAGGTGATGAACGGCGATCTCGACGAGATCATCGACGCCCTCACCGCGGCGGATCAGGCAGCGAAACTGCTGAAACTGCAAGAAGCATAAAAAAGACAAGGGAGAGCCCTTGCCATAAAACATTCAGGCCGCCGGGATGCCCCGGCGGCCTGATATTTTTTCGTTTGGAAACGTTATTACTTCGCCTCTTCGATCGCAGCATCGGGAGCGTTCTTCTGAACACTTGCGATACCCTTCTCGCAGTTCGCCTTTGTAACATAGCCTTCGGATACAGCGATGATCTCGCCGTTTCTGGCCTTCAGACGGAAACGGAACTCGCCTGCCTTATCAACGTAGATCTCGAACTTCGGGTTTGTAACGGTCTCGAAACCTTCTACGGTCTGGTCTTCGATCTTCGCGATCTCAGCGTTCTTCTGAACACTTGCGATACCGTTCTTGCATGCCGACAATGTCGTATAAACCTCGGAAGTTGCGATCACCTGGCCGTTGGTAGCGAGCAGATCGAACTTAGTTCCGGTCTTAGTTTCCTTGATAATAAACTTTCCCATTTTACACCTCCGTGTGCACGAATTATTTTTGTGTCTTCAATATACACCGAATCCGCAGAACTGTCAAGATTTTTCTGAATCCTGCACATGATTTCATACTATTGCTTTGCAAGAGGTTTTCCCCGTTCCCGCTTGCGTTTCTGCCCCGGATCGGTATAATTAGATCAGGGGCAGAACTACGTTCTGACCGAAGCATTTTCCGCGAAATGAGAGGAGCCGATATGACGAAAAAAGAACGGGTGGAAGGCGTGATCGCCGCACTGGATCGGGAGTACGGGACCGACCTGATCTGTTATCTGAACCATGAGACACCGTGGCAGCTGCTGATCGCGGTCATTTTGAGCGCCCAGTGTACGGACGCGCGCGTCAACATCGTGACGAAGGACCTGTTCCGCAAATACGACACTCTGGAGAAACTGGCCGCGGCCGACTTCGACGAACTGTGCGAGGACATCCGTTCGACAGGCTTCTTCCGAAATAAGGCGGCGAACATCATTGCTTGCGCGAACCAACTGCTGGAGCGCCACGGCGGCGTGGTCCCGGACACCATTGAGGAACTGACCGCCCTGTCCGGCGTGGGCCGTAAAACGGCCAATGTCATCCTGGGCAATGTCTACCACAAGCCTTCGGTCGTCGTCGACACGCACGTAAAGCGCATTTCCCGCAAACTCGGTTTCACGAAAGAGAGCGATCCGGAGAAGATCGAATACGACCTGATGAAGATCCTCCCGAAGGATCACTGGATCCTCTACAACATCCACATCATCACGCTGGGACGCACGATCTGCACCGCCAGATCGCCGAAATGTGAGGAATGTTTTTTGAATTCCTATTGTGTGACGCGAAAATAAGTGCTATAATACTATGGATGTAGTGTCAGAAGTGTTCCCTCACGGCACTGCAGACCGGTTCTCGGAAGGATCCGGCAGAATTTTATAAGGCAGGTGTAAAAAATGGCTTCCGAAAAAAGAAGAGAAACCAAGCAGCAGAGAAGACAGAGGATCATCGCTGCGATCATAGCGATCATTTTGGTGCTCGCGATGATCGTTTCTGCTGTACTTGCAGGAATGTGACGCACGCGGATCTCGAGAAGATCGCGGCATAGATCGTTGGGGCTTAGGGTTTAGGTAAGGTTTTAGCAGCGAAGGGCTGTAGGAGGTATTATGAAAAAATTGAAGGGATCTCGTTTGTGGATAGCATTGGCGGCGTTGCTGACAGTGTTATTTACGTGTCTGCTTCCCGATAAGGTTTACGCAGATGACTCGCAGACCGTTCCGGACGGAGTCTATTTGGATGATATCGCGATCGGCGGTATGACCCGCTCAGAAGTTGAGGCGGCCGTCGACGAGCGCATCAAGCAACTCGGCACGATGCCGCTTCGCGTGAATGTAGGAAGTAAGGCGATCGATATCACATTTGCCGAGATCGGCATCTATTGGAGCAACCGTTCCGACGTGCTCGACAGAGCGTTCGCCCTGAAGACGAAGGGCAGCCTGATCAACCAGTATAAAGCGAAGAAGGATCTGGAGCACTCCAACATGACGCTCTCTTTGGAGACAGACGTCAACAGAGATCTCCTTAAGGTGTTCCTGTTTGATTTCGTTACCCGCCTCGAAAGTAAGCCGGCCAATGCCTCTGTTGCAAGAGAGGGCGGCACTTTCGTAGTAAAGAACGGAACCGCAGGTATCACGCTCGATAAAGACGCAACGTATAATGACATGTCCGAAGCGATCCTGACGGCAAACCAGGCTTGCATGAAGGAAGGCGTGCTGGTCATCAACGCAGTATATAAGGTCGTTAACCCTTCCGTTACGAGAGATTATTTTGAAGGTTTCGGCGCACTCCTCGGTGAGGGCGTGACACAGTTCAACGCGACCATGAAAGACCGCTCGGTCAATGTAACCCTTGCAACAAACAAATTCAACGGCGTTATGATCTATCCCGGCGAGACCCTGTCCGCCCTGTCCATCATGCGCCCGGTAACCCTGGATGCGGGATATAAGAAGGCTCCGACCTATGCCGGCGGCGATGTTGTCGATGAGATCGGCGGCGGTATCTGTCAGGTAGCGACGACTCTGTATAACGCGGCACTCAACGCCGAACTCGGTATCGCCTATCGTAAGGCACACTCCCGTGTACCTTCGTATGTTCCGGCCGGCCTCGATGCCATGGTTTATTCCCAGGGTAACAGCGATTTCATCATTCAGAACAATTACAGCCACCCGGTCTACATTGAGACGGTGGTTACGAATAACGGTACGATCGGCGAACTCCACTTCCGCATCTATGGTGTTGAAGAGCGCCCGGCCGGCCGCACCATCCAGTATGAATCCAAACTGGTGCAAAAAGAATGCCAGATCCCTCCGGAAGGTTCGGAACCGTCTGCATATTTCAAACTGGTCTACGACGACAGCATGCCTACGATCTCGGAATATATCGCAAATCCGAAGAAGGAATATGCTGAGCAGACCGGAAGCTTCTATCCTGTCGTTACGGCCGATGTCTACAAAGTCGAATACATGAACGGTAAGGAAGTTAAGCGTACGAAAATGTATACGACAAAGTATCAGAACGCACGTAAGGGCATCATTGCCGGTGTATTCAAGGTAAATCCTGACACTTATATCAAATCGATCGAGTTCGATTTTGATATGCTTGCCGCAGGTAAGAACCCTACCATCCACTGGGGTTCTCATGAGATGGACGAAGCGGAAGCAAAGGCAACGGAGACCACGACGGCGACGGAAACAACGACTCCGGAGCCGACCGAGGAGCCTACACAGAAGCCTACCGAGCCGCCTACACAGCCGCCGACACAGGCACCGACACAGCCGCCGACACAGGCACCGACACAGGCGCCCACGCAGCCGCCGACACAGGCACCGACACAGCCGCCGACACAGGCACCCACACAGCCGCCGACCGAAGCACCGACACAGGCGCCTACGCAGCCGCCGGCAGAAAACACAACTCCTAACCCGGATGATCTGGGTGACGAATGATAAGAACAAACGAAAAGAGAGATACAAATGAGATCATGTAAACGATTTACGTGGCTTTTGGCAATCGTCCTCTTATTGTTTGCCAAGCCAATATACGCAGATCCCGACGATGCGCCTGTCGCTCCGGATGAGGGAACTTTTGTTTCCTCCGATATCCCGACAGAAGCCGAGGGTGAGATGCATACGGCCGAGGACGCGATCGGAAGTGTAGATCCCGAGGGAGAGACATCCGAGGTCGCTACGGAAGAAGCGTTTGAACTTCCTGAGGATGCAAAGATCCCGGCCGGTGTATTCCTGGACGATATCGAGATCGGAGGACTGACCGTAGCAGAGGTCGACGCGCTCGTTGAGGAACGCCTCAAAGAACTCGGTGAGAAGAAACTTCGTCTTTCGACGCCGAAGACCTTCGTGCAGATCCCTCTGGGTGAGCTCGGACTCACATGGGCGAACCGTTCGGAAGTCCATAAGGAAGCCTCTTCCCTGGTACTTCCCGGCAGCCTGGTGACGCAGTATAAGTCCAAAAAGGATCTGGAATATTCGAGCATGACGCTCTCCCTGGAGACGAAGGTCGACAGAGACAGCCTCGTGAAGTTCCTGCTCGATCATATGGAAGAGCTCAACTGTGAGCCGAAGAATGCATATGTACGCCGCTTCGCGAATGAATTTACTATCGTGGACGGAACCGAAGGCATCGCGATCAGCGAGGATGCCACTTATAATGAGATCGTGTCAGCGATCAAAACCATCAACACAGATCTTGCGGAAGCACGTATCCTGAAGGTCGATGCCGTCGGAAATACGACGAAACCAGAATTCTACAAGGATGTGTTTGAAGGCTTCGGCGATCTGCTCGGCGAGTATTCGACTCTGTATTCGACCGCAAACGGCGATCGTACGACGAATGTAACCGTAGCGACGACGAAGTTTAACGGAATGACCATTTACCCCGGACAGGAAGTTTCCGCACTGGAGATCATGCGTCCGGTAACCGAGGAAGGCGGCTATAAAAAGGCCCCGACCTATACTTCTTCCG
The DNA here is from genome assembly GCA_017615545.1 of Lachnospiraceae bacterium. Lineage (GTDB taxonomy): Bacteria > Bacillota > Clostridia > Lachnospirales > Lachnospiraceae > UBA1201. The sequence continues at coordinate 30,829 of JAFZZY010000034.1, forward strand.
GCGTTGAAGACGAGACCGGCGGCGGTATCTGCCAGGTAGCGACAACGCTGTATAATGCGATCCTTCAGTCCGAACTGGAGGTGACCTATCGTAAGAACCACTCGCGTACACCGACCTATGTTCCGCTGGCACAGGATGCCATGGTATATTCGGCCGGTAACAGCGATTTCAAGTTCCGCAACAATCTGGATCATCCGATCTATATCGAGAGTTTTGTCGATAACTCCGGTGTCCGCGGAAAGACCACATTCCGTATCTACGGCGTAGAATACCGTGACCCGAACCGTACCGTCGAGTATAAGGCGGAGCTGGTATCCTACAGTATCCCTGCGGAAGGCGCTTCCCCTTATGAGTATTTCCGTCTGCAGAGCGACTCATCATTGACTCCGTTCGGAGAGGTAAACGGAGACCCGAGTAAGGTTTACGCGGAGTTCGTATCCAGTTTCTATCCCGCGGCTGTGGCGAAACTGCATAAGATCGTCTACGTCAACGGAGAAGTAGTAAGCAATACCGTCATCAACACCAGCAACTACACGAACCGTTCGGCTGGACACACAGCCGGGACGTATATCACCGGCGTGTATAAGGCACATCCGGATACCATCATCGAGTCGATCGAATATAATGTCGATTACCTGCTTGCGGGCAGAGAGCCCAGCATTACCTGGGCAGAGCGTCCTGCGCCTCCGCCTACGACGGAAGCTCCGCAGACGACGGAAGCGCCGACTACGGAAGACGACACGGAAGAGGACGGAACCGCGAACGGGGAGACGAAGGCAACGACGAAGGCTCCCGCAAAAGAGACCGAGAAGCCGAAGGGTGATAAGCCCAAGGAAGACAAACCGAAGGACGATCCTGCGAAATCTGCGGGTGACGACGATTACAGAGAGTAATGAGTGAAAGGGGGTGTCCGCATGCGACCCGGAAAGGTTCCATACAACACCTTCATTCGAAGTATTGATAAGACCATAGCCCCGCGGCAGCCGTTCGTGCTGCGCGGGGTGGGTATGGGTCACGACAGCTCCGCGTTTGACGTAAGTCAGGACGGAGCGCTTGTTGTTTCTCAGACCCTGTGCCTGCACGTCGAACGTGCGCTTAAGGAGGACGCCTGGCTGGCCGTCGATTTTTATCGTTCGGTCAATGATCTCTGCTGTGCCGGGGCGAAGCCGCTCGCATTGACCGCGACGGTCTTGCTACCGGAGACGTGGTCCGAGGAGGACTTCCGGAAGATCATTACACAGTTGGAGCGATTTTGTGAAAAAGAAGCGATGGAATACGCCGGAGGCGACACGAAGATCGTGTCTGCTGACGAGGTCGCTAAGCCTGTGATCACGCTGACCGTTTACGGGACGCGCGATCTCTGGACGGAGTCCTGCGCGAGTTATTCCAAAGATGCCCGCAAAGCATCGGAGGCTTACTTCAAGCCGAAGGGCGGAGAGAGCCTTCTGATGGCGGGATATGCAGGCGATACCGGACTGGCACTCGCCTCGCTGCATGGCGACGAGATGCTTTCGCGTCGGTATTCCCAAGCGGTGCTTGACGCCGCGCGGGCCTGTCTGAAAGACCTGTCCGCTGCAAAGGCGGCGGCTGTCGCCCGTCGGCATGGCATAACGGCCATGCACAACATTTCCTCCGACGGAGTGTTCGGAGCGCTGTGGGAGATGGCGGACGGCGCGGGCTTAGGCCTGACCGCGGATCTGCGAGCCATCCCGGTCCTGCAGCAGACCATTGAAATATCCGATTACCTGGAATTGAATCCGTACCGTCTCGAGGCGTGCGCATCCCTGCTGATGGCGTGCGACCATGCACAGGCGGACGCAGTCGTTTCCGAACTGCATGCCTGCGGCGTTCCCGCGGCGTGCATTGGCCGCTTTCACAGGGCGGACGAGTCGATCGCGCGGATCCTTAAAAACGAGGACGAAGAGCGCTACATTGACCGCCCCGGCGGCGATGAACTGCAAGCCTTTCTGGCACGGAAGTAAGATAGAAGACGGAAAGTGAGGTTACACATGAGAGAAAAGATTTTATCCGTTATGGAGAAGAACAGCCGCATTGACTTACATGATCTGGCATTGATGCTGGGCACCGACGAGGTGACCGTGGCGAATGAGATCGCCGACATGGAAAAAGAGCACATCATCTGCGGCTATCATACATTGATCAACTGGGACAATACATCCGATGAGAAGGTGATCGCCCTGATCGAGGTCAAAGTTACCCCGCAGCGCGGCATGGGCTTTGACAAACTGGCAGAGCGCATCTACAAATTCAGCGAGGTCGAGGCAGTGTATCTGATGTCCGGCGCGTTTGATTTCACCGTTATCATCGAAGAGAAGACCATGCGGGCTGTCGCCCAGTTTGTTTCCGACAAACTGGCGCCGATGGAGGCGGTCATGAGCACAGCGACCCATTTCGTGCTCAAAAAATATAAGGACCACGGCACCGTATTGGTTGGCGAGTCCAACGATGAAAGGATGTTGATCACACCATGAGAAATCCATTATCCGATAAAGTTCTGGACATCAAGCCCTCGGGCATCCGGAAGTTTTTTGATATCGTAAGCGAGATGAAGGACGCGATCTCGTTAGGTGTCGGCGAGCCCGACTTCGAGACGCCCTGGCACATCCGCGAAGAAGGCATTTATTCCCTGGAGAAGGGCCGCACGGTCTACACGTCGAATTCCGGTCTGCTGGAACTGCGTAAAGAGATCGTGAACTATCTGAACCGCAAGGTGCACGTGAACTACGATCCGCGCCATGAGGTGCTGATCACGGTCGGCGGCAGCGAGGCGATCGACCTGGCGCTGCGCGCCATGCTTAACCCGGGCGATGAGGTCCTGATCCCGCAGCCTTGCTACGTTTCGTACCTGCCCTGCTGCCAGCTGGCAGACGGCGTGCCGGTATTTATCAACCTGAAAGAAGAGAACCAGTTCCGCCTGACTGCGCAGGAACTGCGTGACGCGATCACACCGAAGACGAAGATCCTGGTGCTTCCGTTCCCGAATAACCCGACCGGCGCCATTATGACCCGTGAGGACCTCGAGGCGATCGCAGAAGTGATCATCGAGAAGGATCTTTTCGTGATCTCGGATGAGATCTACTCCGAACTCACCTACCTCGGGGAGCATGTTTCCATCGCTTCCCTGCCTGGCATGCGTGAGCGTACCATCCTGATCAATGGCTTCTCCAAAGCCTATGCGATGACCGGATGGCGTCTCGGCTACGCTGCCGGACCGCAGTATATCCTGGAGCAGATGACGAAGATCCACCAGTTCGCCATTATGTGTGCGCCGACCACCAGCCAGTATGCGGCGATCGAAGCACTCAAAAACGGCGATGAAGATGTTGCGCGCATGCGCGACGCATATGACCAGCGCCGCCACTTTGTACTGAGCCGTCTGCATGAGATGGGTCTGCAGTGCTTCGAGCCCTACGGCGCATTCTACGCATTTCCCAGCGTAGCCCGCTTCGGACTTACCAGCGATGAGTTCGCGACCCGCTTCCTGAAGGAAGAGAAGGTTGCCATCGTGCCCGGAACGGCGTTTGGAGACTGCGGAGAGGGCTTTTTGCGTTTGTCCTACGCATATTCCATCGAGAACTTAAAAGAGGCTCTGGGACGCTTAGAACGCTTTGTACAGCGTTTGGAGCAGGAGCAGAGGTAGGCAGTCCATGAACATCGTACTTTTGGAGCCGGAGATCCCCGCGAACACGGGCAATATCGGCCGTACCTGCGTTGCGACGGACACGCACCTGCACCTGATCCGGCCGCTCGGTTTCTCACTCGACGAGAAGCACCTGCGCCGCGCGGGCATGGACTACTGGAAGGACCTGAAGCTTTCGGTCTACGATAACTTCGACGATTTCCTCGCGAAAAACCCGGGCGCCCGCATCTACATGGCGACCACGAAGGCACATCAGGTCTACACCGAGCCCGACTACGGTCCTGATGATTACATCATGTTCGGGAAGGAGAGCGCCGGTATTCCGGAGGAGATCCTCATAAACTACGAGTCGACTTGCATTCGTATCCCGATGGTCGGGGAGATCCGCTCGCTCAACCTGTCCAACAGTGTGGCCATCGTCCTGTACGAGGCACTACGCAAACAAAACTTTTCGGGGCTGAATGAGAACGGTCAGTTGCACCGTTTGCACTGGAAGTCTGAACAGTGAAATATGACAGTGGGGACGTTTCTTTTTGTCACC
>JAFZZY010000035.1 GCA_017615545.1 Lachnospiraceae bacterium
GCTACTTCTACAGCAACCTACACATGGACACAGTCCCTGTACACCTGGACAAAGAGCGTATACAACGGTATCACAGACTCCAAGTATGAGACCGCTCAGACCACGTGATAATAGCTTAGAGATAACAATCATATAAGTTAAATAATAAAGCCCCTCATCGGCCCTACCGATGAGGGGCTTTTGATTTCTTTCGGAGTTTATAAATATTTTATAAAATTTTTATAAACTCAATAACATTCGCGGGTATATCGCGCCGCTGACATAAAATGCCTTGTAGTTGGAGACACAAAATGATATAAGTAGGGTGTCTGATGAACGGACGAGTTGTTGGACTCACCGTTCCAGGTCCGGCAAGGAAGACCGGCGTGTAAGATGTTAGCAGATAGGTCTGCATGCGAAGCGCCCCCCACGTTTTCGGCATGTCTGAACACGAAAGGGATTGTATCATATGTGTAAAAAAAATGGAGGTTTTTCGCTGATCGAGTTGATCGTTGTTGTTTCGATCATAGCAGTATTGATGGGGATCTTGGGACCGCAGTATATCCGGTATTTGGAAAATTCTCGTGTCCGCCACGATGATTCGATCATATCACACATTCAAAAAGCTGCAAATGTACTCGTTTCAGATGGGGATTATGACGAGTTCATTTCCGGAGATGTCACGATCTATATTGATAACCATGGAGTAGCATCTCAGGTAACCGGTGTAGGCGCTGCTTTGTCTCAGGAAAATGTAGAGTTTTTGAATGAACTGAATGCATCAGTGTATGGAACGGCAACGCCGTCTGGTGGGTTTACGTCAAAAACGTTTATGGGATGCAGTAATGTGTATATCAATCTGCATTATGATTCGACATTGTTCACATTTGTTCCCAGTTATCACAATTTCCCGGATAAAAGTATCTATCATCAGTGATGTCCGGCTTGCATGTACAGCCCGAGTAGGAGAGGAGCCTTGCATGTGTAAATAAGTATGGAAGGTCAGACGGCTCCCGCGTGCGGGGGCCGTTGATCTTATATCGTAACACGTTGACAAACGATTAAAAACACTGACATAACAAACCTTGTTTCTACGTATGGGCTATGCTATAGATAAGATAGGTTTTTATAGATATCATAAGGAGGTAGACTATGAAACGAGAATCTAATAAGGGTTTTTCTTTGGTGGAACTTATCATCGTTGTTGCTATGATGGCTGTATTGATGGCGTTGTTGGCTCCTCAATATATCCGTTACGTCGAGAAGGCGAAGATCCGAGAGGATGATGCGATCGTTAAAGGCCTGATCGACGTGATCATGATCACGGTGGAAGACAGCGAGGCATACGATCAGCTTGCCAACGGCGCTACGCCCGTATTTACGATGAGCGCCAGCGGAGCGATCTCTGTAAGTGGCTGGGATGCTGCTATGCAGGCGAAATTCCAGAGAGAGGCATACGCGACACTCTATGGGAGCCAGACGCCGGAGGCCAGATTTAAGTCCCGTGAGTATAAGACATTCCTGGCTTCGAACAACATTCAGATCACGTATACATACAACGCTACGTTGATGACGTACAGGATCGTTGCCATCTCGGTTCCGGCCAACTCATCCTTCGCTACGGAAAATGCGCCTTGACCTTAGGGGAAATGCGCAAAAACACAGGGGGATTTCCTTGCCAGGGCTTTAGCTTGGCGAGAAATTTAATGCTTTTGAAATATAACCTCCCAAAATCATCCGAAAGTATTAAATTTTTGAAAAAAATGCAAATAATGTTTGATATTTAATACCCCCTGTGCTATAATAAAGTATAAAAAGGATTAGGGGGTAGTGGGCATGTCGGAAGGACAGTTGCTTGGTATCGGTTTGGTACTCGCCGGTGTATTGGGGTTGTTGATCGGAAGTTTTTTGAACGTCTGCATCTATCGCATCCCGAGAGGCGAGGGGATAGCGCTGGAACCGTCACATTGCCCGAATTGTAAGACCCGGCTTCACTGGTTTGAGTTGATCCCGTTGTTTTCGTGGATCTGCCTGAAAGGTAAGTGCAGGACTTGCAAACACCCGATCTCGAAGCAATATCCCATCGTGGAAGCTTCCAACATGTTGCTGTATCTGTTGATCGTATGGGTGTGTGGCCTTGAACCGGTCACCGTTTTATATTGTTTGATGGCATCAGCGCTTTTGGTTCTTTCCGTGATCGATTTTCGCACATTCGAGATCCCGCTCGGCATAAACCTTTTTATCGGAGCCTTGGGACTGTTCGCCATAGTGTTTGACTACGAGAACTGGTATGTTTACGTGATCGGCGCTTTCGCTGTTTCGGTTCCGCTCTTACTTGTTTCGCTCATCACCCGCGGTCGCGGCATCGGCGGCGGTGATATAAAACTGATGGCAGCCGCAGGGCTTCTTCTCGGTTTTAAAAACATTTTACTTGCATTCTTCTTGGGATGCATCATTGGTTCGATCATCCATCTGATCCGGATGGCAGTTACGAAGGCCGGAAGGGTTTTGGCGATGGGACCGTATCTGTCGGTAGGTATCCTGCTGGCAGCGCTCTGGGGAAGCACTTTCCTGGAGTGGTATTTAGGGTTGTTCCGCGAATAACGGACGCCCGAGGGGACATACTCCTCAAATAGGATGATGCATACCGCCTTGTAATGCAGGATGCGGGTGCAAAAAATGGAGGTTACGTATGGCAGGAAAAGTCATAAGTATTGAGATCGGAAACGTTCTCACAAAGGTGTGCGAGATGGATTATCGCTCAGCGAACGCCAAAGTCTATAACAGCTTTACGTTCGAAACGCCTAAGGGGACCATCGAGGATGGCTATGTAAAAGAGGCGGATGAATTCATCGATGTGCTGCATGCAAAACTGGCATCAAACCAGATCAAAACGAAGAAAGTAGTATTCACGGTATCTTCCAGTAAGATCGCCACGAGAGAAGTCTTCTTACCTCTGGTCTCCAGAGACAAGATCATGTCAATGGTACGGGCAAATGCATCGGATTACTTCCCGATGGACATCTCAAACTACTACTTAACCTATACCGTTCTTGAAAAAGCGGTATCCAGTGAAGAAAAGAAACTGAAGTTGCTGCTGATCGCAGCTCCTCTCGACATGATCGAGGCATATTTCGATCTGGCCAGAACCATGGGCCTCACGATCGTGACCATCGATTATGCCGGAAACTCGATCTTCCAGGTCCTGAAGGACATGAAGACCCAGGGAACGAACATCTCCATTCACGTTGGTGAGACAAACACCTACGTTACGATCCTGGAGAACGGCGTTCTTAACCTGCAGAGAGTTGTTTCCTACGGTGCTAACAGTGCAGTAGAGACATTGCTCTCGATCGATAAGTATCGTTACGATGAGACCGTAGACGAGCAGAGAGCTTATGAACTGTTCATGAGCCAACAGCTCATCAACACGGTTATTCCGGAAGACGACAGTTCACGTGAGCAGGAGATCTTGACAGAAGACGAGAAGATCCGCAACGAGGTTACCGAGTCCCTTCGGTTCCTCCTCGGAAACATCGTTCGTGTTATCGACTACTACATGTCGAAGACACCGGGCGCTCGTATCGACATGATCTTCCTTTCCGGTATCGGTGCAGAGTTCCGCGGTATGCGCGAATTGTTCTCCTTTGAGATCGGTAGCGCGGTTAAATCCGTAACAGCCCTGCCGGGTTGCAACTACAACCCGACCGGCGGCGCAGACTCCTGCGCAGTAATGCTTCCTGCAGTCGGAGCTACGAAGGGTTCCATGAACCTGATGCCCGAAGTCTTCAAGACCAAGAAGGTTAAGAACGACTCCATGCTCGTTCCGATCGTTGTATGTCTGGCCGGTATCGTTGGCGCAGTAGCGATGTGGTTCTATGGAAGTTTCACCTACGATCAGAAAGTAAATGAAAAAGTCGAACTCGAAGCTGAAAAAGATCAGTTGAAGCAGATCGAAGTCGTTATTCAGGAGAAAGATAACTCCCAAAAGACTTTTGATCAGTTCATGGCTATGTACAAGACGACCCGTAACCCGAATGAGAAACTGGTTGCATTCTTGAACGAAGTAGAACGCAAGATGCCTACATGTTTCGAAGCTATGAAGATGCAGGTATCGGAAGAGGGTGTTTCCTTCGATATCCACTGCGACACAAAGGCAGATGCTGCTGAAGTTATCCAGCAGTTCCGTACCTTTAATTCGATCCAGATCATCAGTTGTTCTCAGTTCGAAGAATATGAGGTAGAGGTTACGACAGCGGAGAGTTTGGGCTATATCATCGATGAGAACGGCGAGACCGTACCGATCTATGTAATGCCCAGTTCGACCGAGACTCCCGAGATCGAGACAGATGAAAACGGTTCCGAGATCGAGCCTACAACTGCAGAGCACTATATTGAAGTGCGCATCAGTTGCGTATATAAAGACACTGACACCGTCCTTGGTGAGACAACTACAGCAGCGGCTTCCACAGCCGCAGCGGCACAGTAAGGGGGTGTAGGTCATGAGAGTAACCAGAAGAGATATTAAAGTTATTTTGCTTTTGATCGGTATCCTGAGTGCATTTATCACATATCAGTTCTACCTTAAGACAAAGCTTGATGATATTGATAAGGTTAAGGATCAGATCACCACATTGAAAGCAGAGATCGATGACCTGCGGACCAAAAAGAGATCCGAAAACCTGTTCCGTGAGCAGATGGGTAATCAGGAAAAAGAGGTTAATGCAAAGATCGCTGAGTTCCCTGAGAGCCAGTGGTATGAAGATGGCATCCTGTTCCTGAACTACTTGGAGAAGCGCCACGAACTTAATGAGGAAGAAGAAGAGATCAAGATCTACTTCCATCGTTATCAGTTCACAGAGGCAACTGCTGTTGAAACTGTCATGGGTAAACTTAACATGGCAGGACGTAAGATCACATTGTTGGATGCTACTACAAACGCACACTTCATTTGTGACTATGACGCACTCAAAGAGATGATCAATCAGATCTACTCAAACGGCGACACCAAGCGAATGATCCGGACTCTGAATATCGAGGTTAAGTGGACGGGTGATTTTCCGTTAGTCGGTGATGTCACTTTCAGTTCCTTCGCGATGAATGATGACAACAACGAAAACCGTAAGTATATTCCTGTAAAGGTTCCGGGATACGAGAAGGTATACGATGCTACGATCACAGACGGAGAGCCTAACGGTCAGGAATACATTCCTCACACGGCACCCGAGACAGATCCTGACACAGGAGAACTCGTAACAGATCCTGATACAGGCGAGACAAAGATGGTTAATGATGACATTATCGGTATCGATTGCGTATTCGGCGATCTGACGCCGACCACAGAAGCAGAAGAGACCAGTTCTGAAGAAGCAGTTCGCTAATCAACTGAGTTTCATCTGAAGCAAATACCTTTCCCGGCGGCGGGGACGCCCCCGCCGCCAGAGGAAATGGTTTGGTTTAGTAGTAAAGAGAAAAAAACAAGGAAATATGAAATTGGAAGAAACGCCGTGATACTTACGGCGATGACATAGATATTTGGAATATGTGTAAAAAGGAGAGGTTACTATGGTGGAGAAAATGAAGAAAAACAGTGGTTTCACCTTGGTTGAATTGATCGTAGCGGTTGCGCTTTTCGCTATCGTTATCGGGCCTTTATTCCAGGCTTTTTCCAGTTCGATCAAAGCGAATTCACGGGCACGAGGAGTGCTGAAAGCTACTCAGCTGGCGCAGTCCGTTATGGATAACGTTGAGCGGAGTAATGTGAAGGAACTGAGAGATGATATGGTGTTCGCCACCCTCGGTGCTAATCTGTTGCCTCCGGGCATTTCAAATGCATCGGTTACAGCAACCCGGACCACGGTCAACACGGATGAATGCATCATCAAGTTCGTGAATGTTTTATATCAGGATCTGAGTTTGAACATCGAGATCGATTTGAAAAAAGACTCTTCCGCGGTTGCGAACCCGAACACCGGAAACAAGTACTTCATGTATGTTGCGGATGTATATGTTCATATGAATAAGGGGGCCGGTGCCTCGACGCCATTCAGTAATGAGTATTTGGTACATCTGAGGGGCTCGGTTCCGAATATTAAATAGGGTGGGAGGTAATACTATGAAACGATTAATCAAAGATAACCGTGGTGCTGCACTCGTAACTGCAGTAATTACGATCATGTTCATTGCGATTTTGGGAACTACCTTGCTTTCCGTATCCTATTCGAACCTGATCATGAAGAAGAACAACGCAAGGGCTAAGGATAACTTATATACTGCTGAAATGGCGATGGGTGAGCTTCAGACCGTCCTTCGTTCTCAGTCTGATAAAACAGCTGTCGTAAACCTTTTGCATGATACAACAAAAGTTAATACCACTACGAAGACGTTTAGTGCTTCACAGTTTTACCCGATGGCATTCGGTGAGGCTAATTCATCGGATGACAGCGTTAGCGTTACTTACGGAGCAATCTCCGAAACCCCTGACAGCATCGTTATCTCGGATGTAACTGCATCGAGTATCGTTGACGGTTATGAGGCTAAGGTTACTACAGATATCGTTATCACATATTCTTCCGGTGGCCGTTACAATCTGGATATCAACGATTTCAGTATTTTAAGTGACCAGGATTTTTCCTTGAATGATCCTTCACAGCCGCGTGCTACCAATGGACATATTTACGGATATCTTTATTGTGGTAAGCAATCGGGCTCCACTGCAGCGATGACGATCGGCGACACGAGTACGATCAACATCATTTCCGAAGCTGCGATCATCAACGGCGACCTTGTTGTAAAAGATAATGCAACCCTTCATATTTTGGGTGGTACATGTATCGTTACCGGTAATATCAAGGTTCAGGGTCATGCGACGTTGATAGTATCTTCCGAGTGTAAAGTATCCCGTTCGGTAACCACTGAAGGATCTGGACGTATCATCGGTGGAAGTAATATTACGGCCAACACGGGTATCGATATTAGTGGAGCTCTTGACCATGGAACTGTTACCAAGGGACTTTTCAAGGATGTTGAGATCACCGATGCCAGTGGCGGAAACCGTGTGACCGTAAATGTAGGAACTAGCCTTGCACAGCAGAATAAACAGTATAAAGTCGATACAAACATCGGTGGTCAGCAGTATCATTCCTATTTGTTCCAGGAAAGACACACAGAAGGTAATACCTTTAACGATCTGAAAAATACATTGTTCTTAACCAATGCTAAGATCCAGATCCAGAGTGGTGATTATGTGAATTCTACGATCGTAACTACCGGACGTGTAGTAATGGCTGTACAGAAGCAGTACGTAACCACACAGTTAGCACCTGATAAATACGAAGCTCTTCGGCAGTTAGTCGTTCCGGGTATCACACCGTTAGGTAAGAATGAGATTTCTAACCCTAAGGTTGCTGCAACCGGTCAGCCTTTGAAGTTTGATGATCTTCTCTATCCCAGAGATGTAACTTCCAGCTTCCTCAGTAACTTGTTTAATGTAGCTAATCCCGGCGGCGGATCAAAGAAAGCAAATGTTACGCTTACCAATTGGCGTATCAATGACTACGATTGATAATTATATAGATAGGGAGGGACATTGTTATGTCAGGTGACGTTAGAAACAACAAAAATGCCGGCTTCTCCTTAGTAGAGTTAATGGTAGTTGTTGGAATTATCGCCGTATTGTTGAGTGTTGTAACTATTACATTTTCAATCGTCGGCAGAGGAAGCGCAAAATCCTATGCAACTACTTTAAAGCAGGCGATCGCTACATCCAGAAGTGAAACGATGGGGCGTGTAAAAGATACCTATGAGTTATATATCATAGGTAATGCAGACGGAAGCGTTGATGCTCAGATCGGTGCAGGGGGCCAGAAGCATCAGGTCGCTTCTTCGAAGATCCCGATGGAGATCTGTTCGAGCGGTGTTGTTATACCGATGACTGCGGGGCGTGTATTTACGATCACATTTTCAAAAACTGACGGAAGTGTAAAGCAGATGCAGTTTGTCGGTGGTGCTATACCGGCGTTTGGTGGATTTGATGAGATTTGGTTCCAGTGTGGCGAATCAGCAGGTACGCATTACGATGTTCACCTGGTCATCGGAACCGGTAAAACTTACATTAAGTAGGAAGGGAGGCAGTTATGAAGAGATTTAAGAGTATTCTGAAGAGTAATAAGGGTGTTACGCTTGTTGAATTAATGGTATCATCTGCGATATTGCTTTTAGTTATTTCTGCCTTTTTGAGTATGGTTGCTTCTGCAGCGAAAATGTTTGCAAGAGAGTCTCGCGAACTTGATATTCAGGAAGAAGCACAGATCGTAACGAATCAGATCGAGGGATTGCTTACTGATGCAAGCCTTTATGCCGGTCAGGTTGGTGATGAGATCTATATTGTAAATGAAGATAAAGTCCATATCGTTTCAAAAGAAGCGACCGGAACTTATTATTCCGTTTACAATTTCCCCTCTTCTGAGGATGCAACTTCAGAGAATGTAAAGGATCTTCTTACTAATTCCCCGGGCGTTCTGAAGTCCGGAGGAGTTCAGTCCAGATCACTTATGTCCACTCGCCTCTCGAGTCTTGCATTGAATACTGATGATCTGGATGACGGAAATATCGTTTATCTTTCTTTGAACTATGACAACATGGAACGCAACTATGGCGTTAACCAGAGTATCTATTTGAGAAATAAGCCCGGCCTCAGCGGCGGTAGCGGCGGCACAACTCCGGTAGATAATGATTTTGATGCCGAACTTACGGTTCTCCGTTATAAGACATATAATCTTAAGACGATTTTTGGTGTTTCTAGTATCAACTCGAATGGTTCGACCCCTGCTATCAGCGGTGCGGATGCGGGTAAGTATGATGTTAACATCGCAAATGGTACTGTAGCAATTAAGGGTTCTGTAGGTAAGGATGTTTCTTCCGCAGGTGGAGCAACGGTTACATGTACGAAGAATGGTTCAAATTATAAGATCCGCCTTTCGTTTGATGCAATAGAGATCGGTTTGGGTGCCGGTGAAACACAAACTACGAGGGTGCGTGTCAGAGACGTTGAACAGGCGTTGGATTACATCTCTGTAAAGGGATTTGATACACATGCCGATACTGTTAAATATGTAGTTCAGGTTAGTATCAATCAGCTTAACACTTCCAATGTGACAACTATTAAGGTTGGATCGATATCTGCTCCTATCACCCTTACCGGTGGAAACGGAACTTCACTCAGTGATATGGAAAAAGATATCCGCTACAATAATAATGCAAATTATTTTAAGGGTGTGTATCGTTTCTGCCTGGATGACAGATCGAACCATATAATCCTGAGACAGTTTGGACAGGGCGTTTTCGATGGTAATCCTGTAGTTATGTACAATATTCATGTATATCATCGCACGAATAACACCAACCCGGCTACCTATGAGTCGCTTGGTGAGGCTACGATTCAGGTTTTACATTGATTGTTAAGATAATGCGTTAGAATTTAATGGGGTCTGCATTTGTTGCAGACCCCATTTTTCTTGACTAAATTGCGAAAAAGTGATATATTGTTCTCGTTGCATTTTGGTATTATAGTTTCACAAGAATGGTTTTAGAGAAAATGAATCCTTACAGTCTTTTACTTACTGCATCCTGCGTATTTACCTTCGCTCTTTTGATGCTGCTTGATGTCCTGATAGTGAAGAGAAAACGAAAAAAGAACGGAGAGTCAGCGAAACTTCCTGTGTCTTTTTTTGTGGCTCATGGCTTTACATATTTAGCGTTCATGCTTGGTACAGCGCTGCTGACAGCGACGTACTGGATGAAGGCAAACTTTAATGAGACAGATCTGGCAACGTTGTTCTTTCACATGCATGTGAAGATAACGAGTAATGATATTCAGAACTTCAAAGGCCTTTATTTATGGCTTTCTTTATGCATTTTTGCCGGTTCTTTGATCCTTTGGCTTCTTGGAAAGTTGGGAGCATTTTTGCTCAATCGCGGCCCGAAGGGCTGGCGTATCGCGTATATCGTGATTCGGAATATCATCATCGTTGCTTATCCTGTGATCGCTATTTGCGTTATCTGTTCACACTTTAATGTGATTCCGTACATAAAGCAGCGGTTAGATACTACGAAGATCTACGATGACTATTATGTGGACCCTAAAACCGCGAAGGTTACATTTCCCGAGAAGAAACGAAATCTGATCTACATTTATCTCGAGTCAGTAGAGAACTCCTACGCTGACCCTGCGCATGGTGGGGTATCGGAGGATAACCTGATTCCCGAACTGACAGAGCTTTCGCTGAAGTACGAGAATTTCGGTGACAGAGGCAGTAATATCTTGCATGGGCCTACGCCGGTGTCACAGAACGCCTGGACCATGGCTTCTCTGGTCGGTCAGACCAGCGGTATTCCCATCAATTTCGGATTTGACAGCGTGATCATGCAAGAGGGCGTTAACGAATACCTTCCCGGGGCATTTAACCTGGGAGATATGTTGAAACGAGAAGGATACGATCTGTGTTACCTGATTGGTTCTATTTCTAGCTTTGCCGCGATGGATGTGTACATGCGAACGCATGGCGATTACGAAATCCGCGACTATAACTATTATCACGACAAAGGCTTGATCGATTATTTTGTTTGGTGGGGGTTTGAAGACTATAAGGTCTTTGAATTTGCTAAGGATTATCTCGTTGAGGCGAGCGCCTCGGATCAACCGTTTGCATTGACCCTGATGACCATGGATACGCATTTCACGAATGGTTATAAATGTGAGTATTGTGAAGATGTGTACACGAACCAATATAGTAATGTGATCGCATGCTCCTCAAGAATGGTAAGCTCATTTGTGAAGTGGGTTCAGGAACAGCCTTTCTATGAGAACACTACGATCGTCGTGATCGGAGACCACCCGACCATGGACACGGCATATTACAATGGTCTGAAGTATTCTTCAAAGGATTATGTCCGTCGAAATTATATAGCGGTCATCAATTCGGCAGTTGAGAACCCTTCGGATGTTGCCCGGAACTATCAGGTCATTGATATGTATCCGACAACGATCGCTGCCCTGGGCGCTACGATCGAGGGAGACCGTTTGGGGCTTGGAACGAACCTTTACTCATTGACCCCTACTCTGTACGAGGAGCTCGGTAAGGAGTATTTTGATAAGGAGATCATGAAGAACTCCCGATACTATAATGATAAACTGGCCGATTTCGACTAATGTGACAGTGGGGACGGTTCTTTTTGTCACCGTGACAAAAAGAACCGTCCCCGTTGTCACATTTTACGTGGATTTTACAAATTGTATCTATGTTCTTTACAATCCGAAGGTATACTATCTGTGTGAATTTCATATGAGTATTTTGGAGGATTTATGGACTTAAACAACGTGCTGAGTTTGGTGGGCGGTCTTGCTTTATTCTTATTCGGTATGAATCTGATGGGCGAGGCATTGAAGAAACAGGCCAGCGGTCGTCTGAAGAATGTTTGGACGAAATTGACCACGAGCACATTTAAAGGCTTTATTCTTGGATTGGTAGTTACTCTGGTGATCCAGTCCTCATCTGCCACGACAGTCATGGTCGTCGGCTTTGTAAACTCCGGTTTCATGACACTGCAGCAGTCCGTCGGTGTCATCATGGGTGCCAACTTGGGCGCATCCATCACGAGCTGGATCCTGGCGACTTCCCAGTTTGAGGGTTCCAGTAACATGATCCTGATGTTCCTCAAACCGTCGACGTTCATGCCGATCTTGGCGCTTTTCGGCGTCCTTTTCTACATGTTCATCGGAAAAGGAAAGAAGAAGGATCTCGGTCTGATCCTGCTCGGCGTTTCCGTCCTGCTTTATGGTATGGAGACCATGTCCGACGCGGTGGCGCCTCTCGCTGAGATGCCGTCGTTCCGCAACCTTATGGTGAAGTTTTCCAACCCGTTGCTGGGTCTGTTCGTCGGTTTGATAGTAACCGCAGCGATCCAGAGTTCCGGTGCTTCGGTAGGTATCTTGCAGGCACTGTCTACCACGGGCGCGATCACTTACGGAATGTCCATCCCCATCGTTATGGGTCAGAATATTGGTACCTGTGTAACGGCGATGATCTCGTCCATCGGTGCCACGAAAAACGCGAAGAGAGCCGCGTGGATCCACTTGTATTTCAACGTCATCTCGGCAGCCGTGCTGTTGACGGCGTATGTTTTGGTTTCTCACCTGATCCCGCTTCCGATCCTGGATAAGGCGGCAGGTCCGGTCGGCATCGCGGTCGTTCACACCGTGTTTAAGTTGTTGGCACTGACACTCTGGATGCCGTTTGCGAAGTGCCTGGTCACATTGGCAGTCAAAACGGTTCCGGACTCGGAGCGCGAAGAGAAGATCGAAGTTTTGGACGAACGTCTTCTGGATACGCCGTCTGTTGCTTTGGATCGTTGCCGTGAGGCTACAAACAACATGGCGGTCTTGGCCTGCGATACATTGGCCACGTCCCTGGATCTTTTATCCAACTACACGGAGAAGGTGGGCAATACCATCCGTGAGGGCGAGGAAGAGGTTGACCACTACGAGGATATGCTCGGTACCTATTTGGTCAAGCTTTCCGGACGGAATATGACTGAGACCGACAGCCGTGAGGTAACGAAACTGCTGCACATGATCGGCGATTTCGAACGTATCAGCGACCACGCCGTGAACCTGCTCGAGACCGCGCAGGAGATCGCGGATAAAGGCCTTTCCTTCTCGGCAGAGGCGACACAGGAACTCGACATCATGACGCGCGCCGTCCTCGAGATCCTGAATATGACATTGACCGCATTTACCACAGACGACCTCGCTTTAGCGCTCCATGTAGAGCCTTTAGAGCAGACGGTGGACTATCTTAAGTCTGCGATCAAAAAACGCCATGTACAGCGCTTACAGCGCAATGAATGCACCATTGAGATGGGCTTTGTACTGTCGGATATCCTGACGAACCTGGAGCGTGTCTCCGACCACTGTTCGAACGTCGCGCTGTGTATGCTTGAGATCGCACAGGACAGCCTGGAGATGCACGAATACCAGCAGAAGATCCGCGACAACGACATCAGCAACTACAACCGCACATACGACGAATACATGGAGAAATACAAGCTTCCGGTGAAGGAAGAGAGTATGAAACCTGCGTTGGCGGAATCGTAATTTATTAAACTATTATCCGTGGCATACGAAGAGTATGCCGCGGATTTTTCGCTTCAGAAGTACATTTCTTACGAATCCTTTAAAGCGTGCGTGGGTCGCCCTGTATTCCTTGCATTTCGCGCCATTTTTTGCTAAAATACATAAGGCGGGCGACAGCCTGCTTTATTGTGATGTACGGCGCCCGGCGTCGTTAGTAGGAGTTTATATGATCTTAAACAATATTCTGGAGGGCATCGGCCATACGCCGCTCGTGCGCCTCAATCGTATGGTAGGGCCGGACTCGGCGCAGGTATTGGTGAAATTCGAGGGCCTGAATGTGGGCGGCTCGATCAAAACGCGGACAGCGTATTGCATGATCCGCGATGCTGAGAAGAAGGGGCTCATCACGAAGGACACGATCATCGTGGAGCCGACGAGCGGAAACCAAGGCATCGGTCTGGCACTGGTCGGCGCGGTAAAGGGACTGCGGACCATTATCATCATGCCGGATTCGGTCAGCGAAGAACGGCGTAAACTTGTGGAGCATTATGGTGCGGAAGTTATTCTGATCCACGATGACGGAAATATCGGCGAATGCATTGACAAATGCGTACAGACGGCCCTTCAGATGAAGGCGGAGAACCCGAACGTGTTTGTTCCGCAGCAGTTTGAAAACCCTGCGAATCCGCGCGCGCATCGGCATCATACCGGCGTGGAGATCCTGGAGCAGGCGGAGTGCGAGATCCACGGATTTTGCTCCGGTATCGGAACCGGCGGTACGCTTACGGGCATCGGAGAGGTGCTGAGGGCGCAGAACCCGGATATCGAGATCTGGGCGGTGGAGCCGGAAAATGCGGCCATCCTGGCCGGAGGAACGATCGGAACGCACCTGCAGATGGGCATCGGCGACGGACTGATCCCTCCGATCCTGAACCAGAATATTTACAGCCATATCTACGTGGTCACGGACGAGGAGGCAATCTCCACAGCACAGAATTTGGCTCGCTTAGAGGGTATCCTGTGTGGTATCTCCAGCGGAACGAATGTCGCAGCTGCACTGAAACTGGCGAAGAAACTGGGACCCGGAAAAACAGTCGTTACAGTCCTTCCGGATACGGCCGAGCGGTATTTTTCAACACCGCTGTTTGATGAGGATTATGTAAGCGGGAAGTGATAAGTAGATAAGATGGAAGAGATAACGGAAGAAAAGGGGCGTAAAAACAGCATAAAGGACATGAAACTCAAGGATGTGTTTAATACCCGCGGAAAAAGAGGAGCCGGGTATGTTTTACTCATCATTTTTGAAGTTTATCTTTTTGCGCACTTTTTTACCTGTGCCATGGAGTACTATGTGACGGATGTGTCGGAGGGCTTTTTCTCGTATTTCATATCCGATTATCTTACGTACCTCTATGATGTGCCGAGATATCTGATCGTGTTACCGCGTGCGGTGTCGGAGTTTTTCTTCCGCTCGTATGAAGTCACGGTCGTAATGATCCTGCTTCTGTTTGTGTTTTTTGTTTTCCAAAGAGGATACATCGCCGTTTTGACATCCGGTACGCTCGGCATGATACTGTGTTATGCCAGCAAGATAAAATTCCAGAACCGGATGGAGCTTTTGAATTACAGGGATCTGGCCCTTACGGAAGCGGCCGGCATGGCAAAAGAATACCTTTCCTTTGATTTTGGCCTGCGTTTCCTGGGCATGTTGATCATCGTCCTGGTTTTCGGCGCATTGACCTTTTTTACGGATCGGCTCGTCCGGGATGACCGGAAGGCTATGGTCCGCAAAGAAAAGGTCATCTTTTGGGGGATCCGCGCAGGGATCGGCCTGCTGATGATCGGCGCGTTCTTCCACTATCAATATCGTGTCAACAAGAAAATCAAAACGACCGATTATCTGGACAGTTTTTTCTACCTGACGGAACGACCTTCAGACTTCGTGGTCTATCGTTTTTTCGAAGATAAAAGTACTACTTATAAAGTTGAAGAGGTGAGAGAGGCCTATCAGAATATCCTGGCTTCCCGGCCGGCCCAAAACGGGAAATCGACGCTCGCTGCCGAGGATTATCCCAACGTGATCGTGATCATGGATGAATCCTGGTGGGATATGGGGCAGATCGATCCGGATAAAATGAAACTGTCGCAAGATCCCCTGGGGCCCGTAAAGGAATTGGGGGATAAAGTATCGATCGGTACGGCGGGTGTAAATATCTACGGCGGTGGTACGATCTGCTCGGAAGTCGAGTTTTTGACCGGCTGGAATTCAAAGTATTTCTCCAGTTCGTCCACGGCTATGGCAGAGATGGCGGAACGGGATGCGCACTCGGTGGTGGAGTACTTCAATGCTTTGGGCTATGACACACATGCGATCCATCCGTATTCCGGCGAATTTTACAGTCGTGACACTTTGTATCAGAGACTGGGATTTGATCATCTGACCTTTGATCCGGATATGAGATATAAAAAACTGTTCGATCGGTATATCAGCGATGACGCTCTGGCGGATCAGATCATTTACGAATTTGAAAACAGAAGTGCGGATAAGGCGTTTATCTTTGCTGTTTCGATCGCCGCACACCGCACGACCCTGGAATATGATATTCCGTTCAATGATGATTACCCTTATATGGTAACTTATGAGAAGGGGAAGGACTGGGCTCCGATCGAGGAGTGGCCTGATACGGAGTATGAATATTTGACACATTGTATCAACGGAGTGTACGAAGCGAGCGCGGCTTACGCGAAGTTGGTCTCGTATTTCGAGGAACAGGGCGAGCCTGTGATCCTGGTGATGTTCGGAGATCATTGCCCGAACCTGACGGCTTCGGAACTGAGTGATCTGGGTATCATCCGCGAGGCGGTTACGCCGGATTGGAATCCGACCGCGATCAATGCGGAGTCCACGGAGCAGGATGTGCAGGATATCCTGACGATGTATTCGGTCCCGGTGATCTCGTGGTCCAACTGCCTGGACAGCCCGGCTCTGGATATGTCTCTGAATAATGTGAGCGTGTTGGCGACCAGGATCATAGAAAAGAGTGGTCTTCCGACGGCCAGAATGGCCCTTTTGGAAGAATTTTACGAGTCCCGGCTGGCTTCGGACTGCCTCTTCTTCATGCTGGATGAGAAGGGGGACATTGTATCCGAGATCACGGATGAGATCCGCGAGAGCATTCAAAACAAGATCATGATCCAATATGATCAGATCTATGGGGACGATATCTGCAAGGATATCTGGCTTCCCATGAACGATCGGTAAGATCGAGAAGAACCCGTCATTTCTTGCTTTTCACGCAGGAATTTGATATAATACATACAACAGGTATACCGTTTAGGGAGTTTGTGGTATGAAGATCATCGTTGTTGGCTGCGGTAATGTCGGCGGGGCGCTGACGGAGCAGCTGTGTAAAGAGGGCCATAATGTGACTGTGATCGATGACTCGAAGGAGTCGGTCGAAGCATTGGCCAATAAGTGTGACATCATGGGCGTGGTCGGAGACGGCGCGAGTTATTCGACGCAGATGGAGGCCGGCGTTGAGCAGGCGGATCTGCTGATCGCGGTGACCGATTCCGATGAGGTCAATCTTTTGTGTTGCCTGATCGCGAAGAAGGCCGGCGACTGCTCGACCATCGCGCGTGTCCGCAACCCGGTCTACAACCGCGAGGTCGACTTCATCAAGGAGGAGTTGGGCCTTTCGATGACTATCAACCCGGAGCTCGCGACGGCGCACGCCATCGCGCGGCTGCTGAAGTTCCCGTCAGCGATCTCGGTTGAGACGTTCGCGAAGGGTAAGGTCGAGCTGTCCAGTTTTAAACTGGATGCGAAGAATGTGCTGGTTGGCCTGCAGTTGAAGGAGGTTTCCTCACGTCTGGGCTGTAACGTCCTGATCTGTATCGTTGAGCGGGACGGAGAGGTTCACATCCCCGGGGGTAATTTCACCCTGAAGGAGAACGATGTGATCCATGTGGCGGCGACGCCGAGGAACATCGTGAAGTTCTTCCGTGCCATGGGTATGGCGACGAAGGCGGTAAAGGATGCGCTCATCGTGGGCGGCGGTTCGACGACGTACTATCTGGCGCAGGAGCTGATCTCGAGTGGTATCTCGACGAAGATCATCGAGCGCGATGCGGAGCGGGCGGACGAACTGTCCGAGCTTTTGCCGGATGCGTCGATCATCTGCGGCGACGGGGCGGACCGGAGCGTGCTGATGGAGGAGGGCATTGCCCGCGCCAGCGCTTTTGTGTCCATGACGAATATGGATGAGGAGAATATCATGCTGTCGATGTTCGCGCGGAAGGTTTCGCAGGCGAAGGTCGTGACGCGTATTCACCGCATCTATTATGATGAATTGATCAAGACTTTGGACGTGGGAAGCATCATTTTCCCGAAGTTTACGACGGCGGAGGAGATCGTACGTTATGTGCGTGCGATGTCGAACTCGCTCGGCAGTAATGTGGAGACGCTGTACCAGCTGGTCGACAACCGGGCGGAGGCGTTGGAGTTCTGGATCCGCGAGGAATCGCCGGTGGTTGGAGTGCCGCTGTCGGAATTGTCGCTGAAGGATAATCTGCTGCTGGCCTGCATTAACCGAAAGGGGTCGATCCTGATCCCCGGCGGCCAGGATAAGATCATGGTGGGCGATACGGTCATCGTCATCACGACGCACACCGGCCTGCATGATGTGAAGGATATTCTGGAGGATTAGTATGAATTATCCCATGATATTCTATATACTCAGCCGCGTGCTTCAGCTGCAGGGCGTGTTTATGGCGCTACCTTGCGTGACGGCACTGATCTACCGGGAGCATCAGGGCGTTGCGTACCTGATCGTGATGGTGGGCAGCCTGGTCCTGGGCACGTTGGGCCGATATATTAAGAGGGACAATCAGTCGTTCTATGCGCGCGAGGGTTTTGTGACGGTCGCTTTTGCCTGGATCCTGATGAGTCTCGTCGGCGCGTTGCCGTTCGTCATCAGCGGCGAGATCAAATCGTTTGTCGATGCGCTGTTTGAGAGCATTTCAGGCTTTACGACGACCGGTGCGAGCATCCTGACGGACGTAGAGGCGATGAGTAAGACCGGCCTGATCTGGCGTTCGTTTACGCACTGGATCGGCGGTATGGGCGTGCTGGTATTTCTGCTCGCGTTCCTGCCCATGACGGGCGGCTCGGATATGTACCTGATGCGGGCGGAGAGCCCCGGACCTTCGGTCGGCAAATTGGTGCCGCGTATGCGTTCGACGGCGCAGATCTTGTATGGTATCTACATTTTTGTGACGGTGGCCGAGATCGGCACGCTGTTGATCCTGGGCATGAAACCGTTTGACTCTCTGGCGCTTTCGTTTGCGACGGCCGGCACCGGCGGTTTCGGTATCCTGAATTCAAGCGTCGGCGCGTACACGATGGGGCAGCAGACGGCGATCACGATCTTCATGATCCTGTTTGGTGTGAATTTCAACGTGTATTTTCTCTTCCTCATGAAGAAGCCGAAGCAGGCGCTCAAATGCGAGGAGCTTCGTTACTATCTGATCATTATCGTGGTCGCGATCACGGTGATCACGGCCAATATCTATAACAGCGGTCATTATTCCACCGTGCGGGACGCTTTGCATCATTCGGCGTTCCAGGTCGGTTCGATCATGACGACGACCGGTTTTTCGACGGCGGATTTTAATGTGTGGCCGACATTTTCCCAGGCGGTCCTGGTGCTGCTGATGTTCATCGGCGCCTGTGCCGGCAGTACCGGTGGCGGTATGAAGGTATCGCGTTGGGTGCTGCTGTTTAAGTCCTGTCGCAATGAGCTGGGACGGTCTGTCCACCCGCGCAGCGTGCGTCGCGTCCACTTCGAGGGACGCCCCATGGAGAAATCCATGATCCATTCGGTGGAGCGCTTCGTAGTTGCATATTTGCTGGTATTTGTAACTTCTATTATTCTCGTTTCGCTGGATAACCTGAGTTTTACGGAAACGTTCACTTCGGTCGCAGCTACGCTGAATAATATCGGTCCGGGTCTCGGAGTCGTGGGACCTGCCGGAAACTATTCTTCCCTTAGTATCCTGTCGAAGTCGGTGCTGATGTTTGACATGCTCGCCGGACGTCTGGAGATCCTCCCGATGCTGGTGCTGCTCCTGCGCGGAACATGGAAGAAATAAACTATATGTAGAATCAAACGAGATGCCGATCCGGCATCTCGTTTTTGCTTTTGTTCATGCATATTTGGGAGAAGACACAAAAAAACTCCCTTCCGGGAGTATCAGACTTCTTCATATCTTCATACATTGGTATTCTTATGCCGAAACGGAAAACCTTCGGCAAATGTTACCTGTGTTTTTGTGCTTCAAAACGTGTGAACCGCGGGCGGTGACGCTCGCAAGAAAGGAATTAGAATGTCCCGAGATGGACGTGTGTAGCGCGATGGATTGCATCTCCGCCAGCAGCAGAAGGAATGCGGTTCACAACCGGTCGGGTGTTCAAACCTGACCTATAATCGTTGAAACCGACTATCTATCAAAAGGGTTGAGCCATCGACCCTTTGAGACAATGCAGGAAATGGGACACTCTATCCGTACTGGTATCTCATCCGTCTGCATAAGTATGATCTCAACTTACGCTATAAGTGTACTCTTTTTTCATACAATTCACAATAGACAGATGTGTTCTAAAGTACTGATTGTTTGTGCTTCGGTTTTGCAAGGACATTGCAAAAAGTAAAGTCGCCGGATCTTACTTTTTATCCGAATAACGTTTGCGATACTCGGTGGGCGTCAGTCCGGTGTAGTTCTTAAACTGGCGCATGAAATGCACGTCGTTGTTGTAGCCGCATTGCTCGGAGATCGCAGATACCGGGATCTTCGTGGAAGACAGAAGGAGTTTCGCGTGGGACATCCGGCTCTGCAGGATATCGTCGCGAACGCTCTGTCCGAAGAGCATCTTGTAGGAATGCTGGAAATAGGAGCGGGATACATTGGCCGCACGGGCCATCTCGTCGATGGTCATGCGGAAGGCATGTGTACTGAAGATCTTTTCGCGGATCGCGCGGAGCGAGTGGAAGTGATCGGAATTCAGGTCCGAAGAGTTCAGTGAAGTTCCACGAACGGCGCGCCCCAGCTTCAGGATCAGCAGGCGGAAGTAGAGGTTCATGGCTTCCGCGCGGTCCTCGTCGGGCGTGCAGAATTCAAAGCACATGTTGCGGAGGATCTCGGAACACTCGGTGAGCTCGCCGACGTATACAGGTCGGTTGAAGACCATATTATGCGACAAAAAGTACTCTTCATCGCCTTCCTCGAAGTGGAAGTGGATGAAGTCGTCAATGTAGGGCTCTTTGTTGGCGCCGTATTCGTGCGGCACGCCGGCCTTATAGATAACGAAACTGTTTTTGCGCACGGGAACGAGGGCGCCATTAACGGAGAAAAGCGCCGGGGATTTGATCAGAAGCAGGATGTGGTTCTCCAGACCCTGCGGCCGATCGATATGAAAATCTTCCGGGTGCTTATGC
Organism: Lachnospiraceae bacterium; assembly: GCA_017615545.1. Classification (GTDB taxonomy): domain Bacteria; phylum Bacillota; class Clostridia; order Lachnospirales; family Lachnospiraceae; genus UBA1201. The sequence continues at coordinate 20,608 of JAFZZY010000035.1, forward strand.
TGACACCCGATATAGTCAACGATCATAGCGACCTCCTTCTGCTAACGGATCGAGATGGATCATTGGGTTTCGATATGTTTCATGGAACCGCATAAGAGTTACTGTGCGATCCCGTCGTTGATATAATTTTAGCGTTTTGGAAGATCACTGTCAAGTGGTGGGAGGGGGCGGACCGTTACGACTCGTCAACTCATCGAATAAAGGTAGGACAACCGAAGTAGCTGCCATTCTATAAAAATCAGTGTAGGGGTCAGCGGTGTGATATAAAACAGATTTACTCCAGGTACCCAAGCGTGGCTTTAATTTCTTTTACCATTTTTCGTATCGTTTTGGTATCTAACGGAAACCTTCCGGTTTCAAAAGTCCAGATGAAAGAGTCATGGCGGAACAGGCCATTGGCTTCGTACTTACGGATTTTCAGGAATGCTTTGTTCCGATAGTCCATATCATCCATCATTCCAAAGTGCTCCCAATACATTTCCTTTCGCTGTTTTATGTTTAGTAGAGTGAAGTCCGGATGAACGATCTCTGAATTGAGATGAAGAGGTTTTTCGTATAAGAAGGGGATCGAGAGATCATCGAGAATGTCTGCGATCAGAATTTCGGATTTTGAGCGAACCCGAAGACCTTTCCTCGTATAATACTCGGCTGATTTATCTTCAAAAGTCAGCCCGATGTAGTCTTGATTCTTCCATTTTCTGATGTAGGCTTCATCGGAGAGGTGATGTGGAATGATCAAGTCTCGCTTCGCATAAGCCATCTGTGCCAGGGCGGTTTCGAATGGATCTGAAAAGCGCGGAAGAAGCATCTTCAGTCCTTCGATCCTTTTTTGTATTCGATCGACCAAAATCTTATCATATTCGATTTGGGCCAGATGTGCTGCTGTTTTTTTATCGCGTTTCTTGATATATTTCTCTGGTTCCTTTGCCTTGGGTGTTCGCACGAAATACTGGAAGCCTTTGCCGTGCCGTATGGCATGAAGACTCCATTCTTCGGGATATAGTTTTCTCAATTTAGCTATTTCGTTAGAAATAGTAAGAAGATCTTTTTCGAGAGTTTCGATCTCTTTTGTGATATCTTCGATTTGCATATGAATTCTCCTTTTATGAATCAAATTGAAGTGAGGGTGGTTTTGTTGCATTTTCTTGCTTAGCGGGAGGGTGCGCCCAGAGAGGCGGCCACAAGAAGAGAGGAAAAGGTAGTTTTTGGTTGCTTTTATGCGCAGAAAGGGAGGGTGAACCAGAGGGAGCGGCTACCAAAAGAGAGGAAAAGGTAGCTTTTGGTTGCTTTTATGAGCTGAATGGGAGGGCGATCCAGAGATGATGGCCACCAAAAGAGGGGAAAAGGTAGCTTTTGGTTGCTTTTATGCGCTGAATGGGAGGGTGATCCTGGGGGTGTGGCCACCAAAAGAGAGGAAAAAATAGTTTTTGGTTGCTTTTATGAGCTGAACGGGAGGGCGAACCAGAGATAGCGGCCACCAAAAGAGGGGAAAAAGAAGTTTTTGGTTGCTTTTATGAGCTGAATGGGAGGGTGAACCTGGGGGTGTGGCCACCAAAAGAGAGGAAAAAATAGTTTTTGGTTGCTTTTATGCGCTGAACGGGAGGGTGATCCTGGGGGCGTGGCTACCAAAAGAGAGGAAAAGGTAGCTTTTGGTTGCTTTTATGAGCTGAACGGGAGGGTGAACCAGAGATAGCGGCCACCAAAAGAAAGGAAAAAATAGCTTTGGTTGCTTTTATAAGGAGAAGGGATTAGCGATCGCAGAGTAGCGGCTTCCAAGAGAAAAAGTAGATTAACAGAAAACCACACGGCTTATGGTTTCCCGGCCGTGTGGAAATAACAAGAAGGAAATAGGAAAATGAAAACAAAAAGTGTCACATTGTGACTATGGCAAAAACCACAGATAAGTTGGAGGGGTCTGCGGTTTTAAAATCTGATACAAGGAAGATTTGCTTTGCAAATCTTCGGAGGCTCGAAGTTTATTCTTTCTCGAAGCCTTTGGCTTCTCGCAAGAACCAAACTTCTCGCATTCAAGGTTCTTCGAACCTTGAATGGGGTTGACGGGCGGTGGCAGGCCGCCCGCCGAGCTAAGAAAAGATTCTTATTTAAGATGCTTTGTGCATGCATGACCGGAACTTGCGTTCCGTATAAAGCTTTGGGAATTGGTACGGGGAGCAGCTGCATTGCAGCTTGTTTCCCTCGCTTTATGGTTACATGATAATGGATAAATGTGACTAAAATATGATTGGTTTCTAAAATAAGTATAAAGTCTTTCTAAAAAAAGATTAAAAAGAAATCTGCAATTTCTTCTTGTAAGATCTGTCGATTTATGATAAATTATAAAGTAGCCCTGTCAGGCTCGTTGCGTGCTGATGAACGACATGCAATAAGGAGGTTTAGCTTTAATGATGATGTTATCTGCAGATATTGGAATCGACCTCGGAACATCCAGTATCTTAGTATATGTTAAAGGAAAAGGCGTCGTGCTGAAGGAGCCGTCTGTCGTTGCGATCGATCGTGAAACGAATGAGATCAAGGCGATCGGTGAAGATGCGCGCTTAATGATCGGCCGCACGCCCGGTAATATCGTGGCTATCCGTCCGCTTCGTCAGGGTGTTATCAGCGACTATATCGCTACCCAGAAGATGTTAAAGTATTTTATCCGCAAGGCTATGGGTCGCCGTACGCTGCGTAAGCCGCGTATCTGCGTGTGCGTTCCCAGTGAGATCACGGAAGTTGAGCGTAAGGCGGTCGAGGATGCGACCTACGAAGCCGGTGCGCGCGATGTTCGTATCATTGAGGAGCCGGTAGCAGCAGCGATCGGCGCAGGTGTGGATATTTCCAAGGCATGCGGTAATATGATCGTTGATATCGGCGGCGGAACATCGGATATCGCAGTCATTTCCCTCGGAGGCACGGTGGTAAGCAATTCCATCAAGGTCGCGGGCGATGATTTCGATGATGCGATCGTTCGTTATATGAGAAAGAAGCACAATCTCCTGATCGGTGAACGCACCGCTGAGGAGATCAAGATCAATATCGGTACCTGCTATCCGCGTCAGGATGTCCTGACCATGGACGTGCGGGGAAGAAACCTGGTCACAGGTCTGCCTAAGACCGTGACATTCACCTCGGATGAGACGTTGGAGGCTCTGCGCGAGCCTGCAACACAAATTGTCGATGCCGTTCATGCGGTCCTGGAGCGTACGCCCCCGGAGCTGGCGGCAGATATCTCCGATCGGGGCATCGTCCTGACCGGCGGCGGTGCGCTGCTGCGCGGTCTGGAAGAACTGATCGAAGAGAAAACAGGAATCAATACGATTACCGCTGAGGATCCGATGACCTGTGTGGCCATCGGTACAGGTAAATATATTGAGTTTCTGGATGCGATGGGCGAATAAAGGTTGCTTGACGTGCTTCTGTTTCTCGGGAAGTTATTTCCTGTACAGAAGCACGTTTTTTGCGTTTTTTTACACGATATGTATCACCGGTTGCAGGCGTGAAAGTCGCAGAGTATACGCATTTTTTTCGTTGTTAGGTTTCGGAAAATGCGTTCCGGCAGCCGGAGGATGATAAAGAGCAGATTTGAGAGGTTACGAGAGATGACGATCGAGGGTGCCATCCGGCACGTGGTTTATGAAAATGAAAAGAACGGCTATAAGGTACTGGCCCTCGAGACGCAAGATGGCGAATACACCATCGTAGGGCTCATGCCTCTGGCCGAGATCGGTGATTACGTGCAGGTCGAGGGTGAGTATCTGGAACACCCGATGTACGGCCCGCAGATCAAGGTCACTTCCTACGAGCGCAAGGTGCCGCAGGATGTGATATCGATCCGGAATTATCTGGGGTCGGGCGCGATCAAAGGCATCGGCGAGAAGCTGGCCGCACGTATCGTGGACGAATTCGGAACGGACACGTTCCGTATCATTGAGGAGGAGCCGGAGCGCCTGGCGAAAGTCAAAGGCATCAGCCAGGGCAAGGCTTACGAGATCGCCGTGCAGGTGCAGGGCAAACAGCAACTGCGCAACGCGATCATTTTCCTCCAGAACCTCGGGATCGGGACGGCTATGGCGGTCCGGATCTACGAGATCTATAAAGAGAATATCTACAACGTTCTGCGGGTCAATCCCTATGACCTCGTGGAAAAAGTCTCGGGCATCGGCTTTAAGACGGCGGATGCGATCGCGCTTCGACAGGGGCTGGCGTTCGATTCGGACTTCCGCATCAGCGCGGCCATGACCTATCTGTTGCAGGAGGCCGGCGGCGAGGGGCACACCTATCTGCCGCAAAAGGAGCTGGTGGATCGGGCACAGGAACTGCTGGAGGTCGAACGCGACCTGGTGGAGAAAAACCTGACCGACATGATCCTCTCACGGACCGTGATCGCGAAGCGGCCGCCCATGTCGGTGGATACGATCCGCGAGGGAGCTGAGAACTGCGATCCGTTTAACAACGATCGACTCGGTCAGGTGGCAAACTCTGCTACGGTCAATGTCGACACCGAGATCTACCTTTCTTCGTATTACTACACCGAGTTGTCGGTGGCGCGAAAACTGACGGACCTGTCAGCGGCCGCCATCCGTACGAAGGAGAAGAAGGAGCAGATCGAGGCGGAGCTGGACCGCGTGATCGAAGAGGAGACGCAGCTGAAAGAACTGGATGAAAACCAGCGGCTGGCGGTCCTGACCGCGATCACACACGGCCTGACCATCGTGACCGGAGGACCCGGTACCGGAAAGACGACGATCATCAACGCGATGATCCGTTACTTTGAAAAGAAAGGGCGAAGCATTGCCCTCGCCGCACCGACCGGTCGGGCGGCAAAACGAATGTCGGAAACGACAGGACATGAAGCAAAGACGATCCATCGCCTGCTGGAGGTGTCCGGCGCGCCGGACGGCGCAGGCATGAAGTTCGGACGGGATGAACTCACCCCGCTCGAGGAAGATGTGGTGATCGTCGATGAGATGAGTATGGTTGATATATTCCTGATGAACGGTCTGTTGAAGGCTTTGGTCCGGGGCATGCACGTCGTGCTGGTTGGCGACGTAGATCAGCTGCCCAGTGTCGGACCGGGGGGCGTTCTTCGCGACATCATCGGATCGGAGCGTTTTCCGGTCGTGAAGCTGACGAAGATCTTCCGCCAGGCCGCCATGAGCGATATTATCATCAATGCACATAAGATCAACCGCGGACAGGATGTGGAGCCCGACGTGAACAGCCGGGACTTCCTGTTTGTCAAGCGGGAGGTCGCTGCCCAGATCATTGGGGCAACTATTACGCTGCTGCGGGATAAACTGCCGCAGTATGTACACGCGCCGGTGCGGGACATTCAGGTCCTGACGCCCATGCGTAAGGGCGTGCTTGGCGTGGATAACCTGAATCGTGAGTTGCAGAACGCGCTCAATCCTCCCCGCGAAAACCTGCGGGAAAAAGAGTCGGGGAGCATCATTTTCCGCGAAGGCGACAAAGTGATGCAGATCCGGAACAACTACCAGAAGGAGTGGGAGGTCCGAGGCAAATACAACATTCCTATCGCCAAAGGAATGGGCGTTTTCAACGGAGATTTAGGCATTATCAAAACCATAAACCTATTCACCGAGCGTATCGAAGTCGAGTTCGATGAGGGACGGATCGCGGAGTATACCTACGCGGAACTGGAGGAGCTGGATCAGGCTTATGCGGTCACGATCCATAAATCCCAGGGTAGCGAGTACCCGGCAGTCATCCTGCCGCTTTTATCCGGTCCCATGATGCTGATGAACCGAAACCTGCTCTATACGGCAGTCACGCGTGCCCGAAGCTGCGTGACCGTGGTCGGCAGTGTGGACACGTTCCGAAGCATGATCAAAAACGAACGGCAAATGATGCGTTACAGCGGATTGAAGGAGAGGCTCGAAGAAGTCATTTAACACAATATGCAGAAGTACAGTACAGACAGTCGCCCAAATGTGTTTGCGCGGATCGGCGGTGTACTCACCGAACTGATCTGGCCGCGGCGTTGTCCCGTCTGTTTCGACATAGTGTCGAAAAAGGGAAACCTGCACGACGATCTGTGCTGCAATGCGTGTTATCCGAAGATCCGTTTTGTCGGCGGGGCGACGTGCATGAAGTGCGGAGCCATGCTGATGCGAAAAGAGGACGAATACTGTAGCGAATGCCGGACGAAATATCGGAATTTCGTGCAGGGGATCGCGCTGATGGACTATACCTGTGAAGCCGCGGCGCATCTTCTGTGGAAATTGAAGTATGAGAACGGCCGCGAGTATGCGGACTTTTTGGTGACTGAGATGGTCGCCCGTTACGGAGCCCGGATACGGGGATGGCAGGCTGAGGTGATCCTGCCGGTACCGGTACACAAGAGCAAAAAGCGGGAGAGAGGCTATAATCAGGCAGAGGTTTTGGCGAAGAAACTCGGAAAGAAGCTGGGGATCCCCGTAGATCCGAAGGCGCTGGTCCGGGTGAAGAAAACGGTGGCGCAAAAGAAACTCGGACTGCAGGAGCGGCTGGATAATCTGCAGGGAGCATTTTCCGCGACCAAACGCGCGGCGGGATATCGCCGTGTGATCTTGTTAGATGATATTTTTACCACCGGAAGCACGGCCCATGTATGCGCTTCACAGTTACTCAGAAGGGGCGTACAGGAAGTGTATCTGGTGAATTTCAGTATAGGCAGAGGCGTCGGATCCCGCGCGGATCTCGGCGCAGGAGGAGAAAATGATAGAGGAAAAGATAAGCCCTAAGGTGAAAGACGCCTTGAAGACGAGTGGGGTCGATGTCGAAGAGATACTGGCATCGAGTCCTGTCGACTTGTCTTTCGAGGCGGAATATCTGGACGGGTATCTGGTTTTGACTCAAACGCAACTGGCACTGGCGCTTTACGATAAGCGCCTGGAGGAAGTGCGCGTTTTTAAGGGTTATATGCCCAAAAAGAAAAAGAAGAAGGTCGTGCAGCCGCCCGTCGAGTCGGACGTAAAAGTGGCGATCTGGGACCGTGCGAAGATCGAGGATCTGAAGATCGAGCACCAGGTCGCAACGAACCTTTTGGTCGCGACCATCGGCGGCGAGTCCGTGCAGCTCTGTGCGTTCACGAACCTGTATCTGGGAACCATGAACCACCTGGTGAAGGTCTACGATAACGGCGAGCAGATCATGCCGCAGGAAGAGGAGGAAGATCCTTCCCTGTTCTGTCCGGTCTGCCATACGAAGTATCCGGACCCGAAACGGAAGATCTGTCCGAACTGCACGAGCAAAAAGTCCATCTTTTTACGGGCGCTGAAGTATTTTACGAAGTATAAGTTTTCGCTGATCGTCATGTTCGCGGGCTTCGGCCTGTCGGCGGCGTTGAGCCTGATCTGGCCGTATTTCACCGGTTCGGTCCTGTACGGACAGGTCCTCGAGAAGAAGGACGTTCCATTCTTCGACTTCCTGGGACTTTCCGGTAAGCACACCATGCTTTTGATAGTCCTGGTGCTGACATTGCTCGGTTCCCGTGTGCTCTCGACGTTAAACAACATGGTGCACGGCATCGTGTCGTCCAACATCGTCGTACATGCGATCCTTAACATGAAGAAGGATGTATTTGCGTCCATGGAGAACCTCTCCATGCGCTTCTACACCTCGAAGCAGACCGGCACGCTGATGACGCGCTGTCTGCGTGACGCGGACCGCATTACGGGCTTCTTCCTGGATGCAGCTCCGTCCCTGCTAGTGAACACCTTCTCGATCATCATCACGTTTATCGTCATTTTCCGCATGAACTGGCAGATGTCGATCGTTGCGGTAGTTCTGTTGCCGTTGCTCGTATTCTTGTCCGTGAAGTTGAAACCCGGACTTTGGATCCTGAACGGCCGCCGTCACCGTGCGGAGAGCGCTGTGAACAGTAGGGTCAATGATAACCTGACGGGCGCGCGTGTCGTTCGTGCCTTCGGTCAGGAGGATCCCGAGACTTCCCGTTTTGAGCCGCCGAACGAATATCTGCGCGACGCGGAAGTACGTATCGTAAAGTATAACAATCGTTTCACACTTTTATATGAATTGATTCAGCAGATCTCCAGCATCTGGGTATGGGTGCTCGGTGCCTTCATGGTCCTGAATGTCAAGAGCATGAGCTACGGCGACCTGATCACGTTCGTCGGCTACATCGGCCAGATGAGCGGCCCGCTGCAGTCATTTTCCTGGATGTTCCGGAGCTGGTCCGAATCGATCAATGCCGCGCAGCGTATGTTTGAGATCATCGACGCGGTACCGGAAGTCCGCGAGGATCCGAACCCGATCGCCCTGGAGAACCCGCGCGGCGAGATCGTGATCCGCGACATGAGCTTCGGTTACGATTCGAACCGTCCGGTCCTGAAGAAGATCAACCTGCGCGTGAAGCCCGGCGAGATGCTGGGCATCGTGGGCCGTTCCGGCGCCGGAAAGACGACGCTGGTATCCCTGCTGTCCCGTCTGTACGACGTGGACGAAGGCTCGATCGAGGTCGACGGCATCGATGTCAAAAAGCTTTCCTTTAAGGATCTGCGACGCAACATCGCCATGGTTTCGCAGGAGACCTACATCTTCATGGGAACCGTTTTGGACAATATCGCTTATGCCCGTGAGGGCGTGTCCCGCCTGGAGGTCATCGAGGCGGCGAAACTGGCCGGCGCGCACGATTTCATTTCGAAGATGCCGGATGGTTATGACACGGTCATCGGCTCGGCGGGTCGTCAGCTTTCGGGCGGCGAGCGCCAGCGTATCTCTATCGCCCGTGCCATCGTTGCCAACCCGAAGATCCTGATCCTCGATGAGGCGACCGCGAGCGTGGATACCGAGACGGAGAAGATCATCCAGACCTCTCTGAACCGTTTGATCGAGGGCAGAACGACGCTGTCGATCGCGCACCGGCTGTCGACGCTGCGGGATGCGAAGCACCTGATCGTCATCGAGAACGGACGGATCGAAGAGGAGGGAAGCCGCGAAGAACTCGAGGCTCTGGGAGGCATTTTCCACAGATTAAATCAATTACAGACCAAGTCCCTGGCACTGAAGGAATTGGAGCAGGACCAGGAACAGGTGCAGGAGTAACGGACCGTTTGGAATGTCCGTTAGGAGGATAAAATGAGTAAAGAGATCAATGAAAGAAAGAACGTCGGCGTGTCGCAGGAGGCCGTGGATCAGATGATCACGACCCGCCTCCTCGATGACGCGAAAGTTCGTTTTATTAAGACGGAGGGCGGTTTTCTGAGCCTGGAGACGGAGGAGAAGAAGTATGCGCGCGTGAAGGTTTTGCGCCTCTTCCCGTTTACGGATCCGAACCGTTACATCTCCGTGCGCGACCATAATGATAAGGACCGTGAGATCGGTGTGATCGAGGACCTGGCTGCGATGTCAGAGGAAACACAGAAGCTCATCCGTGAGCAGCTGGACCTGTATTATTTCACGCCGGTGATCACGAAGATCTTCAGCATCAAGGATGAATACGGTTACGCGTATTTCCACGTGATGACCGATGCCGGCGAATGCAAATTTGCCATCAACATGGGCGCGAATGCCGTGGCTAGACTGTCCGACACCCGCCTGCTCATCACGGACCTCGACGAAAACCGCTTCGAAGTCCGCGACGTATCAAAACTGACGGTAAAAGAGCAGAGAAGATTGGATCTATTCATGTGATTGATACTAGGCTCGAAAAGTACACGTGCGAATGCTTGCATTCGCAAACGTGACCTTGAGAGACGAACAAACATGAGCCATACCGATTTCCGAAGGAAAGCGAAGAGTATGGCGAATGTTTGTAGGATTGCGAGAGTTCGAAGAACGGAGCGATCCGTAGTATCATGAACAAACTAAAAGGAGACATTATGCAGCTAAAATACGATATCCCCGCCGCGAAGGCATTGCCCTTAGTGGAAGGGGAGAGTTTATACTACTGCGTGCCGTATGACGTATCGCAGGAGGACCGCAGCTGGATCACCGACGGGTATCTGGCGGTGAGTTCGAAACGCGTATTCGTCCTGCGCGGATCGGAGGTCGTGAAGACCTATACGATCAGCCAGATGAAACATACGCGGGCCGAGGTGACCATCGGCGGCGGTATGCTCGTCACGACGATCGATGGCGTGCAGAACTTCATCGTGCGTTATTCCGCGAAGCACCGGACACGGTTCGCTTACATGGCGCGCGGTATCAACATTTTGAGTAAGGGGCGCACCGAGATGGTGGAGAGCCACGAGCATGAGACGCAGTGTCCGGTCTGCGGACGCGCCCTCACGCAGTCGGGCATTTGCCCCAAGTGCGCAGACCAGGGCGGTTTGTTCCGCGATTTCGTGAAACTGGTCGTTCCCTATCGGAAGAGGATCGTTGTCATCACACTGGTCATGATCCTGGCTTCCGTTGTAACCTTGTTGAACCCGCATCTGCAAGGTAAATTGATCGATGACGTCTTCAAGAGCGAGGACGGATCCATGCAAAAAGCGATGCTGTTCCTGGGCGGCATGTTCTTCCTGGGCGCGGGCATCGTCGTGATCAATGTCATCAAGACCTACCTCTGTACATTGCTGGGTACGCAGATCGCGAAGGATGTGCGTAAGACATTGTTCGACAAACTGCAGAGACTGTCCGTACAGTTCGTAAATGACCGCCGTCCCGGCGAGCTCATGGAGCGTGTCGTTTATGACACGGACAATATCAAGTACTTCATGCAGAATACGTTTTGTAACCTGTTTACGGTCGTTATCATCTTTGCGCTGGACGTTATCTTTATGGTCCTTATGAACTGGAAGATGGCCCTCCTCGCATTTACCAGTGCGCCCTTCGGCGTCTGGTTCACCCTGCAATTCCGAAAGACGATCCGCCGCCGTTATCACATGCAGTACCGAAGAGAGGATGAAGTCAGCAGCAACCTGCAGGACGTGATCTCCGGTATGCGTGTCGTGAAGACGTACGGTAAGGAAGCGAAAGAAAAGCAGAAGTTCGACGACCTGGCGGAGCAGTTCAGCAAGATCTCGTTCAGCAACGAGCGGTTCTGGGCGCTGTTCAACCCGCTCATCCATTTCATCATGGGCTTTGGTATCTTCTTCGTGCTGATGTACGGTGGTATGAAGGTCCTGGACGAAGAGATGAGTTCCGGTGATTTGTTCAAATTTGTGACCTATACAAACATGCTGTATCAGTACATCCAGTGGATGACTTCGATGCCGCGTGAGATCACGGGCTTGATCTCCAGTATGGAGCGTATCAATGACGTTATGATGCAGGAGGAGCTCATCCGGGACGATGACGATGCGATCCGCCACGACATCGAGGGCGAGGTGGAATTCCGCCACGCATCCTTCGGTTACAAGTCCTATGAGCCCGTGCTCGAGGACATCAACCTCAAGGTGAAGAAAGGAGAGATGATCGGTATCGTCGGACCTTCGGGCGCCGGCAAATCGACCCTCATCAACCTCCTGATGCGTCTCTACGAGATCGACGACGGCGAACTGTTCATCGACGGCATCCCGTTGAAGGACATCCGCAACGATTACTACCATTCGCAGCTCGGCGTTGTGCTGCAGGAGACCTTCCTGTTTACCGGAACCATCCTGAGCAACATCCGTTTTGCAAAGCCGGACGCTTCCTATGAGGAAGTCATTCAGGCGGCGAAACTGGCCAATGCACATGACTTCATCACGAAGATGCCGGACGGCTACAACACCTATGTCGGCGAGAAGGGTATGACATTGTCCGGTGGAGAACGCCAGCGTATCGCGATCGCGCGTGCCATCCTGAAGCAGCCGCGCCTGCTCATCCTGGATGAGGCGACGGCGAGCCTCGATACCGAGAGCGAGTTCCTGATCCAACAGGCGCTTGAGCGTCTGACGGAAGGCCGGACGACATTTGCCATCGCGCACCGTCTGTCCACCCTGAAGAACGCAGATCGCCTTCTGGTCATCGACGACCACACGATCGCCGAGATCGGAACGCATGAGGAGCTGGTAGCGCAGAAGGGCATCTACTACCGCCTGGTAAAGGCGCAACTGGAGATGCAGGCACAGGCCGGCGCTTAAAATGTGACAATGTGACACCGGGGACGGTTCTTTTTGTCACCAAGCGGTGCACAAACCATCAGTTTTGACGGGGTGCATTTGCCGCGAAAAATAAACATTTATACTTGTATATTTGACTCCCTTATATTAAAATAGTAGTATCTTTTTTTACTACCATTTTGAGAAAGGGAGTCAATTTCATATGAAGGAAATGCCTAATGTGATCCGGACGGCGAGTGGCGCCTGTTGGGAGCATACGTTTGAACGATTCAGCGCAGTGTGCTATGTGCCTGAGAATGACAAAGATGACAAATTGTTGAACTACGGTTTTATCGCGCCGTACCTGCTTGTTTTTACCGAAACGAAGTTCGGTTTCGACCAGGCGGAGCGTTTTGCGAAGGAGAAGGGTTTCTTCTCGCTGGCGCAGGATTTCGCGACGAGTATCGTTTACATCTATCCGACGTCCGTAAACGGTTGGAAGGACGCGGATCCGAAGATCTTCGACGAGATCCTGGAGAATTCGAGGATCAATCAGTACTACAAAGACGGTGTGGCTGAATGCTGGAACCGCTTCACGCATCAGCTGGATGATTACCACATCCGCGGCGCTTTGTTCCGCACAAACCTGTACGGCTACGGCGCATCGGCGGATTTCATCGCGAAGAACTATCTGAAGCACTTCAAGGCTCGCGGACTTTGGTTCGACGGAGCGGACAGTGCGGCAGTTACTTGTATCCTGGAGCGCCTCAGCGTGATCCCGGATGTGCAGGCGGATGACATCCCCGTGATTTCCGTCGGTAACTCTGACGAGGTCAATGCAGTCCTGAAGGAGAAGGTGAAATATCTCCTCATCAAGGATACACAGGATGTACGCGCGGACTTCTACGCATTTTCCAGAAAGTTCCGGAGAATGCTGGGCGAGCTCGAACTGGATCCGGATCTGGAAGCCGAGGGCATGGTGATCGAGCCCGGCAGCGAGACGCTTCCGACTTCGAAGGATAACAATGGTGACGATAAGGGAACGCAGGAGCACAGAGTCGGCTATTTCGCGTTCTACAATAAGGGCATTTTCGACAACGGTCCGGCGCCTCTGCTCATCGCTTTCCACGGCGGCGGCGACAGCGCATTCTACATTTCGTATATTTCCGGTTGGGCAAACATTGCCCACAGACATAACTTCCTGCTGGTTTCGATCGAGCATCACCTCAACAGCACAGCGACTGAGATGACCGAGCTGATCGAGCGCCTCAAGAAGAAATACAAGATCGACACCTCGCGGATCTACTGCAGCGGTTTCTCGATGGGCGGCTGCAAGAGCTGGGATTTCATCGCCGAGCATCCGTCGTATCTGGCCGCAGCTGCGCCCATGGACGCAACGTTTGAGATGGGCATCAACGTGTTCGGCCAGCCTTCCCCCTACGAACTGAACACGACCGTTCCGGTTCCGTGCTTCTACGCGGGCGGAGAGGAGACGCCGCTTCCGGAGCTGCCGTTCCAGGCGCAGAAGTGCCTCGACAGGATCCGGTACATTCTGAAGCTGAACGGCGCGGTGAAGACTGACGACGTTACACTGGAAGATAAAGAGAACTGGGAAAATAAGATCTGGGGCGTCAACGGTGACGAGGCCGTGAAGACCTTCGATCCCAACCGCAAGGCGACACTGACCATCGAACTGTTTAAGAGAGCGGACGGAAAATGTTACAACGCACTCGCCAGCGTCAGCGGCCAGGGCCACGAATGCCGTGAGCACACTTGCGAAAACGCATGGAGATTTATGAGCAGCTTCCGCAGACTGCCCGATGGAAGCATCGAGGGCGGCGAGTACGAGACCATCAAAGGCTGCTTTACGGAATAAAGGAAACAAAGTAAGGAGACAGATTATGAACAGTAGAGAATGGATCGAGGCCGGTCAGGGACGCCTCGGTATCGAATTGGGATCCACACGTATCAAGGCGGTGCTTTTAGGCGAGGATAAGGCGCCCATCGCATCGGGAAGCCACGAGTGGGAGAACCGTTTGGAAAATGGTGTCTGGACCTACACCCTCGAGGATGTATGGCAGGGCATGCAGAGCGCTTATGCAGATCTGGCACAGGATGTGCAGAAGCAGTATGGAACGATGATCCAAAAGCTGGCAGGCATCGGCATCAGCGCCATGATGCACGGCTATCTGGTATTTGATGCGGACGGTAAGCTTCTCGCGCCGTTCCGTACATGGAGAAACACAATGACGCAGGAAGCTTCCGCGCAGCTGACGGAGGCGTTTACGTACCCGATCCCGCAGCGGTGGAGCGTGGCCCACCTGTGGCAGGCTATCCTGAACGGTGAGTCTCACACGAAGGACATCCGCTTCATGACAGATCTTGACGGCTATGTTCACTATATGCTGACCGGCGAGAAGGTCCTCGGCGTCGGCGCTGCATCCGGCGTATTCCCGATCGATTCGAAGACCTGCGGTTACCGCACGGATCTGTTGGCTACATTTGACAAACTGGCGCAGGCGAAGGGCTTCACGCAGCCCATCGCATCCCTGCTTCCGAAGGTTCTGTGCGCGGGTGATAACGCGGGAACCCTGACGAAGGAAGGCGCGGCTCTGCTCGATCCGACCGGAACCCTCCAGGCGGGCGCAGTTTTCTGCCCTCCGGAAGGCGATGCAGGCACCGGCATGGTCGCTACGAATTCCGTTCGTCCGACCACGGCCAATGTTTCCGCCGGCACCTCCGTTTTCGCTATGGTCGTACTGGAAAAAGACCTGGCGAAGGTGCACTCCGAGATCGACCTCGTAACGACGCCGTCCGGCGACACCGTTGCGATGGTACACTGCAACAACTGTACTTCCGACCTGAACGCCTGGGTCGGCCTCTTCGGTGAGTTCGCAAAGCTGACGGGCCATGCATTGTCCGCAGATGAACTCTACGGCGGCCTGTACCGTAAGGCGATGGAAGGCGATGCCGACTGCGGCGGCCTTCTGGCATACAACTATTTCTCCGGCGAGCACGTAACGGACATGGAGCAGGGACGCCCGTTGTTCGTACGTACCCCGGATGCAAAGTTCACATTGGCGAATTTCATGCGCACCCACCTGTACGCATCCCTGGCTACCCTGAAGATGGGCCTCGACATCCTGAAAGAGGAGAATGTCCGCATCACCAGCGTACTCGGCCACGGCGGTCTGTTTAAGACCGAGGGCGTAGGCCAGCAGATCCTGGCGGATGCGATCGACGCGCCGGTTTCCGTAATGCAGGGAACGGCCGGAGAGGGCGGCGCTTACGGCATCGCGCTTCTCGCGGATTACACCGTTTGTAAGAAGGACGGCCAGAGCCTGTCCGATTATCTGGAGCAGGAGATCTTCGCAGACGTTACGAAGAAGACCTGCGAGGCAGATGCTGCGGGCACCGCAGGCTTTGCCGCATACACCGAGCGTTACCGCAAGGGCCTTGGAATCGAAAAGAAGGCTACCGAGCTTTTATGATCCTTCGGAAAGAATAGAACGACCGCAGACCATTGCTTTTGGGTTTTGGCCTGCGGTTTTTATTTCTCAAAATGAAAAGCAATTCGAAGACATGCATAAAAATGTAAAATAATTGATGCAATTCAACGCAAATTGTGGTATAATGGCGCAAGAAGGTATGACACGTAAAGAACAGATCCGATGAAGTATATATGCAGATCAGGAGGTCTTCTATGGGAGCGGACGAAAAACGCAAGAAAAAAGTTGCCGTCTTTTTAAATGGCTGGAACGCGGAAAATGCATACCGTTACCTTGACGGGGTATCGAAAAACATACCCGAATCGTCGATCGATTTCTATGTTTTTATCAGCCATGGAGTATATAACGCCGGTGATGTGGAATTAAAGAGCATGGGTACGATCTTTGATCTTCCCGATCTGACGAAGTTTGATGCTGCGATCATGTTCACGCCCGGATTGAATTTTACCGAAGTCATCAACCGGCTGACCGAGAAACTGGAGAGATCCGGGATTCCTATCGTCTGTGTCGGCATGCAGCATCCGGGATTTCACTGCATCGGTATCAATAATTACAAAGGCATGCGAAAGTTATGCGATCATATTATCGAGGAACATCAGGCACGTTCGATCATATTCATCGCGGGTTCCCGGGAAAACGAGGACTCGAACGCCCGTTTGATCGCGCTTCGTGACTCCATGCATGCGCATGGCCTGACACTTTCGGAATCCGATATCTATTATTCAGACTGGGCGATCGGAAGGATCTTCGGTGAGTTCGGCGGCCGTATACGCAACGGCATGAAACTTCCGGACGCTTTCGTCTGCGCCAATGATTCTCTGGCAGAGAGCATCAGTTATTGTTTCACGGATAACGGACTTCCGGTCGACAGCGCCATCGTGACCGGCTTTGATTATTCACAGGAAGGACAGAGTTTTTATCCTTCCATAGCCACGGTGGATCAGTGCTATGATGAAGTCGGCCGAAAGACGGTCGAGGTACTTCAGAAGATCTTCAGCGGGGAGGATGCTCCCATGGAACTTCTGGTGGACTGTGAATTCCGGCCGGGAGAGAGCTGCGGATGCACGAATGTTCGAAATGATGCTTCCCGGCGTCAAGATACGGCGCGAAGCATCCCGCGGAAAAACATGATGTCCAGTGTTGTGGAATCCCGCTTCCATAGCATGGAGCGCGAGATCATCCAGTCGGTGGATTATGACGATCTTAAATCGAGACTGGCCCGCCTGTTTGCAGGCGGTGGCGGTTGGGAGGGCGATACGTTTTACATCATGCAGGATCCGCATATCGTGGATTTCTCATTGGCCGATATCTCCGAGTTCCCCAAGTACCGCTATGCGGATGTGATGGATACGTTCGTCGCGAAGCGGAAAGGCAAGCCGGTGGAAGCCGGGGTCATCCCCACTTCGCAGTTGTTACCGGACGATGATCTGACCGGTCCGAACCACATGTATTTCTTTGTACCTACGTACTATGAGAGTTATGTCTGCGGCTACATCGTGTTCACCGACCGCCTTTCCTGGGTGGCAGATCTGTCCTTCCAGGCCTGCGAGAACCGCTTTAACCGCGCCATCATTTCGTATCGCAGAAATATGCAATTGACTGCGCTCAACGCGAAACTGTCCATGCTGATCGAAAAGGATTCCCTGACCTTCGTTAAGAACCGTACCGCGTACGACCGCTATGTGAAGCGCCTGGAGTCCGAAATGGCAGCCGGGGAGGCCGATCCTTTTGCTGTGGTCTGCTTTGATATCAACTATCTGAAACAGGTCAATGATGCGCTGGGACATGAGGCGGGCGACGACTATATCCGCAAGTGCTGTAAACTGATCTGTAATACATTTAAACACAGTCCGGTCTTCCGTACCGGCGGCGACGAGTTTGTTGCGATCGCCGTGCATGACGATTATACCCAAAGGTATGAACTTCTGAATTCGATGCGGGAGCGCATGGCGGACCTGGCGGCAAACGAAGCGATCTCACCGATCGAACGTATCTCGATCGCCTCCGGTATGGCCGACTGCGTTGAGCATATCGGAGAGGACTACAGTGCGATCTATCGTCGCGCCGACACCCGCATGTACGAGACCAAACGCAAGATGAAGGGCGAACAATAATAATCGAACTTACAATTCCGAGGGGGCCTTTGAGGCCCCCTCGATCGCGATTAAAGCAGCTGTGAAAAAAATAAAAAAACTCCTTGACTTTCGCTTCGAGCCGTGATATAGTATTAGGGCATATGGAAGAGATCAGGTCTTTTTTTTATGCACAAATTTACGGGCGATCGGTACATTGACCGTAGATCTACAAAAGAAAAGAGCTGATATGCTGCTAACGGTTCGGGTGTCGATGGAAAGTGCTTTTTCCTCGAAAAGAGCCCTGTCCTTTGACACTTGAACCACCTAAATCATTAATTGGAGGTGGAGATCATGCGCGTTAAGATTACACTGGAGTGTACAGAGTGCAAACAGCGTAACTACAACCTGATGAAGGATAAGAAAGCTCATCCGGAACGTATGGAAACTAAGAAGTATTGCAAGTTCTGCAAAAAGCACACTAACCACAAGGAAACAAAGTAGTCATTGTTGACCACAGCACCGGCTGTCTCAGACAGAAGATAGGAGTAATTATGAAGAAAGGCTTCTTCAAAGGAGTGAAGGCTGAATTCTCTAAGATCATTTGGCCGAAGAAGGATGACGTCGCTAAGGAAACGGTTGCAGTTATCTCCGTATCCGCAGTAGTCGGCGCTATCATTTTTCTTTCCGATGCTTTGTTTAAGTTCGGCATTTACTTAATTTCTAAATAGTGAGGGACGGTAAGTATGGCAAATTATGACGGAAAACCGCATTGGTATGTGGTTCATACATACTCCGGATATGAGAATAAGGTTAAGGTCGACATTGAGAAGACCATCGAGAACCGTAATCTTCAGGACCAGATCCTGGACGTTCAGGTTCCCATGATGACCGAGTTCGAGTTGAAGAACGGAGAGAAGCGTCAGGTCCAGAGGAAGATCTTCCCCGGATATGTATTGCTTCATATGTGCATGAACGACGATACCTGGTACGTGGTTCGCAATACCAGAGGTGTTACCGGATTTGTCGGTCCGGGATCCAAACCCGTTCCCCTCTCTGAGGAGGAAGTTGCAAAACTCGGAATGTATCCGCCGGATACGGCAGTGCCGTTTGAGGTCGGAGACATGGTACGCGTTATCGCCGGACCTTGGGCTGATACCGTAAGCGATATCAAGAGCATCAATTCCGGAAAACAGCGTATTACGATCAACGTTGAAATGTTCGGCCGTGAAACCGCGGTTGAACTCAGCTTTACAGATGTAAAGAAACTTTAATGGGGCATTCTTTTTGACCGCCCCGTGGGAGGGACATTCCCGCAATCACCACATTTTATTCAGGAGGTGCCACTATGGCAAAGAAAGTTACAGGTTACATTAAGTTACAGATCCCCGCAGCAAAGGCTACACCGGCTCCGCCCGTTGGTCCTGCTCTGGGTCAGCATGGTGTTAACATCGTGCAGTTCACAAAGGAATTCAATGCCAGAACCGCTGATCAGGCCGGCATGATCATTCCCGTAGTTATTACCGTATATGCGGACAGAAGCTTCAGCTTCATCACAAAGACTCCGCCTGCAGCAGTTCTTCTTAAGAAGGCTTGCAAGATCGAGTCCGGTTCCGCTAAGTCCAACAAGATCAAGGTTGCTAAGATCTCCAAGGCAGAGCTTCAGAAGATCGCTGAGCTCAAGATGCCGGATCTGAACGCAGCAAGTGTTGAAGCAGCGATGAGCATGATCGCGGGTACCGCGCGCAGCATGGGCATCACAGTTGAGGACTGATATACTACAGAAGAATGACACGTGGGAGGGACATTCCCGCAAATACCACTAGGAGGTTTTCATCATGAAAAGAGGAAAGAAATACATTGAGGCTGCAAAACTGGTAGACCGTTCTACACAGTATGATGTAGCTGACGCGATCGCATTAGTTAAGAAGGCATCTACCGCAAAGTTCGACGAGACGGTAGAGGTTCATGTTCGTACAGGTTGTGACGGACGTCACGCAGATCAGCAGATCCGTGGCGCTGTAGTACTCCCTCACGGAACCGGTAAGACGGTTCGTATCCTTGTATTCGCAAAGGGCGACAAGGCTGACGAGGCTACCGCAGCAGGCGCAGATTACGTAGGAGCTGAGGAACTCATTCCGAAGATCCAGAACGAAGGCTGGTTGGATTTCGACGTTGTTGTTGCTACACCGAACATGATGGGTGTTGTTGGTCGTCTGGGTCGTGTTCTCGGACCGAAGGGTCTCATGCCCAACCCGAAGGCAGGCACCGTAACCATGGATATCGCTAAAGCGGTCAATGAAATCAAAGCAGGTAAGATCGAATACCGTCTGGACAAGTCCAACATCGTGCATGTTCCGGTTGGTAAGGTATCTTTCTCTGAGGAGCAGTTAGCAGACAACTTCCAGGCAATTATGGACGCGATCATCAAGGCTAAGCCTGCCGCTGTTAAGGGCCAGTACCTGAAGAGCGTAACCATCGCTTCCACCATGGGACCGGGCGTAAAGCTCAACCCGATCAAGCTTATGAACTAATCGACATTTGTCGTGGTTTAGATCGCTGCCGCAAGAGTACTTGCGGCAGCTTTTTTTATTTCTTTACTGTATGCAGTTTGTGCAAAAAATCATGCAAATCTGTCATGAATTGTGCTTGATTCTTTCGACACACTATGCTATACTGTTTGTACAAAGAGACAATTCGAGGTAAATTATCTAACGAATTATCCGGAGAGGAGTGAGAGCCATGATTGACTTATATAAGAAATTTTATCCCCTGAAGGGAGATGAATCCGCGAGACGTATTATCTCCGAGAATGCTGTAGACATTATTAAGCTCATTCAAAACCGGACCGAGCAGTACCATGACCGTATCAACGAACTGAACTTTTTGGAGGTTCGTGCGCTGGCTTATCAGCAGAAAGGTAAGCAGAAGAAATATGACAAGATCATGGCTGAACTGAAAGAAAAGCAAGAGAGACGTAAAGAGCTCGATATTGTATACCGTGAACTGAATGAATACGGCGATAAGATGTTCAACCGTAAGTTTAAGTTCACCATGGCAGACGGAAACCGTCTGATCGAACTTTTGGACCTGACAAACCCGAAGTCGAAAAACTATCGTGGATAAGTGATTGGAAAAGTTTTCCGCGGCGCGGAAAACTTTTCGTTTTCTAAGATGAGGTTACCATGCAGGAGAGTAATCGTTTTACCGAAGAGATCCTCGGGCTTCTGACGGGCGATGATGCCATCGCTTGTGATAAACCCGGATTGAATATATCGACCGCGGATTCTGCGGTCTATGTGTTATGTGATGCCCGTTTTTCCGAGGCGCGGATCTATCGCGCCGTCCCGATCGCGAAACGCGAGACGAAGGGCGGTCTGTACCTGCACTCCAACCCGGAGGATCCGACATTTTCCGAGACGTTCACGAAAGTGTTGAACGAAACGGTGAGCCCGGAGACGGTCCGCCGTGAGAAGGAGCATGTACGCGAGATGGCCGCGGACCTGAAGACACCGGAAGGTCGCCGCAGGTTCGGCCGCGAGTTTTTAAGCGAGATCGCGGATCTGGATATCCGAAAGATGGCGGGCAATGCGGGCGCGTTGTTTTATTCGCGCCAACGCGAGAATCTGCAAAAGCATATTACGGAAAACTCACCCATCTTCGTGGGCCTGCCGATCGGTTTCCGCAGTCTGGAGATCCGGTCGGAGTCGGGCGATATTGAAATATATCTCGGCCCGGGTGAGGGCAGGGCGAAAACGCTTTCGTACCTGAATGTCCGCACCATCCACGGAGACATCGCGGTGACCGGTATCAAAGCGGATGACAGCAGAGCGCCACGCATCCAGGATATGACGCTGGAGACGACGAAGGCGGACTGCCTCGTTTCGGATCTGTTTGCACATTATATCGCGTCGAGAACACTTTCGGGCGATTGTGAACTGAACGACATTCAGTGCGATGATCTCGCAGTTTCGGCTCTGCGGAGCGGGGATGTGGATCTTAAGCGTGTTAAAGGAAAGAAACTGAGCATCATAAAGAAGAGCGGTGACGTGACGTTAGAAGCCGTGGCCGTGAAAGCATTGTCCGCGGAGCTGGACAGAGGCGACATGAGCGCAGTGCGAGTGTCGGCCGACCGGATGCGGGTCACCGCGACGCGCGGCGATATCGACCTGACGATCGAGGGCGACACAAAGGCCGTGATCAAAAACGGACGCGGCGATATCAAGATCGATCTGGAGAACGGGTACAAAGGGTTTACCGCGAAGATCGACGGGCGCATGCACGGCGGTGCGGCGCTGGAGACGAAGGTCGCTTACGGGCGATATATCAAGACATTTACGGGCGATTGCAAGATCGCCTGCAACGAGAAGAAGACATCATTTGAGATCACGGGCGGCGATGAACTGACCATCACGGGCAGCATTCCCCGCCGCGAGGAGAACGGTACATGAAGGAACTGAAACGGCAGATCAAAGAGAGACAGTTTGAGCGGGTCTACCTGTTGTACGGCGAGGAGAGCTATCTGCGGAACTATTACGCGAAGCTCCTGATGAAGGCGGTCACACAGGAAGACACGATGAACTGCGCCGTATATTCGGAAAATGACATCGATCTGGCGACATTCCGCGATTTTGTCGAGACGATGCCGTTTTTCGCGGATTACCGTTTTGCTTTGGTGCAGGACTCCGGCTTGTTTTCCAAATCCGCCGAAGACTGGGCGGACGCGATCGCCAATCTTCCGGAAACCGCCGTGGTCGTGTTCAACGAAGAAAAGGCTGACAAGCGGACGAAACTCTACAAAGCGGTCGAAAAGGCCGGGCGCGTCGTGGAGATGAAGAAACCGTCGGAAGATGAACTGATGAACTGGGTACTGGCGCGGTGTAAGGCGAACGACCTGAAGATCACGCGTTCGGCGGCCGAAGAGTTTGTGATGCGGACCTCGGACAATATGGAGAACATGATAAGCGAATTCGATAAGCTTGCCGCATATGTGGCCGAGACCGGGGAGATCCGGATCGAGGACGTCCAGACCGTGACGACGTTGTGGATCCAGAACCGCATTTTCCAGATGATGGATGCGATGGCGGAGGGGCGCGAGAAGAGTGCGCTTTCGATGTACTATGACCTGCTGGCACTGAAGGAGCCGCCGATGCGGATCCTGTTCATGGTCGGGAAACTGATCCGGCAGTTGCTGCAGGTGAAACAATTGCAGAAAACGGGCATGGGCCCGGATGCGATCGCGAGCCAGCTGCGTGTGCGGCCGTTCGTCGGAAAGAAACTCATCGGCCAGGGAAAACGCTTTACCGAGCAGCAACTATCGGACTATTCGAAGATGTGCATGGAGATGGAACACGCGGTGAAGAGGGGCGACCTTGCGGATAAACTCGGGGCCGAACTGGCCTTCGTAAAGATCGCGCGCAGAGGCTGATGCCGGGAGGGATACATTTTCCGAAAGTTTTTCAAAAAAGTGCTTGACTTTCGGGGGAGGTTTGAGTATTATTATTTCGTATGCGCCGTATTTTCGTGTCTCGTTAGAATAGGACGCATGAAACGCCCGGTATGAGAGAAAGATTTCACTCTCCTTTTGATCATGCTGAAATCGTATGAAATGTATGGAGGTGCCATAATGGCAAATATTAAATCCGCAAAGAAGCGTATTGACGTTATCAAGACCAGAACCGAACGCAACAAGGCTATCAAGTCTAAAGTTAAGACCTACATCAAGAAGGTTGACGCAGCAGTTGCAGCAGGTGATAAGGCCGTAGCTTCTGCAGCGCTTAAGGAAGCGATCTCCGAGATCTCCAAAGCGCAGAGCAAGGGCGTATACCACAGAAATACCGCTTCCCGCAAGATTTCCCGCTTGACGGTTGCCGTAAACGGTATTGCTTGATCGCAAGAATTTTAAGCATTTCCGGCCTCTCTGGCCGAAACCAATAGGGCCGACACAGACTAACCCACTGTGCCGGCTTTTTTGTTGCCATTTTGAAGCGTTAAAAAGTGGGAATTTATCAAAAAAACTGAAAAAAGATAGCGACAAAATCAAAATTATGTGCTACAATGTTAGAAAAGGGGGAAACTACCTCTAAATAAGTGATGTGATGGAGTGAAAGCCGCATGAATGAGAAACAACAAGACTTACTAAATCTAATCAACGAATTAGAAGGAAAACTCCAAAATGAGTTGGAGAATCGAGTTTCTGCGCTTGAATCACAGAAGGGGATGCTGGATGAAAAGAATTCGGCGCTGGATTCGGAACGTCAGAATATCTTGGACCGTGTGACTGCTCTCGAGACGGAGAAGACTGATCTGAGCACGAAGTTTGCTCAGATGGTCGAGCAGAAGTCTCAGGTTGAGGCACAGTTTAAAGAAATGGACGCGCAGAAGAGTGAGCTTGAGTCCCGCTTCGTGGCATTGGATGAGAAGCGTATCGAGCTCGAGAAGCGTTTTGGCGCGATCGATGAGCAGAAGACTTTGCTGCAGAGTCGTATCTCCGCTGTAGACGGACAGAACGCCGAGATGGATAAGAAGATCAACGAGGTCAATGCTCAGACCCAGAGCTTTACAAACAGCATGGATGACCTGAGCCGCCGTATCTCGGAGATGCAGAGTGGTATGGAGTCCATGCTTACACAGAAAGCGGACGTTGAGCGTACCCTCGTGCAGATGGATAATCAGCGTAGCGAACTGCAGCAGCGCATGAACGATCTGGAGACGGATCGTCAGAACGTGCAGAACTCTCTGAACCAGCTGAACGAAAAGTATTCCAGCTATGAAGAGACGATCAACAGCATGCAGGAGCAGAAGGCTGTATTCGAGCAGACATTGGCCACGATGACATCGCAGAAGATGGAACTCAAGAATGCGATGAACACGATGATGATCCGCAAGAACGATATGACCGTCGAGATGTCGAAACTGGACGATCAGAAGAAGCAGCTGCGTCAGAGCTATTCCGAACTCGAGCACGAGAAGGATGAACTGGCAGCCGAGCTCGTTTCCCTGCAGGAGCGTAGAGGCGAGTTGGAGAAGGGCTTCTCCGTTGTGGATGATCAGAAGGCTGAACTGGATCGCCGTTTTGAAGCATGTGATGCCCAGAAGCGTCAGTTGCAGGACGGTATCGATGAACTCGAGAGAATTAAGGGCGACGTTCGCGAAGCAGTTACTTCGATCGATGGTTCTATCGAGGAAGCTCGTCATACATTCGACGGCATCCGTGAAGAACTCGAAGGACTTCGTAATCATGCCGCACTTGCGGATGATGTTGATGATACCGGATATTTCTGTTCCGTATGTTGCTGTCCGATCGAACCCGGCATGACCGAGTGTCCGATCTGTGGCACACCGATCGATCCGGATACATTTGCCGATGCGGAAGAGCGCGCAGCTAAGAAGAAGGCTGAGCAGGAAGCAGCAGAGGCAGCTGCAAGAGCAGAGGCTGAGGCAAAGGCAGCAGCGGAAGCGGCAGCGAAGGCTGAGGCAGAAGCTAAGGCAGCAGCTGAGGCGGAAGCAGCAGCGAAGGCTGAGGCAGAGGCAGCAGCGGCGGCAGCGGCAGCAGAAGCAGCAGCAAAGGCTGAGGCAGAGGCGGCAGCGAAGGCTGAAGCAGAAGCAGCAGCGGCAGCAGCAGAGGCAGCAGCGGCAGCAGAAGCAGCAGCAAAGGCTGAGGCAGAAGCTAAGGCAGCAGCTGAGGCAGAGGCAGCAGCGAAGGCTGAGGCAGAAGCAAGAGCAGCAGCAGAAGCTAAGGCAGCAGAAGAAGCAGCGAAGGCAGCTGAGGCAGCAAAGAAGGCTGATGGCAAGGTTGTTGAGTCTGCAGACGGATCTGTTGTATACGAGATCCAGTCCGCAGTTGAAGTGGATGTTGTGTCACCCGCTGACGTTACAGCAACCGAGAATTATAAATATCGTCTGGTCGACGGAGAGATCTACATTGACCAGTACATCGGAACCGGCGC
The DNA here is from genome assembly GCA_017615545.1 of Lachnospiraceae bacterium. GTDB lineage: Bacteria > Bacillota > Clostridia > Lachnospirales > Lachnospiraceae > UBA1201. The sequence goes on from JAFZZY010000035.1 coordinate 46,125, forward strand.
GAAGGATGTTCACCTTCCCGACACCATCGAAGGCTTTAAGGTCGTTGCGATCTCCGCAAGAGCTTTCTGCCGTAACGAAGAGATCGAGAGCGTGGTATTCTCCGATGCGATCCGCTTTATCGGATCCGAAGCGTTCCATGGTTGTGAGAAGCTGAAGAAGGTCGTATTCTCCAAGTCGTTGAAGACGATCCGCAGCTACGCATTCAGCTATTGTACGAGCCTTGAGTCCGCGGATCTTCCCGAGGAGACAAAGGATGTCGGAAACGGCGCATTCTACCGTTGTGCGATCAAGCAGATCACCTTCCCGGCAGGAACGTCTTACATCAGCCAGAATGTATGTGCACACTGTAAGGATCTCGTAACGGCAGTCCTTCCGGACGGTATCTCCGTTATCGAGCAGAACGCGTTCAACGAATGTACATCGCTTACCGATATCAACATTCCGAACAGCGTTATCGCGATCGAGGATAAGGCACTTTACAACTGCCGCAGCCTCGGACGTATCACCATTTCCCCGATGGCTACCCGCCTTGGAAACCGTATCTTCTTCCCGAAGATGGGTCAGAACATGATCCCGAAGCTCGTGATCTTCTGCGCGAACAACTCGCCGATCCAGAGCTACTGCAAGGCAAACAACATCCGTACGAAGTCCGCAGGCGGCTTCCCGTCTCACTTCGGTAACACGAAGAACCGTGCATACTGCATGGAATTCTCCTTCTGGCTTGCAGATATGGATAACCAGGATCGTGACGATCTGGTCAATGAAATGGTCGACAAGTTCCACATTGCCCGCTATGAGGCAGAGGATGATGTAGTTGAGGATATCGGCTACAACAAGGAACTGCACGCTTACATGAACATCGATATGACAGAAGCAGATGGTAAGGATCTCTGCGCGGCACTTCCTACCGCAACCTACATCAAGATCCTGCACACCTACGAAGGCGAGATCGATGAGAACGCAAACGTAATGGTTGATTATTGATCATCAAATCATGAAATACTTCACCGGGGTGTCGTGAGACACCCCGGTTTTTTTGTGACACACTTACAAAAATCTTAAGGCGTCTTACGAAACCTTACGATGCATTGACGATGGATTGGGAAGATGATAAGATAGTCTCGTGATGTATGCATTACGTAGAGAAAATAACAGGAGGGAATTATTATGGATAGACTTTTGCGTCTTGGTATACCGTTTATCATCTATTTGTTAGCGGCTTTTATCTTTAGTGTAACGATACTGGGGATGTCTTTTTCGGCTGTTGTCGGCTTTTCATCGTCCACTGACGCTTACGATGCTGCAAAAAGGGTCATCGACATGCCGCTTATGTTATTTGGCACGTTGTCAGCCATTTACCTGTTCATGTGGTACAAAGACCACGAGCAGAATGGGTTCGAGGGCAATGAGATGTCAAAGCCCATGTGGCTCGTTTTGCCGTTGATCGGTTTTGCATTTGCACTGGGTGAGATCTATGCTGCACGTGGATTGCTGAACAGAGAACTCAGTGAAGTGTTCTTTGGCGTATCCGAATATGCTATGGATGCGGTAAAAGGAATGCCGACGTTCTTCCTCGCGATCTTTATTGTTGAGCCGATCTGCTTTGAATTAATGTTCCGCGGACTGCTTCACCATCGGTTACGGGAAGAATCGGGAGTAGTATCTACTATCTTGGTTGTCGGAATCGTTTCGTACCTGTTTTATCGCAGTGTCGATGAGGTTTTGATGAGCCTGATGCTTTCTTTCATATATGAATATTATCGCAGTCTGGCGGCACCGATTATCGTCAGTGTATGTTGGTCTGTCGGTTGCTATGTTTTTTACGCGATGAGCGAGAACCTGCCCGGTATCAACGGGGATCTTAGTATTTTGGTTCCGATCATGCTTCTTTTATGCGCTGTTGGGATCGCGTTCATGCTTCTCATGATCTATCGCAAACACAGCAGCCCTTACGGTTCAAAATGGTAAATGCTTATCCGGCCGAATGCTTGTAATTCGGCCGGATTTGTGATACACTGATTGTGTTGTTTTGCAACCTGCATAGACTTAGATACGGGATAGAAGACCATGAACCAGAGATTCCGAAATATCATATCATGTTTTGTGCCGTTTTTGGTATATATCGGCGTTATGCTGGTGGTTATGTTTTGCTTTGCCGTCTATGCGTCGGCGACGAAAACGGCGTCAGCCGAAGAACTGGAGCAGTTTGTCAATGATCATCTGCTGTTGATGACGACGATCATTGACGCAATTCTGATTCCCGTATTTTACCTGATGTGGCGGATGGACCGGGATAAATATCCTTTGAAACGGGTGGATATGCCGGACTTTTCGTGGGCGGTATTGGCCCTGATCGGAGCTTCTGTCTGTGTCGGCCTGAATTATTTCCTGAATATGTTCATGCCGAAGGAGATACTGAATACATTTGAGGAGACGAGCGAAGTTCTTTGGAATGATGATACGAGCATACTTTCCTTTGTTTCGGTCGTTTTGGTGGCGCCTCTGACAGAGGAACTGATGTTCCGCGGACTGATCTACACACGGTTGCGGCTTATGTTGAAGGCTCCCTATACGATATTGATCACTGCATTCCTGTTCGGCCTGTTCCACGAGAACCTGCTGCAGTTCATATACGCCTTTGTGATCGGACTGATACTGGCTTACATGATGGAAGCGTATCGTAATCTTTGGGCACCGATCATGGTACATGCGGCGGCGAATCTCATTTCATGGCTTTTGACGTATGCAGTACAGATCCCTACCGACGATGGAGGAGCATTGGATTATTCCGTCATGGGCGGGACGCTTTTGATCGCAGGTACCGGCCTTTATTCGATCGTATATATTCGAAAGGTCAAAAAAAATAAAGCTAATCAAACTGAGAGTGAGGAAGAAAAATGAGCAAATTGATCACTATCGCAGTCCCTTGTTATAATTCGGCTGCTTACATGGAGAAGTGTATTCAGAGCCTTTTGGTAGGCGGAGAGGATGTGGAGATCCTGATCGTGGACGATGGTTCACAGAAGGATGACACGCCTGCGATCGCGGATCGCCTGGCGAAGGAGCACCCGAGCATTATCCGCGCCATCCATCAGGAAAACAAAGGACACGGCGGTGCGGTCAATACGGGCATTGCGAACGCGACCGGAAAATATTTCAAGGTCTGCGACAGCGACGACTGGTTTGACGCCCTCGCATTTACCAAGATCATCAAAACGCTGAAGGCTGTAGAGAAGAAAGGCGGCGTCGACATGCTCGTCGCAAACTACATCTACGACAAAGTCGGCGTAAAGAATAAGGCTGTCATGAAATATGACAACGCCCTCCCTCAGAATAAGATCTTCACCTGGAAGGACGCGAAGCGACTTAAGGTGGGCCAGTACATCCTGATGCACTCGGTCGTATACCGCACCGGCCTGTTGCGCGAGTCCGGCCTCCAGCTTCCGGAGCACACCTTCTATGTGGACAATATCTTCGTTTATTATCCGCTGCCGTACGTTAAGAAGATCTGCTATGTGAATGTGGATCTCTATCATTACTTCATCGGCCGCGACGACCAGTCGGTCAATGAATCCGTCATGATCTCACGTATCGACCAGCAGCTGCGCGTAAATCGCATCATGATCGACTCCTACGAGTTGTCGAAATTCAAGGATAAGAAGCTTGCAAACTATATGTACCAGTACCTGGGCATCATCATGACGGTATCGTCCATCCTTCTGGTGCGCATGGGAACGAAAGAGAGCCTGGCAGAGAAGAAGAAACTCTGGGAGGATCTCAAGAAGCACGACAAAAAGATGTACAACAAATTGCGTTATCGCACCTTCCTCGGCATCGGCATGAACCTGCCCGGCAGTGTCGGCCGCAAGATCATGCTCTGGGGTTACGATTTCGCTCAGAAGCACTTTGGATTTAATTGATATGATACAAGTATAATAGTCCCGGACGTGCTTGATGCACTTCCGGGACCTTGTTATTTGAGAGAAAGCTAAGGGGAAAGCGGAAACTGGAAATATCTTAGCCGGTAGGGTGGCAAAATCAGTTCCTTTTCGGTGGGAAGGCTAAGATAAACGTGGAAACAGCAAATATCTTAGCCGCCAGGGTGGTAAAATCAGTTCATTCTCGGCGAGAAGGCTAAGGAAAAAGCGGAAACAGCAAATATCTTAGCTGCCAGGGTGGCTTATAAACGGCCTGAAATGTAGGAGTAAAAAAGGTGGCTGAATTTGATAAAAGAAGTTGAAAAAAGTGCTTGACAAACCGTGAAAAGCAAGTTATACTAGCAAGGCAGTCAAGCGTGTTTCACGCTGTTGCGGGATCTTAGCTCAGCTGGGAGAGCATCTGCCTTACAAGCAGAGGGTCATAGGTTCGAGCCCTATAGGTCCCATTGCGTTATTAAAACGCTTAATTTGGCGGAATAGCTCAGTTGGCTAGAGCATACGGTTCATACCCGTAGTGTCGAGAGTTCAAATCTCCCTTCCGCTACGTGAAGCAGGTGCGCGTTGCACCTGCTATTTTATTAGTCTGAGAGAGGGTAGGAGACGATGAAGAAATACATCCGTGAGCACCTGCATGGTCTGTGGGTCCTATATCTGGCGTTCTATCTGCCCTGGTTTTTCTGGCTGGAACGGCATGTTACGACCTTCCATGATATGGCGACGGATTTCGACCGGAAGATCCCCTTCTGCGAGTACTTCATTATCCCTTATTTCCTTTGGTTCGTCTATGTCGTTGTGACCTGGCTGTATTATTTCTTCTACGATAAAAAGGAATTCTACCGCTTTGTCGCCCTTTTGTATATCGGGATGTCGATCTGTCTGACGATCTGCACCTTCTTCCATAACGGCATCAACCTGCGTGTAGATGTCGACAAAGACCGGAATTTCTTTACTTGGGCGGTGTTCCAGCTTCATAACGTCGATACCTCGGCCAATGTCTTCCCGAGTATCCACATTTACAACACGCTGGTCTGCTGTGTTTCCATGTTCCGGTACAAACCTTTGCGCGGAAAGATCAAGTTCCAGATCGGCAGCATCGTTCTTTCGATCTTGATCTGTCTTTCGACCATTTTCTTGAAACAACATTCGATCATGGACATCATCGGGGCGATCGTGCTCTACGTGATCATGCACATGATCTTTTATCACTGGGGGCCGAAACTTTTGGCCTCCCGGAAGAGTAAAGAAGCGGCACCGGCCGCCGAAGTTGACACTTGACAAAAATCGTTTCACATGATAATATACTCTCGATTGGATTCATAGCCGATTGGCAACAGTGTTGCCTTATTGATGAAGCCTCGAGCTCAAAGTTTATAAGTTGGTTACTTTATAACCATAATATGCGTATTGCAGACTTGTGAAACGGTCAATAAGAGTAGTAAAAGTGATTGCTATATAGACTCTGAGCCAGAAAAAATAGACAAGCAGGCTGCTACCTACGCAGCCTGTTATTTTTTTGCAGGCATAGGAGAGAGTGATGTTAGAAAGAACAACTGATTTTATACGCCGGCAGAATCGCGCGCCGATCCATGAGGCGCTGGAAAAATTCCGTAATCTGCGTGTCGTTCCGTTCGATGTCCCCGGCCATAAGCGCGGCCGCGGCAACCCGGAACTGACCTCATTTTTAGGCCAGCAGTGTGTATCGGTGGATGTCAACAGCATGAAGCCGCTGGACAATCTGTGCCACCCCATCAGTGTCATCCGCGAAGCCGAGATCCTGGCGGCGGAAGCCTTTGGCGCGGCGGAAGCATTTTTGATGGTCGGCGGTACGACATCGGCCGTACAGAGTATGGTGCTGACTGCGTGCAAACGCGGCGATGAGATCATTCTCCCGAGAAACGTACACCGCAGCGTGATCAATGCGCTCGTTCTTTGCGGCGCCATTCCGGTATATGTAAATCCGCAGGTGGATCGCCGTCTCGGCATCTCCCTCGGCATGAAGGTAGAGCAGGTGGAGCAGGCCATCCGCGAGCATCCGAATGCGGTTGCCGTTTTGGTCAATAACCCCACATATTACGGTATCTGCTCGGACCTGCGTTCGATCGTTAAACTGGCACATGACCACGGCATGCTCTGCCTGGCAGACGAAGCGCACGGAACCCACTTTTATTTCGGTGAGGACCTTCCGGTGTCGGCGATGGATGCCGGCGCGGATATGGCATCGGTCTCCATGCATAAGAGCGGCGGAAGCCTGACACAGTCGAGTTTCCTGCTTGCAGGACCGAATGTACACGCGGGCTATGTGCGCCAGATCATCAACCTGACTCAGACGACATCGGCCAGCTATCTTTTGATGAGCAGCCTCGATATATCGCGCCGCAACCTGGCGCTGCGCGGAGATGTGATCTTCCGCGAGGTGCGCCGGATCGCAGAGTACGCGAGAGCCGAGATCAACTCCGTCGGCGGCTACTACGCCTTCGGCCCCGAGATGATCAACGGCGATTCCATTTTCGATTTCGACCCGATCAAACTGTCGGTACACACGTTGGATATCGGCATGGCGGGCATCGAAGTTTACGACCTTTTGCGGGATGACTACGATATCCAGATCGAGTTCGGTGATATCGGAAATATCCTCGCTTACCTTTCCATCGGCGACCGCATCCAGGAAGTGGAGCGTCTCGTGTCGGCCCTGGCGGAGATCCGCCGCCGCTACCAGCGCGACAAGACCGGTATGCTCAGCCAGGAATACATTGACCCTCAGGTAGTTGCGAGTCCGCAGGAAGCGTTCTACGCACAGAAGGAAAGCCTTCCGATCGAAGCGACCGAAGGCCGCGTCTGCAGCGAGTTCGTAATGTGCTACCCGCCGGGCATCCCGATCCTGGCCCCGGGCGAGAGGATCACAAAAGATATTTTGGATTACATTTTGTACGCGAAGGAGAAGGGCTGCAGCATGACGGGTCCGGAGGATCCGAACATCGAGCGCCTCAACGTTTTGATCTAGTTCTCTTCGCGAAGTAAAGGAGTTGCCATGGATCTTTGGTTTTCGGAAAAACATACACCGGATGTGAAACTTTCCCTCCGGGTGGAGCGGCAGTTGTTCTCGAAGCAGAGCGACTATCAGCGTATCGATGTCTTCGAGAGCTGTGAATTCGGCCGCATTTTGGCGCTCGACGGCAATATCATGCTGACCGAGCGGGATGAGTTCATCTACAACGAGATGATCGTTCATGTGCCGATGGCGGTGCATCAGGGCATCAGCCGCGTGCTGGTCATCGGTGCCGGCGACGGCGGTGTTGTAAAGGAGTTGACACGTTATTCACGCATCGAGCACATTGACCTCGTAGAGATGGATCCGATGGTTGTGGATGCCTGCCGTCAGTACCTTCCGGGCAATGCTTGCCAGCTCGACGATGAGCGTGTTCACATTCACTACGAGAACGCGCTGAAGTTCATCCGCTACTGCGAAAACGAATATGATCTGATCATCGTGGATTCCAACGATCCGTTCGGACCTTCCGAGGGCCTGTTCACGAAGGAATTCTACGGTAACTGCTATAAAGCACTGAAGGAAGACGGTATCATGGTAAACCAGCAGGGTAGTCCGTTCTATCAGCAGGATGCGGATGCCATGCAGCGCAGCCACAAGCGTATCGCGAATACATTCCCGATCTGCCGCGTTTACCAGGCCCATATCCCGACCTATGCTGCGGGTTACTGGCTCTTCGGTTTTGCGAGCAAGAAATATCATCCCATCGATGATTTCGACTCGAAGGCGTGGAATGACCTGCACATGCGCACGCGGTATTACACGACCCGCCTGCATAAGGGCGCGTTCTATCTTCCGGCCTTCCTGGAAGAAATGCTGGAGGAGGTGGAGTAATGCGTAAGCCCACCCCGAATATTGAGACTTTTATCGGATGCGATGCCGATTACGAAGAGGCGAAGATCGTCCTGTACGGCGCTCCGTTTGATTCGACGACGAGCTACCGTCCGGGCGCGCGTTTTGCGCCTGCGGCCATCCGTCACGAGAGTTATGGCCTGGAGACCTACAGCCCGTATCAGGACCGCGATCTGACCGATTATAAGGTTGCGGATCGTGGCGACCTGGAACTGTGCTTCGGCGACTCGAAACTGGCGCTGAAGGACATTTCCGACGAGGCGGCAGCGATCCTGGAGGACGGCAAATTCCCGCTTTTGATGGGCGGTGAGCATCTGGTCACGCTTCCCGCAGTGGAGAGCGTAGCTGCTGTCTATCCCGACCTGCACGTGATCCAGTTCGATGCGCATGCGGACCTTCGCGACGACTATCTGGGCGCGCGGCTTTCCCACGCCTGCGTCATGCGTCGCTGCCATGATCTTCTCGGCGACGGACGCATTCACCAGTTCTGCATCCGCAGCGGGGAACGGGAGGAGTTCCGTTTCGCAAAAGAGCACACCGACATGCATCCGTTTTCTTTCGAAGGATTGAAAGAGACGATCGAAGCCATCGGCGATGCGCCCATCTATCTGACCATCGACCTGGACTGCCTGGATTCGGGCATCTTCCCGGGAACGGGTACCCCGGAGGCCGGCGGTGTTTCCTTTAACGAGCTGTTATCAGCGATCCGCACGGTTTGCGCGGGCCGCGTGGTGGCAGCGGATGTCAATGAATTATCCCCGATGCTCGATGTGAGCGGCGCCAGCACGGCGACGGCCTGCAAGGTGGTCCGGGAACTGATATTAAGCATCTGTGAGTAACAGAGCACATTCCTTGAAGACGAAAGGAGTTACTATGAGCAGAGTACTTATCATCGGCTGCGGCGGCGTTGCGTCCGTAGCGATCTCCAAATGTTGTCAGGCTCCGGAGGTTTTCTCCGAGATCTGCATCGCGAGCCGTACGGTCTCCAAATGCGAAGCATTGGCCGCGAAACTTGCACCTACCACGACCACAAAGATCACCACGGCACAGGTGGACGCAGACGATGTCAACCAACTGATCGCGCTGATCAACGATTATAAGCCCGACCTGGTAATGAATATCGCATTGCCCTATCAAGATCTGACCATCATGGATGCCTGCCTGGCATGCAAGGTGAACTACATGGATACGGCGAACTACGAGCCCGAGGACACGAACGATCCCGAGTGGAGAGCCATCTATGAGAAGCGTTGCAAGGAGGAAGGCTTCTCCGCATATTTCGATTATTCCTGGCAGTGGGCATATCAGGAGAAGTTTAAGGCAGCAGGCCTGACCGCCCTGCTCGGCAGCGGCTTCGATCCCGGTGTTACGCAGGCGTACTGCGCCTATGCTTTGAAGCATGAGTTTGATAAGATCGACACGATCGACATCCTGGACTGCAACGGCGGCGACCACGGTTATCCGTTTGCTACGAATTTCAATCCGGAGATCAACCTTCGTGAGGTGTCCGCGCCCGGCAGCTACTGGGAGAACGGCAAATGGGTGGAGATCCCGGCCATGAGCATCAAGCGCGAATATGATTTCGACGAGGTAGGAGAGAAGGATATGTATCTCCTGCATCACGAGGAGATCGAGTCGCTGGCGAAGAACATCCCCGGCGTTAAGCGTATCCGTTTCTTCATGACCTTCGGACAGAGCTACCTGACCCACATGAAGTGTCTGGAAAATGTCGGCATGCTTTCGACCGAGCCGATCCTGTTCGAGGGCCATGAGATCGTCCCGATCCAGTTTTTGAAGGCGCTTCTGCCGGATCCCGCATCGCTCGGACCGCGCACGAAGGGCAAGACGAACATCGGTTGCATCTTCACCGGCGAGAAGGACGGAAAGAAGAAGACCTATTATATCTACAATGTGTGTGACCATCAGGAGTGCTACCGCGAGGTTGGTTCCCAGGCCATTTCCTATACCACCGGCGTTCCCGCGATGTGCGGCGCCATGATGATGCTGAAGGGATATTGGAAGAAGCCCGGCGTTTATACCGTCGAAGAGTTTGATCCGGATCCGTTCATGGAAGCGCTTTGCAAATACGGCCTTCCGCATAAGGAGAGCCATGACCCGAAGTTAGTTCCGTAACAGAGGTTTAAAGATAAAGGAGTTCGGATGCGATGAAAGAGAAGCTTACACATCTGAAGCTTTCCGGCGCCGGAGCAGACATGCCCCGGCGTATTCTTTGCAGTGACGTGCCTACGCCGTGCTATCTGATCGACGAGGCGAAACTGCGGGAGAACGGAAGGATATTAAAAGAGATCGAAGACGCGACGGGATGTCGGATCCTGCTCGCGCAGAAAGCATTTTCCAATTACGACCTGTACCCGGTATTGGAGGAATATCTGGCGGGGACCGAGGCGAGCGGCCTGTTCGAGGCGCGCCTGGGCCGTGAGAAGATGCCCGCGAAGGAGTGCCATGTCTTTTCGGCAGCCTACGTTCCGGAGCAGTTCGACGAGCTTCTGGAATATGCGGATCATATCGTGTTCAACAGCCCGAGCCAGTTGCGCATGTTCGGACCGGCCGCGAAGAAGGCCGGGAAAGAGGTGGGCCTGCGCATCAATCCCCTGTGCCAGACGCAGGAGGGGCATGAGATCTACGACCCATGCGCGCCCGGCGGAAGACTCGGGACCACAAAACAGGCGTGGGATGAGCAGATGGATGATGATCTCATTGCGATGCTGGACGGCCTGCATTTTCACACCCTGTGTGAGCAGAACTCCGATGCACTCGAGATCACCCTGCGTGCGGTTGAGGAGCAGTTCGGCGACATCATGCAGAAGATGCACTGGATCAACATGGGCGGCGGCCACCACATCACACGGGTGGACTACGACCGTGAACTGCTGAAGAAACTCATTTGCCACGTGCGCGATACCTACGGCGTTATCGTGTATCTGGAGCCGGGCGAAGCAGTCGCGCTGAACGCCGGTTATCTTTGCACGCGCGTTCTCGATTTCGTGAAGAACGGTGACGTGGTCAATGCGATCCTGGATATGTCGGCAGCCTGCCACACGCCGGACGTACTGGAGATGCCGTACCGTCCGCCGCTTTATGAAGGATTTGAGGCGGGAGAGAAGCCTTACACCTATCGTCTGGGCGGCCCGACCTGTCTGTCCGGCGACATCATCGGTGATTATGCTTTTGAACGGCCTTTGGAGGCCGGACAACGGCTTTTATTCGAGGACATGGCGATCTATACCACCTGTAAAAACAACACGTTTAACGGTATGCCATTGCCCGATATCTGGGTCGTAAGGGGAGACGAGATCGTACGATTGACGGATTTCACCTACGAGGATTTCAAAGGCCGCCTCGGAACGAAGGATCCGGCCTGAAAAACGAGGCGAAATCTACGTTTTGTGACGGTTTTTCACACAAAAGACACATATTCCGTGTATGATACAAGAGCCGAATACTAAAGGACGAATTACCAAGGAGGACACGGCATTGATCGAAGTTAAAAATCTGGTAAAACGGTACGGTTTGATCCCTGCGGTCGACAATATCAGCTTTACCCTGCATCCCGGCAAGATCTACGGCTTTTTGGGGCCGAACGGCGCGGGAAAATCCACGACTATGAATATCATGACAGGTTACATTGCCCCGACAGGCGGTGATGTTCTGATCAATGAATGCAGTATATTGGAGGATCCGGAAGAGGCGAAGAGTTACATCGGCTACCTGCCCGAGATCCCGCCGGTCTATCCGGACATGACCGTAGAAGAGTACCTGAAGTTCGTAACCGAACTGAAGGGCGTAAAGCGTGATGAGCGCAAAAAGCAGGTCGATATGGCGATCAACCGTACACGGTTGACGGATTATCGCCGCCGCCTGATCCGCAACCTGTCGAAAGGTTACCGGCAGAGAGTCGGCCTGGCGCAGGCACTTCTGGGAAATCCGCAGTTCATTATCCTCGATGAGCCGACGGTCGGACTGGACCCGAAGCAGATCCTGGAGATCCGCCGCCTGATCCGTGAACTGGTCATCCCCGATGATTCCGTAGAAAAGAGTGAGGGCGAGGAAAAACCGATCGTCCTGCTCAGTTCGCATATCATGCAGGAAGTCAGCGCAGTCTGCGATGAGATCCTGATCATCGCGCACGGACGTCTGATCGTTATGGATACGCCGGAGAACCTGGTTGCCCGGTATCATACGAAGGATGTGTACGAGATCGAAGCCCGTACCACCGAAGAGAACCTGAACGAAGTTCTTGCTCCGTTTAAGGAGATGGCTGAGTTTGAATTTGACAGCAACGATATGCCCGAGGGCGTATCGAAGGTGCGGCTTTCTTTCGCAAAAGGCGCAGACGTGGCCGAAGTGCTGTTTAAGACATTGGCGAAGGCAGGAGTTCCGGTACGTCAGCTGCGCGCGGTTGTGCCGACCCTGGAAGAGATCTTCCTGCAGCTCGTCGCGAAGTCGGACGAAGAGTACGCTGCACGCGAAGAAGAGCGAATGAAAGAAGAAGCCCGGAAAAACGGGATTGTAGCGGAAGCAGAAACCGAAGAAGCGGCGGATGACACGGCGGAAGAATCCGAAGAAGCAACGCCGGAAGAGGGCGAGACCGAAGAGTCGTCCGATGAAGAAGAGAAGGAAGGAGGAGACGAGACATGATCGCTATTTTGAAAAGAGAATTTAAATCGTATTTTAACGATATGCTCGGCTACTTTATGGTAGCAGTCTTCCTGCTTTTCTTCGGCCTGGTCTTTTCGTTTAACAACATTCAGGCCGGCAGCCCGTTCTATGCATATTCATTGGCCGGTATCATATCGTATCTGCCTGTTCTGATCCCGATCCTGACCATGCGTAGTTTCTCGGAAGAGCGCAGATCCAAGACAGATCAGTTGTTGCTTACTTCTCCGATCAGCGTCTGGAAGATCGCTTTGGGAAAATACCTGGCGATGGTCCTGGTCTTTGCGATCCCGGTCCTGATCTCTTGTGCATATCCGATCATCATTTATATGACCGGTGATTACGCGTATCCTCTTACCGATTATGCAACCATCCTGGCCTTTTTCCTGATCGGTGCTTCTTACATTGCGATCGGCATGTTTTTCTCTTCCGTAACAGAAAGCCAGATCATCGCAGCTCTGCTCGCGTTCGGTTTCCTGTTCCTGATGAGCATGCTCACAGAGCTTTCGGAGAAGATCCCACTCGATGAGTGGAAAAACGCCGTGATCTTCGTAGGAATGGCCGTTGTATTCTTCCTCATCTTCTTCAAGATGACGCAGAATTTCTACGCCTCATTCGTCGTATTTGCATGTTTATGCATCCTGATCATGGTCCTCTATAAAGTGAACCCGGATATGTTCTATGGTTCCGTAGGCCAGATCCTGCACAGCATTCCTTACGTCGGAACGCTTGTGTACTTCGCATACAATATTTTTGATATCCCTTCGATCGTGCTTTACCTGTCAGTTTCCGTATTTTTCGTCTTCCTGACCATTCAGTCGATCCAGAAGAGAAGATACAGCTAGGAGGAAGAAGAAATGGATAAGAAAAACGATCTCAGTAAAGCTTCCTTAAAGCATGGTTCGTACAGCGTGTTGATGGTGGTCCTGGTCCTGGCCTTTTTGGTCGCCGTCAATATCCTGGTCAATAAGCTCCCGGTCAGCTGGGTCTCCTACGATATGAGTGATGTAAAACTCTACTCGATCGGAGATAAGACCCGCGATGTGATCAAAACTCTGGATGAGGATGTGACCATCTATCTGATCGGCGAAACGGGCAATTATGACCACATCCTTTCACAGATGCTGGATCTGTATGAGGAGCAGTCCTCGAAGATCCATGTCAAAAACCTGGATATGAACCGTGAATTCGCGATCCTGAAACAGTACAATCTGGATCAGCAGACGATCGAAAACGGCAGTGTTCTCGTGGTTTCCGCCGAGAGACAGAAGTTCATCCCGGAGTCGGAGATCTATGAATTGGACTATACGCAGTATTACCAGTCCGGATATACGGATGTTCTGTATAACTACGATGGTGAGGGTGAGATCACCTCTGCACTCATTTATGTTACAACAAAGGAGATCCCGAACATTTGCGTAGTTACCGGACACAACGAAAGCGAACTCGGTTCGACGATCACCGCATCGATCAAAAAAGCAAACTATGATATCCAGACGATCAATCTGGCTACCGGTTCGATCCCTCAGGAGTGTGATATTCTATTCCTGAATTCGCCGCAGACGGATTATTCGGCGGATGAATGTAATAAGATCCGTGACTATGTGGACATGGGCGGAAAACTCTTTATCAACTGCACCTATGAAAACTACGATACGGAGAACTTCCGCAATCTGCTTTTGTATTGCGGCGTTGAATTAAAGCAGGGTGTTGTCTTTGAGCAGGCGGATCATTCTAAAGATCAGCAGACTCCGTTTGTATACTATGCAAATGTCAGCAGCTCCCACTCGGTGACGAGTAATATTTCCCAGAATTCCTACGTCTACGTTTACATTTCGACCGGTCTGTTTACTGCCGACACGAAGAAGAATACGCTTACGATCAAGCCGTTTATGCAGACGACCGACGGAGCCTTCCAGCGTGTGGATTATAAGACGGAAAGCAGTATTACCAAGACGGCGACCGATATCGCAGGACCTCTGACGATCGGTCTGACTGGCGAAGACAGTCTGACCGGTATGAAGATGGTCGTATTCGGATGCGCCAGCCTGGTAGAAGATGGGCTGCTGATGAGTTATCCGAATGTCGTAAACAGTGATGTTTATATTTCGGCGCTTAATTACCTGTGCTCGTTTGACCGCAGTGTCAGCATCCCCGTAAAGACCACCGACTTCGGTGAGAACCTGTATATGGCATCGAGCAGAAATCTGGCTCTGATCATTACTGCTGCAGTGATCCCCATCGTGGTGCTCCTGATCGGTTTCATCGTATGGTATAGAAGGAGAAATCGGTAATGGCAGGTCTTACGGCAGAAGAAAGAAGAAAAAGAAAAAA
>JAFZZY010000004.1 GCA_017615545.1 Lachnospiraceae bacterium
GTGGTCGTTTCCGCCTCGGTCAATGTCTCGTCCTCACCCTTCGTTGTAGGAGCCTCTGAACCGGACTGGGTTTCCGAAGCCGGCGTTGACTCCTCGGTCGGAGCCTCTACCGGTGTGCTCTCTACAGGTGCCTCTGTGGAAACATCAGCTGTCTCCGCCGTCGTAGGCGCTTCCGTGGTCGGTTCCGGAAGATCCGGGAAGGCTTCCTTCGGGATGTTCAGGTGTCCGATCATGGATGCATATACCAGCTGTGAAACTTCAGCCAAATGGGTCGTAACTCTCTCGCGGAAGTTCGTATCCAAAAACTCGAAGTTATCATACTCCTCGTTGTGCATGATCTTTCCCTTGGGAACCAGCGGCGAGTCGGTCTGGTACATATTGTCCCAGTCACCACCCATCCAGTTGCTGGCCTCAAAGTAGATGTAAGGCTTACCCGCCGCGGCAAATGCAGCGTGGTCGCTTCCGGTCATCTTCGTCGGTACCGGGAAGTTCCCGTTCACCTCGGGATGCAGCGAAAGCTTGACGTCGTATTCGTCCGCCAGCTCCATCATGCTGTATAACGGCCACATCTCGGTAAATGTATTGGTATCGGCATGGTAGTTGCCGCTGTAGATCATCAGGTTATCGCCTGCCGCAACGCTGTCCACGTTGATGACGCACACGATGCGGTCCATTTCCTCCTGGGACAATGTAGCCACATACGCCGAACTACCCATGCAACCGGTCTCCTCGCCGTCAAACAGCGCGAACCGGATGGTATAAGGCAACTTCATCTTTGCGACGCGCTCTGCATTTTCCATCAGAACGCCGACGCCGGAACCGTTGTCATCACAAGCAGCCGACCACGCGCCGTCGTAGTGCGCGCAGATCAGCAGGATGTAATCCGACTGGCCCTTCTTATCGAAGATCAGGCTCTCGCCGGAGAAAGGTCCCCAGCCGTGCGGGCTGTCGCCGCTGAACTCACAGGTCTGTACCTTGTATCCCCAACCGGTCACCAAACTCTTCAGCCACTCACGGCAGTTCGCGTTCGCCTCCGTGGTCGAGATACGGAAAGAATACTCCTGGCTCAGTTTTTTCATGTATTCATAGGCTTTCTCGCCGAATGCTTCGTCCGCGAACACCTGCTGTGTGCCGGCAAAAGCGCCGAACAGGCCGGTTTCCTGAAGGATCATCGCCAACGCGAGCACCAACGACAAGACAGCCGTTGCAAGTTTAGATTTCATCCCATGTTTCATCCTTTTATGCTCCTTCTATGAAAGCAGTGCGCTCCACAGTCCGTAATATCACGGTCCTACGCCGCAAAAAACTTAGAGGCGGAAAGCACCACCTCTAAGTATAACGGAATCAATCTTATTTTTCAAGTCATTTCTTCATCGTCAATATCCCAGGTCAGCCTTCAGATCTGACACCATATTCCGGATCGCTTTTGTATTTAGCGGAAATCTTTCGGTCTCAAATGTCCAAATCAGTGAACTGCGGCGAAATGTCGATTCATATTTTCTTATCTTCAGAAACGCATTATTTCGGTAGTCCATTTCGTCCATCATTCCGAAATGTTCCCAATACAACTCTCTTCGTTCTTTTATGTTCAGCAGTGTAAAATCCGGATGGATCGTCCCCGAACCGATCTGTAACGGCTTTTCATACAAAAACGGAATGGACATTTCATCCAGAATATCTGCAATGATCACTTCCGACTTCGATCGTACTCGTAACCCCTGTCTCGTATAATACTCCGGAGTTTTTTCACCGAACTCCAGTCTATCATAGTCTTTATTCTTCCATTCTCGAATGTAAGCTTCATCCGACAAACGATGTGGTCGGATCAATTCCCTTTTTCCTAAAACCATCTGACCAAAAGCATCTTCAAATGGATCCGCCGAAGAAGCACTTAACTGTTTCAATCCCGCGATCCGCTGTTCTATACTCTTTATCAGTTTTCGATCATATTCGATCTGAGCTAAAGTTTCCGCTTTCTCCCTATCCTTTTTGGCTATATAGTCTCCTGTTGGCTTTGATCCACGATGCCTCATAAAATATTGATAGCCTTCACCGCGACTGATCACGCGAAGGCCGGCACCATCAGGAACCAATGAAGCGATTTTTTCCACCTCGGAAGAAACACTCCTCAATTGGCTCTCCAAAAATTCTATTTCTTTTTTTACATCTACTTCCCGAAACATCAAACCTCCCTATTATTTCGAATTGTCATGAGTCGACCCCTTCACGATGTCGGCTCTCCCCTATGACGACCTCACCAATTATCAATGTGGATAGCTGATTATCCCTCAGTATCCTGTTTTGTCACCTCCCTCTACACCTTTGTGCGCTTTTTCTGCCTTCCCTCGGGCTATGTAAGGCTCGTCAGGCGAACAAAGTTTCCATTTCTGGCTCTTTTGTTCGCTTTTTCTGCCCTTCCGCGGGCTATTTCCGGCTCGTCAGGCGAACAAAACTGCCATTTCGGCCTCTCTTGTTCGCTTTTTCTGCCTTCCCTCGGGCTATGTAAGGCTCAACTGGCGAACAAAACCGCCTTTTCGGCCTCTCTTGTTCGCTTTTTCTGCCTTCCCTCGGGCTATGTAAGGCTCGTCAGGCGAACAAAAATGCCATTTCGGCCTCTCTTGTTCGCTTTCTCTGCCTTTCCGCGGGATATTTCCGGCTTACCAGGCGAACAAAACTGCCTTTTCTGGCTCTTTTGTTCGCTTTTTCTGCCCTTCCTCGGGCTATTTCCGGCTTACCAGGCGAACAAAACTGCCATTTTTAGCCCTTTTGTTCGCTTTCTCTGCCTTCTCTCGGGCAATATAAGGCTCGTCAGGCGAACAAAACTGCCTTTTCGGCCTCTTTTGTTCGCTTTCTCTGCCTTCTCTCGGGCAATATAAGCCTCAACAGGCGAACAAAACTGCCTTTTCTGGCTCTTTTGTTCGCCTATTGCAACCTGCCGGAATATTCATTTCATGATACTACGGATTTCTACGTGCTTCGCACTTTTCGAGCCTGGTATCATTTACGTCTCTAACCCCGCGAACTGCGTCTGATACAACTCTGCGTAGCGTCCGCCGAGGTTCAGAAGTTCTTCGTGGGTTCCGGTCTCGACCACGCGTCCCTGGTCCATGACGACGATCTTATCGGCATCCATGATGGTGGACAGACGGTGGGCAATGATCACGCTCGTGCGGTTCTTCATGAGCTGCGCCATCGCATCCTGGATCTTCTTCTCGGTGCGGGTGTCGACCGAGCTGGTCGCCTCATCCAGGATCAGGATGGACGGATCCGAAAGCACGGCGCGCGCGATCGTGAGCAGCTGCTTCTGACCGGCCGACAGGTTCGCGCCTGCCAGCTTCAGGTAGGTATCGTAGCCATCGGGCTGGCGGGAAATGAAGGACTCGCAGTTTGAGATCCGCGCTGCCTCGTACATTTCCTCATCGGAAGCCTCCTGGTTGCTGTATTTGATATTTCCTGCGATGGTATCGGAGAACAGGACGGTGTCCTGCAATACGATCGCCGTGTGGTCACGCAAGTCATCGCGCTTGTAATCGAAGATATCCACGCCGTCGATCTTGATCGAACCGGAATCGGGCTCGTAGAAACGCATGAGCAGGTTAACGATGGTCGTCTTACCGCTGCCGGTCGCGCCGACGAGCGCTACCTTCTGGCCGGGACGGATCTCCAGGTTGAAGTCGTGAAGAACCTGCTTACCGGGCACATAGGAGAAATCCACATGCTCGAACGTGATATTGCCCTCGACCTGATCCATGGGAACGTCGCCGACGTTGTTTTCGTTCGGAAGGTCCATGATCTCGAACACACGCTCCGCTCCCGCGAGCGCCGTCTGCACGTTGCCGTACAACTGCGCGATCTCGTTGATGGGACGCGAGAACTGCTTCGCGTAAAGGATGAAGGCCGAGATCGTACCGATGGAGATCAGGCCATGGTAGGCGAAAAATCCGCCGAATGCGGAAACGATGACGAAACCGATGTTGGAGATGCAGTTCATGATGGGGCCCATCGAACCGCCGAGGATCTCCGCGCGGATGCTGACACCACACAGTTCATCGGAAAGATCGTTGAACTCTTTGATGACGTCTTCTTTCTTGTTGTATGCCACGATGGAACGGTATCCGGTGATCATCTCCTCCGAATGGCCGTTCAACTTACCCTGAACGATCGAGCGGTGCTTATAAGTGCGGCGCATGACCTTCGAAAGGAACTTCGTCACGACGACGGTCATCAGGACCGTGAAGAACGTGATCAGGGTCAATTGCCAGCAGTACCAGAACATGATGGCGACCGTTCCGACGATGGTCAGCACGCCGGAAAACAGCGAGCCAATGCTCTGGGAGATCGTCTGGGAAATGTTCTCGACATCGTTGGTCATGCGGCTCATGATATCGCCGCCGGAGTGCGTATCCAGGTACGAGATGGACAGATTGTCGATCTTCGCAAACAGGTCATGACGCATTTTCCGCACGATACGCTGGCTCAGGTTCGCCGACAAAAGCGACTGTCCGAGCATGAAGCCGGTATTCAAAACATAGACGCCGAGCATGGCGAACAGAAGGATGGGCAGAACGTCGAACTCCTTATCGAAGATCATATCGATCGCCTTACCCTGCATGCTCGGGCCTGCGAGTGTGGACAGGGACACGACCACAACGCAGATGAACAGCATCAGAAGGAGTGTCTTTTCGCGACGGAAATAGACGACGAGACGGCCGAGGATGTTCTTCATATTCTTCGGTTTCTCGATCTCACGCGCCATCGCGTGCGGGCCGCCGCCGGGACGTCCGCCGAAACGGACCATCTGTTGCTGACGAGGAGGTGTTTGCTTAGGGTCACTCATTTGCCGTCACCTCCTTCTTATCTTCTTTCAGCTGCGAACGGAAGATATCCTGATACAGGTCGCAGCTCTTCATCAATTCATCGTGGGTGCCGATGGCCAGGATCTTACCGCGGTCCAGGACCATGATGCGGTCCGCGTTGCGCACGGACGCGATCCTCTGGGCAATGATGATTTTCGTCACGTCGGAGTACTCCGCGCGCAGCGCCTTATGCAACGCCGCCTCGGTCTTGAGGTCGAGCGCGCTGGTCGCGTCATCGAAGATCAGGATCTCGCCCTTCTTCAGCAGGGCGCGGGCGATGGAGATACGCTGCTTCTGGCCGCCGGACAGCGAGTGTCCTGCCTCCGTTACGTGCGTATCGTAACCGTCCTGGGCCTCGCGGATGAAGCCGTCCGCCTGTGCGGCGCGCGCCGCAGCGTAAACTTCCTCGTCCGTTGCACCCTCGCGTCCCCAACGGATGTTCTCCATGATGGAACGCGAATATAACTCTGCACGCTGCATTACCGTGACAACACGCTCACGCAGCTCGTGCAGTTCGTAATCTTTCACATTGATGCCGTCCACGTAGACATTGCCCTCGTCCGCATCGTAGAAACGCGGGATCAGGTTGATGAACGAAGACTTACCGCTGCCGGTCGTACCCAGAATGGCAAACGTCTCGCCGGGGCGGATCTCGAGGTCAATGTTTTCCAGGACCTTGCGGTCCGGGGACGACGGATAGGCGAAGGAAACGTTCTCGAAGCGGATGCTTCCGCGCTTCGTTTCGGTCATAATGCCATCCTCTTTATACATTTCTGCCAGGCGGGCTTTCGCGGTTTCAAAATCACCGTCCTCGATGAGGTCGGGGCTATCGAGCACTTCCTTCAGACGCGCTACGGACGCGCGGGCACGGGTCATGCTCTGGAAGATATTGGCCACGAAGGTCACACTGTGCAGGATCATCGCCACGTAGGTCAGAGCCGCCATAAGCTCACCGATCTGCAGCTCAGAGCCTTCCTTGACCGTGATCGCGCCCATGTACAGAAGCAGGATAACGACCAGGTTCAGGATGATGTTCATGTAAGGCATCATGAAGGCGAGCAGGGTCTGCACACGCAGGTTGATGGACACGAGGTCATCATTGGCCTTATCGAAACGATCGAGCTCGTACTGCTCGCGGACGTACGCCTTAACGACGCGCGCGCCGGCAACATCCTCCTGCATGACATGATTGACCTGATCCAGTTTCTTCTGAACGACAGCGAACATCGGAGTCGCCTTACGCAGGAAGAAGGTCACGCCGATCATGACAAACGGCAGGGCGCCGATGGTCAAAAGGGCAAATTGCGCGGAGATGCGGTACAGCATGTAGATGCCGCCGATGAACATGCACATACTGCGCACAGCCATGCGGATGAACATCATGACCATCATCTCGACTTGGTTAACGTCGTTGGATAAACGGGTGATCAGGGATCCGGTGGAGATCCGGTCTGTCTGGGAAAATGACAGATTCATGATCTTGGTAAAAAGTGCCTTACGCAGGTCGTTTCCGAACCGGCGGGTGGCAAAATTGGCAAATACGCCGCAGAGGGTTCCGCAGAGACCGCCGAATAATACCAGCAGGATCATGCGGACGCCCAAGTCCAGAATGAGGCCGACATCACTCTTCAGCACGCCGTCGTCTACTATGGACGACATAATCTTCGGCTGGATCAGATCCATCGCTATCTCTCCGAACATGCACACCGGGGCCAGCAGACACCAGAACCAGTATTTCTTGAGATACTTAAACATATTCTCTCCCTTCTAATCTTTCAAAAACATCTTCTATTTTACTACAATCGGGACGCATTTTCCACAGAATCTGTGCGGTTTTGCGGTCATTTTCCACACATTTGTGAACGACGCTCACAAAAATTTTATACGTAACGATCTGAATTTATCGCAAATTTCGGAATTTCCCCTTGAGTTTTATACTATTTATGCTATAATTAAAAGAGTAAGGGAAGAAAGAAGTGTCGGATATCACTGGCACAAAACAGTCATATCGGGCCGATGTGCTCGAAGTTTTTCTCGTTCGTTGGCGTAGCCGGCGAACTCGAAGAAAACTTCTCGAGTTGCATATCGGCGAGTTCGATATGCAACAAGGAGGGTATGTGTTATGAAGATTGCGATCTGTGACGATAGCAAGGTCGACATTAAGGCATTGTACACGATGCTGCACGACTGGTTTTCGTCTCATGATTCCGACGTACACGTTGAGGTTTACGACAGTGGACAGAAGCTGCTCCTATCGTACGAGCAGCAAAAATTGAAGAACCGTCCGGATTGGGACATCGTCTTTTTGGACATCTACATGGCCGACATGAACGGCATTGACACGGCACGCAAACTGCGCGAGAAGGCTCCGAATACCATGATCATATTCGTGACCTCAAGCGAGGAGCATGCCATAGAGAGTTATGACCTGATGGCGGAAGGCTATCTGGTGAAGCCCGTGGCGCGGCCGCGTCTCTACCAGCTGTTGGAGCGTCTGGAAGGCCGCATGGATCTCCAGTATGCCACCCTGAACGTCACCTCGGACCGCATTCCGGTGTCACTTCCGATCGCAAAGATCCGCTACATCGAGGTCTTCAACTGGATGTGCATGGTGCACACGGTCGGTAAGGACTTCCAGGTCAATGTACCCCTGAAGGACATTGAGGAGCAACTCTCCCAGCACCCGAACTTCATCAAGTGCAACCGTTGCTACCTGGTGAACCTTGACTACGCGAAGAGCGTCGACGATAACGCCATCGTCATGGACCAGGGCGAAGAGATCAGCATCAGCGTTCGCAACAAACAGAAAACAAAGCAAGCTTACATCAACTACTACGCGCAGCAAAAAGGCGCAGAGAAATAAAAACAGGCAGAGGAAAAACCTCTGCCTGATTTTTCTTGAAAAGGACCTCTGAGATTTGGCCCTATAAACCCAATTTAGAATAAACATCACTTGTCCAAAAAAAGTGCTTATCCTTTTTCTCCGAAATTCTTTTGTATTTATCGTGCCAAATAGCCCATTTCTCCAAAGAATACTGGAGTATTTTGGAATTGAACGAACAAGATACACATAAATGTCCTGTCAACCACATAGGCATACGCTTACTATCTACCCCCTTTTCCCCATTAAGATTAACTACTATAATAGGTAAATCTAAACGGATTGCATGTTCTACCTCCCACTTTACGAACCGGGTAAGGTATTTCGTTTTTTCTCCCAAAAGTAAAACAAAAATCTTGGAATTTGCCATTCTGATGGCAAGTTGCTTTTTTATACTTTCTGTTTGGCTAGAATCCCGAGCAGTGTTCAAATCATGTGCATCATAAAATTGAAAGTTGGTATTGTCTGATTGTTTCCACGCCTTCATCAGAGTGTAGTATCTCATGTCATTATCACCATCGAAAGCAATATATGTTTTATTTCTGTAAGCCATCGTAATTCTTCCTCCTTCAATTCTTAATCTAGTGTTTTTATTGTCTACTGATACATCCAATCCTTGTAATCGAAACGCTCGATTCTTCACCAGGAAGTATAACTATTGATATCTCTCCATTCATCTTCTCACAATTATCCAATATAGTCCTAACAATCAAATCAAATGATTCTTGAAGAGATAATCCGACACGCGAACGTCCTGTCCCAAGCAGTGGTAAATACAAGTGATACCCTTGGCCAAAAGTATTATAATACTCCATCAACCTAACTATCGATATTTCAATATCTTTCTTCGTGGAGTTCGACATACCATCGTCGTTAAAATGCGATATCGCCAGTAAATAAAACGTCTTTCCGCAATGCGGTATTGATGCGATTGTCCCAATTGGATATACTTTTAATTCAGATCCTTCTTGTTTTTTTGTTTTATCGTTTGACCTGATAATACTATTGTTAATCATGGTTTTCAGTTTATCGTGGGTATATCCGCATTTATACATTCTTGAAAGCCAATTCCCATGAATAGTCTTTTCGGAAACAAGAGGATGACATGAACTATCTGTTTGCTTTGTAATTCTCGTTTCAAATGAATCATCCACGGGAATAACCGTAATCAAAGGCTCTTTCACCCGATTATCAAATCCATACTTAAATAAATCTCCGACAACTAAATCCAACACATTGGCCCCTTTCTTCCATATCGATTGGGAACCGCCCAAATTTAATGTATTCTCTGTTTTAATCGCCAAAATAAAAGCCTCAGATAAAAACTCGTTTCTATTGTCACATTTTGTTATCTCCTTCTGCTTCGCAATAATATTGTCAGCATTCTCAATTTGTTCTTTTATCAATAATATGCTCTGATCTATGAGAGTACCATCAAGCATCTCCTCATAAAACCACTCCATTATTTCAATCATTAATTTTTTGCAATCGGTTCTTCTGGCGATTCCCTGCAGGTTAGCTGGAATTTTGCTTCTATTTCTTAATAAATCACTGACCCTTGATTTTGTAAAGATCAGACTTTCTCCGTTTCTGCCTTTGAGTTTAAAAGTTTCTATAACTCTATCAAGTAACGAATTAACGAATTCTTCATTCGATATCGCAGGATTAATACACGCCTTCTTCATGAGTTTAAAGAAAGAACTAATGGTATACATTTCCTTCACCTCCAATATAATATGCTCATGATGCGATTTTCAGTACTTTTTCAGTACTTTTTATGAACTTTTCAGGAACGATTATCCTTCTATGCAGAAGTATGATAGCAGTGACAGTAAAACGTCGAAAAAATCTGCAAGGAGGAGTTAATCTTGAATAAACTAAAAACATGTGGTAAACTTAAGCCAATTAGAAGCGGCATTCACGATGTATGGAATGCATTCATGGTGGAAGGGGCTGATTTCGGAACTAACAGTAATGATATCCCTTTTTGCCCCACGACCGCAAAAGCAATCCCAAAGAGAATTGTCGATTGGGACGAGGCTCGAAAGATATACTCTGAAGCCATCGCCCGTCATGACAATCGCTTTCATTATGACGCCTTTGTATGCTTCTTTGTAGATGACAGGAAGTTTTCAAATGAATGCTCAGAGAGTGAAAAAGGGTATAACATATGGCGAGAGTATCTCTTCGTTCTCAAAGTACTGAGACATTTCGCAGGAGCAATCACACCTGATTTTTCTCTCTGTCAAGACTTCCCTCACCCGATAAAGATATATAATGTTTATCGAATGAGAGCATACGGGTTTTGGCTTGGAAAAAATGGAATACCAATAATCAATGGTGTCCGTTGGGGTACATCTGAAACATATAACTATGTATTTGATGGTTTACCTCATAACAGTGTGCTTTGTATCGGAACTTCTGGAGGAAGCCCACGAAAGTTGGTCGATAGGGATCGATTTGAAGCTGGATTGCAGGAATTAATAAACCGACTACATCCCCACACGATTCTGGTTTATGGTTCTGCAAATTATCGTTGCTTTGATACTCTCCGTCAAAATGGCATTACAATTATAGAATACCCGAGCCGTACTGCTCGCGTTTTCGAAGGGAGGCGCAGAGTATGAGCAAAGGTATAAGTGGTTTATTCTCGAATACCATTGGCTGGTTGGTTCATCATAACGGAAGAATTATACCCGGAAAAGATGGAGTAGTAACTGGTGGAGACTCACAAAAACTCAAAGCCAATTTACTGGTGTCTATGGGACTACCAAAAAGAACCATCGTAAAAAATTACCAGGCACAACATATAATCCCGGCCGAATTACGAAATCATCCAATCATCCGTAAAATAGGAATGGACTTTGATGATGCCACTAATGGTATTTTCCTTCCCGTATCTGGTAATCAAGTTAATACTATTTCGAAACATAGAGGATATCATTCCATTTACTCCAAGTTTGTTCTTGGAAAACTGAATAATATGGATATTAATCTCTCTTCTCTAGAACTACAGAAACAAGTTAAATCGCTGCAAAGGAATCTGCGAAAATTGCAAGAATCCGGATTACCACTTTATAAAGGTTTCTCTAGCAAAGATTCCAAAAGCAAACTCTATCCCCATCGTCAAGGAAACTCCGTCGACCTTTGGGAGAGAAAATACAATAATATTTCACAGGAGGAACACTGATGGATAAAAAGGCAGCCGAAAAAATGACATATGAATGGTATTCTGCCAGGAGACTGAAATATATAAAATCCTGTGTTGATCCAGAAACCTTGCATTTGTGTGCATTCAATTACAATTGGGCCAATGGTTTTGATGAACCTAAGGCTTATCTCTCCAATCCAAATTGTTCACTTAGCACTGCATTGCAACTCTTTTACGACGCAGATGGTCTTAGACTACTTTATAATGACCTCGACGATGATGAACTCCCGGAATGGGAAGAGTTTATCACCATGTTACGTGATCGTATCGTAGCCGGAGATTTTAAACCCTTTGGTATAAAATTCAATCCTTCGTTAAGTGCCAAGGAACTATTCGAGCTAAAAAAAATCCTGAAGGATGATGAAAAGGTGTTTATCACTGCAATCGAAGGGATTGATTGCAACATTCAAATATAAAACCTTTAGCTCAATCACCCTATTTGCAAAACCCTTTATGACAGTATAATGCACATTTATGTGCATGTCAATAGCTGTTTATCCCTTTTTATAACCCTACTCCATAATTGAGTTCAAACTCTTAAGCAGCAATAAACCGGCCAAAAGGCCGGTTTATTGCTTTCTCACTCAAATAATTTTGTCTCTTTATCCCAATGCCACATCCAAGGCCATCATCAGTGTGAATCCGGTCGCGAACATGAGCACGCCGACGTTGGAGTGTTCGCCGGAGGACATCTCCGGGATCAGTTCTTCGACTACGACATACATCATGGCGCCGGCCGCGAAACTCAGCAGGTACGGCATCGCCGGCAGGAAGAAGCCGGTCGCGAGGATCGTCAGAGCAGCGCCGATCGGTTCCACCGCGCCCGACAGGGCGCCATAGCCAAACGCTCTCTTCTTACTCGCGCCTTCCGCGCACAGCGGCATCGAAATGATGGCGCCTTCCGGGAAGTTCTGAATTGCGATACCCAAAGCCAGGGCCAATGCAGCGCCGGACGTGATGGCTACATTGTCCGAAAGGAAACCGGCGTAAACCACGCCGACCGCCATACCCTCCGGAATGTTGTGGAGCGTAACGGCGAGGACCATCATGGTCGTCTTCTTAAGGCTGGACTTCGGGCCTTCCTCCTTCTCCGCGTTCAGGTGCAGGTGCGGGATGACCATGTCCAGGGTCAGCAGGAACAGGATGCCGATCCAAAAGCCGACGAAGGCGGGCAGAAAGCTCAGCCGCCCCATATCTTCGCTCTGCTCCCTCGCGGGGATGATCAGGCTACAGATCGAAGCCGCCACCATGACGCCGCTCGCGAAGCCCATGAGCGCCTTCTGAACCTTTGGCCCCAACTCCCCTTTCATGAAATATACGCAGGCCGATCCAAGCGCCGTTCCGGCAAATGGGATCATCAGCCCCGATAAAACTTGCATGTTCATATATCTACCTCGATTTCGACAGCTCATTAGTAGTTAGCCGCCACTAACCAATATAACACAAAAAACGGCAGAGGTACAGTCCCTCTGCCGTAAATTGTTTGATCTTACAATACGACATCCTTCTTTCCTCTTCCGACGATCTGTCGAATGAGCGGGATGAATGCGATCGTGAATGCGGCCAATGCGATCTGCACGAGCCACTGTGTTCCGGTCAATGTCGACAGGAAGAAGAAGTCCCGGAAGAAGATGACTGCGATGACCATCGCGACGCAGGATCCTGCGAACACAAATGCACGCATCTTCGAGAACGGGAAGCAGGTGACGAACAGCGTTACCAGGCCGGCGACGGCGGCGGACTGGGTCGCCAGAGTCGAACAAACCTCATGGCTCCAACCGAAATGCTCCATCACCGCAGCAAATAACGCACAGAGTGTAACTGCCAGCGCTCCGGGGATGGCCCGCATGAGCACCGAGCGCAGGAAGTTTCCGCGCACACGCTCGCGGTTCGGTTCGAGCGCCAGGAAGAACGACGGCGCGCCGATGGTCAGCGTGGATACCAACGTCAGCTGGATGGGCTGGAACGGGTAGGCAGCCGGCAAAAAGATGAAAAACAGTCCCAACAGGAACGAGTACAGCGTCTTCACCAGGAAGAGGGAGGCTGCGCGGTTGATGTTGTTGATCACGCGGCGGCCTTCATCTACGACCGCGGGCAATGCTACGAAGTCGGCGCCCAGCAAAAGCAACTGGGCGGCATGGCGTGCTGCATCGGAGCCGCCGGGCATGGCGATGGAACAGTCCGAAGCCTTCAGCGCCGGTATGTCGTTGACACCGTCACCGGTCATCGCGACCGTATGGCCTGCTTCTTTCAGCACCTCGACCAGGGCACGCTTCCGCTCGGGCGTCACGCGACCCAACACCGTGTTTTTCTCCACGGCATCCTTCAGCTGCTCTTCGGTCAGTTCGGAAACATCTACCCAACGATCCGCGTCTTTCATCTGTACGCGGGAAGCGATGGCCGACACCGTGCGCGGGTCGTCACCGCTGATCAGTTTCAAAGTCACACCCTGCTCAGCGAAATAGCCCAGCGTCTGCTCGGCATTGGCCCGCAAGGTATCATTCAGTGCCACCAGACAGAGCGGGCGGCTCACTGGCGGCAGTTTTCCATCCTCGATGGTGCCCTGCGCCTCGCAAAGAAGCAACACGCGCAGGCCCTGCGCCGTCGCCTCGCCGGCAGCCGCGCGCCACATGTCGCTCTCCGGCCACACGAAATTCGGCGCACCCAGGATGTATGTATTTCCGTCGGCAAATGAATATGCCGATTTTTTCACGGTTGAATCAAAAGGGAATACAGCCGTCGGCTGCTCCGTCGCAGTTCCGACCGCATGCTCCAGCGCCCGCAGCGTCGGGCTGAGGTTTTCGCCCGCGCCCAGGAATCGACGCAGGATGTTCCGGCAGTCCTCCTCCGATGCTTCCGACAGCGGCAGGATCTGCTCCATGGTCATGTCGCCCGTGGTGATGGTGCCGGTCTTATCGAGGCACAGCACGTCGACACGCGCCAGCGTTTCGATACCGTACAGTTCCTGTACCAGCGTCTGACGCCGTCCCAGGCGCACCACTCCTACGGCCAATGCAACGCTGGTCAGCAGGATCAGTCCCTCGGGGATCATGCCCACCATCGCGGCCACCGCTCCGGTCACTGCCGTCGCCAGATCCTCATGCATGATGACCAGCTGCTTCACGAGAAGCGCGATACCGATCGGGATCAGGGCAATGGATACGAAGCGCACGATGCGGTTCAGGTCGTTCATCAGCGCTGACTTCGGCGGCTTGATCTTCCGAGCATTCTTCGTCAGGCGGTTGGCGTAGCTCGCCTCACCCACATATACTAATTGCGCGGTGAAACTGCCGGAAACGATCACGCTTCCGCTCAGGAGCCAGTCGCCCTCACTCTTCGACACGGGATCGCTCTCACCAGTCAGCAGGCTCTCATCCGTGCTTCCGTAGCCGGAACGCACGTAGGCATCCGCCGGGATCTGATCGCCGGCGTGCAGCATGATCAGGTCTCCGCGAACCAGTGCCCGCGGCGAAACCGTCTTCGACGCGCCATCACGCAGCACAGTCACATCGGTCTCCGCCAGCAGCTTCAGCTGCATCACGGTCTTCCGCGCCCGCATCTCCTGAATGGTACCGATCAGCGTATTGGAGACCACAACGCCCATGAACAGCATGTTTCTCCACGCGCCTACAAATGCCAGCGCCACCGCCAGCAAAACATTCAACAAATTAAACCAGGTAAACAGGTTCTTCGCGACGATCTCCGCCACGGTACGCCCGTCATCCCGGACCGCATCATTGCCCAGGCCCTCCGCCAAAAGCTTCGCGGCCTGCTCCTCCGAAAGCCCCTCAGCCCCCGTCAAAACTTCCGGAACCCCCGACGGAATCCCCAAATGAACTCTCTCATCCATCCTTCAACACTCCAACTCTGATAATCCTATCTTACATGATCCTATCTTGCTTAATACTTCTCCGCCCCCAAAGCCCGGCAGCACCTTCCCCCCAAAAAACGTAATTGCTGCATCTGCGCTTCAGGGAAGCAATCGCATTCAGATAGCCCGAGGACTTCAAATGTCGGAACTCAGTTCCCTCGCAGCGAACTGCCCGCAGGCAATCGCATTCATGGCTCAAAACACCGCTCCGGGGGAAAACTGAGTTTCCAAAATAAAACATCAGGGCTGTCTGAATGCGACAGCCCCTCTGAATCTATATGCAGCAATTACTTTGCTACGATGTTGATAATCCTGCCGGGCACGTAGATCTCTTTGATGATGGTGCCTGCCAGTTTATTTCCGAGGGCTTCCTTACCAGCTGCGATCGCCGTATCCTTATCGCAATCCTTTGCGATATTGATGGTCGTACGGGTCTTGCCGTTGATCTGAACCGCGATCTCCACGGTGTTCTCGACGGTCTTCGCCTCGTCGTACTCCGGCCAGGTGTTCTGGTAGAGACGCTTCTCGAAACCGCAGATCTCCCACAGTTCCTCGGTGATGTGAGGTGCTACCGGGTTGAGCAACTGGAGCAATGTCTTGAACTCGCCGCGGGTAACCTTCTCCGCCTTAAAGAGGTCATTGACCAGAGCCATCATCGCCGCGATCGCCGTGTTGTACTTCAGCGATTCGTAGTCGGAAGAAACCTTCTTAATGGTCTGGTGAACCTTCGTCACCATCTCCGGCGAATACTCGTCGCCGTCGACCAGCATATCCTGCAGTTTCCAAACACGCTCGAGGAAACGACGGCAGCCCTTAACGCCTTCCTGTGACCAGGAAGCTGCCAGGTCGAAAGCACCGATGAACATCTCGTAGGTACGCAGGGTGTCTGCGCCGAACTCGTTGATGATATCGTCGGGGTTAACAACGTTGCCACGGGACTTACTCATCTTCTCACCGTTCGAACCGAGGATCATACCGTGAGAGGTACGCTTCTGATACGGTTCGGGGCACGGAACTACTTGATTATCATACAGGAATTTGTGCCAGAAACGACTGTAGAGAAGGTGCAGGGTGGTATGCTCCATACCGCCGTTGTACCAGTCTACGGGCAGCCAATATTTGAGTGCTTCCGGAGAAGCCAGTGCTTCGTTGTTGGTAGGATCGGTGTAGCGCAGATAGTACCAGGAAGAACCGGCCCACTGAGGCATGGTATCGGTCTCGCGCTTCGCCTTACCGCCGCAGCAAGGGCAGGTGGTCTCCACCCAGTCAGTCATCGCAGCCAGCGGTGACTCGCCGTTGTCGGTCGGCATGTAACTCTCTACCTCCGGCAGCTCGAGCGGAAGTTCGCTCTCCGGGATCGGAACGTAGCCGCACTTATCGCAGTGCACGATCGGGATGGGCTCGCCCCAGTAACGCTGACGGGAGAATACCCAGTCACGCAGCTTGTAATTTCTCTTGGAATGGCCAATGCCTTCCTTCGTCAGGAACTCGATGATGGCCTTCTTCGCCTCGGCAACTTCCATGCCGTTCAGGAAGCCGGAATTCACCATGATACCGGTCGCAACATCGGTAAATGCTGCGTTCTGAACGTCGCCGCCGGCTACTACCTCGATGATGGGCAGGCCGAACTTCTTCGCGAACTCCCAGTCTCTCTCATCGTGCGCGGGAACGGCCATGATGGCGCCGGTTCCGTAGCTCATGAGTACGTAGTCGGAGATCCAGATCGGGATCTCTTTTCCATTGACCGGATTGATGGCCTTAATGCCGTCCAAAAGCACACCGGTCTTATCCTTTGCAAGCTCGGTACGCTCGAAATCGGACTTACGCGCCGCCATCTCGCGGTACGCCAGGATCTCGTCCATGTTTTTGATCTCGTCCTTGAACTTATCGATGTACGGATGCTCGGGCGACAGAACCATGTAGGTTGCGCCGAAGAGGGTATCCGGACGTGTTGTGTAAATGCGAAGGGTCTCTTCCTTACCGGCGAGTTTGAACTCTACCTCAGCGCCCTCCGAACGGCCGATCCAGTTCTTCTGGGAAACCTTGACCTTCTCGATGTAGTCGACCAGCGCCAAATCATCGATCAGTTTATCGGCATACTCGGTGATCTTGAGCATCCACTGGCTCTGCATCTTACGGATGACAGGGCTACCGCAACGCTCGCAAACGCCGTTAACGACTTCCTCGTTCGCCAGGCCGACCTTACAGGAAGTACAGAAGTTGATGGGCATCTCGGTCTTATAAGCCAGGCCCGCTTTGAACAGCTTCAGGAAGATCCACTGTGTCCACTTATAGTAGTTCGGATCGGTGGTATTGACCTCGCGGTCCCAATCGAAGGAGTAGCCGATCGACTTCAGCTGATCCTTGAAGTGCGCCACGTTGTTCTTCGTAACGATCCTCGGGTGAATGTGGTTTTTGATCGCATAGTTCTCGGTAGGAAGGCCGAACGCATCCCAGCCCATGGGATACAGTACGTTGTAGCCCTGCATGCGGCGCTTTCTCGCTACGATGTCGAGTGCGGTGTACGGACGCGGGTGGCCTACGTGCAGGCCCTGGCCCGACGGGTACGGGAACTCGACCAAAGCATAATACTTCGGCTTCGTGTAGTCGTTCGTCGCGGCAAATGCTTTCTCTTCCTCCCAGATTTTTTGCCATTTTCCCTCGATGTTCTTCGGGGAATAAAGCTCGCTCATAGTTTCTGTCCTCCTGTTTTGGCTCTTGCATTTGAAATGCCTAAGGAAGCACCGACCGAATCAGTGCTTCCTTACTGCTTATGGGCCCTGCTGCCCTATTACTCGTCTACGCTGTAGTTCGGAGCTTCCTTTGTGATGTGGATGTCATGCGGATGACTCTCACGCAGGGAGGCTGCCGAGATCTTGATAAACTGTGCTTTTTCGATCAGATCCGGGATGGTCGGGCATCCGCAGTATCCCATACCGGAGCGAAGACCGCCCATCAACTGGAATACGGTGTCCTCAACCAGACCCTTATATGCTACGCGGCCTTCCACGCCTTCGGGAACCAGTTTCTTCGCATCAGCCTGGAAGTAACGATCCTTCGAACCATTCTCCATCGCTGCGATGGAACCCATGCCGCGATATACTTTGTACTTTCTGCCCTGATAGAGTTCGTAAGCTCCCGGGCTCTCCTCACATCCTGCGAACATGCTGCCCATCATGCAGACGGAACCGCCGGCGGCGATCGCCTTTGTGATGTCGCCGGAGTACTTGATGCCGCCGTCAGCGATGATCGGGATACCGTAAGGCTTTGCAGCCGCTGCGCAATCCATGATCGCGGTGATCTGCGGAACACCGATGCCTGCAACGACACGGGTCGTACAGATGGAACCGGGGCCGATACCGACCTTTACTGCGTCTGCGCCGGCCTCGATGAGGGCCTTCGTAGCCGCTGCGGTCGCAACATTGCCCGCGATGACCTGCAGGTCCGGATACTTCTCTTTTACCATGGTCACGGTCTTCAGGATGTTGCGGGAATGACCGTGCGCGGAATCGATGACGATACAATCGACCTTAGCGCGGACCAGCGCGTCGACACGAAGCATGATGTTGTTCGTGATGCCGACAGCAGCGCCGCAAAGCAGACGTCCCTGGGAATCTTTTGCCGCGTTCGGGTATTTGATGGTCTTCTCGATATCCTTAATGGTGATGAGACCTTTTAAGTTGAAATCTTTATCTACGATGGGGAGTTTTTCGACTCTGGCTTTAGCCAGGATTTGTTTCGCCTCTTCCAGGGTGATGCCTTCCGGCGCCGTCACGAGCCCCTGCGAGGTCATGCATTCTTTGATCTTCTTAGTGAAATCGGTTTCAAATTTCAAGTCGCGGTTGGTGATGATACCGACCAATTTCTTGCCTTCCGTTACCGGAACGCCGGAAATGCGGAACTTGCCCATGAGGTTATTGGCGTCCTCAAGTGTATGCTCCGGAGAAAGATAGAAGGGATCCGTAATAACGCCGTTCTCGGAACGTTTTACTTTGTCAACCTCCTCTGCCTGTGCTTCGATCGACATGTTCTTATGAATGATGCCGATACCGCCCTGTCTGGCCATGGCGATCGCCATGCGGTGTTCGGTAACCGTATCCATGCCTGCGCTCATGATCGGGATGTTCAACTCGATCGACTTTGTGAGGTGTGTATGAAGACTGACCTCATTCGGGATCACCTCAGAATACGCCGGAACCAACAATACGTCATCGAAAGTAATACCTTCACCGATAATCTTACCCATCGTAGTAACCTCTCTTTCGCTTTTCTATGAGATTGATATGTGTATATATGTTCTATAATATAGCAAACGGGGCCGAAGGTGTCAACCCCCATTTTTATCTTTTTTTCATCTGTTTTTCACAGTCGGTCACGCACATGAAATCAGGGGGTTATTGAGCCACCGTGACCTTCCGCGGTGAATACCTGCGCAGGGCCTTCAGCATCTTCTCATCCGGCTCGAACAAGATGACTCTGCGCGCCTTCTCATCGGCGTACAAAATGCCGTAGACTTTGGAGTCATCGCCGGATTTCGATGAGCAGTCGACCTTCGTATATCCGGGATTGTTTAAATTGCGGGCTATATCATCACTCGTGACCGGGGCTACCGCGTCCACACGGTCAAACAGCAGTTCCAGATAACGTTTACGGGACGAACGGGAGAAGATCCTGTCGATACGAAGCTCACCGTCGAGAAATGTATATTCCCACTCAACATTGAACCGCGGGATCATGAAGTACATGAAAACGCCGAAGCCGATGGTAAGGACGAAGAAGATCGGATTGATGATCAGGGTCGCAAAAAGCGTGAGCGTCAAAAACAGGCTCATGCCGATCTTCGCGGGCAATGCATATGCCGGAGTTTTTCTGGCTACGATACACTCAAATATTCCATCCATGGGATGAATCCTCCAAATTCGTGAAGTGAAATTGTATTAAACTATATTGTACCAAAAATGCAGGGGGAGTTCAAGGGCTAGAGGAAAAAAAGGAAGGCTAAGATATTTTGAGGTTTTGGGGATTTCCTTAGCCAATTTGATAGTAAAAGGCTTGAATTTCGGGATGGGCGGCTAAGAAATTAGTGAGATTCGAGATTTCCTTAGCCTTGAGACTGATGGAAGGCTTTAATTTCGGGATAGGCAGCTAAGAAATTTGAGAGATTCGAGATTTCCTTAGCCTTGAGACTGATGGAAGGCTTTAATTTCGGGATAGGCAGCTAAGAAATTTGAGAGATTCGAGATTTCCTTAGCTTTTATACTGATGGAAGGCTTGAATTTCGGGATAGGCGGCTAAGAATTATGAGAGATTTGAGATTTCCTTAGCCTTTAGACTGATATGAGGCTGGAATATCGGGATAGGCGGCTAAGAATTATGAGAGATTTGAGATTTCCTTAGCTTTAGTGGTTTTCATCAGAA
>JAFZZY010000036.1 GCA_017615545.1 Lachnospiraceae bacterium
ACAAAAGAGTGAAACCGTGCTATAATGAGGACAGGTTAACTGTTGTCCGATCAAAAGACAAAAGATGGGTGGAGGTTTTAAACTATGAAACATAAGAGAGTTATCAGCGTTTTGCTGATCGTAATGATGATCTTGACCGGTTGCGGCTCGAGTAAGGTGAAACTGCCGGCGCAGACCGAAGTCACAGATCAGACTTTGAAGGATGTATTTGCTGAGCATGGCATGAAGGTCGGGACCTGCGTGTCCTCGCGCGTGACGGATACGCAGAAATACGCGGACCTGGTGATCGGGCAGTTTAACAGCCTGACCATGGAAAACGCCATGAAGCCGGACTACATCCTGAACCAGAAGGAAAGTCAGGCGGCAGGGAAACCGGTCGTCGAACTGAATTCTGAGGCGCTTTCGATCCTGAGCTGGGCGAAGACCAACGGCTTCTCCATGCGCGGCCATACACTGATCTGGCACAGCCAGACGCCGGATTGGCTCTTCCGTGAGAACTTCGCCTCGAGCGGCCCGTATGTGGGACGTGAGGAGATGCTGAGGCGCATGGAGGCGCTGATCAGCGGCATATTTGAGGAACTGGACGACCATGGTTATCTCGACCTCTTCTACGCATATGACGTGGTCAATGAAGCGTGGATGGAGGATGGAAGCATGCGGACGAGCAACTGGAAGCGCATCATCGGCGACGACTATCTCTGGTACGCTTTCTACTATGCAGATCGCTACGCGCCGGAAAGCATTGACCTCTATTACAATGACTATAACGAGCAGTATAAGGCGGAGTGCATCGCGGACTTCGTGGAGACATTGAAGGACGACGACGGCAGGTATCTGATCGACGGTATCGGTCTTCAGGCGCATTTGTTCACGGAAGACGATCTGGCGAACTACCTGGACGGTGTGGATGTATTGGCCGAAACAGGGCTGAAACTGGAACTGACCGAAGTGGATTTGGGCCTGGGCAAATACGAGGGGGCGAAGTCGGCTACCGACGCGAACCTGCGCGTGCAGGGACAGTACTTCTATGAACTGTTTGAAGGCCTGTTTAAGCGCGTGGATGAAGGCAAACTTCGTATGGATGCGGTGACGTTCTGGGGCTTCTCTGACGGCCTGTCGTGGCGCAGAGAGTACAGCCCGCAGCTTTACGACTCGGACCTGGATCCGAAATATGCGCTCTATGGGGTCATGCAGATCAAAGAGCACGCCGGATATGAAAGTGCAGAAACTGCAAAATAAGAAGTATTTGAGGGGACTGCGAGATAGTGCAACATACACGGGTTTCGCAAAACGTGAGACATATGCCGGAGATAGGGTGTATGGCTTAGATGATCAGAAGGAGAGAACTATGGGACAACGATCATGTGAGAACTGCATGTACTATGAGTACGATTATGACTACGAGGAGTATGTCTGCACACAGAGCTGCCTGGATGAAGACGACGTTGCCAAACTGGCGCTCGACAGCCGCTATAAATGCCCTTATTACAGGGAAGGCGACGAATATACCATTGTGCGTAAACAAATCTGATCTAGGGCCTTAGAACGGCTCACAGAGGGTATAGAAAAGCGGGAGTGTCCGGATGGACACTCCCGCTTATTGTAGTTTGATTTTGATTGTTATCTGCGCTTCCGGATGCGGCCCGCAAGGATCGCACCGCTCAGGAGCATGGCACCGAACAGCGCCATCAGAAGGAGTGGCATGGAAGCCATACGGACGTCCGTAGGAGCGACCGGAGTGGTGTTGGTGTTGGTGAAGACCACGGTAAGGCTCTTGGCTTCGCCACTATGATACTCGTTGACTACATCGAGGGGGTTATTGTTCTCATCTACCCCCCAGTCGGCCTGACTTGCGCTTACGTTTGAGGCTCGCCACCGGGAGTCGAATAGGAATTTACGGTTGTCCTGGTCAACGCTGCAGACAATCGGATCGAGTGTGGTTGAGCCCGGATTATCTTCCACTGCGACAGTGGTCGTATAATTCGCCTTTTCCGCCTGATCGATGGAAACGCTGTACTGGTAGGAGCCTACATAATAGGGGTTGGTGTTTTTGTTGGCGTAAGTTACCTGACCGTTCTTGACGACATTGCCCGCCGAATCAATGGCGACAACGTCGACACTGCAGGCATCCCAACCGCTAGCCTGCAGGTGTTTAACGGTTACGATCACGGTGTAACTTTCGTTGTTTTTCAGCGTTAAGGGAATGCTTCCCCAATCCACATCAGAAGGACCATGCGAGTTGCTGCCGCTGCCATTGCGTTTACCCCACACGTTAGCTCTCGATACGTTGACGTTGTAAGTGAACTCTTCGTTCGGTGAACCGCCCACCACGTGGTTTTCAACGTTA
Organism: Lachnospiraceae bacterium; assembly: GCA_017615545.1. GTDB lineage: Bacteria > Bacillota > Clostridia > Lachnospirales > Lachnospiraceae > UBA1201. Next base: position 2,348 of record JAFZZY010000036.1, read on the forward strand.
AAGGTAAACGTCTGCGGGGCCGAAGTGGTCCAGGAGGTATACAACGTGGTTTCGCTATTAGTAATAGCGCTATCGAAATTAAAGGTATTCTTAGCGATCACAGAATCATTGGGTTCTTTGGCCGTGTTTATGCGAGAGTTGACGGTTAGCCATGCGACGAAATAGTGGTTGACGTTGGGGTTGCTTGCAGTGGGCCATGCACTATCTTCCGTCGGATCTTCCGGCTTCGGTACTTTCTCGCCAGGGAGCAGTTTGTAGGTAACATACCGGCTGGTCGGGCTTTCTCTATAGAATACATAGAGTTCATCCTCGTCGGTAGTGGCCGGACCGGTCCAGTTATGAAGACTGGTTCCGCTACGTTGCAGATCGAACGTTACCGTCACACAATTGCTGTAGACCGCGTACAGAACCTCGTCATACGGAGGCTCCTGGCTGAAATCCCAGAGATATTCAGCGCGGACTTTATCCATGATGGTGTCATTGCCTTCGGGCGTGATGACTGTCTTGCCCCAGGTTACATCGTGAGTTCCCGTAAAGTCGGTATGAGCGGCGATGTCCGCATTGGTCGTCCAACCGATGAAAACGAGGCTGTTGTCGCTGTGGCCGGGGTTCGTCGGCTCGTAATCGTTGTTTACGATCTTATCTGCTTCGATCGCGTAAATTTCGAGATCCGGATCGACCTTGACATAATCGGTGGAGGTTTCCTTCCAAACACCGCCATTCACGTCGAAGATCACGCGGGCATCCGTCTCCTCTGTATAGGTGACGGTGATGCCATCCATATCCAGTTTGAGGGGAGCAGTGTAGTTTGTCGGATAATTGTAAGGGATATCCTCGCTTCCGGTTCCGTGGTCGGCGCCTTGGAACGAACCGCTGACGCTCATCTTCTTGCCTATGTGATCATTGACCGCTGTGGCGGTAAATGCATCTGCGGTGTTCGGATCTGTGGACGCGGTCGGAAGAACGATCTTCACCTGATCGTTTGCGGGAACCACGATCGTCTTTGACGCCTCTTCACGATCGTATTCGCCGGTAACGGTGTTAACGATACGTACGGTATCGGTACCGGTGCCGCTTAAGTCGATGGTGATCGGTTTGTTCGTGGTGTTGACAAATGTTACATAGATCTTCGGCTCCCACATAGCATAAAGCGTTACATCATCGTTTCGCGTAACTGCGATCACGGAGTCCGGAGAATAGGCCGGAACGAATGCGCTTCCCGTGGAAGGGTGCTCCGGATCGGGGTTCGGGTCAAAGCCGATCAATGTATAGGGGCCGTCGTTCTTGAAGAACTGAATGCCGGTGACGCCGTTAAATTCTTTCGTGGTGGCATATTTATACAGGTGTACGGCCGCGTTGGATTGGAAGTCGCCAAATAGTATCTGATACGGAAGGTTGAAATCAGTGCTTCCGGTCCAGTCCAGAGTCGGAAGGCTACCGGCAGCATTGTCGATATATCCGCCGTAAGCGTTGTTTGCATCCAGAGTCAGATTGGTGACATCCGGGCGGCGGAAGGAAGTGTTCACCGGCTCGTAATAGGCCTGCATGTGGATGATGGCACCGAAGCCGCCTTGAGGATTTTCCGATGCATATTGCGCATCGATGGTGAAACTTTCACCGGGCTGATAATAGATCGGATCGCCGTTTGAACCCAGTTCCATCGGCTCCCAGTTCGTATATGTATGTGTGCCTGCACTGTCGGTATACTGGCTGGTCCCGTTTTCTTTTACGATGCGCCAGCCGCGGAATACCCAGCCGTCGGGAACGCCGGTGGGAGCACGCAGGATCTGCGTGTGCGCTTGGTCTGAATAAACTTCGATACTCGGATTTTCCGGGTCGGTCCACTGCTCCACAAAAGCCAGGATCCGGGTCACGGTGCCGTTATCGTCGTAATAATACTCGGGGTTGTACAATAAGTAGTAACCGCCGTCCAGACGCCACATGGCGCGGATCTCGACGTTATCGGTAACCAGAGTGTTAAAATTGAACGGAACGGAAGAAACTTTGCCGTCAATGACCTGGTACCAGCCCATGAAGGTATAGTGCTCGGCGCCGCGAAGTTCGCGGTATTTCTGAAGCGTGCTTAAGTCATGGCCGCCGAAGTAAGTGTCCATCCAGGCGTCCTTTTCGTTTGCTGCAAATTTCTCGGCTTCACGAGAAGTAAAGGAACTTTCAGGGATGGATTGATAATAAGCCCAGTAATCGTCGATTTGGGATGCTGTCAGATACAGGGCATCACGAAGTCCGGAAGGAATGTACCGTCCGTCTAACGCTTCCGTCCTGTAATAGGTTTTGTAATAATAGAAAACTTCGGTGTTTGCGTTCAGCCCCAGAGCAGCGATCTCTGCGTCGTTGGTCGGGATATATTCCCGGGACAGGAAATCGTAAGAGCTGATCGTCTCGTTGTAGTCCGCGCGGAAACCGGTAGAAGCGCCTGAAGAACTTGAAGTCGGCCGCCAGTGGTCGATCTCGGCTCCGTTCGGGTCGATGCGGATGATATAGTTCAGCTTTTGGAATACGGGATAGAGGACTACATTTCGGCTGGGCATGGTCTCGTTGGCGAAGTCGAAAGGATCACCGGCACCGGCTTCGTTCGTATACCATCCCAAAAAGATATAGCCGGGCTTCTCGGGATCCTCATGTTTTTTTGCATTGGCCAGAGACTGCTTGTAGTAGTACGGATCCGAATGCTGCTCGGTCGAATCCTCATGCATAAACGTCAAAGTGTACACCTTCGGGCGATAGAAGAAATATATGTGGTAGCCGTCACTCTGCTTCGTCGGCTCGTAACAACTGTAGATATATTCGTAACCGTCATACTCCCAACCCATCTGGTATTGCGGTTCCAGGTTCGAAATAACGTGACTGGGGGAAGTGGCGGTATCTTCAAAAAACGTATGACCGAGGATATTGTTTGCGGAGTGATTGTTCGCCTGACTCCAAGTCGTCAGCGGATATTCCGAATAATCAGTACCCGGATGAAACTGTAGCGTAGCTATGCTCGGATCATAGGTTCCATCGATGGCTTCAAAGATCGTATGATACCGTTTATCACGGCGCGAATATTGCGATTGGCCGGTGGATCCTTCACCGTAGTAAGCGACCAAATGGTGCACCTGATTTGCATTAATGAGATTGTTACCGGTACGGTCACTGCAGAGTTCGCCGGTCATATATTCGTAGATACCGTTGATATCCGGGTTTGCTCCCTGGGCATTGCCCTGGGTGGTCCGGGAGTTTGCTATTTTGCAATAGAGACTGCCCCAGAAACCGGACCAGGTGTACATGGTTTTAGCCGTGGTTGCATCGACAAATGTGAAGTTGGGATTCGTCGGAGTGGGCCAGCGGTCGCCTATGTACGCGCCGTATTTTGCTTCGATGATGTACAGGTTTTCATCGTTTGTATCTGCCGTCGGATCGGGGACATAGTCGCCCATGATATTTTCCAGTGTAGTGACATATGCGGAAGTGGCGGTTTTATTCTCGGGTGTATAGGTCATGCTGACGATACCGGAGTAGGATGCGCTTCCGTTTCCGGCGCGACCCAACAAGTTAGTGAGCGCTGTATCGTTGTACATGAACTGGATCCAGTTTCCGGAAGGATTCCAAGGTTTGCTGGGAAGATCGTTGTCGGGAGTATTCGGCCTCGGGTTGCCGGCATTTTTATAATAGCCGTCACGGCCGATGTGGAATACTAACTTAAATACCTTACGGCTGAAGTAGATATTGAATATGGTCTCGCCGTCGCCGCTGATGGTCACACTGGGGGTGGACAGGGTTTCGTTCAGATCGTAGAAGATATCTTCTTTCGGGGTCAGCGCAGAGAGATCCGTCTTCTTTGCGACTGCGCCGACATCGTCGAGGATGTCATTATTTGCCAAAGCTACGCCGAAAACCGGATCGAGGGCAGTCTTCAGTTCTTCCAGCGTGATCACGGAACCGGAAGTAATAGGACGCCCCAAAGCCGCGGTGAGCTGAGCAGTCGTAAGGGCCCGAATGGCATTCGATTCGTATTCGTCGTCGAGGGCGTTCTCTGTCCAGTAGGCGATGGTGAGAACGGTGTTGGCCGGGGTCCATTTGGCGGTCAGCGCCAAACGATCCAGAGCCTCGTGAAGTTTCAACTTCCCGTTTTCGGCGCTGAACAGGTCTTCGTTTTCCGTGGCAGAAATGGGCAGTGTATAGGTGCCGTCGTAGATGATCGAACCGCTTCCGTCCGTGATCGGGATGGCGGTGGTGTTGATCGTCACGGTATGTGAATTATAATCGCTGTCGATATAGGTGACTGTGACATCCGCCGGCGTGGTCAGGTTTGTGATCTCGCCGGTGTTCTGGTCGAGCAGGGCAAATGCGTACCAACCGTCGAAATCATAGCCTGCGCGTGTTGAGACGGGCAGAGTGGTAGCGATGTTTTCGCCTTCGATCTCCGGGGTCTGTGCAGGAGTTGCGGCGCCCCAAGCCTCCAGGTAGCGGGATCCGACGAAGGCGGCTCCGCTTCCGCTGAGACCGGAAACGAAATCGATCCAACGCGCCTCTACAAACAGAGGATACAGGTCGATGCCGGAAGTGTCCGCAAGATCTGCCGACAGATAAACACCGTCTTTGCCGGGATCTTTGATCTCATCGCCGAAATGGTCAACGGTGGGAACTTTCACCCATTCGGTTCCGTTGTTGTATTCCCAACCTGCAAATACCAGGTGGACGGAGTCTTTGCTGGTCGAACGAACATCGCTGATCCGCACTTCGACCGTGTCGGAGCTGCCGACTGCAACCAGTTTACGGGTCATCAGGTTGTTCACCGGTGAACTGCGGGAATAAAGCATGAAGTTGATGAAGTTATATTTCTCATATACGGGCGCGAGGAAAACGTGCAGGTTTCCGTCGCCGTCCACGATGCCGGAGCCGGATGCATCGCCCAGACTCCAGTTGACGGTATCGCCGATCTGTACGCCGGACTCGGCGATGTTGATCGGTGTCTCAAAAGAGATGCGGCCCGGGTTCCCCGGCCAGGTGTAATACAGGTTGCCGTTCGTTCCCACACCGAATGCATCGGTTTCCGAGCACACGTAAGGAGAAACCACGTACCAGCCGTAGAAGAAAGCATCGATCCGGTTGCCGGGGTCGGCGATCAGTTCCAGAGACTCGCCGTTTTTCACGATCTGGGTCTTCTGCATGTCGTTGTTTTTGTTTTTGAACTCGTAAGGAGCCACGGCATAGTAAGCCGTGGAGTTGCTCGCGTCAGTCAGGGCAGCGCCGAAGTACGGGCTGATAAAATGAAATTCCACGCGGGGTGCATTGACCGTTCCTTCTTCGTGGTCAATGATCGCGTAAACGGAGAAACCGGTCGCTTCGAACTCGACACGTCCGTCCACGACGGGGAAGGTGCCTACATATACCGGGGTGGCGTCCACATCCGACAGGTGGTATACATCGACTTTTTCGACTTTGTGTTCTACAAGAAGGGAAACCGTGATGGAGTCGCCATCGGGCTGCCATTCATTGCCCTCCTTCTGGCGGTCGGCATCGGCGTACAGCGTGATGTCGTAAGCGAGAAGGGCGGTGGTGCCGTTGATGTCGACATCGACCGGCTGCACATCTACGACAGCGTCGGTCGGCATGATGCCGGTCAGGTACAGGTCGTCGTTATATTTGACAGCGTCTTCGGGGGCCGTGCGGTCCACCAGAACGACGTCGTCCGCGGGCTGCTCCGATGTAGGAGTTTCCGCCGTAGGCTGCTTAGGCGTAGGTTCAGCCGGGTCGGGATCCGCAGTGAGGTTTTGCGTATCCGCAGGCTCGGTCGCCCCTGTATCGTTGGTAGTGTCGGTGTTGTCAGTGGAGAGCACGGGACCGTCCATGGGGGCCTCGCCCTCAGCCAATGCGGAAATAGGCAGGTTGCTCAGTATCAAGAGCACTGCCAACAGCATCGCTATTCCTCTCCTTAGTTTCGCCCAATATCTATTCATGAAACCTCACCTCTGTAATGCAAAAGTGTAATTTGGGCGGCGCCTGATTTTTGGGCGCACAAACCCACATTAATTCAACATGCATTATACCACAAAACCCCTTGATTTGTCTACATTTTTCGTATTTTTTCATGGTTTTTTTAGGGATTGATTAGAGGATTTGCATGCGGTATAATGACCCTGTCGGAAAATGAAGAAAAATCAGGGTATTTACGATGGGGTTTATCAGGCAAAATGCCGCACAGAGGAAAGATCATGGTGATCGAGGTGATGGGAAAATGTATATGATCGATAACGCGACGGAAGCGGACCGCGAGGAGCTTCTGGCGCTCTATAAAGCACAGATCGGGCGGGAGTTCTGCCCGTGGACAGAGGGGTATCCTTCGGATGAAACGATCGATTGGGATCTTTCGCGGGATGCTCTGTTTGTGTTGCGGGCGGACGGGCACATTCAGGCGGCCGTTTCGATCGAGGTGGATGAGGACGTGGATGCGTTGCCGTTTTGGGATCCGGCGCTTACGCCGGCGGGAGAATTGGCCAGACTGGCAGTGGACCCGGGGGCTCAGAACCGCGGCTTAGGCCGCATCATGCTGAAGTATGGCATGGAAGAACTGAAACGCCGCGGGTTCAAGGCGATCCACTTCTTGGTAAATAAACATAATGTTAAGGCACTCCGTTGCTATGCGGCCGTCGGCTTTCACACCGCGGGAGAGTGCTTCATGTACGACCAGGACTTCTTGTGTTATGAGAAGGAACTGTAAAAAGAGTTGATATTTCAGGAGAGTATTATGGGAAACGGAAAAAAGGCGAAGATCTTCTCCGCAATAGCGGCGATCTGCATGATGGTGGAAGCATTTGATACGATCAAAGGCCTGCATGATAACATGGAATGGTTGACCGCGGCACAGACGACAAGGCTGGCCATAGAGGCGGTCCTTTTCATTGGGCTTACGATCGCCCTCTTCTTAAACAAAAAGTGTGCCGTGATGGTAGCGTTTTGCGCAATGGCTGTCTTTATGGTTTATGGAATGGCGTCGTCGACGGTCAGACAGTTTGTTGCGGAAGGGGGCTTCGCGAAGTCAGTGCAGTCAGTATTCAGATCGTGGATCGCGTATGTCGTTGCATACATAGCGATGACTCTCATTCTGATCCTTAAGACCGCCGGGAAGAAAAAGGCGGTGACGGCTTGGTATGTTCCCGGAAGTTTGCTGTTTGTCTTCTTGACGTACATTTGTCTGACAGAGAATCTTTATGCACATATCTCGACGGCGTGGTGGACCATGCTGACCGGAGCACTCCACGTGGTCGCTCTCTTCCTGACCGGTTTATGGGCCATCGAGATCGACAGAAAACGGTTGACGATCCCGGAAAATGAGAGGATCCTGTTCGAAGCATCGATCGAGAAAAACCATCTCTATCGGAAACTTTTTTACGCCGGATCGGCGGTATGGGTAAGCATGTTCTGTGCGGCGTTCGTGCTTCCGAGAGAGTGGATCGCCAGCTACCGAAATGGGGGGAATGGCTTAGGTAATCTTCTTTTTTTCATCATAGTTGCCGGTTCGGTGACCCTGATCCTGATCGGTTTGATAATGACGGTCAATACGGAGAATTGCAAGCTGGTCATGACGGAAAGCAACCTTTACGGTCTGAGTGCATTCGGCGAAGAGATGAAGATACCGGTGGCGTCGGTCGGCGGTGTTTACAGGTGCGCCGAGAGAGGGGTAGCGATCGCCTCAGACGGGTCACTCCATAAATTCTTTTGCCTTTCGGACCCCGAGGGAGCGGAGCGCATAATAATGTCCTACTGCTTTTACGAAGAACGTCCGTAATACCCTGTATAACCGGGCCTTTTTTGACGAAACTGTTACATTTTGTTACAGATGTGTTTCTTTGTGTTGCAATTGTTTTAAAGTTTTTTACACAAGTGTTAATCTTTCTTCGGAAGTGTTGACTTTGCTTTTTGAATGCACTATGCTCAAAGTGGTTAAAGACCGAACGAACCCAGTTTTTTATGTAAAGGAGGAGCGAGGGCTATGAAAGAAGGAGCGAAGAAGTCAACAAAGATCATCCTGTGGATCTGCGTAGCGGCATGTGTGTGCCTGCTGGTCGGCGGGATCGTATGGACCATTAAAAACGGTCCGCGCAGAGGAGACGACCCGGGGCAGGAGGGCTCAAGTCAGGAGATCGCACAGAATGCGACCGAACCGCAGAGCGAGCCGGCAACCGAGGTGAAGACAGAGGCGGCGACGGAGCCGAAGACCGAACCGGCCACGGAAGCGAAGACGGAGGAAGCAACTGAGGAAGCAACCGAGGCACCGACCGAGGAAGTGACCGAGCCTCAGACCGAGGAGGCGACAGAGGCGCCGACCGAAGAGGAAACGCAAGCACCGAGACCGACCTACAGCGATGAAGAGATATTGGCCATGATAGGCGGCCCGAATGCAGGAAAAGTAAGCGTGGGCGCGATAAAACCGAAGCTGACATCGGCGAATTATAACGATAACTCAAAGGCCTACACACCTTCCGTAAAGCCGTATACAGTGGCATCGGATCTGAGTAACGTGACGAATTACTTTTACTTCGATAGTGAGGAAAAGCAGAAGCTGGCGGCGAACAGATTTGTGGTAACTAATACCCAGTGCGACGAATTCCATGAGATCTATGAAAATAACCGGTACGGCAACTATCCGAACTTTGTAACAACGGATTCCCTTATGCATGTGTTTCATTTGTACTATGTGAAACTTCAAAAAAACATAGAGAAGAATTATTTGTATGATGCGTTGGTGCGACTGACGGATGGCATGCTGAAGAAATCCTTGCAACAGTACTACTTCCTCCGGGGCAGCGAATGGGAAGAGGCGGCTGGACGAAATGTGATCTTTTTCGGAGTGGCGGCCGAACTCCTCGGATCCGAGGCAAAAGTACCTGCCGGTCTGGATGCCGTGGTTGTGGAAGAAGTGAAAAAGATCATGGATGCATCGGGCATTGAAGAATGCCTGATCACTCCGGAGAACGAGAACGGAGAGGACTATACACAGTACATCCCCAGAAGTTATTATGCCGGCGACGAGCAGCTGGAGGCATACTTCCGCACCATGATGTGGTATGGCCGGATGATCTTTGCCCAGAATTTTGAGCAGGGAAACCGCTGTGCATTGCTGATGAACGTTGCCCTTTCCGATGAGAGCAATTACAACGAATGGTATGCGATCTACGAGGTGACTTCCTTCCTGTGTGGCGCGAGCGACGATCTGGGTTACAACGAATACATCCCGATCATCATGCAGGTCTATGGTGTTGATTTCACCCTGGATTCCCTGGTGGGCAATGAAGACGCTTGGAATCGTTATGTGGAAGCAGTGAAGCCGCTTCGGGGACCGAAGATCAACTCGACTCCGTATGCGCCCGGCTCCAATGATTCCGAAAACTGGCAGGAAGCTACGAAAGGTTTCCGTTTCATGGGACAGCGTTTCGTCCTGGATGCCCAGATCTTCCAAAATCTGCTTTATGATAATATCGAGATGGCAGAAGACGACTCTGCCAGACAGTTACCGGAGGCGTTGGATATCCCGGCGGCTTTAGGTTCCGATCTGGCCCTGGATATTCTGATCCAACAGGGAAATGATAAATATCCGAACTATCTTGAGGAAATGCAGAAAATGCGTCAGGTAGTCGGCGAGTCCGACCTCTACTGGACCTCTTCCGTTTACGGTGGATGGCTTTACACGCTGATGCCTTTGTTGGAGGAAAAAGGAGCCGGCTACCCTTCGTTCATGACAAATACGGAATGGCAGAAGAAGAGCATGGAAGGCTTTTTGGGCAGCTGGACCGAGTTGAAGCACGATACACTTTTATATGCAAAGCAGGCCTACGCTTCGGAAAGCGGCGGCGAAGACTACTCATGGAAAGACAGCCGCGGGTATGTTGAGCCCGAGCCGGAACTATTTGACCGCCTCTGCACCCTGGCCGGAGCTGCAAAAGCAGGCTTGAAGGACATGGGATATTTGAGTGAAAGCGACGAAGAGGCATTAAGCGTTCTGATCGAATTAAGCGGACGTTTAAGAGATATCGCTATCAAGGAATTGGAAAATCGTACATTGACCGATGAAGACTATGAACTGATCCGCAGTTACGGAGGAAGCCTAGAGCATTTTTGGGATATTTCATATGTAGGTGTAATATCGGATGAGATCCTCCGGGGATATGAGGACGCTAAACAGTGCGCTGAGGAATACGGATACGAATTCGAGTATGCCTCCGTGGAAGAATATGCAAGAACTTACGCTTCTCCGGAACCATCTATGGCGATCGTTGCTGATGTTGCCTCGGATACGGAGCATGGTTTGTGCCTGGAAGAAGCTGTGGGCGGCCCGTCATTGATCTATGTTGTATTTCCCATCGACGGGGAGCTTCATGTGGCATGCGGCGGAGTCTATACACAGTATCAGTTCACGAAGCCTCTTTCGGAACGGATGACAGACGACGAATGGAAAAAGGTGTGTGAAGGGTATTATGATGACAATTTATTCTATGTTCAGCCCAACTGCCCGGACCAGCCTGAATGGACCCGGAGTTACAGGGTAGGTGAGAACTAAACACACCGATCCATGAAAGGTGAGCTTATGAGCAAACCCTTAAAATGTATTATGATATGTGCGGCGGCAATGGTCATCATTGCCGTTGCAATGATATTGACGAAACAAAAACATGAGCCTTTGCGACCGACGGAGGAAGCGAGCGCGGATGGGGGCGCAGATTTTACGATCGTCTCGATCGGTGATGTGACAGCTCCGGCCACGAAAGAGGCCACAGGTCCGGCAAACCCTTCGGAGTCCACAGAGACTGATAAGGCGACAGCCCCGGAAGAAACGACGGCTGCGGAAGATGAGATCCCTTCCTGGGTCGAGTGGCAGAGCGCCGCGACCGATTTCGCAGACGGATTTGCCGTCCTGAAGGATCGGAAAGCGACCTTATATTCAGACGCTTCGTGCGAGTCGGTGCTTTGGACCGGCGACGAGGACTGGTCGGTCCAGAACATGGTGGTAAAAGACCTGGACCTCGACGGAACAGAAGAGATCATATTTGTGGTCTGGAAGCATGGCAGCTTCGGCACGTCCAAACCATTCTGGATCAAGGAGAATGACAACCGGCTAAAACAACACATTTTCATTTATTCGTATGAATTGGAACGCCCTTCCCGCCTGCGGGCCATCTGGATGTCTTCAGAGCTCTCGTTTGAGATCGACTCTATTGCTTCGGGGATGAACGAGTATCTGCTCCTCAATGTGAGAAACCGCAAACCTCAGTTTTGGAGGTGGAAGGGCTTCGGCATCAAATATGTCGGAGATGCCGGTGCCTCGGAACTTCGCTTGTTGTGTGCCGGAGACAATCTCATTCATTTGCCGTTGCTTGAGCAGGATCGAAGTGGGGCAGCACTGTATGAGAAGATCGCGCCGACGATCCGCGAGGCGGACATTGCGGCGATCAACCTGGAGACGATCCTGGTGGAGGACGATGGCGCGGTCAGCGATTATCCGCGGTTCGGAACGCCGCTCGCGGTGGGCGAATCCCTCGCGAACGCCGGCTTTGACGTGGCGAACCTGGCGAACAACCACGTGCTGGATAAGGGCGGATACGGCATTGACACGACCATCCGGTTCTTGAAGGAGCAGGGTATCGCGTGCTTCGGAGCGGCACAGACCACGGGCTACACCGGAAGCTACAAAGACAGTGTGGCCTTCGTCGAGAAGAATGGCATCAAGGTAGCATTTCTCGGTTTTACCTATGGAACGAATGGGCTGGAATGCCCGGCGGAGTTCCCGCATATGGTGGAAGCTCTGAATGATAGAGAGCGGATGATCCGCCAGATCGAGTATGCCCGCGGGCGCGCGGATGTGGTCGTGGTCTACGCGCACTGGGGCCTGGAGTACGATACCGAACCGAACTCGACGCAGAGAGCATTGGCGAAGTTTTTCGCGGAGCATCAGGTGGATATCGTGATCGGCTCGCACCCGCACGTGCTGCAGGAGTACGAAGTGGTGGAGGCCCCGGACGGCAGCCATAAGACCCTCGTATATTACTCCCTGGGCAATTTTATCTCGGGCCAGAACCGGGAGGGCACCCGCGATGGCGGGCTCGCCGACATCACGATCGAAAAAGATGCAGACGGGACTGTCCGGATCCGGGAATACTCCATGCAAAAGACGAAGACCATCGCAAGCGAAGACGGTTATTGGGTGGAACTCGCCGGGGAAGGACATTGACCGCGAAAACAGTGAAAAAGCATAGAGCAAAAAAGGACCGGTATTTCGGTTCTTTTTTCGTGTCCGGAGGTCGCCGGGCATGGTAAGTTGCGTTTTTTGGCGGGTAAGTTGCATTGATTTGGGATTCTCCCTCATGCTATGATATATTCGTGTTTGTATGCGCTCTGCATAAGTTCCCCCCTCCTTTATGCAGGCGATTCGTAGGAGACAACATAATAGAGAAAATGAAAGAATATGTATGACAGGAGGGATCTGCATATGCAAAAAGTCAGAATGAGACGTATGCTTTCAGTTTTACTCGTTGCGATCATGATCGTAGCGCTTTTTCCCGTGGACGGAATTCGCGGAAACATTTCCGCAGCCGCGGCGCAGCTTTCGATCACGACACAGCCGAAAAACACAACAGTAGTGGTTGGAGATACCGCTGAGTTTACGGTTGCAGCAACGGGGACGGGCACGATCAGCTATCAGTGGCAGTCACGGAAGGATGCCGCTTCAGCATGGTCGAACTCGGGCCAGAGTGGCGCGAAGACGAAGACATTGGCAGTGGCGACCACTGCCGGATTGAACGGTTGGCAGTTCCGTTGTGTCGTTAAAGACGCGAGCGGACAGAAGACAACAAATGCAGCCACATTGACCGTGGCTCCGAAGATCACCACACAGCCTGTGAATGCGTACGCCGCACCGGGCGGAACCGCGAAGTTTACGATCGCGGCGACCGGAGCTGCAACACTGAAGTATCAGTGGCAGTCACGTAAGGACGCATCGTCCGCATGGTCGAATTCCGGCCAGAGCGGCGCGAAGACACGCACGCTGTCAGTGGCGACCAGTGCCGGCCTGAACGGCTGGCAGTTCCGTTGCGCAGTAACCGATGGCAACGGCAACACAACTTATTCCAATGTGGTCGAAGTATTGACCAAAACAGGGATCCTGACACAGCCGCAGGATGCAACCGTGACCGCCGGTTCAACGGCAAAATTCACGGTTGGGACATGCGGAGAGGGGACGTTCACGTATATGTGGTTGTCTCGGAAGGATTCCTCTTCGGCGTGGACGGTTTCTTCCCAGAGCGGCGCGAAATCCGCCACACTTTCGGTAGCGGCCACGGCCGGATTGAACGGCTGGCAGTTCCGTTGTGACGTCAGGGACGCGAACGGACAGAAGTTTTACACCAAGATCGTTACGCTGAATGTCGTGCCGAAGATCACGAAGCAGCCGGCTGGCCAGAGCGTAAGAACGGGTGCGACGGCGAAATTTACCGTAGCAGCAACCGGAGCAGGAAGCCTGAAGTATCAGTGGCAGTCCCGCAAGAACTCTTCTATGGCATGGAGCAACTCCGGACAGAGCGGCGCGAAGACCGCAACGCTTTCGGTGGCAGCAAGTTCCGGCCTGAACGGCTGGCAGTTCCGCTGCATCGTAACGGACGCTAACGGCCAGAAGTCGATCTCGGACGCAGCAACATTGACCGTAACAGCATCGGATGATTATGTTACCTATAAGATGTTCGGCGCGAAGGGCGACGGAAAGACCAACGACTATGACGCGATCGTGGCTACGCATGCGTACGCGAACGCGAATAACAAAAAAGTAATGGCGGATCCGGGCGCGGTATACTATGTCGACAAGATGGATCCGAAGAACCCGAAGGGCGCTATCATCAAGACCGATACGGACTGGACCGGAGCGGAGTTCATCATCGATGACTCCAAGATGCAGATCGCATCGTATTCGTATGCCCCGATCGAGAAGGACCCGTATGAAACCAAGTCGGTCACCTATCCGGCAGACTGGGACGCACAGTGCTATCTGTTTACGGTCGAGCCGACGATCGTCTATGAGAAGACTTGGGTCAACGATGGTTACTGGTGGAGAAAACAAAACGGAAAATGGGCCTACTATAAAAAAGATGATAGACAGGACGGGGATATCAAGATCTACATCGGACTGGACCCCGATATCGCATCATACAACAATACGATGTATCTGAGAGATCCGTCGTCGACGTTTGATATGCTTAACAGATCTTTCACCAAAGATACCGAGAAACTCGATGGGTACTTCGGCGAGAAAGCACTGTATGCGCTGAGGACGAATACCACTGTCCGTTGGGGCAGAAATGGTTCGGAGGGAGCTTCCGCCGGCCTGCGTTCGCAGGAAGAGGTCGTTATCGTTAATGCAGACGGAACGATCGACCCGATGTCCAGACTTCAGTGGGACTGGAAGGATATCGCATCCGTTCAGAAGTGTTATATCGACGATACACAGCTGACTGTAAAGGGCGGTAAGTTTACCACGATCGTTAACCATATTTTTGATAACGCTTATATTCACAGAGGTATCAACGTTACACGTTCCAATGTTGTGCTCGATGGCGTGGAACACTATCTTACAGGTGAGGAAGCCGAATATGCCGATCATAGTTTCGGTTTCAGCAGCCTGTATAACAGAGAGGATGCATTTGCCAGATTCGGCGCGCCCTATCAGGGCTTCTTCCGTCTGGATCACTGTGTAAATGTTACACTCAGAAACTGTGTATTTTCAAACCACCATCGTGTGTTCGGAACCTATAAACCGTCCACAGGTAAGTGGAGCAATGATAAATCGACCGCACCCTATGATTTCTATGCAGAGTACTGTGTAGGCATCAAGTTAGAGGGTTGCACATGCGCGAAATCCATCATTTACAACACGGAATATACAAAGGGTCAGTTGGGCCTGGGAGCGAAGGTCGATCCTGTATACGATAAGGACGGCATCATGGACGACCTCAGATGGGGCACCTCAGGCACGAATTACTGTAAGAGCATCGAAGTGGACGGCTGCTCGCTCAACCGTATCGATGCACATATGGGAACCTATGATCTGACCGTAAAGAATTCGACGATGGGCTGGCTGGGTATCATGGCTGTCGGTTTCGGAAAGATGACTATCGAAAATGTCACAGCCTACTCGGATCACTTCCTCACACTCAGACCTGACTACGGCAGCGCATGGTATGGTGACATCGAGATCAAGAACTGTACATGGAACCTGGGCACCAGCTATTCGCCGAGACTGATCAACGCGAGGTATGACCCGCAGTACCAGTATGGATTCGATAAGATAGACAAGGGCGAAAAGTATCCGGACGGAACACCATTCGTGTATTACAGCCAGTTGCCGACGAATATCACGATCGACGGATTGACGCTCGACGCGAGTGACGTAACGAGTGCGGCGCTGTTTAACGGCGGCCTGGCCATTTACACAAGTCTGTTGCCTTCAGTCAAAGAGACGATCAATGATGCGTACTTCATGAACCGGACGAGTACGGCGAAGTGGGGATATAAATATCCTCTGCTTCCGACAGAGAAAGTAACTTTGAAGAACCTGACGGTCATCAAGAATCCCGTACTGAGAAAGACTACGTTCGATAACGTATTCGTTGCAAAAGAGGACACCGACTATCATGGTGAGTATCTGTTCCATGACACGATCTTTGACTATGATCGCTCTACGACGAAAGTTGTAACAGCAGGTCAATAATTGAACTGCGGGAGGGAACAGACGCATGAATAAAGGAATAGCAAGAAGGCTGTTGTCTGTGCTGCTCGCTGCGATCATGATCGCAGCGTTGCTGCCGGCAGCGGGCTTAGGGGAAAATGTAACCGCAGCAACGGCGCTGTCCATCACGACGCAGCCGGTAAACGCGACCGTTGAGGTCGGCGATACCGCGACGTTTACGGTGGCAGCGAGCGGCAGCGGCACACTGAGTTATCAGTGGCAGTCACGAAAGGATTCGTCGTCGACCTGGTCGAATTCGGGCCAGAGCGGCGCGAAGACCAAAACTCTGTCGGTAGCGACGACGGCCGGCCTGCATGGCTGGCAGTTCCGTTGCATCGTTAAGGACGGCAGCAGCCAAAAGACTTCGAATACGGTCACATTGACCGTGACTCCGAAGATCACGACACAACCGACGAATGCTTACGCCGAGCCCGGAAAGACCGCGACATTTACCGTAGCGGCGACCGGTAAGGCAAAACTAACCTACCAGTGGCAGTCACGTAAAGACGCATCGTCGGCGTGGTCGAATTCCGGTCAGAGCGGAGCGAAGACCACAACGCTGTCGGTAGCAACGACGGCCGGCCTGCACGGCTGGCAGTTCCGCTGCGTGGTAACCGACGGCAACGGACAGAAGACCTACTCCGATGTGGCGCAGGTATTGACCAAAACAGGGATCCTGACACATCCGAAGGATACGAGCGTGACCGCAGGCTCCACCGCGAAATTCACGGTGACGGCAGCGGGTCAGGGCTCATTTACCTACCAGTGGCAGTCACGCCAGGACGCTTCGTCGACATGGTCGAATTCGGCACAGAGCGGAGCGAAGAGCGCGACCCTGTCGGTAGCGACGACGGCCGGCCTGCATGGCTGGCAGTTCCGTTGCGTCGTAACCGATGCAAACGGACAGAAAGTATATTCGAACGCAGCCACGCTGACCATCGTGCCGAAGATCACGAAGCAGCCGGCGGACCAGGCTGTGACCGCAGGCACGGCGGCAACATTTACCGTGGCGGCGACCGGTAAGGCGAAACTTACCTATCAGTGGCAGTCACGCAAGGATGCTTCCTCTGCGTGGTCGAATTCCGGCCAGAGCGGAGCCAAGACGGCAACCCTGTCGGTGGCAACGACGGCCGGCCTGAACGGCTGGCAGTTCCGCTGCGTTGTAACGGACGGCAACGGACAGAAGGCGTACTCGAATGGCGCGACATTGACCGTAAGCGGTCAGGCGACGTCCACGTCCACCTACATGAACAGCAAGTTTACAAAGGACATGCCGAAAGCAGTCCTCGTGCTTCCCGCAAGCCCGACGAACGAAGAGATCTTTGCGGCAGGCCTGCTTCAGAAATATATCGAGGAAGAAGACGGTTATAAGCCGGAGGTCATCTACGACAATGTGGCTCAAGGCTCGCGCGGCTTCGAGATCTCGATCGGAAACACGAAGCGCCCGCACGGAACGGCGAAATATTCGTCCAATGACAGCTATTCGATCAAATCTTATACCAACGGCATTTCGATCACGGGCGTAGGCCAGCTGGGCCTGATGCACGGCGCGATGCGCTTCCTGGAGGCGTTCGGCGGTTACTACTACCTGTCCTGGAACGACCTCTATGTGACCAATCAGAACCATTTCAAATACGAGACTTCGGGGATCAGCATTGACTACGAGAGACCGTTCCTGTTCACCGACATGGACATTTGTTTCTCCAGCATCAATCCCGCGAGCGACCTCACGGATCCCTACTACGGTAAGGGCAAGCCGAGCGGCTATGAATACCCCCGCACGGGACGCCTGTTCTCGCTGGCATTCGGCCTGAACGGCTTCTATGCCGACACGTACTGCCTGCCGAAAACGGAAGCGGGTCGCGAGACTTGGTACCTGACGGCGTATCCGAAGTCGCAGTATGAGTCTCCGAAAACGGTAGCAGGCCTTGCGGCCGGCCAGGTCCACACGCTTCTGGCGGAGTTCCTCCCGGCGCAGACCTATTATGCCGATCATCCGGATTGGTATGCGGCCAATGTTTGGTGGGACTCCACCGAACTGAGAAAGCCGGATGCACAGCGCCAGAGAACCGAGAAGCAGCTGTGCCCGTACAAACTTTTGCATGATCCGGAAGCCTACGCGCTCGTGTTGCAGCACTGCCGCGACATGATCGCGAAGAGCTACGATCCCAACGCGCCGATCCAGATCATCTCCGTCTCCAAAAACGACGGCGGCGATCTGTGCATGTGCTCCCTGTGCATGAAGAACCGCGTCGCAAACGGCGACAGCAGCGGCATGCATGAGGCGATCGAGTATATCCAGTTGGTAAACCAGCTCTCAAAAGACCTGCATAAGAACGGCGCTTATCCGAACCTGTACATCGATATGCTCGCGTACGAGTGGACCGTGGAAGCGCCCACAACATTCGAGTGCGACGACCACGTGATCGTGCGCTATGCACCGATCCGCAGATGCTACGGAGACTATCTGGACGCAGAAAACCATGTCACCAATAAAAAGTATTATCAGGAGCTCGTAAACTGGACGAAGGTCTGCAAGCATGTCTGGATCTGGGATTACAACTCGAATTTCTGGACCACCGCGGGACCTTATGCGAACGTGGATGTTATGCAGCATGACATCAAGCTGTACTACGAACTGGGCGTGGAAGGCATTTACCTCCAGAGCAACTCGAGACACCTGGAGTCGAACTCGGAGTTCGGAGACATCCGCAACTACATCGAAGGCCGTCTGCTTCAGGATCCTACCAGAGACTATGAGCAGGAACTGGCGTTCATTACCGACGCCTTGTATGGTTCCGCCGGAAGATATGTGCGTGAATATATGAAGCACATCGAAGATCAGGCGGGCAATCATCACCAACTGACCGCACACAGGGACGACGTCAACATGTACGACCGACCGCTCTACTCGACCTTTGCAGGTGTGAGAACCTGGACTTCCGGTGATCTTACCTACCGTATGCCTGACTCCGAGATCGGCCTCTGCCAGGGCCTCTGGGAGCAGATCAATAAACTCAAGCAAAACGAGTCGAAGGCGACCCAGGAACGCATTACCCGCCTGGAATTCAGCTGGCGGCTGATCAAATCCACGCTGAATGTGTACGAATTCTCCGATCCGGCGACCTATAAGTCGGCCAATGAGGTTCTCATCAGCGACATGAAGGCGGCGGGCGTCACGTATTTCTCGGCGATCCAAGGTAAGACGATCGATCAGTGTGTATATCCGCAGAACCACCCGGACAACTGGTATAATTCCTCGGATGACGTGATCGGTACATTTACCGCAACGAACCCGAAAACGACACGCAAGCCGGCGATCCCGACGGAGCTGTTCGTATACTACAAGTAAAGCAAAACTCCATCAAATAAAGCATCCGGCCATCCCTCGGGATGGCCGATGTTTTTATTTGCGAAAAATCACTTCCGGTGATATAATGGACGAGGTAAAAAATCGTCACATTGTGCGGGCGATCTGCCGAGATCCGGAAAGAGAGAAGTAAGGATGATAAAGATACTGTTTGTCTGCCACGGCAATATCTGCCGGTCGCCGATCGCGGAGTTTGTGATGAAAGATCTGGTGAAGAAGAATAACCTGGACGGCTTGTTTTATATCGAGTCCGCCGCGACGAGCACGGAGGAGATCTGGAACGGCGTCGGAAACCCGGTGTATCCGCCGGCGGCGCAGGTGCTGCGGCAGCACGGGATCCGCGGGTTCGAGCAGAAGCGGGCGCGCCAGCTTTCACGGGCAGACTATGAGCGTTTCGACCTGCTGATCGGAATGGACCGGGCGAACCTGCGCAACATGGAGCGGATGTGCGGACATTCGCCGCGGGAGGGAAAGATCCGCCTGCTGCTGGACTACACGGACCGCGCGGGTCATGAGGTCTCGGACCCTTGGTATACGCGGGATTTCGAGACGGCGTACCGCGATATCGAAGAGGGGTGCCTCGGGCTTCTGCGGGAGCTGGGTTACGCCTAAGGAAAGCATTGCCCGCGTTGGATTTTCGGTTGTGATCCGACGGGGTTTCTGTTAAAATGAATGAAGTACGTGCCGCATGCAGGCACTGCCGATAAAGGAGAAACGTATGAAGAAAGAATATGTTATGGGAAATCAGGCCATCGCCCTGGGCGCCATCGCCGCAGGTGTGAATGTGGTCTGCGGATACCCGGGGACGCCCTCC
Source organism: Lachnospiraceae bacterium (assembly GCA_017615545.1). GTDB lineage: Bacteria > Bacillota > Clostridia > Lachnospirales > Lachnospiraceae > UBA1201. Next base: position 22,301 of record JAFZZY010000036.1, read on the forward strand.
TCGGAGATCATCGAGACCATAGCAAAGCATAATCGCGAGAAGGCCATCCACGTGGAGTGGTCCATCAACGAGAAGGCGGCCATGGAGCTGGCGGCGGGCGCGTCCTACGCGGGCGCCAGGGCGCTGGTCACCATGAAGATGATGGGTTTGAATGTGGCATCCGATGCGCTGATGTCGCTGGCCTATGTGGGCGTGGAAGGCGGTGTGGTCGTAGTGTCCGCTGACGATCCCGGCCCGATCTCGTCGCAGACGGAGCAGGACACGCGCCTGTTCGCGAAGTACTGCCGCATCCCCGTGTTCGATCCGTCGAGCGTGGAAGAGGCGTACACCATGATCCAGGATGCATTTGCCTATTCCGAGAAATATCACACGCCCGTGCTGTTCCGGCCGACGACGCGCGTCGACCATGCGTACGCGGGCATCACATATGACGACCAGGCACAGCCGAAGGCCATCCCCGGGTTCGTGAAGGACTCCGGCCGTTTCGTGATCTTCCCGCGACTGTCGCGGATGAATCACGAGATGATCGAGAAGCGCAATCCGCAGATCGGCGAGGATTTTTCGTCCTACTGGGGCAATACCCTCCAGGGCAGGAAGGACAGCCGCAAAGCTGTGGTGGCCGGCGGCGTGAGCTATGCTTACGCAAAGGAGTACATCCAGGACCGCGAGGACGTGCGGCTGATCCGCGTTGCGACCCCGCACCCGCTGCCCGAGTCGTTCCTGCTGGACGCCCTGGAGGGCGTGGAGGACATCCTCGTGGTCGAGGAACTGTTCCCGTACCTGGAAGAAGAACTTCTCATGTTGTGCGGTAAGCACCACAAAAACTGGAATATTTACGGAAAACATACCGGTCACTCGCCGCTGGCGGGTGAGATCACGGCCGAACAGGCCGCGCAGCAGATCGGCAGTTTTCTGGGCG
>JAFZZY010000001.1 GCA_017615545.1 Lachnospiraceae bacterium
CCATGCGGGAAGTATATGGTATGGATCCGCGGTTAAGCGAGTAAACTCGCAAAAGTAACTATATCGGTGTGGCGGTTCCCTGTTCCGGATTCACGGTTTCCAATTTTCCGGAATGGCGGCTCCGCCGCACCGGAATATTCAGATGTGACTCTGAACTTCCGTGTTGTATTCCATAAAGGTCTGAGAATTCGATGCACTATAGAATAATATCATGCCTTTGTTTGAAACGGCGTAATTGATTAATGACCTGTCACTAACAGCAACGAAAATAAAAATATAACCGCCAGAAAAATGGAATATCATACTCTATCTGCAACAAAACCATTGATTTCAGGTGCTGCCTTGTGTATAATATCCTTAATGCACAACAATAAAACATGATGCTATCAGCATCAGAGACGGAGTACCACCTATGAAGCACTTATCTTTAAAACTACTCGCTGACACCGTAACCAGCCGAAGAAAGACATTGAAACTCTCCCAGAACGTGCTTTCTGAGAAGACGAATATAAATCGTTCCATTATATCACGCCTTGAGGCGCAGGACTACAGCCCATCTGTGGATCAGCTTTTATGCCTCTGTTCTGTGCTTAGTTTTGAACTATCCGATGTTATTGTGGATGACGAGGCGGAAGTCCAGTCTCTTGATCGGAAGAAGATTGCTGTGGCTGGCACAGGCTACGTCGGCCTTTCCTTGGCGGTCCTGCTGTCCCAACACAATGATGTGACCGCGGTGGATATCGTTTCCGCGAAGGTTGATAAGATCAATGCCTGGAAGAGCCCAATCCAAGATGAGTATATCGAAAAGTATATGTTGGAGCATGCGAAACGGGGCCTGAGCCTGACAGCGACCACGGATGCTGTGGCAGCCTATTCTGAAGCTGACTTCATCATCATTGCGGCTCCGACTAATTATGACCCGAAGACGAATTTCTTTGACTGCTCTGCGGTGGAGTCCGTTTTGGGTGTGATTAAGAGTGCGACAACGGATAGAGATATCAAGCCGACAGTAGTAATCAAGTCCACGGTTCCTGTCGGTTATACCGTTCATATCCGGGAGAAATTGGGGATGGATAACATCATCTTCAGCCCTGAGTTTCTGCGGGAATCCAAGGCGCTCTACGACAACCTGTATCCCAGCCGAATTATTGTTGGGTGTGATGAAGCAAATCAGAAGTATGCCGAGGAGTTTGCGGCTCTTCTTCAGCAAGGGGCGATCAAATCATCCGTCCCTGTGCTGTTCATGGAAACTACGGAGGCGGAAGCCACAAAACTGTTCGTGAACACATACCTGGCATTACGTGTTTCCTATTTCAATGAACTGGATACGTATGCCGAGGTGAAGCATTTGAAGACGGCCTCGATTATTAAGGGAGTATGCCTGGATCCGAGAGTTGGTGATTATTATAACAACCCCAGCTTCGGCTATGGTGGATATTGCCTCCCCAAGGATACAAAGCAGTTACTGGCAAACTATGCTGATGTTCCTGAGAACCTGATCCAGGCGATCGTGGAGAGTAATAGAACTCGTAAGGATTTCATTGCCGACCGTGTGTTGGAAATTGCCGGGACCTATACCGCCTCCTCACGATATGATGTTACGCTGGAGAAAAAGCAGAAAGAAGTTGTGGTTGGTGTGTACCGCCTTACTATGAAGAGCAATAGCGACAACTTTCGGCAGAGCAGTATTCAGGGCGTTATGAAAAGGATTAAAGCCAAGGGCGCGACGGTGATCATTTATGAGCCGACACTGGAAGATGGTACGACATTCTTCGGCTCTGTTGTGGTAAATGATCTGAAGAAGTTTAAGAAAACGTGTGGATGTATTATTGCCAACCGTTATGATTCAGTGCTAGATGATGTTGAAGAGAAGGTCTATACAAGAGACCTGTTTAGAAGAGATTAAAAGATAGCGGCTCAACGATTGAAGGGATGTACTTAGGAGGAATTAAGAGTGCAGAAAATTGACCTGAACAATAAAACCATTCTGGTGACTGGCTCGCCGGGATTCATTGGGGCTAACCTTGTGATCCGGTTGCTGAAGGAACTCAGCGGAGGCACAGTGGTCAGCCTAGATAATATGAATGACTATTATGATCCGTCACTGAAAGAATATCGGCTGAGTCTGGTTGAGGAGGCTGCGAAAACATCTCCAGTGAAGCATGTGTTTATCAAGGGGTCCATCGGCGACAAGGCGTTGGTAGATGAACTGTTTGCTACCTACCACTTCGATATCGTAGTTAACCTTGCAGCACAGGCAGGGGTCCGTTACTCTATTGACCACCCGGACGTATATATTGAATCGAACATCATCGGCTTTTATAATCTGCTGGAAGCTTGCCGCCATAACCCTGTGGAGCATTTGGTGTACGCTTCAAGCTCTTCTGTCTACGGCGGCAATATGAAAGTGCCGTTTAGTACAGAAGACAAGGTGGATAACCCGGTCAGCCTCTATGCGGCCACAAAGAAGTCTGATGAACTGTTGGCGCACGCATACAGCAAACTCTACAATATCCCGTCCACAGGACTCCGGTTTTTCACGGTCTATGGTCCTGCCGGAAGACCCGACATGTTTTACTATTCTGCTACACAGAAACTGGTGGCTGGTAAGACCATCCAAATCTTCAACTATGGCGATATGCGGCGGGATTTCACCTACATTGATGATATCATCGAGGGCGTGTTCCGCGTGATGCAGGGAGCGCCGGAGAAGAAGGATGGAGAGGACGGGTTGCCGATTCCGCCGTATGCGGTATACAACATCGGTGGCGGTCAGCCCGAGAATTTGATAGACTACATCAGCATACTCCAGGAGGAACTTGTGCGCGCCGGGGTGTTACCTCGTGACTATGACTTTGAAGGACACAGAGAACTGGTCGGCATGCAGGCAGGAGATGTTCCTGTTACTTATGCGGATTCTGAAGCGTTGGAGAGGGACTATGGGTTCAGGCCTGAGATAGGGATCAAGGAAGGCTTGAGAAGATTTGCCGAGTGGTACGCTGAGTTTTACAAGTGAGTTAGTACAAGAGTTATTTAGGTGTACGGATTATTCATGTATGATCTTTATGTCTTCGGACGGAAAGGACGTATACTATTATGAAGATTACGGTAGCTGGTGTTGGGTACGTAGGTCTTTCTCTGGCGGTGCTTTTGGCGCAGCATCATGAGGTGACGGCGATCACGACAACGGAGGCGAAGGCGGCGAAACTGAATCAGTTCATCAGTCCTATCCAGGATGATAAGATCGAGCGTTTCTTCCGGGAGGTGAAGGAAGGAAAGAGGAAGCTGAACCTGTTTACGACCACGGATAAGGCGGCGGCCTATGGATCGGCGGATCTGGTTATTATCGCGACGCCGACGAACTATGACGACGAGCATCATTTCTTTGATACTTCTGCGGTGGAGGATGCGATCGAGCAGACACTGGCGGTTAATCCGAATGTATTGATGGTGATCAAGAGTACGATCCCGGTAGGATATACCGAGTTTGTGAAAGAGAAATACGGGATCAAAAATATCATCTTCAGTCCTGAGTTTCTCAGAGAGTCGAAGGCACTCTATGATAACCTTTATCCCAGCCGTATCGTAGTCGGCGCAGAGGACGATCAGATCGAAGAGGCGAAGATGTTTGCTGAACTGCTTCGTGAGGGAGCAGAGGATAAGGACGTAAAGGTTCTCATTGCCCATCCTACAGAAGCAGAAGCAATTAAATTGTTTGCGAATACGTATCTGGCGGTGCGTGTTTCTTACTTCAACGAACTAGATACGTACGCTCAGTCGAAGGGACTGGATACTCAGATGATCATCGACGGCGTTTGTATGGATCCGAGAATCGGCGGACACTACAATAACCCCTCTTTCGGATACGGCGGTTACTGCCTGCCGAAGGATACGAAGCAATTGCTTGCGAACTATAAAGATGTTCCGCAGACCATGATCGAGGCTGTTGTAAAGTCTAACGAAGTTCGTAAAGATTTCATTGCGGAGCAGATTTTGAGCCGCAATCCTAAGGTGGTCGGCGTATATCGTTTGACCATGAAGAGCAACAGCGATAACTTCCGCGCATCAGCTATTCAGGGCGTTATGAAGCGCATTAAAGCTAATGGTATTCCAGTTATCATTTATGAGCCGACCCTGGAGGATGGTAGCATGTTCTTTAACTCGGTCGTAGTGAATGATCTGGAGAAATTCAAGAGCGAGAGTGATGTGATCGTAGCCAACAGATTTGACGAGAAGATACTCGGTGATGTGCCTGAAAAGGTTTACACACGCGATCTGTTCCGCCGCGATTGATTTATTGATTTTCTGATATAGTAACCGGCTTCCTCTGTTATGGAGAGAGGCCGGTTATTTGTGTGGAGAGGGGGGATTCCCTGCACCCTGCCCCTTTCCTTGACATTCCCCATGTTCTATGATATATTTACAGACGGTGGAAGATGTCTTTCCGCCCGTTTGGTGTGCAGAAAAACCAAAAGCAAACTATTCCGGAGGAACGATGGGATGAAGGTCGTTATCTTAGCCGGCGGATTTGGAACTCGGATATCCGAGGAGTCCGCTTTTAAACCGAAGCCGATGCTGGAGATCGGTGGGATGCCGATTTTGTGGCATATCATGAAGAACTACTCGCATTACGGGTATAATGAGTTTGTGATCTGCGCCGGATATAAGCAGCACGTGATCAAAGAGTGGTTCGCGGATTACTTCCTTCATACGTCGGATATCACGTTTGATTATACGAACGGAAACAGTGAGATGATCGTTCATAACAAACATGTCGAGCCGTGGAAGGTGACGATCGTGGATACCGGTCTGAATACACAGACGGGCGGACGCGTGAAGAGGATCCGGGATTACATTGGCAACGAGCCCTTTATGCTCACCTATGGTGATGCGGTGGGTGATATCAATATTGCCGAACTGGTCGAGTTCCATAAGAAACACGGAAAGATCGGCACCATGTCCATGTACAACTTCGGACAGAATAAGGGCGTGGTGGAAGTCGGAAAGAACGGCGTGATCGATGCGTTCCGCGAGAAGTCCGACACGGACGGCGATCTGATCAACATCGGGTTCATGGTGTTTGAGCCTGCGTTGTTTGACTACATTGACGGCGACGAGACCATCTTCGAGAAAGGCCCGCTTACCGCTCTCGTGGAGAAAAAAGAGTTGGTAGGGTATGTTCACAAGGGATACTGGCAGTGCATGGATACGCTTCGTGAGAAGCAGCAACTGGAAAAACTGTGGGACTCCGGTGAGGCGCCCTGGAAACTTTGGAAAGAATGATCGCGGGATCTCGAGAGGATAAGATGAGTTTCGATTTGAGCTTTTATAATGGGAAGAAGGTTCTTCTGACCGGCCATACAGGGTTTAAGGGATCCTGGATGAGTGTGATGCTTAAAAATGCCGGTGCGGAAGTTTTAGGATATTCGAGCTGCTCGAAGACAGAGACGAGGCTCTTTGATCTGTGCGGCGTGAAGGATCAGATGAAGCATGTAAAGGGGGACGTGCGGGATCTGGATCATCTGCTGGAAGTGTTTGCTGACTTTCAGCCGGAGATCGTTATTCACATGGCGGCGCAGCCGATCGTGCGGGACAGTTATAAGGACCCGGTCGGAACGTATAGTACAAATGTGATGGGAACGGTAAATATCTGTGAGGCGGTCCGACAGACGGCCTCCGTTCGGTCGTTCCTGAATGTGACCACGGATAAGGTCTACGAGAATAAAGAGTGGGAGTGGGGATATCGTGAGAACGAGCCGCTGGATGGTTATGATCCGTACTCCAATTCCAAATCGTGTTCCGAGCTGGTCACACATAGTTATAAATCGTCTTTTTTCACGGACGGTTGTGTGGCTGTTTCTACAGCCCGTGCCGGAAACGTGATCGGCGGCGGAGATTTTGCAAATGACAGGATCATACCTGACTGCGTCAGGGCGGCGACAAAGGGAGAGGACATCGTGGTCCGCAATCCTTTTTCGACCCGTCCTTATCAGCATGTCCTGGAGCCGGTCTACGCCTACCTGATGATCGCTGCGATGCAGTATCAGGATCATAAATATCAGTCCTGGTATAATGTCGGACCTGACGATCGGGATTGCTTCCAGACGGGAGCGCTGGTCGACCTGTTCGTAAAGCACTGGGGCCAGAACCTGAAATGGGTCAATAAATATGACGGCGGCCCGCACGAGGCCAATTTCCTCAAACTGGACTGTTCCAAACTGAAGACTACCTTCGGATGGAAGCCGCACTGGGATCTGGAAATGGCGATCGCGAAGGTCGTGGAGTGGAGTAAGGCCTGGGTAGCAGGCGAGGATGTGCGTCCGATCATGGACCGGCAGATCCGCGAGTTCCTCTCCGCAGAGTAATAAATTAAGAGGTATTGAAATGAAAAACGTGATCATCACCGGTGGCAGCGGTTTTGTCGGAAGCAATACGATCCGGTATTTCCTGGATCAGGGCTGCACGGTTTTGGCTATCGACCGGGTGGAGCAGGGACCTTTCGAGGCAGAGGGCCTGTCCTATCTGCAGTGCGATGTTTTTAACACGGAAGAACTGAAGAGCAAACTTCCGGTCGGCGAATATGATACATTCGTTCACTTTGCGTGGGCCGGATCGGCCGGACCCGCACGCGTGGACTACAATCTCCAGATGAAGAACGCCCTGATGACGGTCGAGTGCCTGAAGGTCGCAAAAGAGATCGGTTGCACCCGTTTCGTTTGCGCAGGCAGCATCATGGAGTATGAAGTGGAGGCTGCCATCCATTCTCAGGGCAGTCATCCGGGCATGGCTTACATTTACGGCATGGGAAAACACATTGCCCACTGCATGTGTAAATCCGTGGCGGCGGACATCGGGATCGACCTGCTGTGGCCCATGATCACGAACGCGTACGGCGCGGGCGAGAAGTCCCCGAGATTTGTAAACACGACTCTGAGAAAGATCATCAACGGGGAACCGCTGCAGTTCACGGCGGCCACCCAGAATTACGATTTTGTATATGTTACCGATGTCGCAAAGGCATTCTACCTCATTGCGAAAAACGGCAAGCCGTTCTGCGAGTATATGATCGGCAGCGGTAACGCCCGCCCGCTGAAGGAGTTCATCCTGGAGATGCAGCAGGCGCTGGCTCCGGAGGCCGTTCCGCTCTTCGGAGACGTTCCGTTCACCGGAACGAATATGCCTCTTTCGACATTCAGTATCGAGGACACCACACGTGACACCGGCTTCGTTCCGGAGGTCAGCTTCGTCGAAGGTACACGGATGACGATGGAGTGGCTTAAGGAGAATTGATATGGTTCAGAAATTTGACTTTCAGGAAATGGACTTAAAAGGCGCCTACATCATCAAGCCGTTCTATGCAACGGATGATCGCGGCGGCCTGATCAAAGACTACAACATAGACACGTATAAGGCAGCTGGGATCGACTATGAACTGAAGGAAACGTTCTACACGATCTCGAAGCGTTGCGTGATACGGTCGACGCATTTTCAGTTGATCAAACCGCAGCCGAAACTGATGCGCTGCATCAGCGGTAAGGTGTTTTACGTGATCGTTGACCTGCGTCCGGAGTCTGAGACTTATGGTCAGTATCGTTCCATGATCCTCAGCGGCGACGACCCTACGTGCATTTTGTGCCCCGCAGGTTTCGGCCAGGGGTATCTGGTGATCGAGGATTCGGTCATGAGTTATAAGGCTGCAGAAGTGTTCTGCGGTGAGGGCGATTCGGGCATCATGTATAATGACCCCGACATCGGCATTGAATGGCCGTTCGAGCTGATCGGCGGCAAAGAAAACCTGATCATCAGCGAGAAAGACCTGACCCTGATGAGCTTCCGGGATTACACCGAGAAGATGAAGGGTTAATGTAGGAGGAGCGACAGATGAATGTTGTCTATTCGACCAGCGATCTGTATTCTGAGCTGGCCGCTACTTCGATCGCCTCACTGCTGGTGAACAGCAAAGATGTGGACGAGATCAATATCTATGTGATCGATATCGGGATCAGTGAAAAACACAGACAGGATCTGCTTAGCCTGGCGGCGAAATTCCACCGCCATCTGGAGTTTTTGGAAGACCTGAATGTGGAGGAGATCTCCGGCACGAAGATTCAGGTCGGCCGGTGGCACATCAGTACATTTTCCCGACTGTTCCTGTTGCACGTGCTTCCGCCGGAAGTTCACAAAGCGATCTACATTGACTGCGATATGATCATCCGCCACTCCCTGAAGACACTCTGGGAGATGGATATGGAAGGCACCTGGTGCATGAGCGCCGATGACTGCCGCGGAAAGATGTACAGAAAAGATATCGGTATCCCTACGGATTCGATCTATACAAACAACGGTCTGATGGTCATCGATCTGGACGCATGGCGCGAGAACGATGTCGAGACCAAATTTATCGATTTTATCAATGCACATCATGGCGATATCACGTATATGGATCAGGGTGTGCTGAACGGCGTTTTCCAGCCTCTGAAGAAGGTGAAACTGCTGCCGATCTCGTACAATGCCCAGACGATCTGCTACGATCTCGGCTACGATGGGCTGCAGGCTTGCCGTAAACCGGTGTGGGCTTACACCCGGGAAGAGTTCGAGAAGGGCATCGCGGATCCGACGGTCGTGCATTTCACGACGTGTTTCCTGTCCGGTACGAGACCCTGGTTTAAGGTGGACCACCATCCGTACCGTAAGGAGTTTCTGAAATACCGGAAGCTGACGGCTTGGAGAGAAGAGCCGCTGTGGACGGATACGACGCCTCGCGCGAAGAAGATGATGACGAAGGTGAGCCGCGGCTTGCCTCGCCCTATGACCTATGGGATCATTCACGTGGCGCATGTCTGGGGTTACCCGATCGCCCGTAATGTAAAGAGAAGACTGAAGAAACACTGAGGAGAGAAACTGCCGTGAGCGGAACGAAAGAGCGCTTCGACAATATGGATGGATTAAAGGCGATCGCCTGCCTGGCTATCGTCGCCATGCACGTGCGCGCAAATTCCGGTTACAGTCTTCCGGCGGGTGCGGTGACGGTCATCGCCTCGTGGACGAACTGTGTGCCCCTGTTTCTGATGCTCAGCGGCTTCGGGATGTTCTGCGGCTATTACGAGAGGTGTAAGGCAGGCTCTCTGAACCTGAACGCCTTCTACGCCAGAAGATATGGGAAGATCCTGCCGTTCTTCGCGCTTTTGATCGTGCTCGACCTGATCATGGAGAGAAGCACCGATCATCTGATCGAGGGACTCATGGAAGCTACGCTGGTCTTCGGATTGCTCCCGAATAACCAGCCGCAGGTCGTCGGCGTCAGCTGGACCCTGGGCGTTATCTTCCTGTTTTACATGTTGTTTTCGTTCTTCGTGTTCCTATGCTGGACGAAGCGAAGAGCGTGGATCAGCATGGCGGTCAGCATTCTGTTGCTGGCGCTCTGCTCGATGTACTATTTTTCCGATCGGTTTGTGATCGCCGGTTTCGATCCGCGCCATAGTTTCTTCTATTGCGCGCCGTTCTTCCTCGGCGGTGGTCTGGCCTACCTGCATCGCGAGTTTTTGAAGACCACGGTCGCGAAACTGCGTTTTGCGGTTTTGGCGGTCGCGATCGGTGCGACGGTTGCCTGGTATTTCATCCCCGGCGACGACACATGGGTCCTGATGATGAAGAACCTGGTCGTTTTTGCTCTGTGGCTGGTCTATGCGATCGGCGCGAAGAGCCCCGTGCTGAGCAACCGTGTCATGAAGTTCCTGGCCGGCATGAGCCTGGAACTGTACCTGTGCCATATGGTCTTTTTCCGGATCCTGGAAAAACTGAAGGTGTTGTACATCTTCGGTAAGGGTCCCGCAGGTTATGTTTTTGCGTTCCTGGCAGTAAGTTGTGTGGCGATCGCTTTCGTGACGGCATACAAATTCTGCGTGGACTATATAGTCAAGCGTTTCATCCGCAAGGATGCGGCGCAAGACAAATGATCGAATGGAGAGTTTCTGATGAAGAAGTATAAAGTAGGATATACACAAGGCGTCTATGATATGTTTCATATCGGTCACCTGAATCTGCTGAACCGCGCGAAGGAACAGTGCGAATATCTGATCGTCGGGGTCAATGCAGATGCTCTGGTGCAGGAATATAAGCATAAGACTCCGATCATCCGTGAAACGGAGCGCGCCGAGATCGTCCGCAACATCAAAGCGGTCGACGAGGTCGTTATTGCCCATACTTTAGACAAACAGACGGCATTGGATCTCTATCGTTTCGACGCGATCTTCATCGGGGATGACTGGAAAGGAAATCCCAGATGGGAACAGACGCGGATCGACCTGGCGAAACAGGGCGTTGATCTGGTCTTCCTTCCGCACACGGCGGGCGTTTCCAGCACGGAACTGCGTCCCATGGAAGAGAAGAAAATCGAAGAATAGGAAGGCATAGTATTATGGCAGACGATTTGAAAGAACTCCACGAAGTCGAACTGGAGATGTTGCTGCAGCTGCGGCGCATTTGTGAAAAATATAAGCTCACTTACTACCTGAGCGGCGGTACGTTTTTGGGTGCCGTGCGTCATCAGGGCTTCATCCCGTGGGATGACGATATGGACATTGCCCTCCCGAGAGAGGACTACCGCAAATTCGTGAAGGTGGTCAATAAGGAACTCCCGGATGGCATGGAGTTTAAGTGTTACGCGACGGATCCGGACTATCACCATCCGGTAGCCCGCCTGGTAAATCATAAGGTCTGCGTGATCAATCACAGTTTCAGTGATGATCGTATCGAGCCGGCGTGGATCGATATCTTCCCGCTGGACGGCATGCCCGACGGCAAGATCGCGCTGAAGATTCAGAAGGTACGCCTCCTGTGGAGGAGAGTGACGATCGGCTGGGCGAACTATAAGGACGTTCAGGACACGAAGCCTAACCGTCCCTGGTACGAGAAGTTCCTGATGTTCATCGGAACGACGCTGAAGCCGGGACGTTTCATGAACCTGACGAAGCAGTACGCGAAACTGGAGAAGGCGTTGATGCGGTATCCGGCTTCCAAATCCCGTGTGTACATGAACTTTAACGGGGCGTATCGCTTCAATTCGATCATGGATAAGAAGAAATACTACGGCAAGGGTGCGCTTTATACCTTTGAGGGAGAGCAGTTCCCTGCGCCCGCAAACTATGATGCGTATCTGACGAAGATCTACGGAGACTATATGAAGCTGCCTCCGGAAGAAAAAAGAAATACCCACTCCACGGAACTGGTAAGGAAATAACACCATGAAGATCAGCATTGTAATGCCGGTTTATAACTCGGAAGAATACGTAGGTAAAGCGATCGACAGTATTCTGGCTCAGTCGTTTCAGGACTTCGAACTGATCCTGGTGGACGACTGCGCGACGGACGGAAGTCCGGCGATCTGTGACGAATATTCCGCAAAAGACGCACGTGTGCGGGTGCATCATTCGGAGCAGAACGGCGGCATCTGTAAGGCGCGCAACAAAGGCATGGAGCTGGCTCGCGGCGAGTACATCGCCTTCTGCGACGATGACGATGATTTCCTGCCCGGCTTGCTGGAGGAGAACATCAAACTGGCCGAGCAGTATGATGCGGACATGGTCAAATTCGGCCGTCGTCTGATCGATGTTTTGAAAGATGACACGGTCATCCGCACGAAGGAAACGCAGGGCTACGGCCTGCACGTTTACCGTGACGAGGAAAAATATACGGAGTATTACAAGATCCGCTCCCGTGGTTATATGACGAACCTGTGGAATGGTATCTACAAACTCTCTACGATCCGCGAAAACGACATCGTTTTCAACGAGAAGATGCGCTACGGCAGCGAGGACATGGACTTCTCGCTTCGTTTGTTCGAAGTGGGATCCTGCATCGTCATCAATCCGGAAACGTATTATGTGCATTATCGCCGGGATGCGTCTTCGACGTCCCGCAAATTCAACCGGAATAAGATCGCCTCGATCCTGAAGACGGCAGAGCATGAGATGCCAATCTGGGAGCGGATGCCCGATACCCGCGAGTCCCGTATTCAGAGGGTTCAGATGGCGTCGGATATCCTCCGCAACATCATCACGATCCAGTTGCTTCATGAGAATTGCCCGTACAGCAGGCGTCAGAAGAAGCAGGTGGTGGCGCGGATCGCCCGCATGCCGCAACTGTCCTTCGGAACCGACCGCGCGGTGAACTTCGAGGTGTTCAAAAGAGACAAAAAGAGTTGGGCGACGATCATCCTGTGCAAATACCGTTGCTACGGTCTGCTGATCGACCTGTTGAAGGTCTACAGGAAGTTTTTCGGAGATAAATGGAACTAAGAAAGGGAGATTGAAGTCATGAAAGACAAGGAAAGCAAGGTTCAGCTGATCGCGTTCCATTTGCCTCAATTTCATACATTTCCCGAGAACGACGAGTGGTGGGGAAAAGGTTTCACCGAGTGGACGAACACGAAGAAAGCCGTGAAACTGTTCCCCGGACATAATCAACCCAGAGAACCGCTGAACGATCACTACTACGATCTGACGGAGCTGAAGGAGATGCTGTGGCAGATGCAGCTTGCCGAAGAATACGGGCTCTCCGGGTTTTGCTATTATCACTATTGGTTTAACGGGAAGCTGTTGCTGCATAAGCCACTGGAGATGATCCGGGATTATGACGGACACAAGCTTCCGTACTGTCTGTGTTGGGCCAATGAACCCTGGACGCGTGTCTGGGAGGGAAAGGGCGCAACGGTCCTGATGCCGCAGGAATATGGCGGGGAGAAGGAGTGGGAGGAGCACTTCCAGTACCTCCTGACGTTCTTCCGCGATCCGGCTTATATCTGCATCGACGGTGCGCCGGTGCTCGTGATCTACCGGATCAACAGCATTCCGAACGCGGAAGATATGGTTGCATATCTGAAGCGCAGAACGAAGGAAGAGGGTTTTTCCGGCCTGTATCTGGTCGAGGAAGTCAACTGCTACCAGAGCAGCTCCTGCGCCGAGGTTTCGGACGCGCTTCTGCAGTTCGAGCCCCTGTACTCGATGACGGACGGCCGTTCATTGACCGATAAGATCCGCTACAAGCTTCTGTCGATGCGGTTCAACAAGAAGTATTCGTCGAGTAATCAGATCTATGACTACGACGTTTTGTGGAAGCGGGTGCTGAAGCCCCGCTTAAAGTGCCCCGCGTCAAAGGAACTGTTTTTGGGCGCCTTTGTCGACTGGGACAATACAGCGCGAAAGGGCAAAAAGGGCCGCATCGTGATGGGATGCAATCCCGAGAAATTCGGGCACTATCTGGCCGAACAGCGCAAGAAAGCCGAGGAGAACGGAAACCGGTATATTTTCATCAACGCCTGGAATGAGTGGGGCGAGGGAACGTACCTGGAGCCGGATAAAAAACGCGGCTACCGCTACCTCGAAGAGATCAAAAAGTTATTTGGAGAACAACACGAATGAAGATCGGATTGTTAGGATTTACGTTTGCACATGAGAATATGGGATGTCAGGCGCTGACATACTCGTTTTTGGGTATGCTCACCAGAATGTTTCCGGATGAGAAGATCGACATCGTTGATTTCCATGAGGAGAAATCGTTGGGACTGATCCCGGAGCGTTTCCCGCAACTGAATATCGAGATCTACCGGATCAGTCTGAAAAAAGACTTCAAGGGTTTTCTCAAGAAACTGAATGAGTGTGACATCATCTTTGACGAATCCTATGGCGATGGCTTTTCGGATATCTACTTCACGAAGAGCGTGATCCGTCATACGCTCGTCAAGATATTGGCCGCCAGATCGAAGGCACATCTGGTGCTGACGCCGCAGACGTATGGTCCGTTCAAAAGCCGGATGTTGGAGCGGATGGCCGGAAAAGCGATCCGGATGTCCGCAAAGGTATATTCGAGAGACTCGATCTCGAAAGAGTATGCGCAGTCCATTTCCCATCGTAAGGTGGTCTCTTTGACGGACATGGCGTTCGGTTTGAAGATCGATGCGCCGAAGCAGTTCGAGGGCAAAAACCTCGGTATCAATGTTTCCGGTCTGTTGTGGCAGGGCGGTTTCAACGGAAACGAGAACCAGTTTGGATTGAAAACATCGTATTGCGACTATATACGAAAAATGATAGAATATGGTCATTCGGAAGGCTACAATGTCCATCTGATCCCGCATGTGACCAAATCGTTTTGCGAGGGAAGAAAGATCCCGGACAGCGACTCGGAGGTATGCAGGGCGCTGAAAGAGGAGTACCCGTACGTGGCTGTGCCGGAGGATTTCGAAGATCCGATCCAGGCGAAGGAGTACATCGCGGGTATGGACATCTTCATCGGCGCGCGGATGCACGCGACGATAGGGGCATTTTCCACCGGAGTATTTACCATTCCGTTTGCGTACAGCAGAAAGTTCAAAGGGCTGTATGAGGATCTGAAATATCCTTATTACGTTGATGGTTGTGTTTGTTCCACGGAAGAAGCAGTGGCTTCTACCATAGATCTGATCCGTAACAAGGATCGTTACAGTAAGGTGCAGAAGAGATCGCTAAAGATCGTTGACAGACTTCTGACTAAGTTTGAAAAGGATATTCAGGGATTGTTGGCTGATAAAAGACGATGATCGCCTGTGGAGACGAAGATGAATAAACACCTATACATAGGACCCATGAATATTCTTAAGGTATTTGTCCTTCTGTATCCGATCTGCCCGTCGTATTTCTTTTTGCTGGGGGTGCAGATCCGGGAACTGATACTTTTTGTTACCGCGGTCCCGCTGGTGCTGTTGACGAAAAGCGTGATGGTGATCAAGAAAGATGGGGCGTTTCCTCTTTTCCTTGAGATCTACATCTGGTCGGCAATATTTGCACTTCTTCAGATATACCACTCCGAATGGCTCATAGTATGTACGCAGGTCATGCTTTGGTGCGTTGTGCTTTTCTTTGGAAGCAAAGCGATCGATACCAAAGAACGGTTCATATCGATCATCGACTGGGTCATCATCGGAAGTATCATCGTCGGCATTTTCGGTGTGGTCGAAGAGTTTACGCATTTTAACTTCTTCAGTTTGTTGAATACGGCAGGGTCCAAACTCAACTATAACCCGACCCGTTTGGGTATCCTCAGAATTATTTCCTTTACTTCTCACGCGATCTCGTATGGATGTTACTGCATGATCATGTTGGCATTGATCATATACAGACTGACGATCGAAAAGAAACGTTTTCTGTTTTTTGCGGGCGCACTGATGCTGATCAATGAAGGCTTTGCGATGTCCAGAGGACCGATGATCGGATTGGCGATCATGTTTGTTTTGATCCTTTGGTTTTCGGGACACCAGCTCTTCGTCCGAAAGGTATTCCGTTGGATCTTTGCGTTGGTGATCATTCTCCTGATCTCCAGTCTCTTCGTTGAAAAGGCCAGAACCGTAGTGAAGATATCAGGTTACGTAGTTCTGGCTATGTTTGATGATGATTATGCATCTGCGCTGGCAGATCTTGGATTTAAAGATAATGCAGGCGGTATCGGTAACCGCATTGACCTCTATAAATGGGTCTACGAGGAATCCGCGGGCAGCCGCTGGGTTGGAAAAGGCGCATACAAAACGTTTGAACATAAGTTTATAAACAGCGGAGGCTATGTACAGACGAAGAGTTCGATCGAGGTGGAATGGCTCAGGACGTTTTACAGGTACGGAGCGATCGGTCTCATGGCAGAGATCTATCTGTTCCTGGCTCTGGTATTCCACTCGATGAATAAACGGCTGAAGACTCCGGACGAGTGGGAAGGACATCTGAGTTTCGCCCGGGTGGCTGCTGCGATGCTGGTGGCCTATGTGGTCGTTCTATTCAGCGTAATGCAGAACCAGGAAGGGCAAGTGTTCGCCGTTGTGGTCATGCTGTTGATGGCTTACTCACGAAACAAGGCGAAGATTAAGGCTAAAAACGAATATGAAGCGATTAGATCGAACTAAGAATTCGGCACGGAATCTGATATGGGGCATGGTGAATAAGGGGGTATCCCTGCTCCTTCCGTTCCTGATCAGGGCTATTATCATAAATGTGCTGGGAAAAGAGTATCTGGGTCTGAACAACCTGTTTACTTCTATTTTGCATGTCCTGAATCTGGCCGAACTGGGCATCGGATCGGCGATGGTCTATTCGATGTATAAGCCGATCGCGGAAGGCGACGGCGATTCGATCTGTTCTCTTTTGGCACTATATAAAACCGTTTACAGGATCATCGGCCTGGTCGTTTTCGGCATCGGCGTGGTCCTGATCCCGTTTCTGCCGTTCCTCATCAAAGGCGGCGTCGAGGGGATCGACATAACGGTTCTCTACATGATCTTTTTGGTGGATACGGTGCTTTCGTATCTGCTGTTTGCGTTTAAAAATTCATTGCTCATGGCACACCAGCGGACCGATGTCAGCAGTAATATCGGTACGGTGGTGCATCTGTTGTTAAATCTGACGCAGGTGATCCTGCTGCTGATCTTTAAGGACTACTACATCTACATTATCGTGAAACCTCTGTTTACGGTGGTCAATAACCTCTTCGTGAACTGGGCGACGAACCGGATGTACCCGGAGTATCAGCCGAAGGGCTCTGTTTCCAAAGAGAAGCAGAGGGAGATCTTCGGCAGAGTGAAGGCGCTGGTCGGCCACAAGATCGGTACGACGGTCGTGACCTCGGCGGACAGCCTCGTGATCTCCGCGTTTTTGGGTCTGGGCATTCTGGCGATCTACAGCAACTATTACTACATCATCTTCTTCATCGTCAGCCTGACTTCGATCTTTTTTAACGGAATGCTGGCCGGTATCGGCAACAGCCTGGTCGTAGAGACCAGAGAAAAGAACTACGCTCTGTTTGAAAACATCAATTTCGTCCTGTCCTGGCTGGTCGCATGGTGCTCCGTGTGCCTGCTCTGCCTGTTCCAGCCGTTTATGGAACTCTGGATGGGAAAAGATATGCTGCTGTCCACTTCGTCGCTGATCTGCATGGTGATCTATTACTACTCCTGGCAGTTCCGGACGACCGGCTTGTACTTCAAAGATGCGGCCGGCATGTGGCAGGCGGATTTCTGGAAACCCTATGTTTCCGCGTTGTTTAACATTATCGTGAATATCAGCCTGATCCTGTTGATCGGGATCAATGGTGTCTTTATTTCGACGATCGTATGTATGATCGGTATTAATTTCCCGTGGGAGACACACGTTTTGTTCCGCGATCTGTTTAAGCGGAGTCCTGCGAAATATGTGGGTCAGGAACTGATCAACCTGGGAAAGGCCATGATCATGTGCGCGAGCACGTACGGCTTGTGTATGCTTTTGCCCTGGCAGCATGGCATCGTGTGCCTGGCTTTGCGGTTTGCTCTCTGTCTGGTCGTTCCCAACCTGATCTTTTTACTCTTCAGTTTCCGGATGAAAGAGTTCTCCTACGCTATGGGTAAGATAAAACAGATACTGAAGAGATAAAGAGGTTTAAGTAACGATGACTTATGCATTTATGGGGCTGCTGGTCCTCTGCATCGCGGTTTCGACCCTGTGGGGTATGAAGTACAGCCCGAATAAAAACAGTTTTATGACGATGGATGATGCGTCTTTTTTGCGAGGCTTTTGGTGCATCATCGTCGTGCTGGTCCATGTGCCGGTCGATTATCAGAACCGCATTCAGGACATGATGGGATCGTTTGCGTATATCGGCGTCACGTTCTTTTTCATGACCAGCGCGTATGGACTAAAGTGGAGCATGGAACATAAGCCGGGATATATGGATCACTTTTGGGCTCGCCGACTTCCGCATATCCTTTTGCCTGCGATCATCGCAAACGTTTTTGAGGTTGCCATGAAGTCCCTGATCGGAGAGGATCGTTCATGGTATTCCTATCTGGATATCAACGGATGGGTCAAAGTCCTTCTTCTGTACTATTTCGTTTTCTGGCTCATCTACAAGATCCTGCCGAAGTTTATTAAGGGTAAGTCCTGGCAGGATGCAACCATGTGCCTGATCGTTGTCGCATTTAGTCTGATCGACTATTTTACAGTTCTGAAGATCACTTCGAAATGGGTCGTAGAACCTTTGGGATTTGCCTATGGTATCCTGGCGGCGAGATATGCGGATAAGATACGGTCCATGATCCGCGATCGATGGGTCGCTAAAAGCATTGGCCTGATGCTTATATCCGCGGTGATCGGTGTCTTATATCTGAAATATAAGGCGGTATATATCTGGGGCGGATATCTCCTGAAGGTGCTGCTGGGCATTGCGATCACGGCGTTCATGTACGAGCTGATCGCGAAACTGAAGGTCGGAAATAAGGTCAACCGGTTTATCGGAAGCATATCCTATGAGGTGTATATCCTGCACCGCGGTGTATTTGCGTTGATGATCTTTGTGTTTGGATATACGCTGAATTCCGGACTGTATATCGTGGCCTCTGTGATACTTACCATGATCCTGGCTGTTTTGTTGAAAAAAGCGTGCGATATGGTAATAAAGAGGTTTCAGAAGCCCGCAGCGAAATAAGATACTAATCATTATGGAGGGTACGGACAATGTCTGCAGAGAAGATCGATCCGAAATATATACAGTCGTACTGTTCCGGGTGTGGCCTATGTCACACGATGTTCGGGTGCGAGCTGAAAGAAGATAAAAAAGGGTTTCCGACCGTAGTAAACGGAAATCCGGCAGAACTGAAGCACATTTGCCCCGTATTCTACTACGAAGGCGCGGCGAAACATGATGTTTGGGGCCGGGTGAAGAAGGCGCTGATCGGCTATTCTTCCGACGCTGATGTGCGGTTTAAGGCGGCTTCCGGCGGCGCGCTGACGGAGCTTTGCGTCTATCTGCTCGAGAGCCGGAAGGTGACGGGCATCCTTCACACTACGTACGATCCGGCGGACCAGACGAAGACGATCGCCTGTGTCAGCAACACGGCGGATGAGGTAAGGAGCCGTTGCGGTTCGCGCTATAGCATCTCGGTTCCGCTGTATGATCTGCAGGAGCTGATGAGAGACGGCGAGACCTACGCGTTCGTAGGAAAGCCCTGTGATGTAATGGCGCTTCGCCGGGGCATCGAGGTCGATCCCTCCCTCGGAGAGAGGATCCCGTATCTGCTGTCGTTTTTCTGCGCCGGCGAGCCGAGCGTAAACGCGCAGAACGATCTGCTGGCTGCGATCGGAACGAACCGGGAGAAATTTGATGAGATCACATATCGCGGGAACGGTTGGCCGGGCTATACTACCGTAACGGAAAAAGACGGTAACGTTCTTAAGATGGAATATAAAAATGCCTGGGGAAAACACCTCGGCAGAGACATTCGTAACCTGTGCAGGTTCTGCCTGGACGGGACCGGCGACGCGGCGGACATCGTTTGCGCTGACTTCTGGTATCTCGGGGCGGACGGTACCCCCGATTTTTCGGAGCACGAGGGAAGAAATATCATCATTGCCCGCACGGAGAGAGGCGTTGAGATGCTCGACGGGGCGGTCGACAGCCAGAGCCTGACGATCGAGGACGATTTTACCCCGAAGGTGGACACCGAACTGAAACTGTACCAGCCGGCGCAGTATAAGCGCAAAGGCACGATGGGCAGCATGATCCGCGCCATGCGGTTGTGCAGAAGAAAACCGCCGAAGTACGGCAAGGAGTACCTGAAGAAGTACGGCAGTCACCTCGACGGAAAGGTGAAGAGGAAGTTCTTCCTCGGTACGGTTAAGAGAGTATTAAAGGGTAAGATCTGATAGAGAGTCGGGTAAGTATTCAAATGGCAGGGTTATGGAAGAACATCGGTAAAAAATTTAAGAGTACCAGCCTCAAAACAGGTAGGTTTATTTCTTCTGTAATGAACCATGAGCGACCGCTTGCAGAGGATGCAGTCACACTTTCCATCGTGGCGATCGTCAAGAATGAAGCCGACTACATCGATGAGTGGATCCGTTATCATCTGCTCGTCGGAGTCGATCGTTTTTATATCTATGACAACGGCAGCACCGACGAGACCCGCGACATACTTCAGAAGTATGTGGACGAGGGGATCGTTGTCCTCAGGGAGCATCCGGGACGGGGGCAGCAGCTTAGCGTGTATAACGATGCACTCCGCCGATATAAACTTCAATCGAAGTATATAGCGTTTATCGACGTGGATGAATTTCTATATTCCTGCGAGCCGGAAAAAACGGTTCTGCAAGAGATCGAGGAACTGTTTATCTTATATCCGAATGCCGGCGGCTTAGCATTGAACTGGCGCATGTTTGGTTCCGCCGGGCATGTCTCGAAGCCGGAGGGCGGTGTGTTGGAGAACTATCTGTATCGTTCGAAAGAGGATGGTAAGGGCAATAAGTGTATAAAAACGATCGTTAAGCCGGAGTGCGTCTACAAGTATGTGCACGCGCATTATCCGCTTTACTACAAGCCGTACTATTCTGTGGACGAAAACGGAAACAGGGTCGAAGGCTGGTCGCATCCGGCGAGAAAGATCCGGCATCTGAGGATCAACCACTACTTCACAAAGTCAAAAGAAGAGTGGATCGCCCGCCGCAAACTGGGCAGAGTCGGATGCAAATACTATGAGGTCAGATCGATCGAAGATTTTTACGCCCACGATAACAACGATATTTACGATGACGGAATGCTGCCGTTCGCAGAGAAACTGAAGAATATGTAGCCGAAAATGGTACAAATCGGTGATATACAAGCGCCCTGCCTGCAATTATACTTAAAATGTGTGAATGTGGGCAGGGCGTTTTTGCGCCCTTTCACCGGAAGTTTATATAGATAGATCAGAGAGTAAGGAGTAGGAACAGATGAAGAAAAAACTGGTTGCGTTTTTGACCGTCCTGTTGATGATGGTTTCATTGGCCGGCGCGCAGACTGCTTTCGCGGCAAGTGAGGGTTCGATCCAGAATGGCGATATCGTCATCTTCGGCAGTTATCCGCAGACGAAAGTTACGGACAGCGCGTTGATCCAGCAGCTGAACAACAAGAGTAAGACTTGGAAGAAATATCCGTACTATTCGAAGAACACGGATAGCTCGTCAAATCAGACGCTTCCGACCAAGCAAGATATAACCATGATGGAGTATGCGGATGTCGACCTTAATGGCACGATGTATCGCGCTGTGAAGATCCACAAGTATCGTCCGATCGATGTTACGAAGATCCCAGACAGCGAGTATAAGCAGCAGAGCAACGGCTACGTTAAGGAAACGGTTTATTATTTCGCTTACGAGCCGATCCGCTGGATCGTGCTGGATAAGAGCAGCGGACTGTTGCTGTCGGAGAAAGTCCTGGACGCGCAGCCTTTCAACGCATATTATCAGATGGCAGGCAGCAGTGCCATGAGCACGATCAATGACGAGGCTTATGCTTCGAATTACTATTATTCTACGGTAAGACATTGGCTGAATGCCGATTCGAATTTCGATCCGTACTATGGGGATTGCAACTTCCTGAATACGGCGTTTTCATCGCAGGAGAGAAAGGCGATGAAGACGAATACCTATGCAATTTACGCAGGAGCAGCCGGGGCGGCCATCGATTATGTGTTCCTTCTCGATCAAAACGATGCCAACAGCTACAAATCCCGCTTTCCCTCTTCGGATAATTCCGATTATGCAGAAGCACAGGGTATGAGTAAGCGCGGAGGCAGCGCGGGAACACCCTGGTTCCTGTCGACGTATTCCGATAAGACGCATGTTTACTACGTTCAGGATCAGACCGTTAAATCAAGTTCCACATCTGCGTATTACAGTACCATCACTTCTACACAGTGTGGTATCCGTCCGGCGATCAAAGTGAACCTGTCGCACAGCTTGGTGATCGGTCCGTTCCGGATCATCTCGAAAACGAATTCTTCGACCGGCAAACCGTACCTGGATTGGGACTACTATACCGGCGCTTATTCCTACAAAGTGTATCGTTGTCCTTCCAGTTCGAACCCTGCGGCAGCTGCCAGCTGGGGCAGCCCGATCGCGACATTGGGGTCCGATACCACAGAGTACAACGACCCTACGGTAGAGACAGGAAGGAGTTACTACTATAAGGTCGAGGTGACTACGAGCTATGGCTCCGAAACCTCACCGTATCTGCTGGTGCAGTATCCGTTCGCGAAACCGGTGATCAAGAGCGCCAGCTCGGATACCGTTACGGGCCTGCCGACATTGTCCTGGGATCGTGTGGAAAATGCGGATGCATACACGGTGTACAGAGCCCCGGAAAACTCGAATTCATGGACTATTCTGACCACGATCGACGCCGGATCGGCGACAACCTATAAATTTACAGATGAATATAACCCGCAGGTGGGTAACAAATACAAGTACAAGATCCGCGCGATCTCGGATATGACCAGCGCGTATGACTCGCCCTATTCAGCCGAAAAAACGGTCAGATGCATTTTGGCGAGACCGACCGGAGTTGAGACCACAGATACAAGTGATGGTTATCCGCTGCTTAAATGGAACACCACATCCAATGCGTACGGATATCGTGTCCAGTACAAGAAGACATCGGATTCGCAGTGGATAGAGAAGATCACAACTTCGACCCAGATCACATTCAGTGATGCGGAGCCCGGAGCTTCCTACAATTATCGCCTGACTGCGATCTGGTCCTCGAATACGTCGGATAAGACCTATGATTCGGGGGCAGCGACCGGCAGTTTTACATGCGCTTACATTCCGGCATTTACGAAACAGCCGGAGGATTACGTTGTATTTTCCAATGCAACACAGATCTTTCCGACGGTCCAGGCCAGAGGCAAGGGAATTACGTACCGTTGGTATTTCAATCGTCCTAAGAGCGGACAGAGTGGATATGAGCTGGAGTTTACCAGCACCAGCAACATGTATTCATTGATCCCGAGTTCGCTGGACGACGGAGCCACGTTCTATGTTACGGCGACGGATAAGTTTAACCGGATCGTCGTATCTAAGACAGCTAAGATCATCGTTATGACGCCGCCCGGAGATAAGACCGCGAGCGTCGGCGACACGGCGAAATTTACTGTGTCAAATTTGGACCCGACTGCGATCACGAGTTATCAGTGGCAGTCACGTAAGGATGCGGCGAGCGAGTGGGCGAATTCCGGACAGCCGGGCGCGAAGACCGCGACCCTGTCGGTAAAGACGACCGCAGGATTAAATAACTGGCAGTTCCGTTGCATCGTGACGATCGCGAACGGTAAGCAGGCGACCTCATATCCGTACGTTTTGACGGTAGTGCCGAAGATCACAAAACAGCCTGCGGCGGTTCAGACGACGGCGGGCTCAACAGCGAAATTCACCATAGAGGCGACAGGTAAACAAAAACTGACCTATCAGTGGCAGTCGCGCAAGAATGCTTCGAGTGAGTGGTCGAATTCCGGCCAGCCGGGAGCGAAGACACCGACGCTGTCGGTAGCGACGACGGCCGGTCTGCATGGCTGGCAGTTCCGTTGTGTCGTAACGGATGGCAACGGAAATACGAAGGCCTCCAATCCCGCGACCTTAAAGATCGTGCCGAAGATCACCATGCAGCCGAAGAGCGTATATGCAGCACCTAATACAAAAGCACAGTTTACCGTGGCAGCGACCGGTAAGGGAAAACTTTCCTACCAGTGGCAGTCCCGTAAGAATTCTTCGAGTGAGTGGACGAATTCCGGCCAGCCGGGAGCGAAGACTCCGACCCTTACGGTATCCGTGACCGCAGGCCTGCATTGCTGGCAGTTCCGCTGTGTCGTAACGGACGAAAACGGACAGAGTTGGGGCTCCGGTCCGGCAACACTGTTTACTAAGCTGGGCATCCTCAAACAGCCGACCAATACGACCGCCTCGGCGGGAACTACGGCGAAATTCACCGTAGAGGCATATGGTAAGGCTACGCTGAAGTACCAGTGGCAGTCGAGAAAGAACTCCTCGAGTGAATGGTCGAATTCCGGTCAGCCGGGAGCGAAGACGGCGGTCCTGTCGGTAACGACGACCGCAGGCCTGAACGGCTGGCAGTTCCGTTGCATCATAACGGATGGCGACGGAAATCAATTACCATCGAAAGAAGCAACATTGACCGTGAAATAAACGGTAAAAATATCAGGAAAGGCAGGTGGCTCGGCATGGATAGAAAAACGAGGGTCGTAGTAGCAGACGATCAGAATATTTCCCGCGCATTTTTCGAGATGTATGTCCGGGCCGCTGTCGGTTATGAACTCGTCGCCGGACTGCGGACGGCGCGTGAGGCGGTCGACTATCTGGAGACCCATGAGGCCGACCTCCTGATCCTGGACATCGTAATGATGGACGGGATCGACGGCCTGACGGCTGCGCGGATGATCAAAGAGAAACACCCCGAAGTGAAGATCATCCTCACGACGTCCACGGCGGAGACCGACTGGGAGGAAAAAGCCCGGTCGATCGGCGTTGATAGTTTTTGGTATAAGGAGTATGATGAAAGAGGGATCCGGGAGATCATGGATCGCACCATGCAGGGCGAGTCGGTATATCCCGGCGACCCGCCGAAGGCCGGTTCGGATATGAGTTCCTGGGAGGAACTGTCGGATCCGGAACTGGCTGTCCTGCGGGAAGTGATCGCAGGCTCCACGAATGAAGAGATCGCGGAGAGTCTGGGAATCTCGATCGATACGGTTAAAACGCATTTGCACAATATCATGAAAAAGACGGGATTTGATAACCGCCTGGATCTGATCATGAATGCGAAAGATACAAAAAACATCAGAAGAAGAGAGGGGAACAAATGAAAAAGAAGACAGTCGGCTTGCTGCTCGGATGCTTGATGGCGGTATTGAGCGTTATCGTTTTTCCGGGAAGAACTGCCTATGCGGCGGATTATTCCTCGCTGCAAGAAGGTGACATCGTAGAATTCGGATCGTATCCGCAGAAACTCGTTACGGATACCGATTTGATCTCGAATCTCAACAGCGTGTTTAAAAACTGGCGCTCCTATCCTTACTATAGTAAGAATACGGCGAGCGATGCGAAGAAGCATCCTTCGGCGAAGGATACTTCCATGATGAAGTATTCGGATTTTTCATATGGGGGCAAAAAATACCGCGCTGTGTCGATCTCGAAGTACAGACCGTACGATACAACGGATCCGGCAGATGGAGAGGGAATGGGCACCTATGGAAACCAGGCTTCTCAGGGATACACGAAGGGCACCTATTATTTTGAGTATCAGCCGATCCGCTGGATCGTCGTGAATAAGGCACAGGGACTCCTGGTCACTGAGAAGATCCTGGATTCCCAACCGTTTAATGCGTATTATTATTCGGCGGAAGCCGCATTTAACGAGACCCAGGCCAGATCTCATGTCAACAATGACACCAGCGCTTCGGATTATTACTATTCGACGGTCCGTTATTGGCTGAATGGTGTAGATACTTACTACTCCAATTATGCTAATTTCAGTTTTATAGGTACTGCATTTTCCACGGACGCTCA
Organism: Lachnospiraceae bacterium; assembly: GCA_017615545.1. Taxonomy (GTDB): domain Bacteria; phylum Bacillota; class Clostridia; order Lachnospirales; family Lachnospiraceae; genus UBA1201. Next base: position 25,383 of record JAFZZY010000001.1, read on the forward strand.
GAAGGATGCAGTGTATACGACGAGTTTCGACGTCGTAGGGTATGATAACAAGACCAGGATCGCAGTGGACAGAGTTTTCCTTCTGGATAAAGCCACAGTGAACAGCGTGATATCCTCCACGGGAAATGATTTCTATCCTACGGAAACGACGGATTATGCCAGAGCCCAGGGTGTAGCGAAAACGAATATAACGTGGCGCCTGAGGGATAGATACGGGATGAGTAGCACGTATTTCGTCAAGGATGGACAAGTGGACGAGAGCGTAGCGGGTGATACGAACGGCTATATCACGGCGACATTTGTCGGCATACGCCCCGCGATCCGTACGAATCTGAATAGCGATTTGGTTACGAAGACTTTTCAGATCCGCGTAAATGCGTCGGATTCGGGCGCGCCGGTCATCTCCTGGGCTTTGCAGGGCGCATCGGCAAATTACAGGGTCTATCGTTGCTCAGCAAAAGCTGACAAAAATAACGAAAGCAGTTGGACTTTCCTGACAGGACTGGGCCCCGGCGTGTCGAGTTACACGGATACGACGGCACAGATCGGTAACGGATACTATTATCGTGTCGTGATGATCAGAAATAATCAGGCGACTCTTTCCAACAATGTCGGATTTGATTACCGGGTCCCGGCACCGACCTTGACGAACTGTGCGCCCGACGCGGAGACCGGCTTCCTTCGTGTAAGCTGGAATAGATCCGCCGGTGCTTATAAGTATTATGTCGAGAGACGAATAGCTAACGGAGGCACCTGGTCGCGTGTATTCACCTGCTCGGATGATCAGAGTGCGGAATATGAGTATCTGGATCGGAGTACCCTCGCCGGAAACGAGTATGAATACAGAGTTCAGGCTACTTCCGGTACCTATACGGAATATGACTCGGAATGGTCGAATGTGAAGAAGGCAAAATGTGTTCCCGGACGTCCGACCGGCATGACGTTCTCGGACAATACGGACGGAATGCCGCGGGTATCCTGGACCCCGGCTTCGGTGAACCTCTGTGTCGGCTATCGTGTAAGATATGCTGCAGTCGGTTCGTCGACCTGGACAGAGCTGTTCACAACTTCGACGACGGCTGTTCTGACCGAAGCGGTGCCCGGAACCGTTTATAATATCCGTGTGACAGCTTGCATGTCCAGAACGGATAAATCCTACGATTCGGCAGAGGTAGCCGGCAAGAAACGCTGTGTGTATGCCCCCGGGTTTACAAAGACCCCGCAGGATACGGTCACATTTGTCGGACAGTCCGATTTCACCATTACAGTAGAATCTACGGGCGAGGGACTCAAATATGAGTGGTATGTACTCCGCCTGTCGAACCGCGAGGCCGGCTATGTGCTGGAGCATACCTGTACCGACGGAAAGTGGTCATTCACCCCGACGGCGGCAGATGATGGAATGAAATTCTACGTGGTCGCAACGGATAAATTTGGAAGATATGCAACTCCGCAGCCGGCAATGCTCATGGTTTTGTCGCAGCCGACCGCTGTCAGGGTCAATGTCGGAGATGAGGCTCCGTTCAAGGTAACGACGAAGTATCCCTCCTACATCGCTTCCTATCAGTGGCAGTCCCGTAAGGACGCCAACAGTGCGTGGTCGAATTCGGGCCAGCCGGGAGCGAAGACAGCAACACTGAAAGTTGCGACGACTGCGGGCCTGCATGGATGGCAGTTCCGTTGTGTCGTAAAAGATAAAAACGGTAATACGGCGGTTTCGAAGCCCGCGACGCTGAAGCTGGCGCCGAAGATCACGAAGCAGCCGAAGAGCGTATATGCGGCGCCCGGCACGAAGGCACAGTTTACGGTGGCGGCGACCGGTAAGGCACCGCTGAAATATCAGTGGCAGTCGAGAAAGAATTCATCCGCTGAGTGGACGAATTCCGGGCAGCAGGGAGCGAAAACGGCGACCCTGAAAGTGAATGCGACTGCGGGTTTGAACGGCTGGCAGTTCCGGTGTGTGGTTACGGATGCAAACGGCCAGAACTGGGGATCTTCTCCGGCAACGCTGTTTACTAAGTTGGGGATCCTCAAACAGCCGACAAACACGACCGCCTCGGCGGGTTCTACGGCAAAATTCACCGTAGAAGCTTATGGCAAGGCGACATTGAAATATCAGTGGCAGTCGAGGAAGAATTCCTCCGCGACATGGACGAATTCCGCCCAGCCTGGAGCGAAGACGGCGACACTTTCGGTCAATACGACAAAGGGGCTGAACGGCTGGCAGTTCCGTTGTGTTGTAACGGATGGTGACGGGAACCCGTTGCCGTCGAAGGAAGCGACATTGACCGTGAAATAATGCATTTTTGAGAAAGAGGAAGAAGTATGAAGAAAGCGTTGGCCGCTTTATTGGTATTCGTTTTGTGTATGCTCCCGACGGTCGGAGGACAGACCGTTCAGGCTTACTCTTATGAAGATTCGAACGCCGGAGATATCGTTTATTTCGGAAGTTATCCGCAGTCTCTGGTGGAAGACTCCGTCCTGATCGGGAACCTCGACAAAGTGAGTAAGACCTGGATCTCGTATCCGTACTATGCGCACAACCCGTCCTGCCTTATGGACCGGGGAGGTTATAACGGTTCCAGCTCGAGCTACCGCGTGGCGGTGAGCGTGAAAGATACCGGGATCATGCGGTTTTCGGACTTTTCCTATGGCGGGAAGAAATACCGTGCGGTCGAGATCCTCAAGCCGCTTTATCAGGACATTGCCGGTACTAAGGTAAATGACGAGTGGGTCCTTTCGGATGGCTTTCAGGCACCCAACGGTTTTGTTCGGAATAAGATCTACTATTTTGAGTATGAGCCGCTTCGCTGGATCATCCTCGATCGGGAGAGCGGACTGCTTTTATGCGAGAGTGTGATCGACACACAGCCGTTCAATGCGACATATAACATCAACGTTTCATCCAGCCGCCCGGTGTGGAAGAGCGCGATCAACGATCAGTATACTGCTGACAACTACGGCTTTTCCACGATCCGTCATTGGCTGAATGGTTTTACCACCTTTGATACTGCCTATTCGTCATTCAACTTTGTGAATACGGCGTTTAATCAGAATGAGAGAGATGAACTGATCACCAATTCCTATAAAATCGACTTGCGCGGCGGTTCCTACATAACGGTCAATGACCGCGTGTTCCTGCTGAATGAGACGGACATCCGCAATTATGCAAGTCTTCTTACGCGTGCGAAGAGCACAGATTATGCCCAGTCGCAGGGAATACAGGCGCTGGCGGAAGGAAACGGGTCACCGTGGTATTCCTCCACATCGTTTGAACTCACGGATCCGGCGGACCAGTTCCGCCTCAAAACAGTATTTTCTCAGAGTTTGTCGACAGGAAATTACGGTTCGCTGACCTCCACGAAGACAGGTATACGTCCTGCGATCAAAGTGGATCTGAATGCCCCTGAGGTGAGATCGATCCGGCTGTCCGCGGGGACGAACGATGCGGGAAAGCCTGTCCTTAGTTGGACATCGGTGAGCGGGGCGACCTCCTACGCTATATATCGTGCGCTGGAAGGCATTGACCCGAAAAAAGAGAGTGCCTGGGATACCTATCCGATCGCAAACGTGTCCTCGGCAACTACGACCTATACCGATACCTTGGCTCCCGCGGAGAAGACCCATTATTACCGAATCGTTGCTACGGTCTCCGGAGGGGAGATCGTATCGGATCATGCCCAGGCCGTTTGTACACTGCCGGCGCCGAATATCTATAAAGTCGGTCAGAACCTGACTACGGGTAATACCACGTTCACGTGGAAATTCGAGGGAACTGCTTCCGGGTTTGCTATCATGAGGAAACTCGACGACGACAGCTCATCGTGGAGGCAAATAGGTTCTGTCGACGGAGACGGATACACATATACAGATCTGTATACGAGCGCGGGCAACTCCTACTGTTATAAGATCATGGCGATGTCCGGAAAGGGCTCAACATATAATTCAGGCTACTCAAATACGCAGACCATAAGGGGCATATTGCCCAAGCCGTCGGAAGTGAAGGTAGAACCGAACGAAGCGGGAGTGCCGGTCGTTTCCTGGAAAAGAGATTATAATGCATGCGCATACCGATTGATGTATAAGGCAACGGATGAAACGCAGTGGAAAGAAATATATCTGTCTTGGGATACGATGAACCAGTATTACACCGACCGTGGGGAAATCGAGCTCGTCGGGGCCGTTTACGGAAAGAAGTATGAATATCGGTTGCAGGCCATCTGGGCGATAGATAGTGAAATATCGTATGACTCCGGCTGGACCAGCGGAACTGCTGAATGCGCTCAGTCTTTGAAGATCACGAAGCAGCCGGCCAATGTAAGAGTGGCGGTCGGCGATACCGCTCAGTTTACGGTAGTAGCAACAGGCGCGGGAACGCTCAGTTATCAGTGGCAGTCCCGCAAGGATGATAAGAGCTCATGGGCGAACTCGGGGCAGCCGGGTGCGAAGACGGCGACGCTGAAAGTGGCAACGACCGCCGGCCTGCATGGTTGGCAGTTCCGTTGTATCGTTTCGGATAAAAACGGCCGGACGGCGACCTCCGTTGCTGCGGTCTTGAAACTTTACCCGAAGATCACGACGCAGCCGCAGAATACGAGAGTACAGGTAGGCGACACTGCGAAATTTACCATAGTTGCGACGGGTAAGGCACCGCTGTCTTACCAGTGGCAGTCGAGAAAAGACGCATCTTCCGCGTGGTCGAATTCCGGCCAGCCGGGTGCGAAGACGGCGACGCTGAATGTAACCGCAACGGCCGGCCTGAATGGCTGGCAGTTCCGCTGCGTCGTTACGGACGGCAACGGCCAGAGCTGGGGCTCGGGTCCTGCGACTTTGCGGGTGGCACCGAAGTTTACTACACAGCCGAAGAGCACGTATGCGGCACCGGGAACGGAGACGACGTTTACGGTAGCGGCAACCGGTAAGGCGACGCTGAAATACCAGTGGCAGTCGAGAAAGAATGCTTCGGCGGAATGGGCGAACTCCGGCCTCCCGGGAGCGAAGACAGCGACGCTTAAGGTAACGGCGACGGCCGGCCTGAACGGCTGGCAGTTCCGTTGTGTTGTAACGGATGGCAACGGCGAGACTTGGGGCTCCGCTGCGGCAACGCTGTTTACCAAGCTGGGGATCCTCAAACAGCCGGCCAATGCGACCGCTTCGGCGGGCTCTACGGCGAAATTCACCGTAGAGGCATATGGTAAGGCGCCGCTGAAGTATCAGTGGCAATCGAGAAAGAATTCTTCTTCCGAGTGGTCGAATTCGGGCCAGCCGGGAGCGAAGACGGCAACACTTCAGGTGAGCACGACCGCAGGCTTGAACGGCTGGCAGTTCCGCTGCATCGTTACAGATGGAGCTGGAAATACACTGCCGTCGGCCGGGGCGACATTGACCGTGAAGTAAGATAGATGAACGTGTAGATAATCAAAAGAAAGTGAGGCAGGGTTAGGTATGAGAAAACGAAATCCGGGTAGGAGATTGCTGGCGGCTCTTATGTCGGCAGCCATGACAGTGACCATGCTTCCGTTCGTCGGAAGCGTTTGCGCCGAGAAGACGGAAGCGGCTCCTCTGGCGTATAAGACGGTAGCAGGGCTTAGCACATCGGCGATCAAATCCCCGCAGGCGGGGACTACAAACGGCGCGTGGACCGGCAGTTACGTTTGGTATGGAAAATACAAAGGAGAACCGGTGAAGTACCGTGTCTTAGATCCGTCAACAAATCTGTACAGCACGAATGGCTCGTACAGCATGCTTCTCGATTGCGACAGTGTGTTGTACAAGGCTGCCTTTGACGCTGACGCGGTAAATGCGAATTCGTCGAACCCGAATACATGGTTGGGCAGTGATCTGAGGCTCGATCTGAACGGAAACGACTTTCTGTTTAAGTCCGGAGTATTTACGGAGCAGGAGAGGAATGCGATCATGGTCAGCAAGATCGCGTCTCATTCCTTAGTTCAGGGGACCTCTGCCTGGAATGTTTCATCCTGGACGAAAGGCATCTTTAAGAATTATGTACCTATAACTTCGGAACGGATCTTCCTGCTGGATGCGGAGGATGCATCCAACAGTTATTACGGATATAATTATTCGGATGCTGCAATGACCGGCAGACTGAAGAAATATAATGGCGTCACTGCGGATTATTGGCTACGATCCGCTTCTGCTAATAGTGAGAAAAATGTCGCCATTATTCGTAATTCCGATGGTGCAATCTCAAGCGCTAATGTTACATCGAGCAGCGTCGGTGTGAGCCCGGCCATGAATATCGATAACAAGTCCGTCCTGTTTTCATCGGTCGTTTCCGGTGAGGCGGGCCAGGACAATGCCGAGTACAGGCTGACCATAATCGACCCGAATATGTTCGCAAGTCTGCAGCCCGGTACATCCTTAACGGTCGGCAGTTCGAATGTCATCTATGTCCCGTACATCCTGTCGGGGGCCAATGCATCTATGGCAACACGGATCACCGTTATGGTCCTGGATAAAGAGTACAAGCCGGGAAACACCAACAAAGCGAATATCCTGCACTATGAGTGGACGACACCGGGAACCTTCTCCAGTGCCGTTGCTTTCCGCGGGATCAATTCGTTCGTGCTCCCGTCCAACCTGGACATTCGTGACTGGGGAACGAACTATCATGTGTACCTGATGGCCGAAGATATCAATGAACTCTACGAATCGGATTACTCAAGCGAACCGGAAGAGTTGCCGGCGCCTAAGACGGCCGCTGGCGTCAGCACGAATATGATCATAGGACCGGTGATCGGTAGCGAGGATAATGCTTGGCGCGGAAGTTATGTTTGGTACGGAAAATACGAAGGAGATCCCGTGAGGTATCGTGTACTAGCACCGAACACCGACAAATACGGAAGTTCCACGATGCTTCTCGACTGCGATTACATCCTGTATTACGCGCCTTTTGATAAAGACGGCAAACCGAATGCCGGCGCGACGAAGCAGAACCAGTGGGCTTACAGCGACATGAAAGCCGGGCTGAATGGCTCCGCGTTCCTGACCCGTTCGAGCGGTTTTACGACGATCGAGAGAAATCTGATCACTTCCAGCAAGAGCGCCGGACATACGCTTACGGTAGGAACCGGTCCCGGACATGTTTCGTCCTGGACGAAGAGCACGTTCGAAAATTATACTGCATTGACCGGGGAAAAGATCTTCCTGCTGGACAGCGAGGATGTATCAAACACCATGTACGGATATCATTTCTGTGAGGATTCTGTCCTGAGCCGGACGAAGATCGAACTGCCGCAGACCCCGCAGGATGATAAGTTGGCTTCGTGGTGGCTGCGTTCCGATTATGCTCATTACGATACGAACGCCGGCTACATTTATGAAGCAAGCGCGATCGAGTATACCGATGTCATTGGTACCGATATCGGCGTCAGCCCCGCATTTAACGTGGATCGTTCGATGGTCGTGCTCTCCTCTCTGGTATCCGGAAAGCAAGGTTTTCCGGGAGCCAATTATAAACTGACACTGCAGGACAACAATATCACACTGGGCATGCAGCCGAATAAGATGCTCTCGCTGTTCGGATCGGAAGGAGCTTATGGTATTCAGATACCCTTTACTCTGTCCGGAACGAATGCTTCAAAAGTGACAAACATTTCCGTATTGATCCTGGATAAGGAATACAAACCCGGAAATACAAATAATGCGAAAGTATTGCTGTACCGGGATGCATACTACGGAGGCGCAGACGGTATACCTGCTTCGGATTATGCTACGGTCCACCTCCCGGCAGATCTGTCTTTGGGAGGCATTAATAAGAACTATTTCGTATATCTTCTCGCTGAAGATATAAATGGAATACATGAAAGCGATTATACGAGCGAACCTATGAGAGTTCCGAGTCCCGGTAATATTCCGCCGGTGATCACTTCACAGCCGCAGGACGTGCGTACGACCGCCGGTACTATTGCGGATTTCACCGTAGTAGCTACGGGCTCCGCTCCTATGAGTTATCAGTGGCAGTCCCGTAAGGACGCCTACAGTGCATGGACGAATTCCGGCCAGCCGGGCGCGAAGTCGGCGACATTACATGTAACAACGACACAGGGCCTGCACAGATGGCAGTTCCGTTGCATCGTAACCGATGTGAACGGCGCCTCGACACCTTCTCTGCCTGCTACGCTGAGGATCATTCCGAAGATCACGAAACAGCCGCAAAATACACGTGTACAGGTAGGGGATACGGCATATTTTACCGTTGCCGCGACAGGTAAGGCTCCGCTGAAATATCAGTGGCAGTCACGTCCGGACGCGTTGCACGAGTGGACGAATTCCGGCATGCCCGGGGCGAAGACCGCGACCCTGGAGGTGACCGCGACGATCGGCCTGCATGGTTGGCAGTTCCGTTGTGTGGTAACGGATGGAAACGGCGAGAGCTGGGGCTCGGGTTACGCTACACTTAGAGTAGCCCCGAAGTTTACCAAACAGCCGAAGAGCGTTTTTGCGGCGCCCGGAACCGAAGCGGTATTTTCGGTGGCGGCGATCGGAAAAGCGACGCTCAAATACCAGTGGCAGTCTCGTAAGGATTCGAACAGCACATGGTCGAATTCCGGCATGCCCGGGGCGAAGACGGCGACCCTTAGGGTGCCGGCGACCTTAGGACTCAATGGCTGGCAGTTCCGTTGTGTAGTAACGGATGGAAACGGTGAGAGTTGGGGATCCTCTCCGGCGACGCTGTTTACCAAACTGGGTATCCTCAAACACCCGCAGAGCACGACCGTTTCAGCCGGAAGCATGGCGACATTCACCATAGAGGCGTACGGTAAAGAGCCGCTTACTTATCAATGGCAGTCGCGTAAGGATTCCAACAGCGCGTGGTCGAATTCCGCTCAGCAGGGCGCGAAGAGCACGGCGCTGTCGGTAAAAGCGACGGCCGGTTTAAACGGCTGGCAGTTCCGCTGCATCGTAAAGGATGCCGACGGAAACACGGTGGTGTCGAAAGTAGCGATATTGACAGTGAAATGATGAGTTCTACTTTTTGTATTCGTATATAGACGTGACTGGTTTTCTTTGATACTATATCTTTGTAAGACATATTCAGCCGGGAATCGGGGCGTTTTGGGATCCCGGCTAAAGGAAAATCAGTAAAATGGAGGGAAATGAAATGTACAAAAGCATTACCAGACGAATTTTGGCGATCCTGATGGTTGCGGTTTTGATCACGGTCCTGCTTCCGATGGCAGGAGCTGCTAAGACCGTTTGGGCAGTCACTTACAATTCGGAGATCACACAGGGGAAGACGATCGTCTGTGTCGGCACAGATGGGATCAAGGCGCCTTCGGTGCCGGAACATGACAACGACCGGTGGACAGGCAGTTATGTCTGGTTTGGAAAGTATAATGGCGATCCGGTGAGATATCGCGTGCTGGCGCCCAAGACCACGATCTATGGCTCTGCCACGATGCTCCTGGATTGCGATACCGTTCTTTTTCCGGCTCCGTTTGACTCGGATGGCGTGGCAAATCTGAATGCAAATTATCCGAATGAATGGATGCACAGCGATCTTTGGGATATTTTGAACGGGATGGCATTTTTAGATGCCGGCGGATTTAACGCAAGAGAGCAAGAAGCGATCGCGAAGAGTTATATTGCACCCCATGCACTGGTTGAGGGAACCGATCCCGGGTGTGTCTGCAGTTTTGTAGAAAATTTTTATAAGGACTATGTAGGACTTAACGGTGAGCAGATATTTCTTTTGGATGTAGAGGATGTTTCCAACCCTGCTTATGGCTATGCTACCAATCGCGGAAATGTGATCGGAAGAGACAAAGGAAGCATCTATCAATGGTGGTTGCGTTCTGCATCAGCTAACTATACTAAAAACGTTGGCTCCGTGGATAGTTATGGATGGATCGAAGAAACTCCTGTCACGAACGAGGAAGGAGTAAGCCCTGCATTTAACATCGCGCTGAATTCGGTCATTTTCACATCCCTGGTCTCCGGTACAGCCGGTCAGGATGATGCAGAATATAAGCTCACGATCCGGGACAAATATATGGTCATGAGTATGTCCGGAAGCGGTGTCGCATCCTACGATGGGAATGCGATCGCTATCCCCTACCATATCGGAGGGGCTTTGGGGTCGAGAGCCACACAGGTGTCGGTCCTGGTCCTGGATAAAGAATATACCGAGGGAAATGCAAACGGAGCTTCCGTTCTCTATTACGGCAATCTCCAGACAGGCGGAGTTCTCAATCAGGACGGAACGGGAACGTTTGTGCTTCCCTACACGCTTTCCGTAAGCGATTGGGGAAATGCTTACCATGTATATATTTTGTCAGAAGTGGTGAAAGGCAAATACGAGACGGATCTGGCATCTAAGCCGCTGGAGATCGGAAAACCGGTACCGTCCGACCAGCCCATTATCCCGGAGCAGCCTGTCATCTCTTCGCAGCCGAAGAATACGAGTGTTGCATGTGGTAATACGGCGAAATTTACGGTCACTGCTTCCGGAAACGGAACGCTCAAATATCAGTGGCAGTCCCGCAAGAATGCAAACAGCGCATGGACGAATTCCGGACAGACCGGAGCGAAGACCGCAACCCTTTCGGTGAATACGAAAGAGAGCCTGAATGGCTGGCAGTTCCGCTGCATCGTTACGGATTCATTGGGCGAGACCGCATCGACGCCGGCGACTCTGTCGATCCTGCCGAAGATCACAACGCAGCCCGCAAATGTTACGGCGAACCCGGGTGACACGGTCACCTTCCGGGTCAATGTTACCGGAGTGTCGCCATTTAAATACCAATGGCAGTCGCGTAAGGACGCGAACAGCACGTGGTCGAATTCCGGCCAGACAGGAGCGAAGACTCTGAAACTGGAGGTCAATACGACCGCCGGCCTGCATGGCTGGCAGTTCCGTTGCGTTATAACGGATGCCAAAGGAAATACAGTGAATTCAAACCCGGCTACATTAAAACTTGTTCCCAAGATCACAACGCAACCGAAGGATGCTTTTGCGAATCCGGGAACCAAAGCGACGTTTACGGTGGCGGCTACAGGTAAGGCAAACCTCTCGTACCAGTGGCAGTCCCGTAAGGATTCTTCTTCCGAGTGGTCGAACTCCGGTCAGACGGGAGCGAAGACCGCAAAACTTCAGGTGAATGCGACGGCTGGTCTGAACGGCTGGCAGTTCCGCTGCGTCGTGACAGACGGAAATGGTCAGAAGTCGGCTTCGCAGGCTGCTACCTTGAAGACAAAACTCACGATCACGTATCAACCGAAAAGTATTTCCGTTGCCGCTGGACAGGTAGCAAGATTCACTACTTTAGCAGTCGGCACGGGTCGAAAGTACCAGTGGCAGTCTCGCAAGGATGCCAACAGTGCCTGGACGAACTCCGGCCAGACCGGAGCGAAGGCGGCGACCCTCGAGGTAAACACGACGGCCGGCCTCCATAACTGGCAGTTCCGTTGCATCGTAACGGATGACCAGGGAAGTACGGTCATCTCCAATACGGCCACGCTTACCATTATCCCTAAGATCACCACGCAGCCGAGAACGAATGTGGCTCCTGCAGGAACGACCGCGAAGTTTACGATCGCTGCGACCGGCAAAGGAACGCTGAAATACCAGTGGCAGTCCCGCAAGGATGCCAACAGCAACTGGTCGAATTCCGGTCAGACGGGAGCGAAGACAACTACGCTCTCGGTGGCAACGACCAACGGCCTGGATGGCTGGCAGTTCCGCTGCATCGTTACGGATGCGAACGGCTCTTCCGTGGAATCCGATATCGTGCACCTGAGCATCATTGATCTCCCGATCATTTCGGAGTATTTCCCGTGTGATGAATTCCGTGAGTACGTTTCGTATCATTTTGATACGGATAAAAACGGATCGTTGAGCCGGGAAGAGATCGCTTCCGTTACCGAGATCCGATATTACGGTTATTCCGGTCTGGACTCGGTTACGTCGTTGAAAGGGATAGAGTTTTTCACGTCGTTGGAGCGACTGACTTTAGATGATTTTTCGCTGCTTACATCGCTGGATCTGAGTAAAAATCAAGCACTGACAAGTTTATCCATTTCCGATACTGCTTTGAAATCGCTGATCCTGGGAAACAACCCGAAACTGACATACATTTACTGCAGCCGGAATCAATTGACCACACTGGATGTTTCGGGATTGGCGAATTTGAAAACGATCTATTGCTCAAACAATTCTCTTACGAAGTTGAATGTAAGCAAGAATAAGGAATTGGAGAATCTGTTTTGCTCTGGTAACTCTCTATCGACGTTGGATGTCAGCAATAATACGAAGCTCCGTTGGTTGGATGTCTCAGGCAATACTCTTACCAAGATCGATGTGACTAAGTGCACGTCGCTGTATGCACTGTTCTGTAATAAAGATGTTTCGATCATCGGCGCCGGAAGCGAAGTTAAGATCAATGATTATAGTCTGTACGTATAAGTTTGCAATCCGATGACAGACGTATGATCCTGTGGATGCTCACAGATCCCAAACAGGAAAGGATGATAGAAACATGAAGAAAAGAATGATAGGAAAACGAATGGCGGCGGCACTTTTTTCCGCGGCGATGGCAGTCACTATGACTCTGCCCGGCGGTGCCGGCATGCAAACCGTTGCAGCTGATGAGGGAGAGAAGACCGTCGCAGGGCTTAGCACCTCGGCGATCAAAGGTCCGGCAACCGAAATGACATATGATCCGGAGACGGGTTACAGGAACGGCTGGATGGGCAGTTATGTCTGGTACGGGAGGTATGACGGAGAGCCGGTGAAGTACCGCGTCCTCTCTCCGAAGACCTCGGCATACGGCGGGAGCACGATGTTTTTGGATTGTGATAACGTTTTGTACGAGGTGAAGTTTGATGAGGATGGTGAGCCGAATTCCGGTCAGACCAACCCGAATGAGTGGGAAGGAAGCGATCTTCAGCACAACCTGAACGGGCTCGGTTTCCTGTGGAAGAACAACGGCTTTAGTGTGCCGGAGATCAACGCGATCCGCGAAAGTTATATCGCCAGTCACCCGCGTACACAGGACACGGCGGCAGATGGATGCCTGTACAGCCCCCTCGCTGATTTTGACGATTTTACGGCACTGAACGGGGATAAGGTTTTTGTTCTGGATATCGGTGAATTGACCCCGAATTATGGTTACTTCTATCCGGGAAAGCGTAGTCGTGACGGGGAGGCCTGGATCTGGTGGACCCGATCCGCGCATAAACCGCTGACGCCTTCTTATTCGACTTGTATTGGCTATGTACCGAACTACGCTTACTCTTATGGAAGTGTAACAGGACTCGGTTTTTCCTCTCCTTACGGTGTCAGTCCGGCGTTTAACGTCGATCGGTACTCCGTGATCTTTTCCTCGGTGGTTTCCGGAAAGGCCGGCGAGGATAAAGCGGAATATAAACTGACGCTGAAGACGAATACGTTCGATCTGGCGATCCATACGGACAATGGTAGCTCCGGTTCGGCAATAGTCGATTCGAATAAAACGGATGTCTCGACGAACTTGCTGCTCTCCGGGCCCAATGTGGACCGTGTGACGCAGGTGTCGGTTCTGATCCTGGATAAAAAATATCAGCCCGGTAATACCAACAACGCAAAGATCCTCCATTACGGGAAGATGAACGTTTTGGGCGGCCTCTCAACACTTCAGGAGACCGGGACCGCAGTGTTTTCATTGCCCAAGAATCTGTTGGTTGAGGACTGGGGAAGCCAGTATTATGTTTATCTCCTCGCGGAAATGGTTAATGGCGAGCATATGTCGGACTATGCATGCGAGCCGATATTGATGGAGAAGCCTGCGATCTCTTATTTAGGCGCGATCCCCGAGATCACTTCACAGCCTGTGAGTACGAGAGTTCAGGTGGGCGACGAAGCACTGTTCACAGTAACGGCTAAAGGAACGGGGACGCTCAAATATCAGTGGCAGTCCCGCAAGGATTCCTCTTCCACGTGGACGAACTCCGGCCAGCCGGGAGCGAAGACGGCGACACTGCATGTAACGGCGACGGCCGGCCTGCATGGATGGCAGTTCCGTTGCCTCGTAATGAATAATAAAGGAACGACACCTTCGAACCCTGCGACTCTGAAGGTAGCTCCGAAGATCACCACGCAGCCGAAGAATACGAGTGCTCAGGTGGGCAATGTAGCAGAGTTTACGATCGTTGCGACAGGTAAGGCTCCGCTGAAATACCAGTGGCAGTCCCGCAAGGATTCCTCTTCTACATGGACGAATTCCGGTCAGCCGGGTGCGAAGACGGCGACACTGCATGTAACGGCGACGGCCGGCCTGCATAACTGGCAGTTCCGTTGCGTCGTGACCGATGCCAACGGACAGAACTGGGGCTCAGCGCCTGCGACATTGAGCGTGTCGCCGAAGTTTACCACACAGCCGAAGAGCACCTATGCAGCACCCGGCACCGAGGCGACGTTTACCGTGGCAGCGGTTGGTAAGGCAACGTTGAAATATCAGTGGCAGTCGAGAAAGAATTCTTCGGCAGAGTGGACGAATTCCGGTCAGCCGGGCGCGAAGACAGCGACGCTGAAGGTAACGGCGTCAGCCGGCCTGAATGGCTGGCAGTTCCGTTGTGTCGTGACGGATGGTAACGGAAAGAGCTGGGGCTCAGCGCCTGCGACATTGTATACCAAACTGAGCATCCATAAGCAGCCGGCAGACACGACCGTTTCGGTAGGAACCACGGCGGAATTCACCGTAGAAGCATATGGCAAGGCAACACTGAAATACCAGTGGCAGTCGCGCAAGAACTCCTCAGCGCAATGGTCGAACTCCGGTCAGGCGGGAGCGAAGACGGCTACGCTTCAGGTTACCACGACGGCCGGCTTAAACGGTTGGCAGTTCCGCTGCCTCGTAACGGATGGCAACGGGAATACATTGCCCTCGAAGGAAGCAACATTGACCGTGAAATAACGGGAATACGAAGAATAGAAAGGTGTCAGAAAGAAGAGGATGAAGATGAAAAAACAAACGATCATTAAACTCTTGGTTGCATTCATGATCGCCGCGGTGATCTTTCCGGCGGTATCGAAGAATGCAAATGCAGCAACGACATGGACAGTGTGGTACCATACGAACGGTGGAGAGGAC
This sequence comes from Lachnospiraceae bacterium, assembly GCA_017615545.1. Lineage (GTDB taxonomy): Bacteria > Bacillota > Clostridia > Lachnospirales > Lachnospiraceae > UBA1201. The sequence goes on from JAFZZY010000001.1 coordinate 40,475, forward strand.
ATTCCGTACGAAACCGTAGAGGATGGAAAATATGCTAAGCAGCCGACCCCGCGTAAAGAAGGGTATGTATTTAAGGGCTGGTATACGGATCCGGAGTTAAAAAACTACTACGGGGGCTTTGCGGTCCATGAAGATCTGCACCTGTATGCCTCTTGGTATGAATTGGTGAGGGTAGTCAGCGCGACGACGAAAGTTCCGGTAGCAGGCGAGGTTGTGGATCATAGCATAACGTTTTCCGAGGGGTCACGCTGTACGAATCCCAGACCGGACTGCTTTGACATCTGTGAGATCAATGAAAGAGGTTACTCTCAAGGGTATTTGGATGATGGAGATGTATATGAGGCCGGCAAAATATATCGCTTCTTCGTATGCTTCACACCGGATCGTGGATATGATTATTCAAGAGCTGAAACACAGGCCTATATAAACGGTGTTGAGGCAAAATGGTGGACTTCGATCGGGGACGGATGGCATACCTGCATTTGGTATATCGATTATGCTTTGCCGGAGGCTGCGCCCGAGATCACAAAGCAGCCGGCGAGCAAGAGAGTTCAGGTAGGCGATGTAGCTCAGTTTACGGTAGCGGCGAAAGGAACGGGAACGCTCAAATATCAGTGGCAGTCCCGCAAGGATTCCTCTTCTGAATGGTCGAATTCCGGCCAGCCGGGAGCGAAGACGTCGACATTGAAGGTTACGACGACGCCGGGTCTGCACGGTTGGCAGTTCCGCTGCCTCGTAACGGACAATAACGGAACGACCCCTTCGGAGCCCGCTACGCTGAAGGTAGCTCCGAAGATCACCACACAGCCGAAGAACGCTTCGGTGCAAGTAGGAAATGTAGCAAAGTTTACGATCGTTGCGGCCGGTAAGGCACCGTTGAAATACCAGTGGCAGTCGAGAAAGAACTCCTCGGCGGAATGGACGAATTCCGGCCAGCCGGGAGCGAAGACAGCAACTCTGGAGGTAACAGCGACCGCAGGTCTGCATGGATGGCAGTTCCGTTGCGTCGTAACGGATGCTAACGGCCAGGCTTGGGGCTCGGCGGCTGCGACACTGAGCGTGTCGCCGAAGTTTACCACGCAGCCGAAGAACACTTCGGTACAGGTGGGAAATGTAGCCAAGTTTACCGTAGTTGCGATCGGCAAGGCACCGCTGAAATACCAGTGGCAGTCGAGAAAGAACTCCTCGGCGGAATGGACGAATTCCGGTCAGCCGGGAGCGAAGACGGCGACTCTGCAGGTAACGGCGACGGCCGGCCTGAACGGATGGCAATTCCGCTGCGTCGTAACGGATGCTAACGGAAAGAGCTGGGGATCTGCTCCGGCGACATTGACCGTGAAATGACGGTTTTTCATAAAACGCAGGAAAATACAGAAGTAGAACTGCAGCGGCCGCAGGCCGTTGCAGTTCTCTTATTTTGAGAAAAAAAATGATCGACATTACGTGCGGAAATATTGGGCGAGATGTAGAAATGAGCCTTTTGTTATGCTATAATAATAGAAGGTGTGCCGAGCAAGAATCAGAGGCACATGAGAAAAGGTATTTCAGGAGGTTTGCTTTATGAAGAAACGAGGATTACGGATCCTTAGTTCCCGGCTGACTGCTGTTGTTGCAGTGATGGCCGTAGTATTTTGGATTTGCATGTTGAGCCGTCCGGTTTCCGCCAGCCCGCTCATGTACGATGGCACCGGCGGCGTTTTCACCGGTAGCGGTCCGTCTCAGACGGTAACATTTACCACGCCGGATAAAGCCTATAATGGTTGGGGCCAGGCCAATACTACCATTAATGATGAGGATAACTATGAAAATATCCTGGTGATGCCGGTCCGGTTTCAGGTCACGAAGGTCACGGTCGGTGATGCGGCATATCAGCAGGCATACAGCGATTCACTAAAGGTGAATAATCTGTATATCGATGAACCGATTTCCGGTCAACACGGCGTTCTGATGATGTTTAAGTTGACAAACACAGGAACGATGGCGGTTTCACCGAACTACATGAATTTGATCATCGGTGGTTCTTATACGATCTGGTACTACAAGACCGGTTATACAGCCTATGTGCAGCCCGGAAAGACCATGACGTATTATCTTTATGCAAATGTTTCGGATGCTGCGCAAATGATCCCGCAGTTGAGTATGATGATCAATACCGGCTCCAGCACCTCCAGCAATTACACGTATTTCGATTTTCCGTTGGAGATCTCGAGCGGCCCTGAGATCACGCAACATCCGTGTGATACTACTATCACGGCAGCAGAAACAGCCACTTATTCGGTGAAGGCGACCGGTGAGGGCACACTGACCTATCAGTGGCAGTCTCGCCAGGATTATGCCAGCGCTTGGGCGAATTCCGGCCTGACCGGCGCCAGGACGAATACTTTGACGGTACCGGGAACCCCGGGCCTGTCCGGTTGGGAGTTCCGTTGCGTCGTAACCGATGGCAACGGAAAGAAGGCATATTCCGAGACGGCGTTTTTGACCGTTATGCCGGCAATTACTTCGCAGCCGCAGAATAATACCGTAGAAGTAGGCCAGACGGCCAGATTTTCAGTGACAGCAGCAGGTAAGGCAAAACTGACCTATCAGTGGCAGTCCCGTAAGGACGCGAACAGTGCCTGGTCGAATTCCGGACAGACCGGATCCAAAACGGCTAACCTTTCCGTATCGACAACGGCAGGCCTGAATGGCTGGCAGTTCCGTTGCGTCGTAACCGATGGCAATGCACATTTGGTTTATTCAAATCCCGCAACATTGACCGTTAAGCCCGCGATCACCACGCAGCCGAAGAGCGTTTACGCTGCTGCAGGTTCGACGGCGAAATTCTCGATCGTAGCAAGCGGTAAGGCAACGTTAAAATATCAGTGGCAGTCCCGTAAGAATGCTTCGAGCGAATGGGCGAATTCCGGCCAGGCCGGAGCGAAGACTCCGAACCTGTCCGTAACCGTTAGCGCAGGCCTGCACGGCTGGCAGTTCCGTTGTATCGTAACCGATGGTAACGGAAACCAGACGGCCAGCAGCCCGGCTACGATCATGACGAGACTGGGTGTTGACGTTCAGCCTCAGAATAAGAGTGTGATCGTAGGAGATACGGTTTCATATACCGTAAAAGCCCTGGGTAAGGGAACACTGACCTATCAGTGGCAGTCTCGTAAGGATGCGAACGCTGCTTGGTCGAATTCTGGCGTGACCGGTGCGAAGACAGCGACTATGTCGGTAACTGCTACGGCCGGTTATCACGGCTACCAGTTCCGTTGTATCGTGAAGGACAGCGCGGGTTCGGTAGTTGCATCGAATATCGTTACCGTTACGGTCCTGCCGAAGATCACAACGCAGCCGACGAGCCAGAGCGTGAAGGTAGGAACGACAGCGAACTTCACGGTTGCGGCGACCGGTAAGGCAACATTGAAATATCAGTGGCAGTCCCGCAAGAACGCTTCGAGTGAGTGGGCGAACTCCGGGCAGCCGGGCGCGAAGACAAGAACTCTTTCTGTTACTGCAACGGCAGGCCTGAATGGCTGGCAGTTCCGTTGCGTGATCACGGACGGAAATGCTCAGAAGTCATATTCCGAGCCGGCGACACTGACTGTAAAGTAAGCCCCAGGAGATAAGGGATGATGAAAAAGACAGTAAAAAGAACATTTAGTATATGGTTCGCTTTGGCGATGATCGTGGCGGCGCTGGCATTGACCGGCACGTCACGGGTCGTACAGGCAGATAGTGTATCGGGACCGGTCATTACGACCCAGCCGACGGATAAGACGGTGGAGATCGGTTCCGTAGCAAAGTTTACGGTAGAAGCTACCGGCGAGGGAACACTGTCCTACCGCTGGCAGTCACGTAAGACCGGATGGTCCGGATGGGCGACCTCCAGCCAGAGCGGCGTGAATACAAAGACACTGTCGGTAGATGCCGGCGAGACGTTAAATGACTGGCAGTTCCGTTGCGTCGTAACCGATGGCAACGGACAGAAGACCTATTCGAATGCGGTTACATTGACCGTGAAACCGAGGATCGACACACAGCCGGAGGATACCTATGCTCCGGCAGGAACTACGGCGACTTTTAAAGTTACGGCGACGGGAGCAGGCACGCTGAAGTATCAGTGGCAGTCCCGCAAGGACTCTACGGCTACCTGGACGAATTCCGGCCAGACCGGAGCGAAGACGGACACACTTTCGGTGAAAACGTCTGCAGGCCTGCAGGGTTGGCAGTTCCGTTGTGTCGTAACCGATGGCAACGATCAGAAGTCTTATTCGAATGCGGCGACGGTATATGTTAAGCTTACGTTCACTGAGCAGCCGAAGACTACCAGTACGACAGCAGATGCTACCGCGCAGTTTTCCGTACAGGTGATCGGCAAGGAACCATTTACCTATCAGTGGCAGTCCCGCAAGAACGCCTCGAGCACCTGGACGAATTCCGGCCAGACCGGTTCGAGAACTGCGACACTTTCGGTGAAAACGACCGCCGGCCTGAATGGTTGGCAGTTCCGCTGCGTTGTTAAAGATGCTGCCGGTCAGACGGCGGTTTCCTCAGCGGCAACGCTTTACATCATACCGAAGATCACGAAACAGCCTGCGGACGCGAGTGTTACCGTCGGCGGCACCGCGAAATTTACCATGGCAGCCACCGGAAAAGCAACATTGACCTATCAGTGGCAGTCCCGCAAGGACTCCTCGAGTGAATGGGCGAACTCCGGACAGACCGGAGCGAAGACGGCTACACTTTCGGTAAAAACGACCGCCGGACTGCATGGCTGGCAGTTCCGTTGTGTCGTAACGGATGGCAACGGCCGGAAATCGGCTACCAGAGCCGCAACGTTGAAAGTATTGCCGAAGATCACGACACAACCCGGCATGGTATCTGCAACCGCCGGCGAAGTTGCGAAGTTCACGGTGGCGGCGATCGGTAAGGCTCCGCTTAGTTACCAGTGGCAATCCCGTAAGGACTCCTCGAGCTCCTGGTCGAATTCCGGCCAGACCGGATCGAAGACGGAGACCCTGTCGGTTGCGACGAGACTGGCCTTAAATGGGTGGCACTTCCGTTGTGTGGTAACGGATGCCAACGGTCAGAAGGTGTATTCGGAAGAAGCGACACTGCTGGTAACTATCGACACCATTCCGATCAATGCCGAGAATTTCCCGGATGATATCTTCCGAGAGTTCGTTCAGACAAACTATGATACAGACGAAGACGGATACCTTACCGTGGAAGAACGAAATGCGGTATATAGGATAGATGTCCACAGTAGGCAAATTCAGAGTCTGAAAGGCATCGAATTCTTTTCGAACTTGCTCACCCTTACATGCTATTCTAACCCTATTTCAGCTTTGAACCTGAGCAGGAACTGGAATTTATACAGTATGGATTGCTCCGGTACGCAATTGACTGCTTTGGATGTGAGCAATTGCCCCGATTTGAACTATCTCGAGTGCGGTTTTAATTCCAATCTGAAAAAACTGGATCTGAGCAAAAACACGAACCTTGAGACCCTGTATTGCTCGAATTGCAGTTTCGAGGCATTGAATTTGGAGAAACAGACCAAATTAGAGTCATTGTTTTGCTATAACAACTATTTGACCGAACTGGATCTCTCAACGAATACAAATTTAAAGTATCTGCACTGCCAGGGCAATAAACTGACGGAGTTGAAGGTGGACGCCAACACATTATTGAAAGATCTGAACTGCAAAGATAATAAGATCACAGAACTGGATCTGACGAAGAACACGGCATTGACCAGAGTGACTGTCGATCCGGGCGTGAATGTGATCGGTGTAGACAGCAGCATTATTAAGAACTAAACACTTGTTTCGGATTTGAAATGAGGTGATTTGATGAAACGATTACTATCCATGGTCAGCGTAGTTTTACTGCTGTCCATGTTGCTGGCGACGATGGTCGGCGCGGATACTTCGACGGGTTCGCCGAAGATCACTGCGCAGCCGAAAGGCGTCAGTGTGACCGCCGGTACGACGGCACAGTTTTCCGTCACGGCGACCGGCACCTCACCCCTTAGTTATCAGTGGCAGTCTCGTAAGGATTCCGCGAGCAGCTGGGCAAATTCCGGCCAGAGCGGCGCGAAGACGCGGACACTCACGGTATCGGCGACCGCCGGCCTTCATGGCTGGCAGTTCCGCTGTGTGGTAACGGACGGCAATAAGAAGACCGCCGTTTCCACGGTGGCCGTTCTGACGATCGTGCCGAAGATCACGGTACAGCCGAAGGATCAGAGCGCTCAGGTAGGAAATATCGCGACATTTACCGTGGACGCGACGGGAACAGGGACGCTGAGTTATCAGTGGCAGTCCCGAAAGGATGCGTCGACCGCTTGGGCGAATTCGGGCCAGAGCGGAGCGAAGACGAAGACTCTGTCGGTCACTGCGACCGCCGGTTTACACGGCTGGCAGTTCCGCTGCGTCGTTACCGATGGCAACGGAAAGAGTTGGGGCTCGGGCGCTGCCACGCTGAAGGTTTCACCGAAGTTTACGACACAGCCGAAGAGCCAGACGGTTGCGGTAGGAAACACCGCGACATTTACCGCTGAGGCGATCGGCAAGACGCCGCTGAGCTATCAGTGGCAGTCCCGTAAGGATGCGAACAGTGCCTGGGCGAATTCCGGCCAGACCGGATCCAAGACGAAGAAACTGTCGGTAGCATCAACGGCGGGCTTAAACGGCTGGCAGTTCCGTTGCGTCGTGACCGATGCGAATGGAAAGAGCTGGGGTTCGGGCATTGCGACATTGACCGTAGTGCCGAAGATCACCTCACAGCCGGAAGATATCGCAGTCGTGGCAGGCACAAAAGTGATGTTCAAGATCGCCGCTACGGGGAAAGCAACATTGACCTATCAGTGGCAGTCCCGTAAGGATGCGAACAGCGCGTGGGCGAATTCCGGCCAGACCGGAGCGAAGACGGATGCATTGACCGTTACGGCGACCGCCGGCTTAGACGGCTGGCAGTTCCGCTGCCTGGTGAAAGACGGCAACGGTCAGACCGCGGTCTCCAGGACCGTGACCCTGACGGTAGAGACTCTGCCGATCAATGCGGTGGATATCACTCTGTACGCTTTGTCGCCGTCGTATGCGGATGTGCTTACCATTCCGGCAGGAAAGGCGCAGACATTCCAGTTGAAGGCGAACAGCGCCGACGCGAGATATGCCGTCACGAGCGGATCCTGCTGTACGGTGGATTCGACCGGACTGGTCAGCGTCAGGTATGTCTCGACAACGGTCTATAATATCACCACGGGAACCTCGACGGTCGAAAATCGGCCGCAGTTCGGAGACGGCACGATCACGTGCACGATCGGAAATGTATCTTACACCATAAACGTGCATGTGGTGGATTACTCCGTGGTCTATGCGGACGAACTCATCTCCGCATACTTAAAGGACAATATCAACAGCAGCATGACCGATCTGGAGAAGATGCAGGCCATCGCGCGCTATCCGGCAACGTTCAACTATGATGCCCACTATTCTGGGTATATTTCCATGTTGATCTACGGCGGCGGTGATTGCTGGGCCAGCACGGCTCTGATCATCCGCGAGTGTGAACTGTTGGGCATCGATGCATGGTCGAGAAACGGCAACCGGGACTCCGGCGCCGGCAGCGGCCACCGCAATGCCATGGCGTACTACAACGGCAAGTATTACGAACTAGAGGCAGGATACTCCGGTACCGCGCCCCGTTCGTATCACGTAAAAGAGAGAACCAGCCTGTTCTCATACAGGCAGCGTTCCGATGGGACTCTATCGGTCTACCAGTACGATGGTAAGACCTGTCCCGCGAAGTTGGTCGTTCCCGACTCGATCGGCGGAAAGACCGTTACCGTGATCGAAAACTCCGCATTTTCCGGTTTGACATACACGGAGATCGTGCTTCCTGCGAATTGCACGGAGATCGGAAACTACGCGTTCAGCGCTTGCTCCGACCTAACGAAGATCACGATCCCTGCGACCGTAAAGACGATTGGAAACGGCGCGTTTGCAAAGGCGATCGGCGTTCAGATCACGGTCGCATCGGGCAATCCTTATCTGACGGTAGTCAACAACTCGATCTATTCGAAGGACAAGACGATCCTGTATGCGGCGCCCGCAGTCAGCGGGGAACTGGCGCTGCCGAGTACGGTGACCACGATCCAACCTTACGCGTTCTATTTCAACACGAACGTTACGGCAATCGCCGTTCCGGCCGGCGTAACCTCGATCGGCGAGGGTGCGTTCGGCAACTGTTCGAATTTGAAGACGCTGACATTTGCCGGAAACAAACTGACCAAACTGGAACCGTTTGTATTTGCTTATTCAGGACTTTCGAGCGTGACATTGCCGTCATCGATCCAGACGTTGGATGCCTATGCTTTCTGGTATTCCTCGCTGTCGACGGTCACATTTACCTCGACGCAGGCGCCCGCCTGGACGGAAGAAGACTTTGACACGACTCGTTACAAAACGATCAGTTTCTTCATTCCGAAGAACGCCACGGGTTACGACACCGGAGTTTGGACGAACCTGGATGTCACGACCGTTTCGTGATTTAAATATTCATTCTGATACAGCCCGCCGCGGGTTCTCCGCGACGGGCTGTTTTTCGAAAGATTTTTCGCTCCCTACTGGTCTTTTGTGTGAAAATGTGGTACAATAGACGGGTCCGGATCTGTCTGAGGGATCCGTTTGGACGTGCGAAAAATAATGTATTGAAGGAGAAAAGAATGAGTAAAGACGCTAAGATCACGATTCATCCGCTGTATCAGATCGGTGAGATCAGTAACCGACTGTTCAGCACATTTTTGGAGCCGATCGGCTCCATGGTCAATGGAACCATGTACAACCCGAAGCATCCCACCGCGGATGAGGAGGGCTTCCGTACGGATATCATCGACGCCCTGAAGGTGACGGGCATGCCTGCCTGCCGTCTGCCCGGCGGTAACTTCGTGTCGGGTTGGGACTGGAAGAACTCCATTGGTCCGAAGGATCAGAGAAAGATCGCACTGGACCCGGCGTGGTACCAGTATTATACAAACCAGGTAGGTCACGATGAGTATCTGCACTGGGCGGAGAAGGTCGGCACCGAGCCGCTGTACACGGTGAACCTCGGCACCGGCGATATGCGCGACGCCATGGCTATCGTGGAGTATACAAACCACGAAGGCACCAGCTGGTGGGCAGAGCAGCGCAAGAAGAACGGCCACGAGAAGCCTTACGGCGTAAAGATGTGGTACCTGGGCAATGAAATGGACGGCCCGTGGCAGCTCGGTTCCTGGGAGAAAGATCCCCGCGGCTACGGCATCCGTACGAACGAAATCTCGAAATTGGTAAAATGGATCGACCCGAGCATAGAAACCGCCGTATGCGGCTCCTCAGCGCCATTTATGGCACATTTCCCGCAGTGGGACGAGGATGTTCTGACCGAGTGCTACGAATCCGTTGACTACCTGTCCGTGCACCACTACCATGTGGCACTTCCGGGCGACCTGAAGGCCCTGCTCGGCGGCTCGCTGTACTACGAGGATTTCATCAACACTGAGGTCGCTATGTGTGACCTGGTCGCTGCGAAGATGCGCAGCCCGCATAAGGTGATGATCTCCTTCGACGAGTACGGTTCCATGATCCGCCCTGCCGGCGAACTGCATCCCGGCTACGGCCCGCACAACATGTACCGTGCACACTATCGTTTCGATCCGAACCGCAAGTACATCATGCACGATCCCGACAACATGCGCGACTTCAAGTTCCCGGGCGGCGACATGGTGCGCGCCCTGTCCATGGCGACGGTTCAGTTGGCGTTGCTGCGTCACGCGGATCGCGTAAAGATCGGTTGTATGACTGGCGGCCTCGGCGCTCTGTGTGCTTCCAACCATGATCATGTTTGGAAGTCCGCTTCCTACTATCCGTTCAAGCAGTTCATCGATTACGCGAAGGGCGTTGCGCTCAACACTGCTGTCGAGAGTGACACTTTCGATATCCCCGGTTACGTGATCGACGACACTTCCGAATACCCGACGAAGGAAGGCGTTCCTTACATCGACGCCGCTTCCGCATGGGATAAAGAAGCCGGCCGCGTGGCTATCTTCGTGGTCAATAAGAGCGAGACCGACGAGTATCCGCTGACGATCGATGCAAGCGGTTTCGAGGGCTACGGCTTTAAGGAGCACCTGGAGATGTTCTCCGAGGATCCCGATGCGCAGAACAGCTTCGAGAACCCGGATGTTATCGTGCCGACCCCGGCGAAGAATGTGACCGCAGCCGACGGCAAGATCAAGACATACGTAAAGCCGCTGTCCTGGAATTTGATCATTTTAGAGAAATAAACAGGTCTGAGACCTTTAGGGAACTTTTTGATGGGAAACCGATCGAAAAGTTCCCTATTTTTATTGACTTTTAGGGAACTTCTGAATATAATAGTAGTGTAAAAGTTCCCTAAAGGAGGCGCAACATGAATGACTTTGAGAGAATACAGTCTTTGATAAAGGATAGAGCGGAGGCGGAGGCTCGTTTGAACCTCATTCCTTATGATGGTTCTCCGGAGGTTAAAGAGAACAAGAGCGGAAAATACCTATATATTCGCAAGAGAGTCGGAAGCCGACTGACATCGACCTATGTGGACGTTTATTCCGATGATCTGTATCAGCTCTTGCTTCGTAATGCGAGAGAAGCCCGGGAACTTAAGAAAACGATACGAGCGATCACGAAACAACTGGCACTGTTGGGCCACACATCGAGTGATCTTCCTGCGGACGTGCTGCAAAATGTCTATTTTGCCAGGGCTAACATGAAGTCCAGCATCTATGATCAGGCGGTTTTGGAAGGCGTATCTACGACATTTCCCCAGACGGAAGACATCTTAGAGAATGGAACGGTCAATGGGATGACTGCATCGGATGTGCAGAAGATCCTGAACCTGAAACATGCATGGGAATTCATTCTGGATGAAGATGTCCTTCAGGTGAACAGCGATTATTATCTGCTGTGTCATATCGCGAAACTGGTCAATGAGGGCATTTATTCGGATGGTGGTCGGATCCGCGGAGTTCCGGTGACGATCGGCGGGACTTCCTATATTCCGCCGTTGCCTATGGAAAGTGTTGTCAAAGAAAATCTGCAAGACATTTTGAGCCGAGAGAGTGAAACGATCGATCAGGCGATCTCCCTGTGCCTTTATGTCATGCAAACACAGGTTTTTATCGATGGGAATAAACGAGCGGCTGTCTTATATGCCAACCATTTTCTGATCGCTCACGGAGGGGGACTCTTGATCGTCCCCGAGCGAGAAGTTCCGGAGTTCAAAAAACTGTTGGTTACATATTATGAGAGCGGTGATGACTCGTCAATACGGTCCTTTTTGAGAGAGAAGTGCAGTATGAAAGTCGGTCGATAAGTCGCGGGCAATTATTGGCATAAGGTTAGCAAAGAAATAATAGATTTACAAACTGAGATATGATATATTTTGGGTGGTGTTATATTTGGGGGACTCTCAGCAGAGGAGGTAGCCTATGATACGCAAAACGAGGAAAACAGCATATGTGGGAGCAGCATTGGCCGCGATGATGTGCCTGGGCGCGTGCGCGGGAGCGACGGAGCCGACGGTGCCGGAGACGGAAGTCATGCAGGCGACGGTCGCACAGACGACAGCACAGACGCAGGAGGCGACCGAGCCGGGCAGTGCAGAGCCTGCAACGGGAGCAGATGCGACGACGCAGGCTGCGACCACGGGAGAAAAGGACAACGAAGGAGGTTCACAAATGGATTATTCAGAACTGTTTAAGAACATGAAACTGACGACGGGTTACAAAGGTGTGTGGGATTACAACCCGATCATTTCGCAGCATTACGGCGCGGACCCGTACGCGATGGTGTACGGCGATACCGTGTACTTTTATATGACGGCCGACGCTTATGAGTATGAGGCAGACGGCACGACGATCAAAGAGAATTCCTACAGCAAGATCAGCAGCATCTACGTGGTTTCCACGAAGGATATGGTGAATTTTACCGACCACGGCGAGATCATGGTAGCAGGACCGAACGGCGCGGCAAAATGGGCGAAAAACTCCTGGGCGCCGGCGGCAGCGTGGAAGATGATCGACGGCAAGCCGAAGTTCTTCCTGTATTTCGCGGACAATGGCGGCGGCATCGGCGTAGTTTCGTCGGACAGCCCGGTCGGCCCGTTCGTAGATGAACTGGGCCACGGACTCATTCGCCGCGACATGGAGAACTGCGGCAACGTTGCATGGCTGTTCGACCCCGCCGTACTGGTGGACGACGACGGCAAGGCCTACATCTACTTCGGCGGCGGCATCCCGTGGCAGGGCGACGCATCGCACCCGATGACGGCGCGTTGCGCACAGTTGGGCGATGACATGATGAGCCTGGTCGATGTGCCGAAGACGATCGACGCACCCTTCCTGTTTGAGGATTCCGGTATCCACAAATACGGGGATACTTACTATTACACCTATTGCAGCAACTTCGACGTGGATAAGGCGGAAACGAAGGAATACGACTTCGAAAACGGCGAGATCATCGTCATGGAGAGTAAGAACCCGCTCGGACCGTTCACATATAAAGAGAGAATTCTGAAGAACCCGGGCGCTTACTGGGGCGAAGGCGGTAACAACCACCACTGCATCTTCAACTTCAAGGGACAGTGGTACATCACATATCATACACGCATGCTGGAGCTGGCGCAGGGCATTCGCCACGGCTATCGCTCCACGAACATTGAAGCGTTTGAAATGGGCGAGGACGGAACGATCGGCCTGATCCCGCAGACACGCACCGGACGCGAGCAGGTCGTAGCCCTGAACCCTTATGAGAAGATCAATGGCGCGACGATCAGCGTGATGGCAGGCGTGGACACCGCGCCCGCGGATGAAGTGAGCGAGAAGTACGGTTGCGGAAACCTGCTTCTGACCGCGATCAACGACGGCGATTTCGTGAAACTGAGCGGTGTGGATTTCGGCGAGCAGGGCGCGAAGACCCTGAAGGCGACCGTGCGCACGAACGGTAAGGGTGGCGTGATCCGCATTTCGAAGAAACTGAATGATCCGACAGCAGCTGGATATCTGCCCGTCGAGAGTGACGGAAACGAGGTCACGGTATGCACGACGACCGTGGAAGGCCTGCAAGGGGTTACCGACGTATATTTCACCTTCAGTGGTGAAGGCTACGAGATCCTGGACTGGATCTTCGAGTGATCGGGGAGGACCGCGATGGACGACTGTAAATTGACGTCCCGGCAGCGGGACATTAACCCTTTGACACGTATGGATTATCCCGATCCGGACGTGATCCGTGTGGATGACACTTACTATATGGTCAGCACGACCATGTATTTCATGCCGGGCTGCGAGATCCTGCGTTCGTATGATCTGGTGCGGTGGGAGCACGCGGCATATGTGTACGACCGCCTCGACTCGACACCGGGCCAGCGCATGGAAGGCGCGGAGAACATCTACGGCCAGGGTATGTGGGCCGCGAGCCTGCGTTACCACAACGGCACGTTTTATATTTGCTTTGTGGCCAATGATACGCACAAAACGTATCTGTACCGCTCACAGGCCATCGACGGTCCGTGGGAGAAGAGCGAGATCGAAGGTTTCTACCATGACAATTCCATCCTTTTCGATGACGACGGAAGGGTGTACATCGTGTACGGAAACCGTGAGATCTATCTGACGGAGCTGCGGGAGGATCTGTCCGGTCCGAAGCCGGGCGGCCTGCATCGCATGATCCTGCGGGATCGCGACGATGCTTACCTGGGCTACGAGGGAACACATTTTTACAAGATCAACGGAAAGTATTATCTTTTCTTCATTCATATGCCGAAGGCGACCGGCCGCAGAACGGAGAGTTGCTTTATGGCGACTTCGCTCGACGGTGGGTTCACCGGCGGTGATGTCTGCGATGACGACCGTGGATACTTCAACAGCGGTTGCGCGCAGGGCGGTATCGTGGAGACACCGGGCGGCGCCTGGTATTCCATCGTCTTTCAGGACAGCGGCGCTGTCGGACGTATTCCGATCCTGGTGCCCGTGACGTGGAAGGACGACATGCCGGTCTATGGCGACAACGGTAAGGTTCCGGAGACGTTCGCGATCGAGGATCTGAAGCCGGACCATGTGTACGACGAGCTCGTCGGAAGCGACGATTTCAAAGACGCAGACGTTCCGGAGAAGAAGAGAAGATACGATTCGTTTGGATTTAAGAGTTGCTGGCAGTTCAGCCACGAGCCGGAGCTTTCCCTGGTGAAGCGCGACGGCGCAGCGGGTTATGTATCCGTGACCACGGATAAGGTCTGCGTCAACCTGGTGCAGGCGAAGAACGTGCTGACGCAGAGGACCATCTACCCTGCGTGCGCGGCAGAGGTCACGGTGGACGGTTCGCTCCTGAAAGAGGGAGACTACGCCGGACTGTGCCTGCTCGAAAGCTCGTATGCATTGACTGCGATCACTCGCAGAAACGGAGAACTTTACGTAGTCATGCTGCGACGCGTGATCGAGAATGGGTCGTTCTGGGGCGAGCGTAAGGACAGCGAGCCGGGCGAGGAGCTCGCGTGCGTGAAGCTGAGCGGCGAGAGCGTGCGCCTGCGCGCGGAAGCGGTCTTTGAGAATAAGACCGACATGGCGCGGCTGTTCTATTACGACGGGACGGAGAAGAAGCAGATCGGACCGGAATGCAAACTGGTCTACAAACTGGATCACTTCACCGGCGCCCGTTTCGGACTGTTTGTATTCGGGACGAAGGAGATCGGCGGCAGCGCCGCATTTTCCGCGTTCACGTACGAAAAATAATGCCTATCTGGGCAGGGGGTTTCAAAAATGGATGTTTTTAAATTCGGTTTCAGACAGTGGAAGAGGCATCTTCCACTGGATATTTTGACGAAACTGTTGAGTTTTGTGGCGTTGACGGCGGATCTTCTGCTGCCGATGCTTACCGCGATCTTTATCAATCACATCATTCAGGAGCAGGCGGTTGACCATAAGAATTTCTTTTCGTTCCTGCTGACCGGCGAGTACGGCGAGATGCACACGATGAAACTGTTCTTCACGGTGGCGGCGGTGTTCCTGGGCCTGATCCTCTTTAAAGATGTGATCGTGTATATCAAGAACTACATACTTCAAAAACTCGGCCTCGCACTGGAGACCGATCTTCGTGTGCTCACTTTTCATAAGCTCATGGACCTCGACTCCGAGACGATCTCCGAGTATAACACAGGCGAACTGCTGACGACGATCAACTCTGACACGATCATGTTTAAGGAAATGTTCTGCCGTATGATCCCGAATATCTGCGACAGTATCTTCGTTCTGGTCGTTGCGGTCGTCATGCTGGCGCGGATCAACACGCGGCTGCTGGTCATCCCGCTCATCCTGACGCCGTTTTTCGCCATGGCGTTGCTGCGTTTCCGTAAACTGGCCCGCGAGAACTTCCGGGCGATCCGCGGTTGCAACAGTAACATGGCATTGACCGTACAGGAGAACATCGAGGCGGTACGTCTGGTGCGTTCGTTCACGAACGAGGATGTCGAGAAGAAAAAGTTCGACGCGTCAAACTACAAACTGCGCGACGCGCATATCAAGCAGATCAAACTGTCCTCGACGTTTGAGGCGATCTTCGGCATCATCCGCCAGGGAGCGTACATCGGCAGCATCGCGGTGAGCGCGGTTTTGGTCATGCGCGGCGAGCTTCTGGTCGGCTACCTGGTAGCCAGCGCGGACTACGTGTTCCGCATCATGAACCACGTAACGCAGATCAACAACAGCATGTTCCAGATGCAGCAGCAGCTGGTTTCCGGACGGAAAATGCTGGATTTCATGAATACAGAGAGTAAGATCGTAAGCGGTCCCATCAGCGTCAGCGAGCCTCCGAAAGAGTGCATCATGATTCCTTCGGACGAGACCGCGGCTGACCTGGACGTGCTTACCGAAGCGCATATTGAGATTGTGAACGGAAGCCTTGAAATCGGCGGACAGAGTATTCTCAGAAACATCAATCTGGACATTACTCCCGGGAAGAAGATCGGTATCGTCGGCGGTACGGGATCCGGAAAGAGCGTGCTTCTTGAGTCTTTGATCCGCGTTCACGATATGACCGACGGACAGATTCTCTTAAACGGAACCGATATCCGCGAATACGAACTCAATTCGTTAAGAAGGCAGTTCTCTTATGTATTCCAGGACGTATTTCTGTTTTCCAATACGATCACTTCGAATATCGCCTACTCGGAGCCTGAAGTGGGGCGCCAGCAGGTCGTAAAAGCCGCGGAACATGCGCAGGCGCACGGTTTTATCAGCAACTTTACGGAAGGCTATGAAACAATCATCGGCGAGCGCGGTCTCGGTATCTCGGGCGGTCAGAAGCAGCGCGTATCCATTGCGAGAGCGCTTCTCCGCAATGCCCCGATCCTTGTTCTCGACGATTCCACATCGGCGCTCGACGTCGGTACGGAGAAACGGCTCCTTGCGGACATCAAGGAGTTTTATCCGGATAAGACGCTTCTGATTTCCGCACACCGTCTGTCATCGGTTGTGGACTGCGATGAGATCATTTACCTTAAGGACGGAGAGATCATTGAACGCGGAACGTTCGGTGAACTGATGAAGCTCGGCGGCACATTTGCCAAGATATACAACATACAGATTACGCAGGAAGGCTCGGTGAATTTCGATGCCTTGGCAGATAAACTCGCGGAAGGGGGTGTCTGATCATGGCTAAGAAAAATACGTACTTCCAGGACGAAGTCATCAAAAAGAAATTCGATATCCGGCAGTTCGGAAGAGTGCTGCGCTACATGAGCCCATATAAGGGATATTTCATTCTGGTCGGCGTTCTGATGCTGGTGTCGGCGGGGCTCGCGATGATCACACCGCTTCTGTTGAAGGAGATCATCAACAACGTGGTCGTTACGGAAGAGTATAAGACGCTCGTCTTCATCATCGCTTCGATGTCGGTCATCGCGGCGCTCGAGATCACCGTGAACTTCTTCCACCAGCGGATCATGGGTATCGTGGGTCACAAGATCATCTGTGACGTGCGAAAGGAGATCTTCTACAAACTGCAGGAGTTGCCCTTCGATTATTTCGACTCCAAACCCAACGGAAAGATCGTGGTGCGTGTCACGGACTATGTCAATGACCTGGCCAATTTCTTCTCCAACTATGTACTGAATCTGCTGTCTTACGCAGTGAAACTGATCATCGTTACCTTCTTCATGCTAGGTCTGAGCCCGAGGCTGACAGGTATCGTTTTCGCGGTGGTCATCCCGATGATGATCAGCATCTTCACCTTGCGTTATTTCATCCGTAAGGAGTTCGCAAAGCTGCGTGCGAAGAACTCGAACCGTTCCGCCTTCCTCGTCGAGACGATCATGGGCGAGAAGATCGTTAAGAGTTATAACCGCACGAAGAGCAGCGAGGAGATCTACAACGAGATCCACGACGGCTGCGTTCAGCAGTGGTTACGCATTTTCCGCAGAAACGAGCTCAACACGCCGATCGTCGAGACGTTCTGGAACTTCGGAACCGTCTGCCTGTATGGTGTGGCGCTCTCCATGATCCTGGGCGGTTCGGCCAATGTAAACGCCGGCCTGGTCGTAGCTTTTACCAGCTACATGACGCAGTTCAGCGGCCCGCTCACCATGATCGCGATCCTGATCCAGCAGCTGGCGCAGGTCAGCTCGAACCTGGAGCAGGTGTTCGACACCATCGACTATCCGGTCGAGATCGCGAACGAGGAGGACTGCGAGGTGTTGTCCGACGTCGAAGGTCGTGTGGATTTCAACGACATTACCTTCGCATATGACGAGGGTGTCAATATTCTGGAGCATTTCGACCTGCACGTAAAGCCGGGCGAGACGATCGCCCTCGTGGGCCCGACGGGCGCCGGCAAAACGACGGTCATCAACATGCTTACGCGATTCTACGATGTCCGGGAAGGCAGCGTATGCATTGACGGCAAGGATGTGCGCAAAGTCACTCTGGACTCGCTTCGTAAAGAAGTCGGCGTGCTCATGCAGGAGCCGTTCATCTTCAAGGGCACCATTATGGAGAATATCCGCTACGGTCGCCCGGATGCAACGGACGAGGAGTGCATCGAAGCCGCGAAGAGCATTTACGCAAATGGTTTTATCGAGCGTTTTAGCGATGGTTATAACCACGAGCTGGAGGAGCGCGGCGCGGGCCTGTCCGCAGGTGAAAAGCAGCTGCTGTCCTTCGCGCGTATCATCCTGAAGAACCCTTCGGTGGTCATCCTCGATGAGGCGACCAGCTCGATCGACACCGAGACGGAGGCCCTGATCCAGAAGGCGCTGAAGAAGCTCCTGAAGGGTAAGACTTCCTTCATGGTAGCGCACCGTCTGTCGACGATCCGCAGCGCGGACCGCATCCTCTACATCTCCAACAAGGGTATCGCCGAGCAGGGCAACCACGAGGAACTGATGGCGCTCAAGGGGCTGTACTACGCATTGAATTCATAAATGTGACATTCGGCTATAAGGAAACGCCCGAGGCTTCGTGGACAGCCATCTGCGGCCGCGTGGAGGATTATTTTCCGAAGGCAGAGGATGACACCATAATAAAACTGATAGGAAAGCGCCCGTAGGGGCGCTTTTTTGGGCTGCGGGTCGCGTGCTTTGAATCTAAGCAGAATTCCATGAAATGCGTCTCACTTTGAGATTTTGCGACCTTTCACTTTAAGATTCTTATACAGTTCACTTTGAGATTTATATATGCTTGACTTTGAGATTCTGATGTTATATACTTTGAAATAGGAAAGGGAGGTGAGGCTATGATTCCCAGACAGGCAAGTGATTCGGTAAAACGGTTAGCTCAACAATTTCCGGTGATTGCTATCACAGGTCCCAGACAGAGCGGAAAGACTACGTTAGCCAGAATGGTTTTTCCGGAGAAACGATATGTCTCTTTTGATGATAGGCGGCTTCGCGAACTCGCTAAAGAAAACCCGTTGGATTTCTTGGGCGCATTTCCAGATGGTGTGATCATTGATGAAGCACAAAAGGTTCCGGAATTGTTTGACGCCCTGAAATTGATCATAGATAATGGTGCACATTTTCCGGGAAAGTATATATTGACCGGATCCAGTCAGTTTCGATTGCGGGAAAATATATCGGACAGTTTAGCCGGCCGAGTCGGGCTGGTGAAACTCCTGCCGTTTTCGATCAATGAATTGAAGACTGAGAAGCTTCTGCCGGACTCGCCCTACGATCTGGCCATTCGTGGAATGTATCCTCCGCTGAACGATCCGCAGAAGCATTTTCTTCGGGACGACTGGTATGAAAATTATATAAATACCTACTTGGATCTGGATGTGAAAGATCAGATCAATCCGACGAATTTGATGTCTTTTCGAAAGTTCGTCCGAATGTGTGCGGTATACAGCGGACAGATTCTGAACTACGAAGAAATATCCAGAGACATCGGTGTTTCCGGGGTTACGATAAAATCCTGGGTCTCAATTCTCGAAGCATCATATATTATTCATTTATTGGAACCCGATACGAATAATCTTGGAAAGAGTTTGGCAAAAACACCGAAGTTATATTTTGTTGATCCCGGTTTACTCTGTTACCTGCTTCGAATCGACAGCAAAGAAGAATTGCTGCTTCACAGCAAAAAAGGAGCCGTCATAGAAACGTTAGCTGTCTCAGAGCTGCTGAAGCTTCGTTACAACATGGCGAAAAGATCGGAATTGACCTATTACAGAGATAGTTCCGGATTAGAAGTCGATGCGATTGCTGATTGGAAGAAACAGTTCGCTATTGAAGTGAAAAGCAACATGGCGTCGGAGAAAAAACTCTCCGCAGGGGTGCGAAAATATCAAACACTTCGTGGAGAGAACGTGAACGGGTGTGTTTTCTATTTAGGAGACCTCAGTTGTAGTATTGATGGTATTCAATATGTTTCGTGGAAAGATTGGGGCGATTTTGATTGGAAAGAGGTCTAGATATATGAACATGAATAAACCACTGATCAAAGCGCTGAAGCATGTGAACTTCCTGTCCGGTAAGATCGGGACGGAGGCGGAACTGAAGAAGCATCGGAAACTCACGGAGTGGGTCGGCCGGCTCGGCACGCCGAAGGGCGATGTCGTCCGCACCCGGTTTCGCGTCGGGAAGATCCGCTGTGAGGAGACGAAGCCTCTGTTCGCGCATGATCCGAACTATGTGATCCTGTACTGCCACGGTGGCGGCTACGTGATCGGCGGGCTGGACCTCGCTGGCCTCATGAGCACGAAACTGGCCATGGCGACCGGATTTACCGTGATCTCGTTCAACTACCGTCTGGCGCCCGAGCACGCCTACCCGGCGGCTTTAGAGGACGCGGTCAATGTATGGGAGTACCTGACGAAAGATATGTTTGCGGCGGATCATGTGCTGGTCGGCGGCGATTCGGCCGGCGGTAATCTGGCCCTCTGTCTGACGCAGAAACTTGCGGCGGAAGGAAAGGCATTGCCTAGACAGTTGCTGTTGTTCAGCCCGTGGACGGACATGACCGGCACGGCGCCGGCTTATGAGGAACACAAAAAAGACGACCCGATCCTGAGCGGCGAGTTCGTGATGGATGCGGCGAAAGCATATATACTAGACGCAGATCCGACCGACCCGCGCTTCAGCCCGCTGTTCGGCGATTTCGCGAATTTCCCGCCCACCTACATCATGGCGGGACGGAACGGGATTCTCGTGGACGACAGCATCCGCCTGAAAGAGCGGATCGAAGCGTGCGGCAGTAAGGCTGTGCTCGACATCGAGGAGAAAGGCTGGCACGTCTACCCGCAGATGCCGCTTCCGATGGCCCGAAAGGCCATGGAGAGGCTTGCGGCGCATGTGACGAAAGAGATCTACGGAGCAGACCACATCGGAGGACACCATGGGAAGTGAGCAATGGTACAAAACGGACAATGTCTCCAAGGCCTTCCTGGCTACGGTCTCGAAGCGGGAGACACGCGCGTTCCGACTCAGTATCACACTAAAAGAAGATGTCGCCCCTGAGCTTTTGCAGCAAGCTGTGCTGTCGGCGATCCAGGACCGCCCGCAGGTGCAGGTACGCATTCGCCGCGGCTTCTTCTGGCACTACCTGGAGGACACGGACCTCCTGCCCGAGGTGCGGGAGGAAGACGACCGTATCTGCCCGCTTTTGTACGTGCCGGGGAAGACCATGCTGCACTATCAGGTGACATATTTCAAAAAGAGAATCAATCTGGATATGTTCCATGCGATCACGGACGGTACCGGCGGCATGGAGTTTTTGAATATCATTTTGCTGGACTATCTGCGGCTGAAGTACCCGGGGCAGTTTGAGGACGTGACGATCCATTCGGGCGCGTCGGCGGGAGACCTCAGTCAGGATGGGTACAGCCAGTTCTACGCGGGGCAGAGTATGCCCGGTAGCTCGGGGCTGGAAAAAGCCTTCCATCCGGGCGGCCTGAAACTGCCGTACGATCAGTCGCAGTTTTTCGAACTGCACATGTCGACCGCGCAGATCCTGCCGCGGGCGAAGGCGCTCGGCGTATCGCTGACCAGTTATCTGGGCGCGGCCTGGATGCTGGCGATCCACGCGGAAATGCCGCCGCGCAAACGAAACCTCCCGGTGACCATTTCATTGCCCGTAAACTTAAGGGGATTTTATCCGTCGAAGACCGCGCGGAATTTCTTCAACAGTGTCAATGTGAGCCACGTGTTCAACCGCGAGATCACACTGGACGAACTGGCCGTCGAATTCGACGCGAAACTGAAAGGACAGCTGGAACCGGAGAAGATCCAAAAGGAAATGGACACCTTTCAGACCATGCAGACCTTCGCACCGGTCCGCCCGGTGCCGCTCTTCATCAAGCAGATGGTGGTGCGGCATTTCACGAAGAAAGCAAATAAAAAAGTCTCGATGGTGTTTTCGAATATGGGGGTAATGAAGCCGCCCGCCGAGGTCGGCGAGCACGTGGAGAACTACAGCGGGTTCTGCAGCACGAGCACGCTGTTTTCGACCATGTTCGGTTATAAAGATCACCTGACTCTGGGCGTTTCATCCGCGTACATCAACACCGGCGTGGTGAAGAATTTCGTGCGGGCGCTGTCCGGGTCCGGCGTGGATATCAAAGTTTACGCAACGGAGGTGGTCGAATGAAGCATTGTCCTTACTGTAAAGTCGACATCGGAGGAGATCCGAAGAAATGTCCGCTCTGCCAGAGTAAACTCACGGGCGAGGGCGAGGTGTCGTATTTCCCCCGGGTGAAGGAAGCATATAAGAAACAGTCGATGTTTTACAAGATCCAGTTGTTTAGCGTGTGGGTCGTACTGATCGTCGGGCTGGGTCTGGATTTTGCGCTGAAACTTCGCCTGCCGGGATATCCGGACCTGCACTGGAGCCTGCTGCTGGCGATGTGGCTGATGGTCATCGAGTTCGGGATCATGCGCCGCTTCAAGCCGGGCCGCGGAAGCGCCGGAAAGGTGACCGCGATCGTGTTGATCACGCTGGCCTGCCTGCTGGTGACTGCGTCCTACTTAAACTTCTTTGATGTTACCCTGCAAATGATCGTCCCGATCGTCCTGACCGCGATGATCGTGGCGGATTTCGTCCTGGCCATGGTAGATAAACACAACAACAATATGACCTACCTGCTGACCGGTCTGGCGATCGGCGTTCTGCCGAGCCTGGGATACTTCCTGGTCCATTGGACATTGACCCTGACCTGGACCATCTGCCTGCTCGTCAGTGTCGTTCTGTTCGCGGGCGTGGTCATCTTCAAAGGCAGGGCCGTAGCAGCAGAACTTCGCCGCCGCTTCAACATTTAGAAAAATCGGAATCTTTACTCAAAATATCAAGCGAGCCCCGAAAAACTATGTTAACATGTAGTCAAGATCGATCGAAGTAACATTTGTTTGAGGGTCGCGAAGCGAACCTCTCCACGTAAGAAAGGTGTGTCTATGGAGAACATCATGCTTTTGGCGGACAGCCTGAAACTGATCGAAGATACGTTGGGCGAGAACCTGTCGACTGACGAGATCGCGAGCCGGTGCGCCTGCTCGAGATCGACGCTCGAGAAACTGTTCCGCTACGTGTATCATCGCCCCGTCCATGAGTACGTGGTCATGCGGCGAATGATGCGCGCGGCGCGGCTCATGAAAGCGTACCCCGAGATGAATCTGCTGGAAGTCGCCATGGAATGCGGTTACAGCTCCAACGAAGCATTTACCCGTGCATTTAAGGGCGTATGGCAGGTCAATCCGTCGGCCTTCCGCAAAGAAAACCATGCTGAACTGTTCCCTCGTTTCGCACCTCCCACGATCAAAGGAGATGATTATATTATGAGTAGAATGACGTTTGATATTTCTGAGTTGTATGATCTGTTCTGTGAACGGAAGAATTGTTATTTTGTAGTTTGCGATATCAAGAGCCTGATCCCGATCAATGAGATCAGCCATAAGGCGGGCGATCTGGCCATCGTGACCGCGATGCAGCGTATGAGCGACGCGGCAGGCCCGGATGATCTCGTATTTCGCATCGGCGGCGACGAGTTCTGCATGCTGACTGCCAGCGAGGACGCAAACTATGCCGGCGGCATCGTTGATGAGATCCTTAAGCATAACGGCGAGCCCATTGTTTTCGAGGGACGCGAGATCCCGCTGATGCTTTACGCGGGCACGGTAAAACTTGACCTGAAGCACATGAAGTACGACGTGCTGTTCACCGGCCTTCACAACGCGCTGAAGGATGTTAAAGTGGACCGGGATGTCAAGTAATGTCCATTTAGCACCATAAAAGATATGCCACCACAGATGGTTTCTGTGGTGGCTTTTCTACATTTGATCTGATTTTATAGTTCCATGGTGCAACTTGCTGCGGGACCGAGCAGACTTGCGGGAAGAACTCTTCCTGAAGGGCGCAGGACGATCTTCTCGACGATCACTCCAGGCTCCCCGGCGTATAACGTGATCGTGTTTCGGCCCTTTTTTAAGGATATGGTGGCTGAAACGATCCTTCCGTGGTCGATCACGCCACGAGCCCATTCCGGATCGAACCACTCTGTGTAATAGTTTTCGGAAACAGCATAGAGGGTTTGCGGTGCTCCGGCATTTGCTGACAGGGAGAATGCACAGCGTTCCCCTTTTCCGGCAGGGTTGCGCGCCATGAGATAGATGTCCGCGGCGTATTCTCCTTCACCTTCCGCGATCATGGTGTATTGTACGGATGGAGCGCTCGCGGGATCCGGGTAGTGCGCCATCGGGGGAAATGCTTTGATGGCGCTACCTTCGCGTCCGAGGTGATCGATGGTGAGGAACCCGCCGCCGCTCACATCCTTTTTGCCGGAATAAGATGCCGCGGGGATACAGCAATAACCCTGCCGCTCCACGAATGCACACGCGCCGTTGTTATGAGACGGCGTCTGCGCAGGGATCTCCTCTGCCTCGATCGACAGTCGGGAAAATGTAGTCTGCCCGTTGTCAAACCGGATCTGAACGGTAACAGAAGCGTTTTCGCGCCCTTTCAGCAGTTCTTTCTTTGCGTGAAAATGAATGGTATCCCTTCCGTCTGCGGCTGTCTCCACACGACCTGTCATCTTATCACACGTAAGCCAAGGAACATCGATCAGAACCTCATAAGCATAAGAGACCTCGCCCCGGCTGTCGAGATCCAGCACAGCCTCACAAACGTCAGACCGGGTCATATCATCATTGAAAAGAGGCCCCCTGTCCTGCCAATGCGCTCCGACATGGAAGGCTTCGCTTCCTCGAAATGAGAGGACCGCCTTCGCCCCGAAGATAGGAGTGACAAATTCTGCCGTGGGATAGGTCCAGTTGTTATCATCCCAACTGTGAAAACCGATATGCGCAGAACTCATGAAGTGGTTCCATTTTCCGTTGTTCATTTTGTGGAATTCTTCCACAGCGCGCTGATCTTTCCGGATATATTCTTTTACGAGTTTCCCGAAGTGGTTTGCATAGATGCAGCCTCGCGATGCGAGCATTTTATTCATGCCTGCGTAAATGCAGGTCAGGATCACGCTGAAAGAGGCAACGGCCGAATAATGGATCATACTTAGGTATGTGGTGCGAGCATCCCCGGTAAGTTCCTGTTTTAGTTCCTCTGCCAGGGACAGCAGGCGACTGACTTCCGATGCGACGCGTTCTCCCTCGCGGAAGTGGATCGGGTGATAGACGGAGGCATTCATCGACTCGGGGGAACGGATGGCGTTCCATTTGGTATAGCCCTCCAGAACCTGTTCCACTTTGCTTTGGGAGACCGGGTCCAGGCGCGTTCCGAACTGCTTCGTGATCCATGCCTGCATAAACCGTTTGGTTTGGTTCGGGGCGCTACTGCCTAGCGTCTCGAAATCATAGGCCAGTTCGAGGAAATAACACAGAGGATACTCGACCCCCTTGATATCGCCGACATTTACGATCCACATTTCCCGGACCCCGGCCTCGTAGGCCTGCGTCATCTGCTCCCAAGTCTTAGTCAGCCGGTTGCAATTCATCCACTCATAACTGACCGGAGCTCCATGATAATCAAAATGATAGTACATTCCGTAACCGCCCGGATGCTTCGCTGCGCCAACTTTAGGAAGGTTCCGGAGATTTCCGTAGTTGTCGTCGGAAAGCAGGAAGATCACGTCCTTTAGTTCGTCCCAATCTTTGAGCCCCTGACAGGTGGCGTCCCCGTTGTAATAATCTTCGACCTCTTTGTAGATAGCGAGCATACGCGGCACGTCTGCAAGATCCTCGGAATACGCGTTCTTTAGGATGGTGTTCTGCGTTCGGATCGCTTTTTTGATCACGTCGATATTATCCGCAAGTGTTGCGTCGGCAGGTAAAAGTTTGGAATCATTTTCCCCACGCATGCCGATCGTGATCACGTTTTCAAATGGACGGTTCCGCAGTATTCCGTCCTCCCAGAAATGTGTGATCGCTTTCGCATTTGATATGAAACTCCAGGTAGGATCGTTCCCATAGACCTTGTAGTCTCGTTGCCATTCCAGGCCCGCACGGCAGAGCGGCTCGTGGTGGGAAGTGCCCATGACCACACCTAAAGTGTCGGCCAGTTCCGCGCTGGCCAGTCCGGGGCCATCATCGGAAAATGAGGATCTCCACATGGCAGGCCAGAGGTAATTACCCTTCAATCGCAGAAGCAGCTCAAAGATCCTTTCATACACGCTCGCATTGACGCCGCCGTATTTTTCCGTACACCAGTTGCCAAATGCCGGCCATTCGTCGTTGATAAAGAAGCCTCGGTAGCGCACGGAAGGTTCTTTCGACAGAACGGGCAATGTCAGATTCGGTCGAAGCGTTTCGCACTGCATCGGAACAGCATCGCCCCAGAAGACGAGAGGGGAAACACCGCAGAGCTCCGAAAGGCGGAACATTCCGTAGATCGTGCCACGCTTATCGCTGCCCGCGATGCCCAGTAAGTGTTTTACATTTGGCGCTTCCGGAAACGGTGACTCCATATGAAACATCAGATAAACCTCGCGTTTTCCACTCAGCCTTGTTACATCCAATGTTTGTTCGCGAATCCATCGGTCCAGTAGGGGGCTGTGCCCGAGGGTAGCCATGAGGATCACGTGATCCTCCCGACAATCCTCGGGGCGGGAATGGATCTCCGGGGTCTGCCCCGTAACGAGTCGAATATCATTTGCCACGACGTTTCCGATCCGCCGGACGCCCTCAAAGCTTTCGTTTTCGATCAGAAAGGCCGCCTTTCCCGTGGATGTGATAATATCAAACTCCATATTTTATTCTCCCTTTTACTATCTGTTTGCGCGTTGGCGCAGAGGCCTTGTTTTCCTCTTTGAGATATGATAACATATATTTAGAGCAAATACTTTGCGGAAAATGAGAGGAATATTGCGTGAAACGAGATGCTATTTCCAACTATGAGCCCATTCAGGAAGGGCTGGTATTTTCCAGAAAACGAACCGTGGGAGATGCAGGCTACGCCTATCATCGCCATGATGCATGTGAGATCCTGTTGTTTCTCGAAGGTGACATACGCTTTTACATTGAACAGACGTGTTTCGTTCCCGCTCCGGGCAGCCTTGTGATCCTGAATCCGAATGAAATGCACAGGGTGCAGAGCGTGGGCGACACTCCCTATGAGCGCATTGTCCTGAATGTAAAGAAAAGCTTTATGGACATGTTGTCGACGGAGGATTATCAGCTGGCCGACTGCTTTTATCGCAGACCCTCGGGAACAGGAAATCTGCGGATCCTGTCGGCGGATCAGGTGACCGAGTTTTTGGATATGTATGGCAGATTGGAGAGGAGCAGCACAGAGGAGGCGGGCAGTTCGGTCGAAAGGAATGCCCACACGTCGTTATTGCTGCTTTGGATCAGTCGTCTCTATCAGGATGGACGGGAAAGAGTTGAGAATATGATGCCGGCCTATGTGTCCGGCGTGATGAAATACATCGAAGATCACTTGGATGAACCGCTCAGCCTCGAGAAACTGGCGAAAATGTTCCATGTAAGCCCCGGCTATCTGAGCACGCAGTTTAGAAGACATACCGGGTTGACGCTGAGGGATTACCTCCTGGACAGAAAGGTGAACCACGCGAAGATGCTTATGCTGGAGGGGGCCAATGTGAGCGAGGCCTGCTATCAGGCGGGATTCGGGGATTACTCTAATTTCATCCGAAGTTTCAAAAAAGTCACGGGGATGCCGCCGGGAAAGTTCCGCAGGTCATGATCCGCGGAACATATTGACAAAAGGGCCCGGCGCAGGTTAGAATATTTTGTAATAGATTCAAATGCACAGAGAACGGATCATATGAAAATGAATAAGGGAGACCAGCTATGAAAAGAACTATTCGATATATCGATCGTATCATAGCGACGCTGATGGCGCTGCTACTTTTGCTGACCTGTCCGGTGTCCATTCCGGTGCGGGCCGCTTCGGAGAGCTCCGCGGATCGTGATGACATCACCGTACTTTCCATTACGGTCAATGTCAACACCGAAACGAGGATGGTCTTTACCGAGCTGATTCTGAGCAACAACGGCGAAGAAGATGCCGAGCTCACATTTCCCCTGCCGGAGATATCGGCCGGCATCGACGGGAATGCATTGACCGTGAAAACGAAGGATGGACAGGATGTCGAGGCCGACGACGGCGTAGTGTCCCTGACTGTTCCGGCGGGAGGATACGCCGGGCTTTCCTATGCCTACAAGACGAAGAAAAACTTAAGCTACGAGGGAACGATCGCGTTTGATCTGCGACAACTGACCCGGCAGTTCAACGACCGGATCGGACACATCGAGTGGACGGTCGACATGCCGCTGTATGAGCTGGTTTTGGTGAAGGAGATCCAGCCGGCGAATTATATGGTGAAAGATAACCGGGTGAGTGTGGTGTTGGATGATTTTACGGTATGCCGACTTCTGGACAGGATTTCATTGAGCAGAACTACACATGCCGGGTTGTTGGAGGAAGCCGAAGAGTCGAAAGCGGATAGCACTATAGCGCAGTTCATTATTGAGAACTATCGGAAATGGTACAGGAATCCTTCTGCTTATATCGATCAGCTGATCCTGTTTGAGGATTGGGATGATACCTATGGCATCGATAGAGATATGACTCTTTTGAATATGTATTTAGCAGAGCAGTACTCGCCGGAGGAACGGGAAGAACTGATCCGAGAGATACAGCTGTACAACTCGGTCGGCGGATATTACGAAGAGAGCATGAACCATGATAAGGATACGCTGACATATTTAAAAACAGTGACATGGAAGACGATCACCCCGAACACGATGTATCTGTTTGATGACTGGTTGTGGACCCTGGGGCAGTTTCGGGAGGATGTAAGCCCGGTGAATCCATACTATTCGGAGTATTCTCCGGCGTTTGAGGCTATGTTGACTCCGACGGCTCCGGAAGTATATGTTATATTAATGACACCTCAGCCGGCTCTAGCGGGAGAAAAACTGGGTGTGGTAAAGGATTTTGAAGGTTTTAACCGAATAGAGATCAATCCGGCAGACGAGATGACGCTGCTGAAGGTCGGTCCGTCGAAAGGCTACTATTTAGAGGATGACACAACGCGCTATGCTTATGTTTATTTGAACAGTGAGGATGTCGACGATCCGCAGGCGTTTCGTGACTATCTGAGTTTCATTCATGCGAAAGCAGTTGTGCGAAGCCAGATCGTGATGAAGGACAGTGAAATCTTTAAAGATACCAATTATCCGTGGGATCATTTAGCGTATTATGCTTACGCCGGAACAGAGACTTATCCATATGAACAGTTCTCGGAGGATCTGTTAAAAGCATATGTGAAGAGTATTCAGGATCTTTTCGGGGATGAAGCCTCTGAAGGGTTTTTTGACGAAGAAGGTGACTCTTATTATTTGTTGAGTCAGTGTGAAGAGCCACTGATAGATGAACTTTCCATTCCAATATTTACACTCTACTGGGGATATGCTTTCCCGGTTGAAGAAGTCACGAAACCGCTTCTGGAGGAGTATAGGACTGAGAAGCAGAAAAACGAGTTTGCTATTCCAAGAGTGAGCGGCAGCCCGCTTTCGGATGCAATGTTGGTATATCCGTTTGAAACATGTTCTCCGGATGCAGAGATGTGTGGCATCGGAATGATCCGATATTTGATGGAGCAGCCCATCCCTAAGCAGCTTCTGGAAAACCGTGAAGAGGAGGTTCGCAAGGCAGAGAGTGAAACCGCTGAACGGATCGCTGCTGCCCGTGAAGAGTTGAACCTGCCGGCGTCGGATGTGCTGATCGAGGATCTTCAGGCGGGCAATAACCCCACGGAAGCCCCGACGGAGGCACCTACGGAAGTTCCGACAGAAGAGCCGACCGAAGCACCTACGGAGGAACCGACCGAGGCAACGACCGAGGAGTCTGTAGAGGCAACGACCGAAGCTACGACGGAAAGCACGACGGAGGCGGCCACCGAGCCGACCACAGAGGCAGCTACGGAGAAAGAAACCGAACCTTCGACGGCGGCAGCTACGGAAGCGGGAACGCAGCAGGCTTCTGAGGAGTCGTCCGGAGGAAACGGACTGCTGATCGTACTGATCATTGCCCTCACTGTAGTGGGCCTAGGTGGAACGACGGCGGCC
>JAFZZY010000037.1 GCA_017615545.1 Lachnospiraceae bacterium
TATTCCTTCACACGGACGTCACGCCTGAGGAATATCAGAGCGAGATTTCCGTATCCAAATGGAACAACGCTTCCTGGGATGATCGTCAGCCCCGGAACGTATCGATCTCGGTCGACCCGTCGATCAACCCGCTGAAGGGCCTGCTTAAGAATAAGAAGGCCTGAACCCAGACTATAACATATGAAAAGAGGAGAAACTATTATGAAAAAGGAATTTAGAAAGATCGTATATGCAGCACTGCTGATCGTAGCAGCACTCAGCCTCACCGCTTGCGGTAAGAAGGTAGAGGCCGGAAAGAAAGTGATCAAGATCGAGACGAAGGGCTCGCCGGCACCGTTTATCGTGACGGAAGACTCCGCTGACGCGGCTATTTATACCACAAAGGACAATGTTTATCTCAGCGGCTACGACGTAGCTGTCCTGGTCGAACTGTTCAAACTGCCGGAATTTTCCGAGTATGAACTCGATCTCTCCGTGAATTCCAATGCACTCGTAAACGCACAGCAGGGCGTGATCGACGCTACGATCAACAACTGGAGTTACAACAAGGAGCGCGCAGAGTCCTATCTGTTCTCCTTCCCTTACACCAAGTCAAGATACACCATCACATCGGCTGCAGGAACAACCATCTCTTCTTTTGAAGAATTGGCCGAATCCGGTCTGAAGATCTACGGCGGCGCCGGCGGCAACACGACGAACGCGATCGAGCGTTGGAACGAAGCCAGAAAAGACGGCGAGAGGAAGATCAACCTGGAGTACACATCCGCGGACATCACCGTGCAGCTGCAGGAGGCGATCGAGGGCAAGGTAGCGCTCATCCACGACCAGCCGGTCATCCTGAAGTATAAGACGGCCTACCCGACACAGTTCGAGAGCCTGAACATCACCGTTCTGTCCGACGAGGAGACGGCGACCAACATCACGGCAAACAACACATCCCACATTCTCTTCGGTAAGACCGGAAAGAATTCCAAAGAGTACCAGAAACTGTTCTCCGAGGGCATCAAGAAGCTCTACGAGAACGGAACGCTGGAGGAGCTCGGAAAGAAGTGGATCGGCGAGAAACTGAACGATCCTTCCGTATCCGTGCTGCCGCTCGCGTCGGATCTGGATTATCTCAACTGATCTTAAAGGAAGCGGAGGAAAACTCTGATGGATACAAGTTTTTCGGATTATTTCAGCTTTGAACTGATGTGGTCGCGCATTCCCCACCTGATCAAAAAGATCCCGATCACATTAGAGCTGGCCGGCCTGGCGTTCCTGGTCTCCCTGTTTGTGGGCCTGCTGATCGCGGTGATCCGGTATAAAAAAGTGAAGATCTTAAGTCCGATCGCAACGGGTTTCCTCTCGCTGATGCGCGGCACGCCCATGCTGATCCAGCTGTATGTCGCCTACTACGGCATACCGGCCATACTCAGGATCTTCAACTCCTGGGGAGCGAACATCGAGGTCGATGTCATCCCGAAGATCGTCTACGCCTTTCTGGCGCTGGGCCTGTACCAGGCAGCATTTACCAGTGAGACGTTCCGTGCGGCGCTCGAGTCCGTCGACAAAGGCGAGATCGAAGCCGGCTCGGCGATGGGCATGACGTACGGGCAGATCCTGCGCAGGATCATCGTGCCGGAGGCGATGGGCAATGCCCTCCCCGGCATCTGCAACTCGGTGATCGGCCTGGTGAAGGGCACGTCGCTGGCCTCCACCTGCGGCATCATCGAGATCACGTATCAGAACCAGATCCTCGCCGGTCGCGACTACCGTTACCTGGAAGGTTACGTAGCGCTCGCGATCATTTACTGGATCATAACCATCATCCTGGAGAAGATCTTCAAACTCGTCGAAAAGAAGTTTAAGATCCCGGAGCAGCCGAAACCGGTAAAGGAGGCAAAACATGGCAATCCTTGAGTTAACGAATATACATAAGCGGTTTCGCGACAACGTCGTGCTGGACGGCATTGACCTGAAGGTCGAAAAGGGCGATATCATCGGGATCGTCGGCCCGTCCGGAACCGGTAAGTCGACGCTGCTTCGCTCCATCAACCTGCTGGAGAAGCCGGAAGAGGGGAAGCTGAAGTTTGACGACGTCGAGATCACATTGCCCGTGCGGTCGAAGGCCCGCAAGACGGTCAATGAGCTCCGGAAGCGGATCGGCATGGTGTTCCAGAAGTTTTATCTGTTTGAACACAAGACCGCTCTGGAAAATGTGATGGAAGGGCTGATCACAGTACAGAAGAAGTCGAAAGAGGAGGCGCGGAAGATCGCGCTGGAGGAGCTGGAGCATGTCGGCCTGCGCGACTGGCAGAACCACTACCCGAAGCACCTGTCGGGCGGACAGCAGCAGCGTGTTGCGATCGCGAGAACGCTGGCCATGCACCCAGACATCATCCTCCTCGACGAACCGACGTCGGCGCTCGATCCCGAGCTGGTGACGGAGGTCCTCACCACGATCAAAGCGATCGCGGAGCAGGGATACACGATGCTTCTGGTATCCCACGAAATGGATTTCATCCAAAAGATATCTACGAGGGTGCTCTTCCTCGATGGCGGAAAGATCATCGAGGACGGTACGCCGGCGGAGGTGTTCAACCATCCGAAGAGCGAACGCGCCCGCGAGTTCTTTGAGAAAATGTACCGGCTCAAAGAACCCGAGTTTATCATCTGAATATATAAGAAGAGGTACAAAAGTTATTTATGTGCGGAAAAAAGCTTCCGGCGGGGCCGGAAGCTTTTTCGTTTATCAAAATTCGAAACGAGGCATGAGCTGAAGTTTGTGCAAGTTCAGCGCGTGCATGCGGTCAATGCGTGCGCGAAGCGCAGGATCGTCAGACAGGTCCGTCTCGCCGCGGATGTATTTATCCAAAAGTTCGTAGGTGAAGCCGAGCTTCTCCTCATCGGTCTGGCCGCAGAGACCGTCGGTGGGGATCTTATGCACCAGCTGGTAGGGCAGGCCCAGAAGGTCACCGATCTGGCGGACTTCCGTCACGGTCAGGCAGGCGAGCGGCGAGAAGTCGCCGGCGCTGTCGCCGTATTTGGTCGAATAGCCGATCCAGTCTTCCGAGAGGTTGCAGGTATTGGCCACGCGGCCGCCCTTGCAGGCAGCAACGGCGTAGAGCGTCGCCATGCGGATGCGGGCGGGCGAATTGATGCGCGCCACATCATTGATCTCCATGTGCTCGCGTACGTTTGCGAAGAAGGTGGACGCCGTCTCGCCGATATTGATGATGGCATGGTCGATGCCGAGATGCTTTACGAGGAGCTTGCTGCAGTCAATGTCGGACTGCTCGCCCTGCGGCATGAGAACGCCGAAGACGCGGTCACGGCCCAGAGCTTCCACGCAGAGGGCAGCGGTGACGGAGCTGTCCTTGCCGCCGGAGATGCCGATCACGACCGGAGTTCCTGGAGCGGCGCTTTCCTTAAAGTAAGTAGAGATCCAAGCGATGAGGTCGTTCTTCACCTGCTCGGCGTTGAACGGCTTACGCAGGGATGCGCGTACGGCCATGAGTTCGGTCGCGGGAACGTCGTCCTCCTCGGCCAGAGATTCATTGCCCGTGTAGACCAGTTGACGCGCCAGGTCGGGGTGCTGATCGAATTTCGCGCGGAGGATGTCCTCCATCATGCCTTCCGAAGCGGCGTCCCAGTCGGGGCGGAGGGGAAGGGCGGCGGAGAGCTTCTTTGCGTCGGCAGCGTCCATAGGACAGAAAAGCAGGCGACGTTCGGTGTCAAAAACCTTCTGCGCCTCGTAGCAGGCGGCCGCGCTGCGATAGGTCAGACCGTTGTATGTAACAGCGGCATCATAGGAATTACGAAGGAATGCATACATTCCGGTATATGTCTGGATCATAGGACCTCCTTTATGAATCTACTATATATATAGAATCTAGATCAATAGAATCAAGATATATGACTTATAGTATTATTGTATCAGGGTCGTAAAAGATGTCAACCGGCGAGTGTCCGGAACCCGCTGAAAAAAGTCTCGATTTTTTTGAAAAAAGGTGTTGACTTTTCCGGGGAGACGTGATAGTATATTCCTTGCCCGCTCGAGGGTGCCTGAAAAAAACTTGAAAAAAAGTTTGAAAAAGGTGTTGACAAACTCGAAGAGCAGTGGTATTATTTAGAAGTTCGCCGCGAGAGCGACAACGGGACTTCGCCGTAAGACGGCAACCGATTGAAACTGACAAAGCGAACAGCACCTTGACAATCAAATAGTATACTCCAACCTTGAAAATTCAAAAGAGAATTAAAAGATTGAGAACAGCTTAGAAATAAGCAAACCTAAAGAACAGTAAAGACAGGAACGATGAACGCAGAGTTCGTCTGATGTCAGAAAAGATTAAACATGAGAGTTTGATCCTGGCTCAGGATGAA
>JAFZZY010000038.1 GCA_017615545.1 Lachnospiraceae bacterium
GGTCATCCCAAACCGGGCGGGCTTTTTGTCTTGCTATTTATCTGTTTTAATCGAAGTCTTTACTCTTCCGGCTCAATAGCAGATACCGGGCAAGCACCTGCGCAGGTACCGCAGTCGATGCAAACGTCGGACTTGATCTCGAATTTGCCATTGCCTTCGCAGATAGCTGCAACGGGGCAAGCAGCCTCGCAGGTTCCACAGCTGATGCAAGCGTCAGAAATCTTAAATGCCATAAGTAGAAACCTCCTTTTTTCGTACTTTACACCCTCAGTATAAGGGATAGTTAAGAAATTGTCAATATATTTTGCAAATGATTTAAAAGATATACAACAAGTTAGCGTATGCTAACTAAGTATACATACAACAATCAGTCTTTACCTTCTGCCTTCAGCTCCTGGCGACGTTTCTTCCAGGCGGCAAATATAATATCGCGCGCCTTTATCGCCTCGGCCTTCGGAAGCGGCGGAACGCCCTTCAGCGGGTAATCGATGCCGAGCTTCTCGTACTTTACGACGCCCATCGTGTGGTAGGGCAGTACGTCGAGGGCGCGGATGTTGTTCAGGGTCGCGAGGAATTCGCCCAGCTGCGCGAGGTAGGTGGGGTTATCCGTGATGCCCGGAACGACAACGTGACGCAACCAAACGGACTTATTGATCTCGCTCAAGTAGGTCGCGAAATCGAGGATATTGGTGTTCGGCTGTTTGCAGAGCTTCTGGTGCTCGGCGTTGTTGATGTGCTTGATATCGAGCATGACCAGATCGGTCAGCGCCAGGAGTTTGTCGATCTTCTCCATGAACTCGGGACTCTGGCGGTTGAACACGATACCTGAGGTATCGATGCATGTGTGGATGCCGCGCAGTTTCGCCGTGGTGAAAAACTCGGTCAGGAACTCGATCTGCATCAAAGGCTCGCCGCCGGTCACGGTGATACCGCCGCCGGTGTAAAACTCCTTGCAGCCATCGTACTCCGTCATCAGGTCATCGACCGTGACCTCACGGCCTGCACCGATGGTCCAGGTGTCCGGATTGTGGCAGTACATGCAGCGCATGGGGCAGCCTTGCATAAACACTACGTAGCGGATACCGGGGCCGTCCACGGTACCGAACGTCTCTGTAGAATGAATACGTCCTATCATATGCAGCCCTTTCTTTTGCAACCGGTCGCTTCGTCGCGAACGGTTAGAAAAAAGCAGCCTCCAAAGCTTTGGAGGCTGCTTCCTTTAACTGTATCCTATTCCCACATCATAGGATGCGGGGCAGTCTGTAAATTACAGACTCTCGTGGAATGTTCTGGAAATAACCTCATCCTGCTGATTCTTGGTCAATTTGATGAAGTTAACAGCGTATCCGGATACACGGATGGTGAGCTGAGGATAGTTCTCAGGATGAGCCTGAGCGTCCAACAGTGTCTCACGGTTCAATACGTTAACATTAAGATGATATCCGCCTTTCTCAACGTAACCGTCGAGCAAGTTGATCAGGTTATCTACCTGCTGAGTATTAGCATTTGCCATAGTTATTACCTCCTATTCGTTTTCGTCGATATCGAGCCCCTCCATAAGGGTAGGGGTCTGGCAGGCCATTTTCCGGCCTCCCACTACAGAACAACCAAAAAACTTCTCATTCTGAACATTGAGCTCGGAGTTCTCAGATGCCTCACGCGCATCGATGTTCATACGGCCACCGCCACCTGCCATGAACGAGTCAAGCATTGCAACGATGTCTTCCTCTTGCTTCTTTGTCGGATCAGCCATAAACTTCACCTCCTAAGGCATGAATTATTTTACAGTTTCAAGGTCAATGTCCAGGTCGCCCATGAATACGGCGTCTTCCTTACCAAGAGCGTTCGGGATGATGGAGAAGGTATTGGAGATACCATCCTGAGAGTCACGGAACGGCAACTTAGCTACGGATGCGAGGGATGCTGCAGCACCCTTCTTATCACGGCCGTGCATCGGGTTAGCACCAGGTGCGAAAGGCTGGCCCTTCTTTCTTCCGTCAGGTGTGTTACCTGTGTTCTTACCATAAGATACGTTAGAAGTAATGGTAAGGATGGAAGTGGTCGGAACACCGTTTCTGTAAACCGGGTTGCTACGAACATAGTTCATAAATCTGGTAACGATCTCACAAGCGATGCTGTCAACGCGATCGTCGTTGTTACCGTACTTCGGGAACTCGCCCTCGGTCTCGAAATCAACGATCAGGCCGTCCTCATCACGGATCGCCTTAACCTTAGCGTACTTGATAGCAGACAGGGAGTCAGCTACTACGGACAGACCTGCGATACCGGTTGCGAAGTATCTCTTAACTTCCTTATCATGCAGAGCCATCTGAAGTCTCTCGTAGCAGTACTTATCATGCATATAGTGGATAACGTTCAATGTATTAACATACAGGGAAGCCTGCCACTTCATCATGTCATCGTAAACAGCCATAACCTCATCGTAATCCAGGTACTCGGAAGTGATCGGACGATACTTAGGACCTACCTGAACCTTTGTGATCTCATCGATACCGCCGTTCATAGCGTACAGGAGACACTTAGCGAGGTTAGCACGTGCGCCGAAGAACTGCATTTCCTTACCAACGACCATGGAAGATACGCAGCAAGCGATCGCATAGTCATCACCGTGAAGAGGACGCATAACGTCATCGTTCTCGTACTGGATGGAAGAGGTCTTGATGGACATCTTAGCGCAGTACTTCTTCCAGTTCTCGGGAAGTCTCGGGGACCACAGAACAGTCATGTTCGGTTCCGGAGCGGTTCCGAGGTTATCAAGAGTATTCAGGAAACGGAAGGACATCTTAGAAACGAGCGGACGTCCGTCAACACCCATACCACCGAGAGACTCGGTAACCCATACCGGGTCACCAGCGAAGATGCTGTTGTACTCAGGTGTACGAGCGAACTTGATGAGACGAAGCTTCATTACGAAGTGGTCAATGAACTCCTGGATCTCAGACTCGGTAAATGTACCGTTAGCAAGGTCACGCTCTGCGTAGCAATCCAGGAAAGTAGCTGTACGGCCCAAGCTCATAGCTGCACCGTTCTGCTCCTTAACAGCGCCAAGGTAACCGAAGTAGGTTGCCTGGATAGCTTCCTGTACGTTCTTAGCGGGCTTGGAGATATCGCAGCCATAGATAGCAGCCATCTTCTTCAACTCGCCCAGAGCACGGATCTGCTCAGCGATCTCTTCGCGGTCACGGATAACATCGGGAAGCATGATGGAACCGCAAAGGTTCTTCTGCTCCTTCTTATCCTCGATCAGACGATCGATACCGTAAAGAGCTACACGACGATAGTCACCGATGATACGACCACGGCCGTAAGCATCCGGAAGACCTGTGATGATGTGGTTGGTACGAGCCACACGCATCTCATCGGTATAAACATCAAATACACCTGCGTTGTGTGTCTTTCTGTGAACAGTGAAGAACTCAACGATCTCAGGGTCTACCTCATAACCGTTATCGGAGCAAGCCTTCATAGCCATACGGATACCACCATAAGGCATCAGAGCTCTCTTGAAAGGAGCGTCTGTCTGGAAACCAACGATCTTCTCGAGATCTTTGTTCAGATAACCTGCTGCGT
Organism: Lachnospiraceae bacterium; assembly: GCA_017615545.1. Taxonomy (GTDB): domain Bacteria; phylum Bacillota; class Clostridia; order Lachnospirales; family Lachnospiraceae; genus UBA1201. The sequence continues at coordinate 3,592 of JAFZZY010000038.1, forward strand.
GAGAGGTAAGGGTGGAAACAACCTTAGTGTCCATATCCAGAACACCGCCTGCTTCTCTTTCTTTCTTGGATAATTCAAGAACCTGTGCCCACAATTTCTGGGTTGCGTCTGTGGGTCCGCAAAGGAATGACTCATCGCCTGTGTAAGGTGTGTAATTCCGCTGGATGAAGTCGCGCACATTGACCTGATTTTCCCATGTGCCGCCGACAAAACCTGTCCATTCTTCTCTCATGATTTGCCTCCTGAAATGTAATATATTTGCCCCATGGACTCGGGGATTGTAGGTAGGTCGCGTAGACCTAGTCTCTTGTTTCTGAGTACATTATATTGATTTGATTTTTGCAAGTCAAGGGAGTTTATGTACTTATTTGTATACAAAGTACACGAATGTACAATGTATTCGAAAATGTACAATCCATGCGGATCTGAGGCACTTTTATACTGTCTGATTATTTCGGAAAATGTTCGGAATAAACACCCAAAACGGACATTTCAGAGAGCACCGCCAGATCACGCATTCTCTTGACGCGCGCGTGTGTATATGATAAAATATAATGAGTCGGATTAACCGGCTGTAAGCGGGTATGGTGGAATTGGCAGACACGCAAGATTTAGGTTCTTGTATCGTAAGGTGTGCAGGTTCAAGTCCTGTTACCCGCACGAGTCATCGGCCCGGCTTTGCAAGCCCTTTAGGACGGTTATCCCTGCTCCACGGGGCGGGACGACTGTCTTTTTTTATTTTATTTATACTAATGATACTAATGGGAAAATGAAAATGACTTACTATTTGAATATCTTGGACGACTGGGTATCATACCGCGCGCCTGCCCCGCAACAGTACGAGGCCGTGTCTACGTACACGCCCTGGTGGTATGATGATTATGAAGATGAGGATGAGGGGAGCTCGCTGGGCAGTCCGATCCTCTGGGGTGTAGGAGGACTGATCCTTGGAGCGTTCCTGATGTGGTTGGTACTCTTCCTGATACGTAAAAAGACCCGTAAGAATGGTTTGATTCCGACCCCGAAGGCTCCCGAAAGGGAGGATCTGCTTAAAAGGCGGGAGATGGTGGCCAGAAGCATGCCGGGAGAAGAACCGCAGTTTTCGAACGCCGTGTGGACACAGTCGGACGCTTCGTCGATGAAATCCGTAGAGTCTCGTCTGGTGGAGGTCCGCGTGGCGGAAGCGATCCCCGGAGAGACATTGGCCATGCTCACCGAACGTGTGCAGGGTTGTATGCGACGCGTAGGGGTAGAAGCCGACATAAAAGATGCAGGAAAGATCGTGGCGGCCTATGCGTGCAATGGCTGTGTGCGGCTGGCCGCAGACGAAGGGACCGATCCGAATTTGCTCAAAAGGGCGTCGCAGGCACTCTCTGAGTTCTTCTGCGTCAGCTTCCCCGGAAATCCCGAGCCTGTTGCCGATTACCTTCCGGCGGACGATACGGTCCCGCTGCATGCACGGACCGTGGTGAAACTGTCACGGCCGGATAAAGCCGACTGGCAGTCCTACGGAGGCATCAACAGAGAGCCCTTTTTAGGAATCCTGCGCGAAACGGAGGAGGAACAGTACCTCCCGGAGGAAGAGTGGAAACGAGTGGATGTGCTGCTCACCCATTACACGGGAAACTGGTTTGGACCGGCCCGGCATCAGGTGATCCGGAATATAGAGAATACGACCACATGCCTGCTTGCGATCGGGGTGGACCCGAACGAAGCTTTGGATTATGCCATATATCAGGCGTTGTTCCTGAGGATCTACCGGCATTCCGGCAAAAGTGGCATGATCGTTTTGGGCGAGGCTTTCAATGACCTGTTCAAAGGCCGTGAGATGCCACTGTGCCGAAACTTCCTGGCGGAATATATGCCGGCATCGGGTGAGGCCGAAACCCCGGCGACGAAGAATCAAACTATCCATGGAGGAGAATATGAACCCGTATAATAAAATGCTTTGCGGATCGTTTTTTGGCTTACTCTGGTCCATTCTGTCTTCCCGAGTAGCCATGGCGTTATATTTTGTGTTGCTGTTCGGCAGCATTGCCGCGATGATCATCTCGGTGCTGTACCTGACGACCGAGAAAAAGCAGGCGAAGGTGTCGACGAAGAAAGAAACGAAGACCGACGAGGAAGATGCAGAGCCTGAGATAAAGGAAGAGACCTTCACCGGCGCGCTGGATATCAAGGATGATGACGATATCACATCGCGTTTCCATACGCTGGTCCAGCTGGACCGCGCTGCCGTAAGGTATGCGCCGCCGGCGTACAACAAAGACATCACCCTGCCGCTCATCTGCCGTAACTTCCGTTACTACGCGGCTTCCGAACTGGGGTTGTATTACAGTGAGGAGGATATCCGCAAATTCATCGCAGGTCTCGGCGTTTCCCACCTTCTGGTCATGCAGGGCCTGTCCGGTACCGGTAAGACCTCCATGGCGACGGCATTCGGCAGCTACCTGAAAAACCCGTCGACGGTCATTCCCGTGCAGCCCATGTGGAAGGAACGTTCCGATATCATCGGATATTTCAACGAATTCACGAAGCGGTTCAGCGAGGGCACGCTTCTTAAAAAGTTATATGAAGCACGCTACACCGATGAGATCTACGTGATCGTACTCGATGAGATGAACATTGCCCGCGTGGAATACTATTTCGCGGACTTTTTGTCACAGATGGAGCTGGCTCCGTCGAACCGGTATCTGGAAGTCGTTTCCGATACCTGGGACGACGACCCGAAGCTTCTGAACCGCGGTATGCTCCGCATTCCGGAAAATGTGTGGTTTATCGGAACGGCGAACAACGACGACTCGACGTTTGCCATCTCGGATAAGGTGTACGACCGTGCCATGATGATGAATCTGGACCGCAAGGCCGAGATCTTCGAGCCGGAAAAAACGGACGGGGATAAGATCTCGTTTTCACACTTTAAGAAGCTGGTCGATGATGCAAAGGCGAAGTACAGCCTGTCGGAGGAGATGAGCGAGAAAATCCGCAAGATCGACGAATTCCTTACGGCGCAGTACCATATTACTTATGGTAACCGTATCCGCCGTCAGATGGAGGAGTATGTCCCCGTGTATATCGCGTGCGGCGGCACGGAGCTGGAGGCGGTCGACGATATGATCGCGAAGAAGGTCCTGCGTAAGCTGGACGGCCTGAGCCCCGTAGTCCTTCGTTACTCGATGGATGCGATGGAGAACATATTTGATACGACCTTCGGCCTGGAGAACATGACACTTTGCAAAGAGAGCCTGGAGCGGCTGCGCCGCATTGCGATGTAAAGGGGGCCGGCTATGAGTCAGAATCAAATGGACCGGTATTACCGGGCAGCCAGGCAGTTTGCCGGACAACTGAAGGATGCGGCCTTACCGGCCGATGACGCGGAGCGCAAACTCCGCGATCTGTTCGCGCGCAGCGGGATCGAGACAGAGAAACTGGCATCGGTTTCTTTTGATGTAAGCATTTCCCGCGACTGGATCGAGCGGATCGAGGACGCATTGCCCCATCTGGAGGCGGCCATCCGCGAGGACCGTCAGTTTATCAAGACGGAGGGCAATGTCACGCCGATCGAGCGTGTGCGCAAGATCTCCCGGACTTCGGTCGAGCACCTGTCCAGGCACAGTGAGATGATCACACACGTGCCGGAGGAGGGGGAGGACCTGATCCCCGATAAACTGAAGGTATTTGAAAATGAAAGCAATTACGCCATCTACGAGAACCGCGTGCTCTACATGATCCTGTGTTACACGCGCGATTTCGTGGATTATCGGTATTTTAAGATCTCACAGGCCCGGAAGGAGTGCCGGTCGGAAATGGAGTTCCGTAAGTCCATTCTTACGGGGGACGGTCCGATCCGGATGGAGCTGAGTTTCAGCGATATGTCCAAAGGCCTGAGCGGCGAGGGCAATGCGGAGATCCTGGCGCGGTTGGAGGCGACCGCCGCGGCAATCGGCGTGCTCCTTTCCATGCCGCTTATGAAAAACGTAGCGCAGGCACCGATGGTGCAGGCGCCTATCACGCGGACGAATGTCCTGCGTATGGATAAACATTTCAAAGAGGTAGTTGCTTTGTATGACTACCTGAGTTGTTATACGGAAGACGGTTTTACGCTGGAGCGCCACGAGAAGGTGATCGCACCATTCCCGGCGGCGATGCAGAGATCTGCGGTCGAGATGTCCATGTACTCGTACTATTTATATAATGCGTACGGACAGGACATGACGGAGACTTTGGAGCAGCGTTACATTCAGGAAGAGGAGCGCCGGGCCGCCGAGAAGCGGAAGCACCGTGAGGAGCGTCTGCAGGCCATTTTCCGCGGAAAGAACGCCGGGCAGATCTCGCAGGAGGAATTCCTGGAACTGCTGTCCGAATCTGCGGCGATCGGTGAGGAAAAAGATGCGCAGATCCGGAAACTGCAGGGTGAAGTAGCCGCATATCAGAGTGAGTCGGAGGCTACGGAGCGTCGGGTCGATGCTCTCCGGGGCGAGGTGGACCGCGGACGGACCGAGGCGGACTCGTTGCGGCAGCGGTTGTCGGATACGCGAAAGGAAAGCGCCGCGCAAGCGGAAGATATGCAGGCGAAGCTGGATAAGGTGCAGGCCGATCTGGCGGAGGAGCAGGAGAAGCGTCGGCTGTTGGAGGCGCGCATTATCGGAATGTTGGAAGAGTACGGCGTGAAGAAGCCCGATGCCGACATGACGGAGAAGGAAGAGTTCCTGGAACTCGAGAAGGAAAAAGCCGCATTTGATAAGTTTTTTGAGCGCAAATGGGGAGTTGCGAAACGCAAGATCCGCAAGCGCATTCTTTGGAAGAGGGGGTAGGCCCGGATGGAAGAAAAGAAAGACAGAGTCGTCTGGTTTTGGCGATTCGTTATATTTGCTTCGGTGGCCGGCGTATGCTCCGTGATGATCATTCTCGGTTCGAGTTTTTCGGACGGGAGGAATCTGGCGGACATCTTCGGGACCGGCACGCTGTTGCGTTCGGAAACGGTTTACCTCACGGTGATCTTCGCCCTGTTGCTTCCGATCATCATGATCGGCCTGACCTTGCATATTCTGAAGGAAGGTCGCGGCTATCTTTGGAACGGCAAAAAGCACAGGAGAAAAGACAGACGGGCGGACGGCATTCGTTTCCGCGCACTCTGCGCGATCGATAAGACGACCTGGAGCCAGGCACCGACGGCCAATGCCGACGTGCTTCCGCTTCTGAAAGTGTGCTCGGATTTCCGTTCATTTGCCGCGTCAAAACTGCATCTGTACTATGAAGAAGAGGACATCCGCAAGTTCATTTCCGGACTGGCAGTGTCCCGCCTGATGATCATGCAGGGCCTGTCCGGAACCGGAAAGACCTCCCTGGCGACGGCATTCGGCGAGTTCCTGGGAAATCCGTCGACCGTCATCTCTGTGCAGCCCATGTGGAAGGAGCGCGCGGACGTCATCGGATACTTTAATGAATTTACGAAGCAGTTCAGTGAGAGCCTGCTTTTGAAGAAACTATACGAGGCATCTTACTCGAAAGACATCAATATCATCGTTTTGGATGAAATGAACATCGCGCGTGTGGAGTACTACTTTGCGGACTTCCTGTCGCTGATGGAACTGAACCCGGACTCCCGCTATCTGGAGATCACTTCGGACCGCTGGGAGAAAGACCCCGCGCTGTTTGAAAACGGACGTTTCCGTATTCCGGACAATGTCTGGTTCATCGGAACGGCGAACAACGACGACTCGACATTTGCAATCTCGGATAAGGTCTACGACCGTGCGATGGTAATGAACCTCGACAACAAAGCGAAACCTTTTTCCGCGAGATACAACGGCAGCGATAAACTGTCCTTTGCTTCGTTCCGCCTGATCACGGAATGGGTAAAAAAGACGTTTGTCATGACCGCGCGTAACCGCAGGAAGATGATGGAGATCGACCGCTATCTTATGGAGAACTTCCACATCACCTACGGTAACCGTATCCGCAAGCAGATGGAAGAGTATGTTTCCGTCTACATTGCCTGCGGCGGGACCGAGGAAAATGCGCTCGATGATTTTCTGGTGAAGAAGATACTGCGGAGACTGGAGGGCCAGAATCCGATCGTGATCTCTAAGGCCAGAAAGGAATTATTACAGAAACTGGATGAACTGTTCGGCGTCGACTCGATGCCGTTGTGCAGGAGTTACCTGCATTTTCTGGGCCAGTCAGCATCGTAGGGGGAGCTATGAAGAAACATTTTTCCTTTAATCTGATCGGTTTTATAGGCGTATTGACCGCTGTCGTTCTGATCTTTCTGACCGTTCTGGCAGCGACCGGCAGTTTCCACTACCGTAAGACCGAGCTGGTCATCCGGACCGGATCCGCCGAAAAAACCTATGACGGAACACCGCTGACGAGTTCACGGTGGTTCCTGGTATCCGGAACGCTGGCAGAAGAACATGAACTGGTCGTGGAAACGCGCGGAAGCCAGACCGAGATCGGTAAGAGCGACAACGTTGCCATGGTGAAGGTCGTGGATTCTTCCGGCCTGGATGTTTCGGATCAGTATACGATCAAAGCGGAGTATGGCGATTTGACGGTGGAGCGCCGGAAACTGACGTTTGTCAGCGAAGACGCGGAGAAGATCTGGGACGGAACACCGCTGATCCAACATAAAGTATATCTGATCAACGGACGTGTGTACGGGGATAATACGTGGGAAGCGTACGAATTTAACGAACCGACGAGGGTCGGCACGTATCAGAATACATATCAGGTACGCATCACCGATTCCGAAGGACAGGACGTCTCGGATAACTATGAGATCGAGTTGACGTTTGGTCAGCTGACGATACGACAGGGCTATCTGGTGATCGCATCCGGTTCGGAGATCAAAGAATACGACGGCGAAGATCTTGTCAACACCGACTGCCATATCGAAGAGGGCGGCATAGCTGAGGGGCATAACCTTCAGATGCAGGCCGTCGGAAGAGTTCAGGAGGTCGGTTTCTGTAAAAACACGATCCAGGTGAGCATCACGGATCAGGACGGAATGGATGTTACAGAACTGTACGACATCACGTTAAATACGGGACTTTTGACGGTGATCCCCCGAAGACTGACCGTTCAGACGATGAATGTCACCCGACCGTATTATGATAAGGCGATCGAAGACGACTGGTCTTTAGTCGGCGGAACCCTGCTGGAAGGCGATGAACTGAAGGTTTCGACCCGCCAGCAGAGCACTTATGAGTACGATGAGGAGATCGGAACGTTCGATAACACCGTGCTCTACTATGAGATCTATAATTCGAAAACCCATAAGAATAAGACCGCATGTTACCAGATATCGTTCCAGTACGGAACGCTGGTACTGACGGAATGACAGGTCACGCAGGATCTGTGTGATAAGGATGCTTTAGGGGATAAAGCGGGCGGACGGGAGTACACCGCCGCAGGAGGCAGACATGTATACAGAGTATGAACAGAAAATGGAACGGATGGCACAGATCCTGAAAAAGGTGAAGAGGATCACGATCGTGGTCGTACTTCTGGTGTCGGTTTTTTTGGCATTTTTCCTTCTCGTCGGCTTCCGGTATCGTGCCCTAAAGTGCAACAACGTGGTGTATGGAGATACACCGAACCCTTCGTCAGGATTTTCCGCGATCGGAGAAACAACGTATGAGTACCGCCCGGCAGGCGTGGAGGACGCCGAATGGACCACCGATGTGCCGTTCATGGTCGGCGAATATGAAGTGCGCGCCCATTCGGTTTCGGTCGTGGGTATCAAAAATGACAGCGGTGTCAAGAAGTTCCAGATCCTGCCGAAGGAGCTGGATATCCGGCTTACGGATCTCACCGTCATGGCTGATCCGAGCACCGTGATCGTCACGGGCGATGATTACGAGATCCGCGGTCTGGAATATAACGACTATGTGCAGAGTGTCAGAGTTAAGACAGAGGAGAGTACCGGTTCGGGACTGACCTATTATCTCGATGAATTCGTGATCGTTCATGGGGACGGTTCGGACGCCATGGATTGCTATCGCATTCCGAAGAAAACGGCGACGATCCGTGATGGCCATCAACATCTCACGATCGCAGCGGGAAGCCGCTCCGTGGTCTACGACGGAGATCCGGATTCGTTCATGGATTATGATGTTTGGAACATCGCATCCGGAGCGCTGAACCCCGGACATACGGCGGAGTTTCACTGCAAGGCAACCTGCGACACGACAAAAGGCCCCAGGGTTGCCATTAACCGCATCGTAAGCAGCGTCATCCGCGATGAAGACGGTAATGATGTCACGAATGAATATACGATCGACTACAAGGACGGAGAACTGAAGCTGTTGCCGCGGCAGATCACACTCACCAGCGGGTCAGCGACCAAAAAATATGACGGCGTCGCACTGACGAATCCGGAGTATAAGATTACCGGGGCAGGCGTCGTCGACGGGGATACATTGTCCACCAGGTGTACCGGGTTTATTATAAACCCGGGTACCGTACCGAACGACTTCGATACGATCTCAGTGAAGAATGATGTCCTGGGCGACGTTACCGAATACTATGACATAGCCGTGGTAAAGGGAAAACTGAAAGTGACGGCTGCCGGCAGTGGCGGCAGTGGCGGTAGCGGCGGCGGCGGTA
>JAFZZY010000039.1 GCA_017615545.1 Lachnospiraceae bacterium
TCCGCAGTAACGATGTAATAGACAGAAGTGTTGCAAGAATCAACATGTATCAAATACTTGACACCATAAAAGTGGATACGGTCAATAAGAATGTTTGTGAAATCGTGAGTGAAATACTGACGCTTTGATATCAACAACTTCCGGTTTGACGAGATCTTTATCCTTGAATTATATGTGCTAAGACAAATCGAAGTTTAGGAGATCAAGCCATGTCAAAAGAAACCAGGCAAAAGAAGCAGCCCCGACTTCCTTCGGAATACACGGAAGGCATGTTCCATTTCAAGACAGGCTCAGGATGGAGGGCCTGCTATGACAGTGATAGGGAGTTTTATTCTGCCGAAACCTTTTGGGCGGGTTACTACGATCTTTATGAGATCACGGAAGTAGTATTCAGCAAACTGAAAACGAAAGGCATGGAAAGAAGAGAAGCCTACGAATTGATCGTCACCGGCAGGCATCTGTATAAAAGCGTTAGCGACCGCAATGGTTCATATGATATTGCACTTGATGAAGACTATGCCTCTCTCTGCCCGTGGGCCGATGTACAAAAAACAGGGGAGACGTGGGATACGGAACTGACCGATCTGGCAGTAGCTGTTTTTGATTCGGAAAAGCAGAACCGGGAGCAGAGACTGGCGAGAGACAAATCGGGGCTTATGGAGAAAATTGATTAAAACATGGAAAAAGGGAACATTACGATCCGTGAAGAACGGATATCGTCAGAAGAATATATTGATTTTTTGAAAAGAACCGATCTTGGTTCACAGTATCCTAAGGAAAGGTTTTACGAAAGAATTCCAAAACTTGTAAGCAATGTATCGATCAGCCTGGTGGCGAGAAATGAAGAAGGCATTGCAGTCGGGGTGCTTTTTGGACTGACTGATTTCTGCTATTGGTTGTACGTTACCGACCTTGGAGTAGACAGAAACTATGAGAGACAAGGCATTGCTTCGAGATTGATGAAAACAGCTCATAAGCTTGCGGGGGGTGAAAAGGATATAGCTGTATATCTGATAGCCAATGAGAATGCTGTACCTTTTTATAAAAAACTTGGAATGAAATATTCGGATGATGTAATGCAATACAACCATATTGAGTGGACTGAATGGACGGTTGAGTAGACAAATCAGGATTTACCGGAGCAAAATATTATCAAGGGTGGTGTTATGGTTAAGTTCACATGGGTTAAGGGTTTAGTTCCTGAAAAACTACCTGTAAAACAGGTTTATGGAATTGCCTTTTCAGATGATGGTCGAGTCATTTTAAGGATCGAGGATGGTCAATACAAATTGACCGGAGGCAAACCTGAAAATGCTGAGACTTTTGAAGAAACGTTAAAGCGGGAATACATTGAAGAATTAAATGTTGAATTGGAAGATATTCATTATCTGGGTTATTTATTTGTGGAGGATAACGCAGACAAGTATGCCCAGGTAAGAATGATAGCAAAGATAAAAAGCATTCATGATTGTCATGCTGATCCGGCTACGGGAAAGACTTACGGGAGAGAGTTGGTACCTGAGGCTAAGCTTAAAGAATACCTAAACTATTCTGATTCGGCTGGAAATGAGATGATAGATGATGCGATGTCACTTGCAAAAGAACAAATAGCATTTAGATAGATTCCGGATTGTGGAGGTAGTGCAATGTGGCCTTATCATGAGATTACAAGAGAAGAATTTGAAATAATCAAAGACCATATTGAGGAGATCATGATCGCTCATGGAGCCGAGGTTTTTGAAGTTGACTTACCGTATGAACAGGGCACCACAACAATTATTATTGGGAAGGAGCCGATTGAATGGACAAGTCATCGAAGAGTATTTAAATACCGCGATCTCTATTATTGGATCGATGAAGTATGCTATCCCCAAAAACCATTCATCGTTGCTGAAATTGGTACGTATGATGAACTGATGAAAAATACCATGGATGAATCCGAACCATTTCCCTACGATCTGACAGAACAAGAAATGGAGGATGAGGTTTCATACTTTTTAGGGGAGAAACCCTATCCGGAAACATAGCAGACACGACTGAAGATAAAAAAGCCCCTTTGGGGGCTTTTTCTTTGCTTTAATATATGCGATGTCTTTCGTGTGAAATATGACTAGGATGCATGGAAAGCCTCGATTTAGGCATGAAAAGGGTGCTATCTGGGCATGCTCGGGACGCCGCCCGCCCTGGCCCTTTCCTTGACAATTTCATAATAAACATGGTATAGTAGGGATTGAATTATTATTCTAGGGATGAGGATAATAAAGGGGAGTAAATGATCAAGTTTACGGTTTTATGGATCGTTTGTGTTTTATTAAGTTTCGCAGGTTTTGCGCTTAAAGAGCGCTACAGTCCGGCGAGAAAATTGGGGAACCTGTTTCTGACGTTGCTTTTGCTGGGTGCTTTGGGGGCTCAGCTGGCGGCGATCTATCAAACAGCCTTGCGGTCGTCGTTTTTCGCGATGTTCGCCGTGATGGGCTTTGACTATTATTGGTTCTACTTTACGCCGTTTTACCCCAACAGTGATCCGGCGGGAAATGGTATGGCGCGGGCTTTTCGCTCGATCGTTATAACGATGGGGGCTCTGGTTCTGGGCTTGGTATCTTTCCTGCTCATCAAGTTTTTTGTGGCCGGCGAAACGCGGGTCGGCCTGTATCTCGTTTTGTTTGTTGCGGGGTGGATCGGCCTGTACAATATTTGGGCGAACCGGGACTCGTTCCTGTCCGGAAGTTCTCTGGATTCGGCTGCGCGATGGGTGCGTTTGAATGTGGATGATTTCCGAAAGTCAATGATCCGGGAGAGCATGCTTGAGAAAGGTGACTCTTGGGAAGCGAAGGAATTAGACGCGAACCCGCAAGAACTAGAGCATTTTGATGTTTATGGGTGCAAGAGCGTCAACATAAGGACGTGGGGACTGCTTCCGTGCTCGCTGATAGAGGGAAAGTTCGAATTCCCGGATCGGACGGCGAAGGTGCGCCGCAGCGGTTATTACGCCGGCTGCCTCGGCTATACGAGCGAGGGCGATGCAAATGACAGGACCGTCTATATGCCGAATTCGATGACATTGGCCTGGTACGATGCATCGGAGGATAAGACCTACAAGATCCAAACGGACCTGCCGAAGGAACTGGACCGCTATTTTGAGGATACGGACCGCTTCTGGCTGGATGATATCGAGTTTCGCATTCTGCCGTGGGGCAGAGTCTGGATGTATCACAACCGTATAAATCAGATACACAATATCATGATCGACTATCCGCTGGTGGGTGAGGAGACGGACGAATATGGTGAGAGAAACGATGACCTTACTGCACTGAAGGGGGTAAAGGTTCCCTCGGCGGACACCATCAGCGACTACCATAAACGCTTCAAGTATACGATCATATTTCGCTCGGACGACGCCCGGTTTAAGATCACTAAGACCATTTGTAACTTCTTCAATGGGGAGAAGATCTTATCGGACGGCGAGTGGAAGGAAGACATGGACCCGGCGCGATTAAAGGATGTTTTCCTGCGGTTCGAGGATGAGAAGTCCGGGCATGCCGCCTTCATTTATTTCGATGAAGAGGAAGTCCTGAAGGCATTCCGGGAGGCATTTGCCGAAGAGGATAACTCTGCGGCGGGCGAGTTCGTCATCACCTGCGGAGACACACTAGGTGCATTTTCGTTTGTATTAGCTGTGGGCGACAGGACCGTTCGGTTGGAGAAGACCGAGATTCGGCTTTACAAGGTCAATGCAGACGAGAGAGGGAAGTTGGTATTTAAAAATTATAAAGGCAACCACAAGAACCGGTCCTTCGGACTTGAGATCAAGTTGCCGGAAAAACATGGGGAGGAAACCATATGAGAAGAGTAACAAAACGTATTTCTATGATCGTTATGGCACTGATGCTGATGTTCGCCATGGTCGCATGCGTGGGTAAAAACAGCGAAGACGAGACGAAGGGCAGCACGGACACGAAGGCTGGCAATGTCTCAAAAACGCAAGCGGCAAACCAGACGGGCATAATGGGCGCAACAGGGGATCTTATCGATAAACCGGGAGCAGCGTCTCTCGAGGAATTGGTTAATAGGGTCATAGATGCGATCAACGACGGCGGCGATTTTTCGCAGTTGAAGGATATGACGATCCTGTATCCGATGATCATCGGATTGGGCGGATATGAGGATAATTTCTTTCGAGGTTATTTCAAATCCGGTTCTACCGGCGATTATTCGCTCCTACTGGAATACCTTGCTGTGATCAATGATCTGGAAATGGGACTCGATCATATAAAGGAGAACTATCCGAGTTTTACGGCCAGATGGGGAAAAGAGTTCCTCAACGCGTTTGACGAAGAAGACAGGGAGTTCTTTTTGCGCTGGAAGAATATAATCGACAATAATGTTCCGCTGGATGAGATCTATATAAAAAAGATGTATTCCGCTATCGAGTATAACGGGGAAGAATACGGCGTGCGTGAGATAATGGGCCTCGTTTTCCACGATTATTATGAGAACTATGCCCCGATCAAATTCGATCAGGATGTCTATGAGGTGAAGTTCGACGGTTATGATCACATCGTATTGAGAGTTGGAAATCGGACGATCTCGTTCCCATACCTTGTGTATAATGACATGTATTACCTTTGGGATTGAACATGGGTCAAGAGAAGAATTTGCCGACGCGTTTCGAGTACATGTTGAAGGGCTGAAGAAAACAAGAGGTAATAGGATGCAGATCGGAAAGAAGATCCTGGTGTTGGGGTGTTCCGGCAGCGGGAAGAGTACATTGTCCAGAAAACTTCAGGAGATCACGGGCTTGCCGCTAGTCCATCTGGACATGGTCTTTTGGAGGCCGGACCATACGCACGTCTCCGCCGAAGAGTTTGATGAGAAGTTGGCGGAGATCCTGCAGGGCGATGGGTGGATCCTGGACGGCGACTACAGTCGGACGTACGAAGTGAGGATCCGGGCCTGCGATACCGTGATCTTTCTGGATTACGGCCTGGAGCAGTGCATGAAGGGCCTCAACGACCGGCTCGGGAAGGTGCGCACGGACATGGCGTGGAGTGACCGGACGCTGGATCCGGAACTGGTGAAATATGTTGAACAATACGCCGCGAACAATCGGCCGACGATCCTGGCCTTGCTGGAGAAATATGCCGACAAGACCACGTTTGTTTTCAAAACGCGCGCGGAGGCTGCGGCGTGGCTTAACGATCTGGAAGAGGAAAGCAAAAGATGATCTTATATCATTACTATGAGAAGAGCCGCGGGCCGTTTAAGAGTATTTCGGACCTGTCGGACGAGGAGGCGGAAGAGGTTCTGCGGCGGATCCGGACAGAGAAACCGGACATCTTTCTGGCGAGGCGCCCGGAGGATTATCTGGCGAAGCGGCGGCGCTTTGAGGGCATCCTGCGGAATGAATTCATAAAGATGGGTGGTCGGCCCGAGCGGCAGACACCGCATTATATGGTCGTGGAAGCCTGCCCGTTTTTTGAGAAGTGGTATGAACACACTGCATGGGTCTCGGTGGACGCGAGCGAGCTGGATCTGAGCATGCTTTCGTTCACGTACGGTGACTCCCACCCGACCTTCAGCGGAAACGTGAAGGACGGCAAGGAATACCGGAACCGCCTCTACAACTACGAGGAGATCGTGAAGATCATCGAGAAGTACGGGCTGCCGCAAGTGTGGAATCCGGACTTCAAATACGGGCCGGAGTGCTATGTCGAGGTCCAGGTCTGGACCGACCGCGGGCTGGAGAAGATGATCCCCGGTCACGACTCGGACCATGAGTAAACGACGAGAGAGGTTATACATTGACCACGATAACGAAACAACAGGCCAGGCAGTTTATACTGGCGAAACAGGGGCTGATCGGGGCGTACCGGTTTGCGGGCAAGGACGGAGCGTACGAGTATGTGCGTCAGGCCGGATGCATTCAGTACGACCCGGTCGATGTTTGTGGAAAGAACGCGGAGCTTACGCTGCAGTCCCGCGTCAAAGGCTTCCGAAAGCCCATGCTGCAGGAACTCCTGTATAAGGACCGGAAGCTGGTAGACTACCCCGATAAAGAACTATCGATATGGCCGGCCGAGGATTGGCCGTATTTTTCTTCGTATAGGGAGCGGAGCCGAAGCCTGGGCGAGACGTTTGCCGGGCTGGAAGGGCTTCAGGAGCAGGCACGCGCGTACATCGCGGAGCATGGCCCGGTCTGCAGCGACACGCTGCCGATCGAGGGCGAGATCTTTTGGCATTCTTCGATGCATTGGAGCGGCAACTGGGACCGCCCGTCACCGGCGGCGCGGTCGGTGCTGGAGCAGCTTTACACGGACGGCGAGCTGGTCATCCACCATAAGCAGGGCAGCCGGAAGTATTACGACCTGGCGGCAAAACATCTGCCGGCGGATGTCCTGGCGGCGGCGAACCCGTGCGCGGATGAGGAGAGTTTCCAGACGTGGCGCGTGCTGCGCAGGATCGGCGCGGTCGGCCTGCTGTGGGATAAAAACAGTACCGCTTTCCTAGGGCTTTATATCAATGCCGAGACGCGCAGGAGGATCCTGGCGAGTTTGACAGAGGCCGGGAAGATCTGCGCGGTGATGGTGGAAGGCTTCAAGATGCCGTTTTATTATCGCTCGGAGGATGCGCCCCTGATGCAGGCGGTCATGGACGGCACGGCAGATTTGAAACCAAGGATGGCATTGATCGCGCCCTTAGATCCTCTGATGTGGGATAAGGCGTTTATCCAGGCGCTTTGGGACTTCACCTATGCATGGGAGATCTACACACCCGTAATGAAGCGGAAGTACGGATATTACACGCTGCCGATCCTCTTCGGCGACCGTTTCGTCGGGCGTGTGGACACCGTGGCGGACCGCAAGGAACGCATTCTCCGCGTGAAAGGACTCTGGTGGGAGGACGACATTCGACCGACGAAGAAACTGGAGGCCGCGCTGGAGCGGACGCTAAAAGAGTTTTGCAAGTTTAATGAATGCACAGAAGTGCGACGAAAGGAAGATACTACTGCGACCTGAAGACGGAAAGCTTCGAGGTTTGAGGGTTCTATATGGACATCGGGAGATATCCCTGATATACTATATAGGGGGTGGATCATAAGGTATGGAGGATGTAGTAGATGAATATCAAATCGATCCAATGTCCGTCCTGCGGCGGTAACCTGAATGTCGAAAACATCAACCAGTCGTTGTTCTATTGCCAGTACTGCGGTGCAGCGGTACAGCTGGAAACGAACCGAAATAAAGGTTACGACCTGGAGCACGGTCGACTGGATGCCCGTGCCGAGATGGCGGATACGATCCTTCAGAGGATCGAAAAGATCAAACCCGAACTGATCCGTAACGGAAATGCGGACCATGACATAAAGAACCTGCCTGGTGTTATCGGTGAATACAAAGCAGATCTGAGTGAAAACCGGATCTACGGGACGAAGGATATGGTCATAAGGGGCTTTTTCAAGGGCCTGGGCATGCTGTTTATCGGCGCTTTTTTCGTAGTTGCACTGAACAAAACGCTGCCGACGCCGCTCCATACTTTGCTCATGATTCTCGTCGGATTTGCGCCGATCTATATCCCGGCCATCGGCGTTTTCATTGTGACCAGGAGAAGTGCCGAGATCAAGTGGCAGATCGCACGTACGGAGGAACGGCTCGCGCAGGCGCGCAGGGATTACGCCGAGTCGGAAGCGTATCTGGCGCAAAACGCCGAGGTCGAGATCCCGCCGCGTTTCCGCACAGAGCAGGCGCTCAACTATATGATCCGTGGCTTGAAGGCTAGGGAGTTCATTTCTCTGGATCAGGCGATCTTCCGCTGCGAGGAGGCCATGGCGCGAAACGAGGTCCCGGACCTCTACCGCCCGTTCTGATCGTGATATAGGGCTTCCCGACATGTTGTCGGGGAGCTTTTTTCGTTCGAGTTTTTGCGGAAAATGTGGTATGATAGATGGGTATTTATATTCCGAAAAGGAGAGAGAAAATGTCAACATCAATTCAAGACTACAGAAAAATGGTCGATCAGCCGTGGGGCACCATGTTCTACGAGCAGATCTTTCGGCAGTTGGTGCTGCCCAATGATAAAAAATTGAAGATCCTGGATTTCGGCGCGGGCTTCGGCCTGACGGCGGAGCACTACGCGGAGTATCATGATGTGATCGCGCTGGAGCCGAACGAGGAAATGCGCTCCCTGCGCGTGCAGACCCGCGATTACACGCTGATCCCGCAGGGCATCGAGTATTTGAAAACGATGGAAGAAAACTCCATGGATGTGGTCATTTGCCATAATGTGATGGAGTACACGGAGAATAAAGAGGAGATTGTGAAGGAACTGGCCCGCGTGCTGAAGCCCGGCGGGATCCTGTCGATCGTAAAGCATAATCTGCTGGGCAGAGTCATGGGAAGCGCTGTGTTGGCGAATGATCCCGGGGCGGCGCTGGCGCTGTTGCGCGATGATTCGGAAAACAGCTTGTTCGGACACCGGAGCGTGTACAGTAACGAGTCGCTCGTCGAAGCATTGGCCGGGGAGATGGAATTGACCGCGATATACGGGATCCGGACGTTTTTCGGCCTGTCCTCCAACAACGAGATCAAATACACGGCGGAGTGGTACGGCCCCATGCTGGAGTTGGAAACGAAGGCCGCCGAGATGGAAGAGTATAAAAAGGTCGCGTTCTTCAATCATCTGATCTTTACGAAGAAAGCAAATGCTTTTTAGTGTTGAAAAGCACGAACGGAGCATATATAATAGTAACATGGGTTTTGTGCCCTGCGATCAAAGGAAAGGAATCCTAAGAGTATGTTTGATAAAAGAATCCGCCCAGACGAGCGCCCGGTATTTCCGAAGCGTTGCGTGATCACCGGCGGCATGCCTTATGGCAATAAAGAGTTGCATTTCGGACACGTGGGCGGCATGTATGTGCACGCCGACGTTTTTGCGCGTTTTATGCGTGACCGCATCGGTAAGGAGAATGTTATCTTTGTTTCCGGTACGGACTGCTACGGTTCTCCCGCGATGGAGAGCTACCGAAAGCTGAAAGAAGCAGGCTATCAGGACAGCATCGAGGACTACGTTCGCTCCAACCATGTGAAGCAGAAGGAGACGCTCGATAAGTATAAGATCAGCCTGAATTTCTTCGGAGCTTCCGCCCTGGGTGAGGGTGGCAAATATCACGTGAAGACGTCGGCAGAGGTATTCAATCGCCTGTATGAGAAGGGATATCTCGAGAAGCTTTCCGCGCCGCAGTTTTTCGATGAGGAACTGGGTGTGTTCCTGAACGGTCGCCAGGTCGTAGGACGCTGCCCGATCGAAGGCTGCACCAGTGAGAGAGGCTACGCGGACGAATGCTCCCTCGGCCATCAGTACATGCCCAGCGAGCTCATTGACCCCGTCAGCGTTCTGTCCGGAAAGAAGCCGACCCTGGTCAATGTATCGAACTGGTACTACAAACTGGAAGACGATATTGACTATCTGAAGGGCTGCATCAACGACCTTCGCGCGAATTCCAACCGCCGTAAGTTCGAGATGCAGATCATCGATGAGTTTTTGAATAAGCCCGCGGTACATATTCCGAAGAAGTATCTGGAGGGCCTGGATCAGGACGCACTCCTCGCGAAGTTCCCGGAGCACGAGCTGATCGACGAGGAGAAGAGAAAGTCTCTGCTCTGCGTATTCCGTTCATTGGACGACCGTGACCTGGCCAGAAAGGTGCTGGAGGAAGCGGGCGTGCACTATACAGCCGCAAAGACCCTGGTTCCGTTCCGCCTTACGGGCAATGTAGAATGGGGCGTTCCGGTTCCCGAGGTCGAGGGTGAGAAAGACCTGACCTTCTGGGTATGGCCGGAGTCGCTTTGGGCGCCGATCTCCTTCACGAGAGCCTACCTGGCCTCGAAGGGCGCCGACGAGGATGAATGGCAGAAGTGGTGGAACGACGACGAGGCCATGGTCTACCAGTTCATCGGCGAGGACAACATCTACTTCTATTCGATCGCAGAGATGGGATTTTTCCATGCGTTGGGCAACCTGAAGCCGCCGCACATCATCCCGAACCGTCATATTTTGTTCATGGATACGAAGGCCAGCAGCAGTTCGGAGATCAAACCGCCCATGGCAGCGGATCTGCTGCAGCACTACTCGGTGGACCAGTTGCGCATGCATTTCATCAGCTTAGGTCTGTCCAACAAGAGCACGGGCTTCAAACCGCAGGTCTACCTGCCGGAGGACCAGAGAGAGAGTCCGGACCCCGTGATCAAAGAAGGCAACCTTCTGACCAACGTTTACAACCGTTTGATCCGTTCCTGCTTCTATTCCACGCAGGCTTCCTTCAACGGCATTCTGCCCGAGGGTGAAGTCTCCGAGAAAACGTTCCGTCTCGCCGAGAAGAACGTCCTGGAATATGAGAGACATATGTACAACCACGATTTCCACCGAGTTTCGTACACCCTGGATGAGTATATCCGCGAGGTCAATAAGAACTGGGCGGCGGTAAGCCGTGAGGCCGAGAAGAACAATGATATCGAGATGAAACGTCAGCTCCTCGTGGATACCTGGTTCTCCTGTAAGGTCATGGCAGTCCTGTTCCACCCGATCGCGCCGGACGGCTGCGAGATGTTCCGCGAGTACATCAACTTCGATGAGAGGATCTGGAGCTGGGACCTGATCTTGGAACCTCTGACCGCTTACGTTCCGGACCTCAAGACACACAAACTCAAGTTCTTGGAACCGAGAGTCGACTTCTTCAAGAAGCCCGAGTGGCAGTTCGAAAAAGAAGAAGCGTGATATAATTCAACATGGATACAGCCTCGCCGGTTCAATTTCGGCGAGGCTGGTTTATTTTCGTGGTAATGTGTTGAATGCCGTGCCATACTGAAAGCCCACCTTTCGGGATTAAGATTTTCGTAAGATTTTAGTAAGACTTCGTTCAAGACTTGTACACAATCCTGTGGTATAACTTAATCAAGGTTTTCGAAGGAACGCTCGCAACCAGGATCGCGGCGGGAGATCGGAAACAAAAATATTAAAACGGGCGATGCCCGTAATACCCTACACATTAACAGGAGGACACTACGATGAAGAAATTAGTTTTACTCGCTGCACTTGCTGCAGGCGCTGCATATGCCGTAACCAATAAGGATAAGATTGCTAAGCTTAAGGAAAAGGCTTGCAACTGTAATGGTGATTGCGATTGCGACGATGCAGATGACGATGCTGACGAGGAGTAACACAAAACAGTTGTTGCTCGATTCATAATAACCCCCATTTTTTAAAGGCTTCTGCTTCGGCGGAAACCTGTGCCCGAATGCTTCAACACCGAAGCAGTCGGACATCCTTGATCTGCGAAAGCAGATCGCCACTTTCTAACCTTTCATACAAAAACCGCGATGAAACCTACGTTCGTCGCGGTTTTTGTATTGAAATCAAAATAATAATATGTTATTATTTATTTACAAGATGAAAGATCAACGCAACGTGGATCGGATGATGCGTAAACGGAATATGACCCGGGGTAGCCGGGAAAACGGAGGCGTGGCATGATATTAACGGCAGAGAATTTGACGAAAGAATACGGGAAGAAGAGGGCATTGGATACATTTTCCTATACCTTCCATGAGGGGATCTATGGCCTGTTGGGACCGAACGGCGCGGGAAAATCAACGCTGATGGGTATCCTGACGACCGGACTGAAGGCGACATCCGGAAAGGTCCTCTGGGATGGAACGGACATCGCCTCGATGGGTAAGAATTACCGCGGCCTGGTCGGTTTCATGCCGCAACAGCAGAGGATCTATGAGGACTTTACGCTGACGCGGTTCTTGTACTACGTTGCTTCTTTGAAGGGCAAGAAGAAGCAGGATGTGAAGGACGAGATCGACGACATCATCCACAGCGTGAACCTGTGGGAAGTCCGCAATGACTGCATCGGCACGTTTTCGGGTGGTATGAAGCAGCGGACACTGCTGGCCCAGGGACTGGTCGGTGATCCGTCGATCCTGATCATGGACGAACCGACGGTCGGGCTGGACCCGAAGGAGCGTGTGCACTTCCGGGAACTGGTCAGCCGCGTAGCCGGCGAGAAGATCGTCATCATCGCGACACATATCGTAAGTGACCTTGAAAAATTGGCCTCAGAGATCATCTTTTTGAACCACGGAAAGATCGTAGAGAGCGGTACATTGGATACGCTGTATGAAAAGTACGGCGGACAGAAAGAGACTTCGGTAGAGGAAATCTACATGAGCCTCGGAATGGAGAGTAAATAATGTTCCTGCACGAGTGGTATAAATTATGGCATAACAGGAAGCTTCTGGGCTTTTTGGTCGCCCTTCTTTTGGTGAACGCCCTCTATTTCTGGTACCACGCCGAACGTGATGTCGCGCCTGCGCACGCCTACCGGGCGTTGACGGCGGATCTGCGCGGCTATAGCGATGCGGAGGCGGCGGAGCAGCTCGCCCAGATGAAACAGGAAGCGTCGGCGATCTATTATATGGAGCCGGGCAATGTCGTCTGGACGGACCCGAAGTATACCGACTCTCTGTTCACGGAGAGGGAGCTGCTCGCGATCAAGGAGGCAGAGTACACCGATGTGCTCGACTATCCCAAGTTCGTGAAGAAGGCGGCCGGTACAGCGGCTGAGTACAAAATGTTGCTGACGATCCTCGGCGGATCCGGCGATAAGATGAAGGATGTGGAAAAAACGAGTAAGGAGTACGAGCAGCTGCTCGGCCTTACGATCCGCCAGACACATACGAAGGGAATTGCGGAAGCATTGTCCCTGCCGAGTTTGATATTTTTGGAACTGTTGCTTGCGGTTCTGCTGACTTCGCTGATGTTCACGAAGGAAAAAGAGCAGGGCCTGCTTCGGTTGTATTCTTCCATGAAGTCCGGGCGCGGACGGATGTTCCTGACCCGCGTGGGAGCGGTCTCCGTGGGATGCGCGGTCTGCAATTTTCTTTTCTTGTTGACGACGCTCCTGACGGGCTGCCTGCTCTACGGAAGGCCGATCGGCTCGTTCCTGACGGAGCCGGTGCAGTCTCTGATCGGGTATAAGCAGACGGTCATGCAGATCAACATCGGGACATTTCTCCTGTTGGTATTTGTGTGGTCCTGCATCGTATCGACGGCAGTCGTGTTGCTTACGTCGGTAGTCAGTTCGCTGGTCTCTTCGGCGTTGAAGGTCTACGTGATCCTCTTTTCGCTGATCGGTATCGAGGGTATCCTCTACATGAAAATCGACGACCTGAGTTATCTGGCTGGCTTTAAGCGGATCAATCTCGTGTCATTTGCCGATCCCGGATACACGATCGCGCGCTACCACAACGAGATCGTGTTCGGAAATCCGATCAGTTATCCGATCGTCGCGTTGGCGCTTCTGGCGTTGCTGATCCTGGTCTGCGCAGCGGTCGGCTGGATCCTGTCAAATAAAGGCTTCGGCGTGATCCCGAGACGGGGCAGAGGCCTCCGTTTCCTGCGGATCTTCAAGCGGTCGGAGGAGCATGGCTTCGGAAGTCATACGAGACTTTCCCTACATGAGAGCGTGAAGTTTTTCCGTTTCGAGAAGATCGGTTATATTCTTTTGATCCTAGCGGTGTTCCTGTTGGCGACGACAAAACCGTATAAGAAGTACGACTCCTCGATCGAGGAAATGTTCTATCAATCCTACCTGTATCGTGTGGAACAGGTCGGACCGGAGCAGTACGGCGATATCCTCGTGCAGTTTGAGGAGGAGATGGAGCGGGAGCAGAGGATGTCATCCGATTCGTCTTCGCTTCAGTATAAGCAGACAGCGCTGAACCGCATTACGGAGTATCTCACATATCTGCAGTCGAAGGAGGGCTCGCAGGCTCTCGACGTCCGCGGGTATGAGAAATTGTATAAGGACCGGAAGCAGAACGTCATCCTCGGCGTCTGCGCGGTGCTGGCGGCGATCTTGTGCGGCGCGGCGAGCATGGCGGTCGAATATCGCACAGGTATGATCGGGCAGATCTGCATTTCCCCAAAACGCGGAAAAGTATTCCTGTGTAAAGCCCTCATCCTGCTTGGTACGGTCACCCTGTTTTACGGGATGATCTACGGCAGATACCTCTATCAGGTGCTGAAGGGCTACGGAACGTACGGCATCGGCTTTTCGGCGAACAGCCTGCCGGACTGGAAGAACCTGCCTGCGTCGTTTTCGATGGCCGGAGGGATCGCCCTCGTTTGGCTGAAGCGCTATGTCGGCATGCTTCTGGTCACCGGCGTGACGGTTTTCGCGACAAGCAGGATCAAAAGCTTCCTGATGACAGCGATCGTGTGCCTTGTGATCATCGCTGTACCGCTGTTGCTCTGCCTGTGGGAGTCGGGCGTTCTGTCATACATAATGTTCAACTATTTCTTCGTGATATAGAGGACAGAATATGATATAATACTTCTATACTCGTAAACGGAGGAAAGGATGCTATGGGATTTTTTGACAAATTAAAAGATGCAATGAAACAGGCTTCGGAAAATGCGAACCGCAAAACCGCAGGTGTGCAGCCGCAGGATCCACAGCCGGCAGCGGCGCAGCGGAAGAGCAGACTGCCTGAAGGAGTGATCATGGCGATGCTCGATGAGAGAAATATGCAGCCGATCGTCTACGGGACCGATGAGAACGGCAAAGACCTGGTGATGAGGGTCAGCGGCGCCATTCATTTCAAGCAGGATAATCCGGATGACACGGATCATGCGGTCCTTCGTAAGAAGGTAGCAGGCATTGCCCGCGAGCATATCGTAGCCGGCTTGAAGACGATCGATCCGGAGGATCTGAAATCACTGCTTCTCCTGGCGAACCGCTTAAACGGAGAGATCCTCGAGGATCTGAAGGCGAATGGTTATACCGCCAGCTACAAACTTCCGCTCATACTTACGCCTGCGCGCAGACCGAACCCCGCGCCGGAAGAGACTTCGGAAGAAAATTAAAAAAATTTAAAAAAAACTGTTGACAAAGTTGAGAACCTGTATTAAAATGTGCTCAATTTGAATGATGTATGGCAAAGGCGCCACGGAGGATATCCGTGGCGCTTTTTGTTTTTCCATTCAAAGATAGAACACATGAAGAAAGAGGCAAAAAACGATGTGCGTTGTAATGGGAATGAAAAAGAGAAATATCTCCCGCGCCGCATTTGAGAACCACATGAAGGTCACAACTTCCCGCGGGCCGGATGGAATGCGGGTCGTGCAGGCGGGCGATGGTTTCCTCGGTTTTCAGAGATTGTCCATCATGGGACTGACCGAGGCCGGTATGCAGCCGTTTGAACGAAACGGCAATATCGTCGTTTGTAACGGCGAGCTGTACGGCTTCCGAAACCAGAAGGCAAAACTGATGGAAGCCGGCTACACATTCCAGAGCGACAGCGACTGCGAGATCATCCTTCCGATGTACGAGTTGTACGGACGGAAAATGTTTTCCATGCTGGATGCGGAATACGCCATGATCCTGTACGACGCTAAGGAGGGAGAACTGATCGCGGCCCGCGACCCGATCGGCATCCGGCCTTTGTTCTACGGATATGACGAGAGCGGCGACATCTGTTTTGCCAGTGAAGCGAAGAACCTGGTCGGCCTGACCGATAAGATCACGCCGTTCCCGCCGGGCCACTACTATTACAAAGGCGAGTTCATCTGCTACAACGATCTGGCAGCGCGTCAGCCCTATGTGGACGATGACCTCGAGACCGTTTGTAAGAACATTCGCGAGAAACTGATCGCAGGCGTGGAAAAACGTCTGGATGCAGATGCAAAGATCGGTTTCCTGCTTTCGGGAGGTTTGGACAGTTCCCTGGTATGCGCGATCGCGACGAAGATCTTAGGACATCCGATCGAGACATTTGCCATAGGAATGAACGAAGACGCGATCGACCTGAAGTACGCGAAAGAGGTGGCCGACTTCATCGGCAGCAACCATCACGAGATCATCATCAATAAGGACATCGTGCTGGGAGCGCTCCGCGAGGTCATCGCGGCCCTGGGTACCTTCGATATCACGACGATCCGGGCGAGCATGGGAATGTACCTGATCTGCAAAGGCATTCGCGAGACCACGGATATCCGGGTGCTCCTGACCGGCGAGATCTCCGATGAGATCTTCGGTTACAAGTACACGGACTTCGCTCCGAACGCTGAAGAGTTCCAGTTGGAAGCAGAGAAGAGACTTCGCGAGTTGTACATGTACGACGTGCTTCGCGCCGACCGTTGCATTTCGGTCCACTCGATGGAGGCCCGCGTTCCGTTCGGCGATCTGGATTTCGTATCCTACGTAATGCGGATCCCGCCGGAGAAAAAGATGAATGTCTACAACAAAGGAAAATACCTGTTGCGCCATGCGTTCGAGGGCCTGGGTTACCTGCCGCAGAACATTCTGATGCGCGAGAAAGCAGCATTTTCCGATGCAGTCGGACATTCGATGGTAGACTACTTAAAGGCTTACGCCGAGGAAGTCTACAGCGATGAAGTTTTCAAAGAGAAATGCGCGGCTTACGATCACGTGCCGCCGTTCACCAAAGAGTCGCTTTTGTATCGCGAGATCTTTGAAGAGTTTTATCCCGGACAGGCAGAGATGATAAAGGATTTCTGGATGCCGAACAAAAACTGGGAGAACTGTGATGTCAACGATCCGTCGGCCCGTGTTCTTAAGAACTACGGCCAGAGCGGTTGTTAATAAAAAAGGAGGATATCAAAATGGATGTTACCAAGATTTTCGGAAGTATGGTATTTAATGACGATGTGATGAAAGAACGTCTTCCCAAGGATGTGTATCGTGTTCTTCACAAGACCATCGATGACGGCGTGCATTTGCAGCTGGACATCGCAAACGTAGTTGCGGAGGCCATGAAGAATTGGGCCATCGAAAAGGGTGCAACGCACTTCACACATTGGTTCCAGCCGATGACCGGCATCACCGCAGAGAAGCATGACGGTTTTATCGCTCCGGAAGGAAACGGACGTGTTTTGATGGAGTTCTCCGGTAAGGAACTCGTAAAGGGCGAGCCCGATGCATCCTCCTTCCCGTCCGGCGGCCTGCGTGCGACATTTGAGGCACGTGGTTATACAGCCTGGGATCCTACCAGTTATGCATTTATCAAGGACGACACCCTGTGCATCCCGACCGCGTTTTGTTCTTACAGCGGCGAGGCGCTGGATAAGAAGACACCGCTCCTGCGTTCCATGCAGGCGCTGGATAAGCAGGCAGTACGTATCCTGCGTTTGTTCGGAGATACCGCTTCTAAGCGTGTTATGACTACGGTCGGCCCGGAGCAGGAGTACTTCCTGATCGACTGCGACGTTTATAAGCGTCGTCCCGACCTGATCTATACAGGACGTACATTGTTCGGCGCGAAGCCGCCGAAGGGCCAGGAAATGGAAGATCACTACTTCGGTATGATCAAGCCCAGAGTAAAGGCTTATATGAAAGACCTGGATGAGGAGCTGTGGAAGCTCGGCATCCTGTCGAAGACGGAGCATAACGAAGTAGCTCCGGCCCAGCATGAATTGGCCCCGATCTTCTCGACGACCAACATCGCAACGGATCACAACCAGTTGACGATGGAGCTGATGAAGATCGTTGCAGGCAAGCACCACATGGTATGCCTGCTGCATGAGAAGCCGTTCGCAGGCGTGAACGGTTCCGGTAAGCACAACAACTGGTCCATGTCGACCGACACAGGTAAGAACCTGTTGGAGCCGGGCGAAACACCGTCCCAGAATGCGCAGTTCCTGCTCTTCCTGATGGCAGTCATCAAGGCAGTCGATGAATATCAGGGTCTGCTCCGTATGTCGGTTGCTTCCGCGGCAAATGACCACCGTCTCGGCGCAAACGAGGCACCGCCCGCGATCATGAGCGTATTCATCGGTGATGAACTCGATGCAGTCCTGAAGGCGATCGAAGATGGCACGGACTATCATGATCCCGAGAAGAAGCTGATGAGCATCGGCGCTACGGTCCTTCCTCATATCCCTTGCGATACGACCGACCGTAACCGTACTTCACCGGTTGCATTTACCGGTAATAAATTTGAATTCCGTTCGCTCGGTTCTTCCGCATCGATCTCCGGTCTGAACATCGTTCTGAACACGATCGTTGCACAGACACTCAGCGAATATGCAGAGATCCTGGAGAAGGCAGACGACTTCGACGCGACCCTCAACAAACTCATCCGTGACGAGATCAAGGCGCATAAGCGCATCATCTTCAACGGCAACGGTTATTCCGAGGAGTGGGTGAAGGAAGCTGAAAAGCGCGGCTTGCTGAACCTGAAGACGACCGTCGATGCACTCGGATCGTTCATCGAGCCGAAGAACATGAAGATCTTCGAGGACCAGGGCGTTTACTCCGAGTCCGAGATCAAGGCTCGTTACGAGATCCTGCATGAGAACTACTACAAGACCATCAACATCGAGGCGCTTACGCTGATCTCCATGGTGAAGAACAACATCACCGGAGCCGTAGCAAACTACGAGGGACGTCTTGCAGATGTGATCATCAAGAAGAGCCAGGCTCTTTCGAAGGATGCCTGCACATGTGAGGAGACTCTCCTGAAGCACATTTCCCGTCTGGCATGCAGCCTGCAGTGCAAGCTGGGTAAGCTGGAAGAGGATGTTGCGAAGGAGAAGGAACTGACCGATGTTGTCGCTTTGGCGAAGTATCATCAGGAAGTCATCCTGGCCGACATGGCAGCGCTGCGTGAGGTAGTCGACGAGATCGAGCCGCTGATCCCGAGCGATCTGTGGCCGTACCCGACCTACGCTGAGATCCTGTACAGTGTACGGTATCAGCCGGTATAAATTAGGCGTTTTTCTAACCAATCTCTCAAAATACATGGTACCGCCAGGCGGTGCCGAAGCAATTTCATTAACGAAGGTGCAACGGGGCACGAAAGGAACCGTTGCACCTTCGTTTTTTGATCTTGCGAGTCTGGCCAAAGCCGGACTTTAAATCAAAAAAACAAAGGTTGCGGTGCTTACTTTGGGAGGAACGCAACGAGGAGGTTATTATGGATACTGGTAGCATTATGAGTTTGATCGACGAAAAAGTGTTCGGCGTCTGGTTCCTGATCGGCGCGGCACTCGTGTTCTGGATGCAGGCTGGTTTCGCCATGGTCGAGACCGGTTTCGCCCGTGCGAAGAACGCAGGTAACATCTTGATGAAGAACCTGATGGACTTCTGTATCGGTACCGTGACGTTCATCCTGATCGGTTTCGGTCTGTTCCTGGGCGAAGACGCGCTCGCAGGTTTCTTAGGTCTTCCGAGCTTTGATATCTTCACGGATTACGCTCACTTCGACTGGAGCAACTTCGTATTCAACCTGGTATTCTGTGCGACGACCGCAACGATCGTTTCCGGTGCTATGGCAGAGCGTACCCGTTTCCTTTCTTACTGTGTTTACTCGGCGATCATTTCCGCAGTGATTTACCCGATCGAAGCTCACTGGACATGGGGCGGCGGCTGGCTCGCTAAGCTCGGTTTCCACGATTTCGCAGGTTCCAACTGCATTCACATGGTCGGCGGTATCTGCGCCCTGATCGGTGCGATCATGGTCGGTCCCCGTATCGGTAAGTTCGTAAAAGATAAAGCCGGAAAGGTTACTAAGGTCAATGCTTTCCCCGGCCACAACATCACTCTCGGCGCCCTGGGTGTATTCATCCTGTGGCTCGGCTGGTATGGTTTCAACGGCGCTGCTGCAACCAGTGTTGAGCAGTTGGGCGCTATCTTCGTAACGACCACGATCGCTCCTGCGGTCGCAACCGTAGTATGTATGATCTTCACCTGGATCCATTACGGCAAGCCCGATGTATCCATGTGTCTCAACGCTTCTCTCGCAGGTCTGGTAGCGATCACCGCTCCTTGTGACGTAGTTGACGCAGCCGGCGCTTCCATCATCGGCGCGATCTCCGGCCTCGTAGTTATCTTTGGTATCTGGCTTCTCGATCACAAGCTTCACGTTGACGACCCTGTCGGCGCTGTAGGCGTTCACATGTGCAACGGTATCTTCGGTACCCTCGCTGTAGGTCTGTTCGCAACCGACACAGCACCCACCTATGCATTGGCCGACTCTTCAGGCAACCCGATGCTCGGACTGTTCTACGGCGGCGGTTTCAAACTCCTCGGCATCCAGACTCTGGGTATGCTGGCCACGGCAGCCTGGACAGCGATCACCATCACGATCACATTTGCCATCATTAAAAAGATCTTCGGTCTTCGTGTTACCGAAGAAGAGGAACTTACAGGTCTCGATATCACTGAGCACGGTCTTGCATCCGCATACTCAGGTTTCTCCATCATGGATGTTACCGGCATGGAGATGTCGGTCAATGAGAACACGGACCTCGGTGTCAGCGAGTACGGCGAGGCATCGCAGGCTATGGTCGATGCAGCCGTTAAGGTAAATGCAGCGCCTGTGATGAGCACTGCAACGATGCACAAAGTCGTTATCATCGCAAAGCTGGCTCGTTACGAGCAACTTAAGAAGGCCCTCAACGATCTCGGTGTTACCGGTATGACGGTCACACAGGTCATGGGCTGCGGTATCCAGAAGGGTGCCGGCGAGAAGTACCGTGGTATTGAAATGGATGCCACCCTGCTTCCGAAGGTTAAGGTCGAAGTCGTAGTCAGCAAGATCCCGGTGGCGGATGTCATCGAGGCTTCGAAGAAGGCACTGTACACCGGTCACATCGGTGATGGTAAGATCTTCGTATACGGCGTAGAGCAGGTCGTTAAGGTACGTACCGGCGAGGAAGACTTCGCAGCATTGCAGGATGTAGAATAAGCAGGGCTTATACATCCTATTACAGGAGTAAAAGTCATTTTGCAGGCGGCCCAGAAAGCCGAAAAAAATTGAAAAAAGGCATTGACACGTCTATGCCGCTGTGCTAAAATGCTTTCTTAGAAAAGCAAAGGCGCTTTGATGGGTGTAACAGCCCTTCAAAGCGCCTTTCGTGATTCCGGGAAAGCATTTTCCGTAGTATCGACAAAGGAGCAGTTAAGATGGAAAAGTACGAATATCATCCGATCGAACATGATGCCTGCGGTATCGGCGCCGTGGCAAATATCGACGGCGAGGCAAGCTATGAGACGATGTCGGACGCATTGTCCATCGTGGAAAAACTCGAGCACCGCGCAGGCAAGGACGCCAGCGGAAGCGTCGGAGACGGCGTGGGCATCCTGTTGCAGGTGAGCCATGATTTCTTTTCAAAAGCAGCGGCAGAGCAGGGGATCTCTGTAGGCGGTGCCGGAGACTACGGCATCGGTATGATCTTTTTGCCGGCCGATGAGATGAAGCGCACTTTCTCGATGCGGATGTTGCAGATGATCGCGGCGAAGGAAGGCCTTAAGTTCCTGGGCTGGCGTAAGGTTCCGACGCATCCGGAGATCCTGGGCCAGGTGGCTCTGGACTCGATGCCTGCGATCTATCAGTGCTTCCTGGGACGCCCGGAGCATGTGGCGCGCGGCCTGGATTTCGACCGCCGTCTGTACGTAGTTCGCCGCGAATATGAGCAGAGTGCCGATGATGCTTATGTTTGCTCGCTTTCGTCCCGTACGATCGTTTATAAGGGTATGTTTTTGGTCAAGCAGCTGCGTGCATTCTACGATGATCTGCGCAGCACCGATTACAAGACCGCGATCGCGATCGTGCATTCTCGTTTCTCGACGAATACGAACCCTTCGTGGGACCGTGCGCATCCGTACCGCATGATCGCGCACAACGGCGAGATCAACACGATCCGCGGTAACATTGACCGTATGCTCGCCCGTGAGGAAACCATGAAGAGCCGGATCTTTGCCGAGGATCTGGATAAGGTTTACCCTGTTGTCAGCCTGTCGGGCTCGGACTCTGCGATGTTCGACAACACGATCGAGTTCTTATATATGAATGGGATGCCGCTGCCGCTGGCCATGATGATCACGGTGCCGGAGCCCTGGAAGCATAATGAGTACATGGAGCGTACAAAGAAGGATTTCTACCATTACTACGCTACCATGATGGAGCCGTGGGACGGACCGGCAGCCATGCTGTTTTCGGATGGCGAGCTGCTTGGCGCGACGCTGGACCGCAACGGTCTGCGCCCTTCCCGCTACTATATCACGGATGACCACCGCCTGATCCTCGCATCCGAGGTCGGCGTGCTGGACATTGACCCTGCACATATCGTGAAAAAGTCCCGTCTGGAGCCCGGCCGCATGCTGCTCGTAGATACGAAGAGCAAGCGCATCATCTCCGACGAGGAGTGTAAATCGATCTATGCAAATAAGGAGCCTTACGGCGAATGGCTGGACCAGAACCTGCAGCATCTTGCAGATCTGAAGATCCCAAATAAGAAGATCCCGACGCACACGCAGGAGATGCGGGACCGCCTGTATAAGGCATTCGGCTACACCTATGAGGACGTGAAGGACCTCATCCTGCCCATGGCGAAGAACGGTATCGAGCCGACGGTTTCCATGGGACACGACGTTCCGCTGGCGGTACTGAGCCGCAGACATCAGTCGCTGTTCAACTATTTCAAGCAGCTGTTCGCGCAGGTCACCAACCCGCCGATCGACTCGTTGCGTGAGAAGATCGTCACCGACACGACCGTATACATCGGTTCCGACGGCGACCTGCTGACCGAGAAGAGCGAGAACTGCCGCATGCTCGAGATCAATCACCCGATCCTGACCGGCGTTGACGTCATGAAGATCAAGAGCCTGGATACGGAGAGCCTGAAGAGCACGACAGTATCCCTGCTTTTCTATAAGAATACTTCGCTTAAGAAAGCGGTGGAGCAGCTCAATATCCGCGTGGATAAAGAGGTTGCTTCCGGAAAGAATATCATCATCCTGTCCGACCGCGGCGTGGATGAGAACCATATGGCGATCCCGTCGCTGCTGGCGGTTTCGAGCGTGGAGCAGCACCTGGTGCTCACGAAGAAGCGAACCGCCGTTTCGATCATCCTCGAATCTGCAGAGCCGCGTGACGTGCATCAGATGGCAGTCCTGTTGGGCTTCGGCGCACGAGCCATCCATCCGTACCTCGCGCATGAGTGCATTGCCGAGATGATCGACCTGGGCATCCTGGATAAGGATTACCACACGGCGATCGAGGATTACAACTCGGCGATCCTGAACGGTATCGTAAAGATCGCAGCGAAGATGGGTATCTCCACGATCCAGTCCTACCAGTCGGCGCGTATCTTCGAGGCGATCGGCCTGTCGAAGGAAGTGATGGATCACTATTTCACCGGTACGGTGAGCCGTGTAGGAGGCATCGGCATCCGCGAGATCGAAGAGGGCGTTTTGTTCCGCCACAATCATGCATTCGATCCGCTGGAGCTGGGTACAGACACCCGACTGGATTCGACTGGTTTCCACTCGTTGCGCAGCGGTGAGGGTGCGGAGGATCATTTGTACGATCCGACCACGATCGTCAATCTGCAGCGCGCGGTACGCACCGGCGATTATGCGAAGTTTAAGGAATATACGGCGCTGGTCGATGCGGAGGATCGTCCGCACACCTTGCGCGGCCTGCTGGATATGGTATCGGATCGCGCACCGATCGATATCAGCGAAGTAGAGCCGGCGGAAAGTATAGTCCGCAGGTTTAAGACGGGAGCCATGAGCTATGGTTCGCTGTCCCAGGAGGCACATGAGACCCTGGCGATCGCCATGAACCGTCTCGGCGGTAAGTCGAATACCGGTGAGGGCGGCGAAGCGAGCGAACGCTATGGCACAGAGAAGAACAGCGCGATCAAGCAGGTCGCTTCGGGACGTTTCGGCGTAACGAGCGCATATCTGCGGAGCGCAAAAGAAATACAGATCAAGATGGCGCAGGGCGCGAAGCCCGGCGAGGGCGGACACCTTCCGGGTAAGAAGGTCTACCCGTGGGTTGCGGCAACACGTTTCTCCACACCGGGTATCTCGCTGATCTCCCCGCCGCCGCACCATGATATCTACTCGATCGAGGATCTGGCACAGCTGATCTACGATCTGAAGAATGCCAACCGCGACGCGAGAATCAACGTTAAACTGGTCTCCGAAGCGGGCGTCGGCACGATCGCATCCGGTGTTGCAAAAGCCGGTGCCCAGGTCATCCTGATCTCGGGCTATGACGGCGGTACCGGAGCAGCTCCGCCCAGCAGCGTGCATCACGCAGGTCTGCCTTGGGAGCTGGGTCTGGCCGAGGCACATCGCAGCCTGATCGAGAGCGGCCTCCGTTCCCGCGTCACCATCGAGACCGACGGTAAGCTGATGAGCGGCCGTGACGTTGCGATCGCAGCCCTGTTGGGCGCCGAGGAGTTCGGTTTCGCAACGGCTCCGCTGGTATGTATGGGTTGTATGATGATGCGTGTCTGCTCGAAGGACACCTGCCCGGTCGGCATCGCGACGCAGAATAAAGAGCTGCGTAAGCGTTTCGCAGGTAAGCCGGAGCACGTAATGAACTTCATGCTGTTCATCGCTGAGGAACTGCGTGAGATCATGGCACAGCTCGGTTTCAAGACCGTGGAAGAGATGGTCGGCAGAAGCGACATCCTGCATGTGCGTAAACACCCGATCACGAAGCGTGCGGGCATGGTAGACCTGGCGGCAGTGATCGATCCGACCTATGCAGAGTTCGAGAAGCGTCATTTCGATCCGAAAGACATTTATGATTTCAAACTTTCCGAGACACCGGATATGAAGCAGTTGCTGCCGTATTTCGCGGATGTTTTAAGCGGAAAGAAGAGTGAGAAGAAGCCTGTAACAGTGCAGGTTTCCAGTACAGACCGTAGTTTCGGTACCATCCTCGGTTCCGAGATCACACTGAAGCTGGGTAGCGACGTGAAGGACGACACCTTCCGCGTGGAGGCAGTCGGCGGCGGCGGACAGTCGTTCGGCGCATTCCTTCCGAAGGGCCTGACGATCCGCCTGACGGGCGATGCAAACGACGGCGTCGGCAAGGGATTGTCCGGCGGTAAGCTCATTATCGTCCCGCCGAAGAACGCGGGCTATGCGGCCGATGAAAACATCATCATCGGTAACGTTGCGCTATACGGCGCGACCTCCGGTACGCTCTATGCGAGCGGTATCGCGGGCGAGCGTTTCTGCGTACGTAACTCGGGCGCGACGGCGGTAGCCGAAGGTTGCGGCGACCACGGTCTGGAGTACATGACCGGAGGCGTGGCAGTCCTGCTCGGACCGACCGGTAAGAACCTGGCAGCCGGCATGAGCGGCGGTATCGCGTTTGTTCTGGACGAGCATCACGACCTGTATCGCCGGATCAATAAAGAAATGGTAACTTTCGGTGAGATCACCGAAAAAGAAGATAAGGAACGCCTGCTGGAGATCCTGAAGGATTACGCGGCGGCGACCGGCTCGAAGAAAGCAGCCGGCATCCTGGAGAAGTATGATGAGATGCTTCCATATTTCAAGAAGATCGTGCCGATCGGTTACAGCCGCATGCTGAAGACCATCGCGAAGTACGAGGCGAAGGGCATCAGCCGCGACGCTGCAGTCCTGGAAGCATTTGAAGAGATTTCAAAGGAGGGTTGATCATGGGAAAGCCTACCGGATTTTTGGAATATGAACGACAAGAAAATACGGATGTGCCGGTATCTGCCCGGATCACGAACTTCCGTGAATTTCACGAGCCGCTGACGCCGGAGAAACGGCGGACGCAGGGCGCGCGCTGCATGAACTGCGGCGTTCCCTTCTGCCAGTCAGCCATGAAATTGAATGGCATGGTGACGGGCTGCCCGTTGCACAACCTGATCCCCGAGTGGAACGAGGAAGTCTATCTGGGCAATGATGCGCACGCATTCAACCGTCTGGCGAAGACCTCCAACTTCCCGGAGTTCACCGGGAGAGTGTGCCCGGCGCTGTGCGAGAAGGCCTGCATCAATGGCATGTGCGGTTCCCCTGTCACCATTCACGACAACGAGCTGTTCATCATCGAGACGGCGTTCAAAGAGGGCTTCATCAAGCCGATGCCTCCGAAGGTACGCAGCGGCAAGAAGGTCGCTGTCATCGGAAGCGGCCCTTCGGGTCTGGCGACGGCAGATACGCTGAACCACCGCGGCCACAGCGTGACCGTGTACGAGCGCAGCGACCGTATCGGTGGTCTGCTGATGTACGGCATCCCGAATATGAAACTTGATAAATCCGTGATCCTGCGCCGTCAGGCGCTGATGGAGGCCGAAGGTGTGACCTTCAAGACCGGCGTGAACGTCGGCGTGGATGTCACCGCGGAGGAGCTCATGAAGGAGTACGACGCGATCGTTTTGTGCTGCGGCGCAAAGCAGGCGCGGTCCCTCGCAGGCATTGACCCGAAGACCATGGGCGGCGTGTATTATGCGGTGGATTTCCTGACTTCGACCACGAAGGCGATCCTGGATAACGATATCGCCAGCCGCGAGATGAGCGAGCTGGAGGCAGCCGGCGGATACATTTCCGCGAAGGGTAAGAACGTCGTCGTTGTCGGTGGCGGTGACACGGGCAATGACTGCATCGGTACGGTGATCCGTCACGGCTGTAAGTCGGTGACGGCGCTGGAGATGATGGCGCAGCCTCCGAAGGAACGCGCGGCAAACAATCCCTGGCCCGAATGGCCGAAGGTCGAGAAGACCGATTACGGCCACCAGGAAGCCATTGACCGCTTCGGCAAGGATCCGCGCCGCTACGAGACGACGGTGAAGGAAGCAATCTGCGACGAAAAGGGAAACCTGAAGGAACTCGTGATCGCGAAGGTGCGCTTTGTGGACCGGAAGCTTGAGATCGTGGAAGGCAGCGAGGAGACGATCCCCTGCGAACTTCTGCTGATCGCGGCGGGCTTCGTAGGCTGCGAGCGCTACGTGCCCGAAGCATTTTCCGTAAGCGTGGGTCCGAGGGGCAATGTTGCGACGGCCGAATCGGCGTACACGACCGACGTTCCGAAGGTATTCACTGCAGGCGACATACACCGCGGCCAGTCCCTGGTCGTTTGGGGCGTAGCCGAAGGTCGTGCATGCGCACAGGAAGTCGATAAATTTTTGATGGGATACAGCAATCTGTGATATAATATCA
Organism: Lachnospiraceae bacterium; assembly: GCA_017615545.1. Classification (GTDB taxonomy): domain Bacteria; phylum Bacillota; class Clostridia; order Lachnospirales; family Lachnospiraceae; genus UBA1201. The sequence continues at coordinate 27,020 of JAFZZY010000039.1, forward strand.
AAGGTGGGGCGTATGAAAGGTAATGTGAACGAAGAATGCGGCGTATTCGGCATCTATGAGCCGGAAGAAGGGCAGATCGCACAGATCGTGTACCACGGTCTGGTGGCCCTGCAGCACCGCGGCGAGGAAGCAGCGGGCATCGCGGTCAATAAGGGCCGCGTGATCACCTGTGATAAGGATCTCGGTCTGGTGAGCGAGGTCTTCGACCAGGAGCGGCTTTCGCGTCTGGGCACCGGCAACATGGCGATCGGCCACGTGCGTTACTCGACGAGCGGTTGCAGCACGAAGGAGAACGCGCAGCCCATGCTGGTGAAACATATCAAAGGCCAGCTGGCGCTCACGCACAACGGCAACCTGGTCAATTCTTCCCAGTTGCGACGCGAACTGGAAGAGCAGGGCTGCATCTTTCATACGACCAGCGACACCGAGGTGATCTCCTACATCATCACGAGGCAGCGCCTGGTGACCCCGTCCATCGAGGCGGCGGTCGAGAAGGCGATGGACATTTTGGACGGAGCGTATTCGCTGGTCCTGATGTCGCCGGCGAAACTGATCGCAGTCCGCGATCCGCATGGTTTTAAGCCTCTGTGCATGGGCAGGATCCCCGCGACCGGCGCCATTCTGTTCGCGTCGGAGACGGCGGCCCTGGCGGCGGTCGGCGCGGAGTTCGAACGCGACATCCGGCCCGGCGAGATCGTGGTGGTGGAAGCGGGACAGGTCCGCAGCATCACCAGCCACTGCGACACCGAAAAACGCAGTTTATGCATCTTTGAACACATCTATTTTGCGCGGCCCGACTCGAAGATCGACGGCGTATTTGCCAATGATTTTCGCATAGAAGCCGGCAAAAGCCTGGCGAGAAACGGGGCGGTCGACGCGGACATCGTGATCGGCGTTCCCGATTCGGGCCTATCCGCAGCACTCGGTTTTGCGGAAGAATCCGGTCTCCGCTATGAGATCGGACTGATCAAAAACAAATACATTGGCCGGAGCTTTATCGCTCCGTCACAGGAAGAACGGGCAGACATGGTGCACATGAAGCTCTCGTGCGTGGTGCCGGCGGTGCGCGGAAAGCGCGTGGTGCTGATCGACGACTCGATCGTGCGCGGTACCACGAGCGCACAGATCGTGCGGCTTCTGAAGGATGCAGGAGCAAAGGAAGTGCACATGCGGATCTCGTCACCGCCGTTCATGAACCCCTGCTACTACGGAACCGACATCGACTCGCGTGAACATCTGATCGCGTGCCGGATGACGATCCCGGAGATCTGCAAGTTCATCGGCGCGGACAGTCTCGCGTTTCTTCAGGTCGACGCGGCCCGGGACATCCTGGCGCGGCTGATGCAGGTTTCCGGAGATCAGGTCGGCGTTTGCACCGCCTGCTTCGACGGAGACTATCCGACCCGGGTGCCGGAGCATTATGAGAAAAACCGGTTTGAAACAATGGAGGTATCGACGTGAAGGCATATCTGATCTTAGAGGACGGGACTACATTTTGCGGAACTTGCGTGGGCGCGCCTGCGGAAGTCATCGCGGAGATCGTCTTCAACACATCGATGACCGGATACCTGGAGATATTGACAGACCCGTCGTATTGCGGGCAGGCTGTCGTGTTTACGTATCCGTTGATCGGAAATTACGGCATATGTTTCGATGACATGGAGTCAAAGAACATCTGGCCCAAGGCGATGATCGCCCGCGGCATCTCGGACATCCCGAGCAATTTCCGTTCGGAAAATACGTTACCGAACCTGCTGAAGCGGTATCACATCCCGGCGATCAGCGGCATCGATACACGTGCGCTGACGAAGCATTTGCGTACGGCCGGGACCATGAACGGCATGATCACCACGAAGGAATACCTGCCGGACGATCTTCCGAAGATCCTGGCGAAGATCCGCGGCTACAAGGTGACCGACGGCGTTCGTTTGACGACGGCAAAAGAAGCGGAAGAATTCGCGCCGACCGGCCCTTCGATCGGAAAACGGGTGGCGCTGTATGATATGGGTGAGAAGGAAAATATCCTGCGGAGTCTGCGGGCGCGCGGGATCACAGTGAAGAATTTTCCGGCGACGGCGAGTGCGAAAGAGATCCTCGCGTACAAGCCGGACGGCATCATGATCTCCAACGGGCCGGGCGACCCGAAGGATAATTTCCATGTAATAAAGGAATTAAAAGAGATCTATGCGAGCGACATTCCGGTGTTCGCCATCTGCCTGGGCCACCAGTTGATGGCGCTGGCGACGGGCGCGGATACTTATAAGCTGCCCTATGGACACCGCGGCGCGAACCATCCGGTGAAGGATCTGGAGACCGGACGTGTGTACATCACGTCGCAGAACCATGGCTATGCGGTCGACATGAAGACCGTGGATCCGAAGATCGCCGTGGCGGCCTACGAGAATGTCAACGATAAGACGAATGAAGGCCTGCGCTATGTGGGCAGAAATATATTGACCGTACAGTTCCACCCGGAGGCAAGTCCGGGACCGAAGGATACGGAGGGACTGTTTGATCGTTTTGTGGAGATGATGGAGGCGTAACATGCTGGATCGTTCGATTAAAAAAGTACTGGTGATCGGTTCGGGACCGATCGTCATCGGCCAGGCTGCGGAGTTTGACTATGCCGGAACGCAGGCGTGCAAGGCGCTGCGCGAAGAGGGCGTGGAGGTCGTTTTGCTGAACTCTAACCCGGCCACGATCATGACGGATAAAGACGTGGCAGACCACGTGTACATCGAGCCTCTGTCGGTCGAGGTGGCCATGAAGGTCATCGAGCAGGAGAAGCCCGATTCGCTGCTGGCGACGCTGGGTGGCCAGGCCGGCCTGAACATGGCGATGGCTCTGTCGGAGCGCGGCTTCCTCGAGACGCACAACGTGCGCCTGATTGGTACGGGCACCGAGGGCATCAAGAAGGCGGAGGACCGTCTGCTGTTTAAGGAGACCATGGCGAAGATCGGCGAGCCCGTGGCGGCTTCCGAGGTCGTTTCGTCCCTGGAGGACGGCGTGGCTGCGGCTGCGCGCATCGGTTACCCGGTCGTTCTGCGTCCGGCCTACACCCTGGGCGGCGCCGGCGGCGGTATCGCGGAAAACGAGGAGCAGTGCCGCACGATCCTGGAGAACGGTCTGCGTCTGTCCCGTGTGCATGAGGTGCTGGTCGAGCGCTGCATCGCGGGCTGGAAGGAGATCGAGTATGAGGTCATGCGTGACCACGCGGGCAATGTGATCACGGTCTGCAGCATGGAGAACATCGACCCGGTCGGCGTTCATACGGGCGACTCGGTCGTTGTGGCACCGACGCAGACATTGGCCGATAAAGAGTATCAGATGCTGCGTAGCGCGGCTCTGAACATCATACAGGAACTGAAGATCGAGGGTGGCTGCAACGTACAGTTTGCGCTGGACCCCGAGAGTTTTGAATATTGTGTCATCGAGGTAAATCCCCGTGTTTCGCGTTCGTCCGCCCTGGCGTCGAAGGCGACCGGCTACCCGATCGCGAAGGTAGCGGCGAAGATCGCCCTCGGTTACACATTGGACGAGATCAAAAACGCCGTGACCGGCAAGACCTACGCCTGCTTCGAGCCGGCGCTCGACTACTGCGTCGTCAAGATGCCGCGTCTGCCGTTCGATAAGTTCGTTACGGCCGACCATCATCTGAGCACGCAGATGAAGGCAACGGGTGAGGTCATGGCTATTTCGAGTTGCTTCGAGGGCGCCCTGATGAAGGCGATGCGTAGCCTCGAGCAGCACGTCGACGCTCTGCTGAGCTACGATTATTCCGCGGTCGATGACAACGCCCTGCGTCAGATGATCTCCGACACGGACGACCGCCGCATCTGGACCATCGCCGAGGCGATGCGCCGCGGCATGAGCGGATACGAGATCCACATGCTCACGAAGATCGACGAGTGGTTCATCAAGAAGATCGGCAACCTGCTCGACATGGAGCAGCGCCTGTCCACCGAGCCGATGAGCGTTCAGCTCCTCCGCGCGGCGAAACACATGGAATACCCCGACGGCGTGATCGCGAAGCTTTCCGGAATGACGGAAGACGAAGTCTACGCAATGCGCATGGAAAATAAGATCACGGCAGGCTTCAAGATGGTCGACACCTGTGCGGCCGAATTCGATGCGATGACCCCGTATTACTATTCGGATTATAGCGTGGAAAATGAAGCATTGCCCGAGGATACCGGCAAAAAGAAGGTGCTGATCTTAGGCTCCGGCCCGATCCGTATCGGCCAGGGTATCGAGTTCGACTTCTGCAGCGTTCACTCGACATGGGCGTTCGCGAAGGAAGGCTACGAGACCATTATCATCAACAACAACCCCGAGACGGTGTCGACGGACTTCGACACTGCGGATAAACTGTATTTTGAGCCGTTGACGGCGGAAGACGTGCGCAACGTCGTGGAGTTGGAGCATCCGGATGGTGCTGTCGTGCAGTTCGGCGGCCAGACCGCGATCAAACTCAGTCAGCAGTTGCGTGGCATGGGCGTAAAGATCCTCGGAACCGCTCCGGAGGATGTCGACGCGGCCGAAGACCGTGAGCGTTTCGATGAAGTGCTCCGCAAGACCGGCATTCGCCGCCCGGAGGGACATACCGTCTTCACTGAGGAAGAGGCGCGTAAGGCAGCGGCCGAGCTCGGCTACCCCGTGCTTGTGCGTCCGTCGTACGTACTCGGCGGACAGGGCATGCAGATCGCGATCAATGATCAGGACGTGACGGAATACATTCGCCAGATCAACCGCATCGCGCAGGAGCACCCGATCCTGGTCGACAAATACATCCGCGGCACCGAGCTGGAGATCGATGCGATCTGCGACGGCCAGGACATCCTGATCCCCGGCATCATGGAGCACATCGAGCGGACGGGCATCCACTCCGGCGACTCGATCTCCGTATATCCCGCGCAGTCCATTTCCCAGAAGGCAAAGGAGACCCTCCTGCGTTACACCGGGTTGCTGGCGCGTGAACTGCATGTCATCGGCATGATCAACATCCAGTTCATCGCAAAAGACGACGATGTGTACATCATCGAGGTCAATCCCCGTTCTTCCCGAACGGTTCCCTATATTTCCAAGGTGACGGGCATCCCGATCGTTGCGCTTGCGACGAGCGTGATCTGCGGTCACACGATCCGTGAGCTGGGCTACACGCCGGGCTTGCAGCCGGAAGCCGGCTACTACGCGATCAAAATGCCGGTCTTCTCCTTCGAGAAGATCCGCGGCGCGGACATCTCCCTCGGACCGGAGATGAAGTCCACGGGCGAATGCCTGGGCATCTCCACCGACTTCGGCGAGGCACTGTATAAGGCGTTCCTCGGCGCGGGCGTTGAGCTGCCGCACTACTATAAGATGGTCATCACAGTGAAAGATGAAGATAAGGAAGACATTGTCCCGATCGCGAAGCGTTTCGCGGACATCGGCTACAAGATCTACGCGACCCGCGGAACGTATGAGGCGCTGCAGAAAGGCGGCGTAGCGTGCGAGAAGACGCGGAAGGTCGAAGAGGAGAGCCCGAACATCCTGGATCTGGTCCTGGGGCACGAACTGGACATCGTCATCGACACACCGCGGGACGGCGCGAAGAACCACAGAGACGGTTTTCTCATCCGCCGCAACGCAGTCGAGACCGGCGTCAACGTCCTCACTGCGATCGACACCGCCCAGGCTCTGGTCACATCCCTGGAAAACCGCAAAAAAGACCTCTGCATCGTTGATATCACGAAACTGTCCAGATAGTGTATAATAAAGGATGAATGCAGGGGGCGGAAAGTCCCACTAAATACAAATGGAGGTTTTACCTATGATCGGAAACGAAAAACGCTACACCAGAGAAGATATCGAGAGAATCGTAGAGGAGGAGAACGTCGAGTTCATCCGCCTGCAGTTCACGGACATCTTCGGCGTCATGAAGAATGTCGCCATCACTAAGAACAACCTGGCGAAAGCTTTGGATAACCGCTTTATCTTCGACGGCACCTACATCAACGGTTTCGACTCTTCCGATGGTGAGACCGTCAACGAAATGTTCCTGTACCCGGATCTCGATACCTTCGAGATCTTCCCGTGGCGCCCGCAGGCCGGCAAAGTAGCCCGCCTGATCTGCAACGTCTACACGACCGACCGCATGGCGATCGAATACGATCCGCGCCATGTTCTGAAGCGTGTGCTGGAAAAGGCACAGTCGAAGGGCATCCTGGCCAATGTAGGCCCGGCGTGCGAGTTTTTCATGTTCCAGACCGACGAGATGGGCCGCCCGACGCTGGAGTCGGCGCCCGAGGAAGGTTACCTCGATCTGGGCCACTCCGATCAGGGGGAAAATGTCCGCCGTGACATGGTATTTACCCTGGAAGACATGAACTTCGATATCGAGGCTTCGTACCACGAAAAGGGACGCGGCCAGCATGAGATCGATTTCAAATACCTGAATGCGCTCGGTGCCGCAGACGCCATCATGACCTTTAAACTGGCCGTAAAGAACGTGGCGAAAAAGCACGGCCTGGTCGCAACCTTCATGCCGAAGCCGCTGAACGACATGGTCGGTTCCGGCATGCACATCAATTTCTCGCTCGACCGTTATGGTGAGAACATTTTCTATGGGGAAGAGGATGAGAACCATCTGTCTAAGGAGGCCTACAGTTTTATCGCGGGCGTCCTGGATCATCTGCGCGGCATGAGCCTCATCACCAACCCTATCGTGAATTCTTATAAGCGCCTGGACGGCAATATCTACGTGCCGAACCAGGTAGCCTACGCGAGCCTCGGCAAGCGTACGGCGATCCGCATCCCGTACTTTGAGCGTCCGGAGCATGCGCGTATCGAGCTGAAGAGCCCCGATGCGACGTGCAACCCGTACCTGGCCATCGCGGTGATCCTGGCCGCAGGTCTGGACGGTATCGAACGCGGAGCCGATGCGTCGAAGTATAAGCAGGGCGGCGCTCTGGTGCCGGAAGGCCTGCCGCAAAGCCTGGGCGAAGCGATCGAATGCTTCGAGCAGGACGCATTTGTTCAGGAAGTGCTCGGGGCATATATTTCCGAAAAGTATATCACACAGAAGAAAGAGGAATGGTCCGAATACATCAAGACCGTATCCGAATGGGAGATCGATAAATACTTTTTGAGAGGATAATATATGGCGAACCTGATCGTAGCATTTTCCGGTCTGGAGACCGGAAGAAGGATCGCTGCGCATCTTGGCATGCGCGGTTATCCCGTAGAAATGGTATGCCGCTCCGCTTCTATGGTGCTATCCGGTGCCGACCACCTCGAAAAAGGAATCGTGATATGCGGAAGCAAACTTCCGGACATGATGTATATGGATCTGTTCGAATGTCTGCCCCGCACGTTTCGGATGATCGTGATCGCGGACCAAAAACCGGAAGATTATGAGATTCCCGAATATCGCGGACGTTTTGTGCAAAATCCCTTCAAGATCCAGACGATCATTTACGCGATCGAAGACCTCGAACAGGAGGATCAGGAACACCGAAGGAATGCATTGCCCAGAAAACGAAACGCGGAGGATGAGCGTATCATCATGGGCGCAAAACTCCTCCTCATGAATAAGAAAAACATGACGGAGGATGAGGCGCATAAGTACCTGCGCAGGGTCAGCATGGAAAGCGGGACCACGCTGCGCGAAACCGCGGACAGGATCCGCACGATGTTAAAAGAGGAGGCATAAATGGGCGTTAAATACGTATTTGTCACCGGAGGCGTAGTTTCTGGCCTGGGTAAGGGCATCACGGCTTCCTGCCTGGGAAGACTGTTGAAGGCGCGCGGTTTTTCCGTGACCATGCAGAAGTTCGATCCTTACATCAACATCGATCCGGGAACCATGAACCCGATCCAGCACGGCGAAGTCTATGTGACGGAAGACGGAACGGAGACGGACCTGGATCTGGGCCACTACGAGCGGTTCATCGACGAGAACCTGAACCGGAATTCGAACGTGACCACGGGTAAGATCTACGAGGCGGTCCTGCAGAAGGAGCGTCACGGAGACTTCGGCGGCGGTACCGTCCAAGTCATTCCTCATATTACGAATGAGATCAAAAGCCGGTTTTATAAGGGCGCTACGCCGGACGAGAACCGGATCGCCATCATCGAGGTCGGCGGCACGACGGGTGATATCGAGAGCCAGCCGTTTTTGGAGGCCATCCGCCAGTTCCGTGCGGATCGCGAGCCCGGCGACGTCGTTCATATCCACGTGACGCTGGTGCCGTACCTGCGTTGCAGCGGCGAGCTGAAGACGAAGCCCACGCAGGCTTCGGTCCGCGAGCTCCAGAGTCTGGGTCTGCGCCCGGACATCATCGTTTGCCGTTCGGAGTATCCGCTGACGGACGATATCCGCGCGAAGATCGCCCTGTTCTGTAACGTTTCCGTGGACAATGTCATCCAGAACCTCGACGTGGAGTACCTGTACGAGGCCCCGCTCGTAATGGAGCAGGAGCATCTGGCGGACGTAGCGCTGAAGGCGCTGAAACTGACCGCACCGGAGCCGGACCTGACCGAGTGGAAGCAGTTGGTCGACAATCTGAAGCATCCCGAGCACACGGTGAAGATCGCCGTGGTCGGAAAATATACACAGTTGCATGATTCCTACCTCAGTGTGGCGGAGGCATTGAAGCACGGCGGCATCGCCTGCAAGAGCCACGTGGATGTACTGTGGGTGGACTCCGAGACATTGACCGAGGAGAACTGCGCACAGGTACTGGGGGAAGCGGACGGCATCCTGGTACCGGGCGGCTTCGGCAAGCGCGGAACAGAGGGCATGATCCTGGCGACGAAGTATGCGCGAGAGAACGGCATTCCCTTCCTGGGCATCTGCCTCGGCATGCAGATGGCGATCGTGGAATTTGCACGGAATGTGCTGGGTTATGCGGACGCGAATTCGACCGAGTTCGATCCCGAGAGCAGCCATCCGATGATCCATATATTGCCCGAAAAGGCACATTTGGAGAACTTGGGCGGAACGCTCCGCCTCGGCGCTTACCCCTGCCGTCTGGCGACGGACAGTGTGGCGTACACATTGTACGGAAGCGAGTCGATCAGCGAGCGTCACCGTCATCGTTACGAGGTCAATAATGACTATCGCGCGGCGTTGGAGGCGGCCGGCATGAAGATCAGCGGCACCAGCCCGGACGGACACATCGTCGAGATGATCGAGGTCACAGGTCATCCGTACTTTGCGGCGACCCAGGCGCACCCCGAGTTCAAATCCCGTCCGAATAAGGCGCACCCCCTGTTCCGCGGCCTGATCGCAGCAGCAGTGAAGCGCAAGAATGATTAAAATCAAAGTTGAGGTTGCAATAGAAAGGCAAAGGCCTTATAATACGTATCGATAAGCTTTTATAAGAAAGGAGCATATTATTATGACCACCAGATATGTTATCGCTCAGTAATCTGAGCTTATAATAAATTGAATCGTAAGCTCAGATGGATCCTAAAGAAACATCAAACAGGAGGACATTATGAGCTATATCAAGGCAGAGGACATTCTGCCCAGAGAATTATTAGAGACGATTCAGCAGTATGTAAACGGTCAGTTGATCTATATACCATGTAAGGAAAAGCAGGCTTGGGGAAGCGGCACGGACGCCAGGGCATTCTTCCGCGAGCGGAACGAAAGGATCTTCCGGTCCTTCCGCGCGGGAACGAGCGCCAAAGACCTGGCCCGGATCTTTTCCTTATCCGAGAAGAGCATTCAAAGGATCCTTCGCGATCAAAAACTTGCCACGCCGGTGAGCCTTGAATCTTTCTGAGACTACCCGCATCCGGGTCTTTCACCGTTGCGGGGGCTGCGGGAAGAAGCAGGAGTTCCTGAACTCCGGCCGCTTCCGCGTGAACGCCAACGGCAAATCCGTAGATGTCTGGCTCATCTATCGTTGCAAAAAGTGCAAACACACCTGGAACCTGACGATCTACGAACGGACCAGACCCGGCAAGATCCCGCCCGACCTCTTTGAAGCCTTCGCGGCCAATGACATGGAAACTGCCCAAAACTACGGCAGAGATATCGATTTTTTGAAAAGAAACAACGCTGAATTAAAATAAACACAAACAAACAAGCCCCTTCGGGGGCTTTTTCTGTTCAGTGAGGCCCCTATTTTTTCCGTTGACACTGGTAGCGAAAACGTTTATAATATTCTCGGTATGTGCTCATGTTGCACGTGCAGACCGGAGCTCTTCCGGTAACGAAATCATTAGGGGCTCTTGAAAGGATTGACAATGGAAAGAGAGATTGATTTAAGAGAACTGGCGCTCCTGCTTTGGAGAAAGATCTGGCTGATCGCAGCCGTAGGCATCGTGTGCTTTGTAGCCGGTTTCCTTTGGACCAAGATGTTTATCCCGAAGAAGTATTCTTCGCATATTCAGATCTACGCACAGAGTACATTCAGCGAGGATAACGATAACCAGTTGAATGATATCAGTAAGTCCAAGCAGTTGATCAACACCTACATCGAAGTGTTGAAAGACGACGCGGTCATGCTGTCTGTCGGCAACGAGCTGGTTAAGCAGTTCGGCACCGCAAGAATGCGTGAGTGTTTCGCTATGGAAGGCGACAGGATTAAGGAATCTTCTTTGAAATCCTGCCTCTCCATCAGCTCCGTAACCGATACGAACGCCATCCGTATCGTTGCAACGACGAAGGATGCCGAGGTTTCTGCAGCGGTTTGTACCGAACTGAGTAAGCAGGCCAACGGCTTCATCGAGAGAGCGATCAAACTCGGCGGTATCCGCTACATCGATGACTATCAGGTAAAGGTCAATAACACACCTGTATCTCCGAATGTCAAAAAGAGAGCGGTTCTGGCTGGCTTAGCAGGCGCATTTCTGGTAGCGCTGATCGTTATCGTCATTGACCTTTTGGATAATACCGTTAAGTCGACGGAGATGCTTTCCGAGAAGTTCAAAAAACCGATCCTCGGCGAGATCCAGAACATCGACGAAGTACAGAAGAGAAAGAAGAAATACCGCGACCTCGAATCCGACCAGCGACGAACGTTGCTGGATAAGGATATTCCTTTCTACGTTGTCGAGAGTTGTAAGTCTCTTCGTACTAATGTTAACTTTGCTCTTTCCACAAATGATAAAAAGGTACTGGCCGTGTCCAGTGCTAACCCCAGCGAAGGTAAGTCCACGACCGCTGCAAACCTGGCGATCACCATGGCAGAGAGTGGTAAGAAAGTACTGCTCATCGATGCCGACCTTCGTAAGAACGTACAGAACCGTATCTTCCATGTGAAGAACGAAAAGGGTCTGTCCTCCGTTATCAGCCGCATGCATCCGGTAGAGGAATGTATCCAGGCTACGACGACCGACAACCTGCATATCATGACTTCCGGTCCGCTTCCGCCGAACCCGTCGGAGCTGCTGGCATCCCGTCAGGCGATCGAACTGTTCGACTTCCTGTCTGAGATCTACGACCTCGTCATCATCGACAGCCCGCCCATCAACGTGGCTACCGATATCCTGACACTCGGCGATCGTATCGCCGGAATCCTCCTGGTATTCCGTTATGGTATGACTTCCGAAGACGAGGCAAGCGAGGCGGTTAAGCGTGTTGAACTGGCCAATATGAATCTGGTTGGTTTCGTACTGAACGGTATCGATGTAAAGAGCTCTTCGGGCTACTACAGCAAATACAGCAAGTACAGTTCGTATGGTCAGGAAGAAGAGTCCGGTGAGGGCTCGAACGGGGCTTCTGTAAACAGAAACCTTCCGAGACAGCAAGTAAGGAGAAAAGATGATCGAAGCACACATTCACGTGCTGCCCGGGATTGATGACGGCAGCGACAGCGTGGAAACATCTCAAAAGATGATGGAGATCCTGCAGCAGCAGGGCATTGACCAGATCATTGCAACTCCGCATTTCTACGCGCATCGTGAACAGGATGTCGAGACCTACCTCGCAAAGCGTCAAGCTGCATATGATGCACTCGGTCGCCCGGCCAATGTACGGTTGGGCGCCGAGGTGCGCATCGAACAGGGAGTTTCCCAGCTTCCCGGCATCGAAAAACTGGCATTCGAGGGAAGCGACCTCATTATGATGGAGTTTCCGTACGCGAAGTTCGCGCCTTGGATGATCGAAGAGGTCTACAACGTCGCAGATTTCTACGGCCTGACCCCGATCATTGCCCACGTACACCGGTATTTCGATTTCTTTACTGCGGACCAGCTCAAGAGAGTGCTCTCCATGAGCGGTGTGATCTTCCAGGCGAACAATGAATATCTGGAGACACACAAAGAGAGAAAACTCATCAAAGGGCTCATGAAGGACGGCTATCCGCTGATCTTCGGATCGGACGCCCATAACCTCGGAAGCCGCAGACCCAACTGGGATCTTCTCGTGAAGAAAACGAAGAGCATTTATATCGAAGAGGCGATGGATCTGCTTCAAAGACACTTGGATTGAATTTTGAAAATTTCCTCTTGACAAGCGTTTTTATAAGTGGTATTGTAACAAAAAAGAATAAAACACCAAATCCGATGAGCAAAAAAAGTAGCATCTGTTTTGTCATCCCAGAGAGTCGCGCAGAGGTGAGAGCGCGGTATGAACGGCAGTTGTGAATGGTTTTGTGAGGAGCAGGGTGAACCGAAAGAAGTAGCCTGAGCCGTGATCCCGCGTAAAGGGAAGAGATATAAGGTCCGAAGGATCCGTATCTTGTGAGTGGGTCGTAAATATACGATCAAAAAGGGTGGCACCGCGATTATTATCGTCCCTTGAAGCACACAGAAGCTTCGATGGGATGTTTTTTTTGTTTAAATCCCGATCGAAGGCAGGGAAAGGAAGGCCGAAAGGCCGAAGGTGACAGTATGATCAAACCGTCGATCGAAGAGATCAGAGCTCTGGCGCAGGAGGGTAAATACCGCGTCGTACCGGTGGTCCGCGAGTTGTTGTCGGATCGTTACACACCGGTGGAGGTGCTGCGGGTGCTGAAGAAGGCATCGAAGCACGCATATCTTTTGGAGTCCGCGACCGAGTCGGTCGGTACCGGACATTACACGTTCCTCGGATTTGAACCGAAGCTGCAGGTCTTCTGCAAGAACGGGGAAATGACGATCGGGGACCGGACATTTGCCACAAAGAACCCTTCGGACGAGATCCGCAAGGTCCTCGCAGATTATAAGAGCCCGAAACTGCAGGGCTTTCCACCGTTCACCGGCGGACTGGTAGGATATTTCGCCTACGATTTCCTGGGCTATGAGGAGCCGAAGGCGAAGACCGTAGCCGAAGATACGGAGGATTTCCGGGATCTGGACCTGATGCTGTTCGATAAGGTCATCTGCTTCGATAACTTCTTTAAGAAGCTGCTGCTGATCACGAACATGCCGCTCACGGACATCGAGGAAAACTACGAAAAAGCGATCCGCGAACTGGACGAACTCGCAGACCTCATCAAAAACGGTGAGAAGGCCGAGGATGAGCCCGGTCACCTGACCGGCGAGGTCACGCTGATGTTCAACGAAGAGCAGTTTTGCGCGATGGTCGAGAAAGCGAAGCACCACATCTTCGAGGGAGATATCTTCCAGATCGTGCTGTCGAACCGCCTGGCGGCGCCGTTTAGCGGAACGTTGCTGAACACGTACCGCATGCTCCGCACCATCAATCCTTCGCCGTACATGTTCTACTTCAGCGGTACGGATGTGGAGATCGCCGGTGCTTCACCGGAGACCCTGGTGAAACTCGAAGACGGCGTCCTCCATACATTTCCCCTGGCGGGCACCCGCCCGAGAGGAAAGTCCGACGCGGAGGATAAGCGGCTCGAGCAGGAACTCCTGGCGGACGAAAAGGAACTGGCCGAGCACCACATGCTCGTCGATCTGGGCCGAAATGACCTGGGCCGCGTAAGTCAGTTCGGAACCGTCGAAGTCGAGCGCCTGCGCGATGTGGTCCGTTATTCGCACGTAATGCACATCGGTTCCACGGTACGCGGAAAGATCCGTGAGGATAAGGACGCGCTGGATGCGATCTCGGCCGTGTTGCCGGCAGGAACCCTCTCCGGAGCACCGAAGATCCGGGCCATGCAGCTCATCGGCGAGTTGGAGAACAACAAGCGCGGCATCTACGGAGGAGCGGTCGGCTATGTCGCATTTAACGGCGACATGGACACCTGCATCGCCATCCGTCTGGCTTACAGAAAGAACGGAAAAGTCTTCGCAAGAAGCGGCGCCGGCATCGTGGCCGACTCCGTGCCGAAGACGGAATATCAGGAGTGCATCAATAAGGCGGCAGCCGTGATCAGCGCCCTGAAGAAAGCGGAGGAGATCGACGGATGATAGTACTTATCGATAATTACGACAGTTTTTCCTACAATCTGTTTCAGCTCGTCGGCGAACTTCGCCCCGACATCCATGTGATCAAAAATGACGCCTACACGGTCGAAGAGATCGCGGCCATGAAGCCCGCGAAGATCATCCTTTCGCCCGGTCCGGGACGCCCGGAGGATGCAGGCGTGACCCTGGAGGCAGCAAAGGTGCTCGGGAAGACGATCCCGACCCTGGGCGTGTGCCTCGGACACCAGGCCATCTGTGCGGCCTTCGGCGCGACCGTAACCTACGCGAAGCAGCTGATGCACGGAAAACAGTCCATCGCGACGGTCGACAACGAAAGCCCGATCTTTCGCGGGCTGCCGGGGCAGATCCCCGTGGCGCGCTACCATTCATTGGCCGCAGATAAAGACACGATACCGGAAAGCTTAAAGGTCATCGCAAAGACCGAAGACGGCGAGGTCATGGCAGTGTCGCACACACAGTATCCGATCTATGGATTACAGTTCCATCCCGAGTCGATCCTGACCCCGGACGGAAAGCAGATAATAAAGAATTTTTTAGAGATGTAGAAGGAGGATTTACAAATGATCCAGGAAGCACTTATTCAGTTGATTTCTAAGAAGGACCTGACTTACGAGCAGGCATATGGAGTTATGAACGAGATCATGAGCGGCATGACCACACCGACGCAGAACGCGGCGTTTCTGGCAGCCCTCACCACGAAGAGCACAAAGGCGGAGACGATCGATGAGATCTCCGGTTGTGCGGCAGCGATGCGCGATCATGCGCTGAAGGTTGAGCCCGGCATGGAGGTCATGGAGATCGTCGGCACCGGCGGTGACGGAGCACACAGCTTCAACATTTCCACCACATCGGCCTTCGTTATGGCAGCGGCTGGCATCAAGGTCGCAAAGCACGGCAACCGTGCGGCGTCCTCCCTGTCCGGAACCGCGGACTGCTTAGAGGCGCTCGGCGTGAACATCCAGCAGGATCCGCAGAAGGCGGTCGAGCTGCTGAACAGCGTCGGCATGTGCTTCTTCTTCGCGCAGAAATATCACACATCCATGAAATATGTCGGAGCCATCCGTAAGGAGCTGGGCTTCCGTACCGTTTTCAATATCCTCGGACCGATCACCAACCCGGCGAGCCCGACCTACCAGTTGCTCGGCGTATACGACGAAGCACTCGTTGAGCCGCTCGCACAGGTTCTGACCAGCCTCGGCGTAAAGCGCGGCATGGTCGTTTACGGTCTCGATAAGCTGGACGAGATCTCCCTCTCCAGCCCGACGAAGATCTGCGAGTTCACCGACGGAAAGTATGTCACCTACGTGATCAAGCCGGAGGATTTCGGCTTCGAGCGTTGCACGAAGGAAGACCTGGTCGGCGGAACGGCAGCGGAAAATGCGCAGATCACCCGCGACATCTTAAACGGAAAGATCCAGGGCGCGAAGCGTAACGCGGTCCTTATGAATGCAGGCGCGGCGCTGTACATTGCCCGCAAGGCCGAGTCGATGCGCGAAGGCATCCTGATGGCGGCCGATCTGATCGACACCGGAAAGGCATACAAGAAACTGGAAGAGTTTGTTACGGAGAGCAATTGCTGATGAATACCATTTTAGATACGATCGCGGCATATGCCAGAGAGCGTGTGGCGCTGGACCAGCAGGAGGCCTCGTTTGAGGAGGTAAAGGCGGCGGCCCTCGCGTTGCCGAAGAAGGAGCACCGGTTCGCGGCGGCTCTCGCAAAGCCGGGCCTGTCCTTCATCTGCGAAGTGAAGAAGGCATCGCCCTCGAAGGGCGTCATCTCCGCAGACTTCCCCTACCTCGATATCGCTCGAGAGTACGAGCAGGCGGGCGCGGACGCGATCAGCTGCCTGACGGAGCCGAAGTGGTTCCTGGGCTCGGACGACATCTTCTGCGAGGTGCGCGAGGCGGTATCGGTCCCCATGATCCGTAAGGATTTCGTGGTGGATCCCTACCAGATCTACCAGGCGCGGCTGATGGGCGCGGACGCAGTCCTTCTGATCTGCGCGCTGCTGGACACCGAGACGATCGCGGCCGACCTGGCCATCTGCGAAGAACTGGGCCTGGACGCCCTGGTCGAGACACACGACGAAAACGAGATCGCGAGCGCGATCGCGGCGGGAGCGAAGATCATCGGGGTCAATAACCGCAACTTAAAGGACTTCTCCGTCGATTTTGAAAACGCACGCAGACTTCGTCGTCTCATCCCCGAGAACTGCCTCTACGTGGCTGAGAGCGGCGTTTCCGCGGCATCCGACGCGCAGTTCCTGCGTGAGATCGGTGCTGACGCCGTTTTGATCGGGGAAATGTTGATGCGGGCGACCGATAAACGGGCGCTGCTTAACGAGATGAAAGAGAAGAGGTAAATATGACGAAGATCAAGATATGCGGAGTCCGCCGCATGGAGGACATCGAGGTCGCAAACCGGTACCTGCCGGATTACGTCGGCTTCATGTTCGTACCGACGAGCCGCCGGAAGATCACCATCAAAGAGGCGATCGAACTCCGCTCGGAATTAAAGACCTATATTCAGACCGTCGGCGTATTTCAGAACCAGGAGATCGATTACATCTGCGAGATCGCGGAGAAAGACGTGATCGATGTCGTGCAGCTGCACGGCGCCGAGGACGCGGACTACATTCGCGAAGTGCAACGTCGAACCGGTCTTCCGGTCATCAAAGCCTTCCGCGTGGATAACGAAGAGGTCCTCGCCGCGGCGAAGGTCAGCCCCGCCGACTACGTCCTGCTGGACAACGGCAACGGCGGCACCGGCCAGACCTTCGACTGGTCGCTCCTGGAAGGATTTCCCCATCCGTACTTCATGGCGGGCGGCCTTTCGCCGGACAACATCTCCAAAGCGATCAAACGCTTCGAGCCCTACGGCGTGGACGTGAGCTCCGGTGTGGAGACCGACGGTTTCAAAGATCCGGAGAAAGTCCGGACATTTATCGGCTGGGTGCGCGAAGCGGACGCAGACGGGACATGAGAAAAAGAGGTAGAACCAATGGAAAATAAAAGCAAAGGAAGATTCGGAGTCCACGGCGGACAATACATTCCCGAGACGCTGATGAATGCCGTGATCGAACTGGAAAAAGCCTACGATCACTATAAAAACGATCCCGAGTTCAACCGGGAACTCACGAAGCTTTTGAACGAATATGCGGGACGCCCGTCGCTTCTCTATTATGCGGAGAAGATGACGAAGGACTTAGGCGGCGCGAAGATCTATCTGAAGCGCGAGGACCTGAATCACACCGGTTCGCATAAGATCAATAACGTGCTCGGACAGGCATTGCTCGCGAAGAAGATGGGCAAGACACGCCTGATCGCCGAGACCGGCGCCGGCCAGCACGGCGTTGCGACCGCAACGGCAGCGGCTCTCATGGGCATGGAATGCGTCGTTTTCATGGGGGAGGAGGACACGAAGCGCCAGGCGCTCAACGTGTTCCGCATGCGCCTCTTAGGCGCCGAGGTCATCCCCGTGAAGACCGGAACCGCGACCCTGAAGGATGCGGTCAGCGAGGCCATGCGTGAGTGGACGCGTCGCATCGACGACACCCACTACTGCCTGGGCTCCGTCATGGGCCCGCACCCCTTCCCGACGATCGTCCGCGACTTCCAGGCGGTCATCTCGAAGGAGATCAAGGAGCAGATGCTCGAGCTGGAAGGCAGACTTCCGGATGTTGTCATGGCCTGCGTCGGCGGCGGCTCCAACGCGATGGGCACGTTCTATAACTTTGTCAATGATCCGCAGGTGAAGCTCATCGGCTGCGAGGCAGCCGGCCGCGGCATCGATACATTTGAAACGGCAGCGACCCTGAATACCGGTAAGCTCGGCATCTTCCACGGCATGAAGAGTTACTTCTGCCAGGACGAGTACGGCCAGATCGCGCCGGTATATTCGATCTCTGCCGGCCTGGATTATCCGGGCATCGGACCGGAGCACGCGTACCTGCACGACATTGGCCGCGCACAGTACGTGGCGATCACGGACGAAGAGGCGGTGCAGGCGTTCGAGTACCTGTCCCGCACGGAAGGCATCATCCCGGCGATCGAGTCCGCCCATGCCGTGGCTCACGCGATCAAACTCGCGCCCACGATGAAGCCGGACGAGATCATCGTAGTCACAGTCTCCGGCCGCGGCGATAAGGACGTGGCAGCGATCGCACGCTACAGAGGGGAGGAAATCTATGAGTAAGATCTCTCAGGCATTTGCCGATAAAAAAGCATTCATCCCGTTCGTCACCTGCGGCGATCCCGACCTGGAGACCACGGCGAAGGTAGTTCGCGCGATGGAAGAGGCCGGCGCCGACCTGATCGAGCTGGGCATCCCGTTCTCGGATCCGACGGCGGAAGGCCCCGTGATCCAGGCGGCCAATGTACGTGCGCTTTCGGGCGGCGTGACGACCGATAAGATCTTTGAATTTGTGAAGGAACTGCGGAAGGACGTGAAGGTCCCGCTGGTCTTCATGACCTATGCGAATGTGGTATATTCCTATGGCACGGAGCGTTTCGTGAAGCGTTGTGTTGAGGTCGGAATTGACGGCATCATCCTGCCGGACGTTCCCTTCGAGGAGAAAGAGGAGTTCGCGCCGGCCTGCCGTGCGAATGGCGTGGATTTCATTTCCCTGATCGCGCCGACTTCCGAGGACCGCATCGCCATGATCGCGTCGGAGGCTGAAGGCTTTTTGTACATCGTTTCGAGCCTCGGCGTGACCGGAACACGCAGCGAGATCAAGACGGACATTTCCGCTATCGTGGAGCAGGTCCGCAAGAGCGCGAAGGTTCCCTGCGCCGTCGGCTTCGGCATCTCAACGCCCGAGCAGGCCGCGCGCATGGCAGCTCTTTCCGACGGCGCCATCGTCGGTTCCGCCATCGTCCGCATCATCGGCGAGAATGGCCGCGACGCAGCCCCGTACGTCAAGGAATACGTGAAGTCTATGAAAGATGCTGTACGCGAGGCGTAAAGGAAAGCCTTGTTTACCATGGGTAACTGTGTTATACTGGATGGAGGAGAAAAGAGAATCCCTGAAGGTTTTAGGCAGTTATAAAAGAAAGGTAAGACAGTTATGTTTAAAACAGTAGTTTCCGTAAACGGTATGATGTGTGGAATGTGCGAGAGCCACGTCAATGACGCGGTGCGGAACGCATTTGCCGTTGACAAAGTCACATCTTCGCATAAGGATAAGCAGACCGTGATCTACTCCAAAGAGAAGTTGGACGAAGAGAAACTGATCGCGACGATCGAGGCGACGGGGTACACCGCCGCGTTGATCGATGTGACGGAAGAAGAAAAAAAGGGTTTCATCCGTAAGCTGTTCGGATGAGGATAAAGTGCCGTCGGGGCTCCCGGCGGCACTTTTTGTAGATTGGAATGCGGTTGAAAAATTCGCGCGAATCGTTTATAATGAGCGTAACAATGTGCGGCACAGACGGGTTTTAGGATGACGCACGGGGAGGTTACGCTTATGAAGGTTTTAATGTTGAACGGAAGCCCGAAGCCGAATGGTAATACAGGGCTGGCGCTGAAGGAGATGGAGAAGATCTTCGCCGCAGAGGGTATCGAGGTCGAGACCATCGTGGTAGGCAATAAGGACATCCGCGGTTGTGTTTCCTGCGGTTCGTGCGGACGGCTCGGGCGCTGCGTTTTTGATGACGTGGTCAATGAGATCGCCGGCAAGCTGGCGGAGTGCGACGGCCTGGTTCTGGCCAGCCCGGTCTACTATGCTTCGGCCAATGCGACCATGATCGCCTGCTTGGATCGTTTGTTTTACAGCAATCGCACGGATCTGACCATGAAGGTCGGGGCGTCGGTGGTGGTCGCGCGCCGCGGCGGATGTTCGGCGACGTACGATGAACTGAACAAATATTTCACCATCAGCGGCATGCCGGTGGCGTCGAGCCAGTATTGGAACAGCGTGCACGGCGGCGCGCCCGGTGAGGCTGCGCAGGACGCGGAAGGTTTGCAGACCATGCGCGTACTCGCACGCAATATGGCATTTCTTATGAAAAGCATTGCCCTCGGAAAGGAAAAATACGGCCTACCCGAGAAAGAACAACGCGAATGGACTAGCTTTGTATGATACTAGGCTCGAAAAGTCCCGCCTGGCATGCTCGCATGGCAAGGGCGGACCTTGAGAGCCGAACAAACATGAGCCATACCGATTTCCGGAGGAAAGCGAATAGTATGGCGAATGTTTGTAGGATTTCGAGAGTGCGAAGCACGGAGAAATCCGTAGTATCATCATGAAAAAACAAGGCTCGAAAAGTCCCGACGGGACATGCTAGCATGGCAAGGGCGGACCTTGAGAGCATGTTATCATGAAAACATAAAAAAGGAGATTGACCATGAACAGCATCATGGAGCGAAGAAGAAAACGTGTATTTGATACGATCCAGATCGGTAACCGGACCGACTGGGTCAGTCGTGCGTTTGACTATTTTATCGTAATCGTGATCGCGATCAATCTCTTCGTCACATTGTTTTCTACGTTTGATGAATCCGAGCCGTACTCAGTGCTTCTGGACACCATCGAGCTTATCACGATCGTCATCTTTACGGTCGAGTATATCCTCCGCCTGTGGACGGCGAAATACCTCTACCCGGAGATGAAATCGATCCCGGCCGCGATCAAGTTTTTCTTCTCGTTCTACGGCCTCGTCGATTTCCTGACGTTCTTCCCGTACTTTTTGCCGATCGTGTTCCCGGCGGGCGTGGTTGCCTTCCGTATCTTCCGCGTGATCCGCATTTTCCGGCTGTTCCGGATCAACTCGCAGTATGACGCGTTCAACGTCATCACGGCGGTTCTCACGGAGAAGAAAAACCAGCTGCTGTCATCGATGTCGTTGATCCTCATCCTGATGGTCGCTTCTTCACTTTGCATGTACAGCCTCGAGCACGAGGCGCAGCCGGAAGCGTTCAAAAACGCATTTTCCGGCATATGGTGGTCGACGTCCACGCTGCTGACTGTCGGCTATGGCGACATTTACCCGATCACGTTACTGGGTAAGACCATGGGTATCGTCATATCCTTCCTGGGCGTCGGCATGGTCGCCATCCCGACAGGTATTATTTCCGCCGGCTTCGTCGAGCAGTACACACGTTTTAAGTCGCTCGCGACGACGGAGGAGCATCCGCTTCGTTTCGTCACGGCCAATGTCTATTCGACACATCCTTGGTGCAACAAGAAACTGAAAGATATCGTGTTCCCGCCGCAGCTTCTGCTGTTGGTGATCCTGCGTAAGGAGAAGGAGATCACGCCGGAGCTGGACGTTGTTTTGCTTCCGGAGGATGTTCTCATCATCGCGGCGAAGCGCGCGACGACGCAGTCGAGCGATCTGGATCTGCGAGAAGTACGAATTAAGGATAATCATCCCTGGGTGGGGCATGAGCTCCGCGAGCTGGATATTTCCCGTAAGGAACTCATTTTGACGATCCAAAGGAAAGGCAAACTGCAGATCCCGAACGGATCCAGCGTAATCAAAAACGGAGATATTCTGGTGATCTACAGACGCAGATCCTAGAGCAAATTTATGTTAGTTAATTCAACCAAAAGTAAACGAATAGGTCTCGTTTTTGCCTGTGCATCTCTGTGCATGGGCCTTTTCGCATGTGGCACGAAGCAGGAGGATGCGCCGAGTTCAGCGGCGGCCTCCGAGCCTGCGACCGAGATCTACGTGGAGATTTCGACTCCGGCCTGGACGGAGGAAGTGACGACAAAGGCCACGGCAGAGAGTTCGTCGGAGATCGAAAGCTCGGCCAATGCTTCGACGGAGGCTACGGAAAGTGCGGAGCCGACGAGCGAAGGAGATCCCACCGAGGCGGTGACGGAATCACTGACGAACGAGCCTGTGATCCCGACGGTAGAGCCGCCGACGGATCCGCCCATGATCCCGACGGTAGAGCCGCCGACGGATCCGCCCGTGATCCCGACGATAGAGCCGCCGACGGATCCGCCCGTGATCCCGACGATAGAACCGCCGACCGACCCGCCGGTCATCCCGACAGAGGCTCCGACGGAGGCACCCACGGAAGCACCGAAGATCGTGTCCGTCTGGTATACGACGAGCGCTCTGAACCTGCGTGAGGCTCCGAACCTGGATGCGAGAGTCATTCTTACGATCCCGAAAAACACGGCAGTTGAGTGCATGGAGGAAGGCCCTGAGTGGCACCTCGTGACTTACGGTGGCGCAACGGGTTACGTAGCGAACGGCTACCTGGCCGACGAAGCATTGATCACATTTCCCGGATACGGGGAGACCGCGTACAAGTATGTACGTTATATCAACGATCATTTTTCCATGCGCCTCAACGGCAACGGCTACAGCACGAAGAAGAAGGATTCCTGTGGCGCGTGGATCGAGCGGACCATGAACAGCCTCGGCTACACCGCGACCTATCACCTGGGCGTTTCACCGGTGACGGGAGCGCTCGTGAAGAGTTACGCGTTCCGCAAATCCTGCGGCGTGGCTGACGCCCCTCTGGTCGTGATCGGAGCGCATTACGACAGTCGCGAAAGCCGCGGTGCCGAAGACAATGGAACCGGCGTCGGCATGGTGCTTGAACTCGCGCAGCGTTACGCGCAGATCGCCCTGCCGTATGACATCGACTTTTGTTTCTGGGACGGCGAGGAGCTGCAGGGCTGTGCAGGCTCGTACTTCTATGTGAAGCAGACCCCCGACCTAGGACGCATTGCCCTCTACATCAACCTGGACTGCCTGGGCGCGGGTGACCACATGTTTGCCTACGGTGGCGCCTATGAAAACGGACAGCTGGTGCGCGCGGAGGCGTACACGAAGGCGATGGAGATCGCGACCCGCTTCGGGATCCCGCTGCGTCCGATCCCGGCCGGCCTCGCGGAGCCGGAGCTGCAGACGCCGACCCGCCTGTACGGTTCGGATCAGGATTATTTCGCCGCGGCCGACATCCCGTATTTGTATTTTGAGGCCAATGCGTGGGTGGACCGGAACGGGGTGGAGCAGTACCCCTCGGGCCAGCGGCCGTACCAGTACAACTCCGTACACGCGGCATTTGCCGAAACGTTCGGAACCATTAACCACACGAAATACGATGACCTGGATGTGCTCGAAAAGATCGTTCCCGGGCGCATACAGGCACATATGAGTTGCTTTGCAAAGATCCTCTACACATTTCTGGAGGAATATCAATAAAACTCTACATGACAGCGATAAGGGTGAGACATCCCCGGGGAGGCGAAGGTATGATATATTTGATCACAAACGGAAATGCAAAGTCCGGTGGCGGAAGCAAGTGCAGTAAGGTCGTTCAACTGCTGAGGGATGAGGCAGAGACGAGGGGAATCAAAGCTAAAGAATTCTTTAAGGTCCTGCGGACGAAGAAGGCGGGTGACGCTACGCTGTTCGTGCGCGATATCTGCCACATGGACGAACCGGCAGACATCTGGGTGTTCGGCGGTGACGGTACCATCAACGAAGCGGTCAATGGACTGGAAGTGCCGTCAAAGGTGACGATCGCATTTCTGCCCGGCGGTTCGGGCAATGACTACGTGAAGGGGCTCGGACTGCCGAAAGATCCGGTGGCCTGCGCGAAGCTACTGCTTTCGACGAACCGGACGAAGGGATACGACCTCGGCTTCGTAGACACATTCGGAGCATCCGGAACGGTCCGTTTTGCGGGCAGTTGCGGTCTGGGTTACGATGCAAAGGTATGCCATGAGGTGGATACATCGCGCCTGAAGAAGGTGCTGAATAAGTTGCATCTCGGGAAACTGGTCTACCTGATGGTCGCGTTTAAGCAGGTGTTTGCAAATCCGCGTTTCCGCGCGACTGTGATCATCGACGGTGTCATCCGTTCGTACGAGGATGTCATTTACCTGTGCTTCATGAACAGCCCATACGAGGGCGGCGGACTTAAGATGGCGCCAGGTGCCGATCCGTGCGACGGAAAACTCCAGGTCGTTCTGGCTCACGAGATCCGGCCGATCCGTGTGCTTACGATGTTGCCGGGACTGGTGCGCGGAACACACGTGAAGCACCCGAAGGTGGAGTGTTTCACATGCCGCCAGATCGAGGTGATCGCCGATAACCGGCAGTTCCTCCACACCGATGGCGACGTGCAGGCATTTACCCGTCATATCCGCGTGCAGTGCTATGAAACACCGATGCGGATGCCGGCATTTTCCGATGCTGACAGTATTTACGAAAAATAACAGGGGAAATACGATGATTCAAAATTTACGGGATCTGGGCGGGCTTCGGACCGTCTCAGGAAAAACGATAAAGCGAGGGTGTTTTGTGCGCTCTGCGAACCTTTCACAGGCGGAAGACGCCGATCTGGCCGGAGTATCCGAGATCATTGACCTGCGGACCACCCGGGAGCGCATCGAAGTTCCTGACCGATCCTGTGGAAGGACGAGCCTCCCGATCCCGATCTTTGATGAGGCAAAATCCGGAATCAGCCATGAAAAAAAGGTTGAAAGAAAAGGGCCGCCCGATATGGGCGCTTTGTATAAATGGATGATCCGGGATCATCGGGACTCCTTTACAGAGGTCCTGACGGCCATCCTGCGTCATGACTATGCGAGCGGCGCCATTCTCTGGCACTGTACCGAGGGTAAGGATCGCTGTGGATTGACGGCAGCGCTTCTTTTGGAGCTTTTGGGCGTGGACCGGATGACCATCATGGAGGATTACCTGAAAACGAATGAGGTGAACATTCCGAAGGCAGAGGCGATCCGCGAACGCCTTCGCGCAGAGCGCGGCGACGAGGTCGCAGAGAGCGTGTACCGTGCGTTTATCGCCGATCGCGCGTATCTGGAAGGTGCCTGGGCGGAAATGGATGCACAGCCGGATTTCTTTGGATCGCTGGGACTGCCGAAGGCGGATATTGAGCGGTTTAAAGTATTGGTTTTGGAATAAGTTGGGGGGAGCGGCTCATGTCGCGCTGTCGCGCTATACAACGAGCGTCGCCGCATTCGCATTCCGCTACGCTACCGACGCATCGCGCAAGTTACTCGCGGTGCCTCATTCGCCACCCTTCGGGTGGCTCATGCGCGCTGTCGCGCTAGTTACTCGCGGTGCCCATTCGCCACCCTCCGGGTGGCTCATTACGCGCTGTCGCGCTATACACACA
>JAFZZY010000040.1 GCA_017615545.1 Lachnospiraceae bacterium
GCCGCCCCACGATCGGGGGCGGCTCTTCGATGGCCTTCTGCTCTCGAAGCTTAGACAAATTCCAAACCAACTGCTCATCCTTCATCTACTGGGCCATCTCTTTTTCTAATTTAATTGTAGCACAAGGTGCGCTTGAAATCAATAGTTTTCGGACGAAAAATTCTTACAATTTTCTTTCACAGTCATTTCCATGAAATTTTGCGAATTGTTTTTACATTTCGTCTTGTTTCTTCGCCTTCTTCTCTTTCTTTTCTTCCTTCGCCTGTTTGATTCTCTTCAGCGGGTTCGCGGCACGCTTCGGTTTCCCGGCCTTCCGCTCTGCTTTCACCGCCTTCTTCACGGCTTTTTTCTCCGCCTTTTTCGCAGCTCTCGACGCCCTTCCGGATACATTGCCCGCGTCAGCGCCTTCCTCGGTTCTGACCTTTTTGCGGAAGACTTTGAGCCGCTTCGACTTCGTCACCGTAACCTCGGACTCCTGCCCGAAGGCGATGCGAAATGCACGCAGATTCCGGCTCTCCCGCTTATTCGGCTTCCGATGAATGGCGAAGCAGATCTCGTTGAAATACTTCGCATAGCCCTCGTCGATCAGCACCTTGCGGAAATGCTCGGCGACATCTTTCGCCTCGTTGCGGAACACGCCGCAGCCCCAGGCGCCCAGGATCAGATTTCTGTAGTTATTCAGGTAAGCAACGGACAGCATGATGCGGATCCTCTGCTCCATCGCCTCCGCCGTTTTTTTCTTCGGCAGGCGGAACGCAGGGCCTGCGCGGTTCGGCGCGGGCACCGTGATGACTCCGACCACGTACGGCTTCGCGAGAAGCTCACCCTCCTGGTTGCGGAAGACGCAGACATTCGGGGAGATCATCATGAAGTCCGACCACACCTTACTCGGATGGTTGGTGTTATAGTCATACATCAATTTGCCCTTCTCTGAAGAGATCGAGGCATACAGCGAACTGGCGCGGCACAGCGACTCCTCCTGTGCATTCGCCCCCATCTTGAAACCGCCGCCGGGATGCAAAGCATTCGCAAAATTCATGACGAGCGGGTTCTTATAGCGCGCAGCGGCTTCGAACGAGTCCTCGTTGGTCACGATGATCCGTCCGGCTCCGTTCGCCCTCTTTTTCACATCGATCAATCCCGCACCGAGATCCGGATCGTACGGGATCACCTCTTCGGTGTCCACATCCGGAAAATGCACGACCTTCCCATCGACCTCATACTGCCGGTCTTGGGTGATCTGCATCGTCTCCTGCGCGATCACAAAAAAATTCATAAACATTCCCTCCAACCACTTTCAACTTTTACACTATTCTCCGGCCTTAAACAGACACTTCAGGAAGTTGTAGAACAGCGGGATACCGACGCTTCCGTCATGATTACCGCCGGGCACGCTCACCCAGATGTGCTCGGTCCCGTTCTTCTCGAAGAGTTCGTGATACTGCTGGGGAAATGTCCCGACAACAAAATCACTCGTTCCGCCGGCGATCATCAGCACGTGCGGCATGGCATCCTTCTCGAATTTGAACTCATCTTCGCTCATGCAACCTTCATGAACCATGAACATATCCTTACCGGGAACGACGCCGGGCGCCGGTGAAGAGGCAGCCACGTAGCCGAACAGGTCGGGACGCATGATGGAGATGTAGAGCGACTCACGGCCGCCCATGGAGAAACCGCCGATCGCGGTGTTCTCAAAACCGGTCAGGACCGGATAGTTTTCCTCGATGTAAGGCATCAGACTGTCGGTCAGGTCATCCAGGAACGCATCGTAGAACGGTGTCTCCTCAGCCGTGATCGCCGTACAGTTTGCCTTATTTTTGTTGGTATACATGAAGGTGAAGACCATGATCATGGGCTTCGCCTCTCCGCTCTGGATCAGGTTCGACGCCATCTCCGGCAGGGCAAATCCCTGGAGCATGGAGCCCTCATCGCCCGTGATACCGTGGTTCACGTAGAATACAGGGTACTTCTGTTCCGGCGAGTATTCCGGCGGCAACCAAACATAGGCGCCTTTTTCCTTCTCAGCCTTCTTCGAATAATACTTGATGTGCTCGAGTTTACCGGTGTTGTTCTTCTGAACGTCCTTCGGTACCTCTGTTACGTACTCTGCGCGGATCTTATCCATGTAGGTCTTGTATTCCATAGTTTCCTCCGTTGATGTTTCTATTTCCGTTGTCGGTTCTTCCGTCTTCGGTTCTTCGGTCGTCGGCTCCTCTGTCGTCGGTGCCGCGGTGGTCGGAGCTGCCGTCGTCGGCGCTGCTGTTGTGGGCGCTGCTGTCGTCGGTGCTTCCGTCGTCGGCTGTGCGGCCGCGGTTGCCTCAGTCACGGCTTCAGTCGTCTCCTCAGGACGCGTCGCCTCCGCTGTGGTCACCGCCGCAGTCGTCTCCTCCGGTTCATCCTTTGAGTCACCCCCAAAAAGCTTCGGAAGCAACAATGCCCCTGCGATCAACACTACCCCCAGCGCAATACATACGATCGCCAACACCTTGACATGCGAACTGCCGGCGTCCTTACTGAAACTCTTCATTTTTTCGTCTCCATTCTATGATTCTTTTTTTCGGTTCCACCATCGGCACCCCAGATCGATCGCTGCAAAAACGACCGAATACGCGGCAAATGCAAACGCGATCACGAGGTACTCAAAACCGTTGAGCATCCGCGACATATCCTGCTTGATGAACCAGGTGCGGTTATTCACCAGGTGGATGATGGGGAGGGCGAAAATCGCGCTCACCGCCAGCCAGACACCTTTCTCCAAAACGACTTCCTGAAGCGTCAGTTTTGACGCCCGGGAACCGCTGAAAAACCGGATGTACACAACGATCACGAGGATCATGGTCACCAACAGGATGCCCACAAACAACTCCGATGCGGAATCGTTCTTTTTCGTTTCTTTCATGTAGTCAGCCGCCATCAACAGCCCCCACAACAAAAGATTTACGATCGCCGTAAATACGGCCATCTTTTTATATTCACCCATTTACACACCTCATCCGCGACCGGGCCCGTTTCCCGGTCTTCGGCTTTACAACGCCATCCGATAGATCGCCAAAATGTCTTCGTAGGAAAGGGGACGAGCTCCCAACAGCGACCGCGTTTTCTCACGGCAGCATCTCAGGGCCAATGTCTCCAGATCCTCTTCTTTTACATCCAGTTCATGCAGGCTCGTCGGCATACCGATGGACCGGTAATACTCCTCCTGCTTCGCGATCGCGGCGAGCGCCGAACGCTCGGGATGGTCGTAATCGATATCCACGTTCCAGACATGCTCGGCATATTGCAGGAAACGCGGCAGGTTGTCTTTGTAAACATACCGTGCCCAACTGCACCAAAGCGCCGCCAGGCCTGCGCCGTGTGCCACCTTCGGATACATCGCGGAAACCTCATGCTCCAACTGGTGCACCACCAGCTGCACCTTCCGCCCGCAAGCGGTCAGTCCGTTATGCGCCAGTGAAGACGCCCACATCATATTGGCCCGGGCGATATAATCCTTCGGATCCGCGATACAATCCGCGCCCGCCTTAAACGCACTCTTGATGACCGCCTCGGCGATCGCGTCCGTCAGGTAGGTGTCCTGCCCCGGACAGAAATACCTCTCGATCGTGTGCATCGCGATATCGACCGCTCCGCACGCCGTCTGGTAAGCGCTGACCGAATAAGTCAGCTCCGGGTTCTCGATTGCAAAATTCATGCGGTTCATCGGGCTTCCATAGCCACGTTTGATCCCGCGACCGGAGTCCGAGATCACGCACGAGTCCGACATCTCCGAGCCCGCCGCCGATATGGTCAAAATGCATCCCTTCGGCGTGGTCTTCGCCGGCTGCGCCGTCCCCATCGTGAATTCCCATACATCGACCTCTGGGTTCGCATAACCATTCGCGATATCTTTCGCCGAATCCAGCACGGAACCGCCGCCGACCGCGAGGATGAAATCCACGCCTTCTGCCCGGCACAGCTCGATGCCCTCTCGCACCATTTGGATCTCAGGGTTCGCCTGCACTCCGCCCAGGAGTACGTATGCGATGCCCTGCGCATCCAGTTTTTCCTTCACCAGATCGATCAGGCCGCTGCGGACCGCGCTCTGCGTTCCATAGTGGATCAAAACCTTCTTCGCGCCATAACCCGCGATGATCTCGCCCACCTTCTGCTCTTGATCCTTACCGAAATACACTCGCGTCGGAGTGTCATATATAAATGATTGCATAAAACCCCCTTTATTTGGGATCGAGCATCTCCACCCGTCCCGTTTCCAGATCGTACACCGCGCCGATCACGCGCAGGCCGTACTCCTGCTCATCCTTCTGGATCTGCAGGCTCTCCTCGATGTGTCGGCACGCCTCCTGCACATTCAGGCAGCACGCGCGGTACGGATCCTGCTCCGCTTTGATTGCTTTCTCGATCGTGCGGGCAATGTACTGGATATATTCCCCGGAATGTCCCTGCAGCACAGCGTCGATCGCGCCACAATGTGTATGTCCGAGCACGCAGACCAGACCTGTCCCCAGATGCTCCGCCGCATACTCGATGCTGCCGAGCTGGTGGTTATCGATCACATTGCCCGCGACGCGGATGACGAACAGATCGCCGATCTGCGCATCAAAGATCACCTCAGGGATCACGCGCGAGTCCGCGCACGCCACGATGATCGCGTACGGTCTCTGCCCCTTCTGGGCAAATACCTTCAGGCGCCCGATCGAGGTGTCGATATTCTGACACTCCTGGGCGACAAAACGGGCATTGCCCTCGGACAGACGCTGAAGTGCTTCATCCGCATGTATCTTATAAAAATCCGTGTTCATACGCGCCTCCGAACGTGCGTCATGCTTTCTTGTTTTTCTTAACTGCCCGGATCACGATCACCAAAATGACCAGGATCAGAACGCCGCCGCAGATCAGGATCAGTGGCGGAACGATGTTGTGATAATCATCCGGTTCGGGCTCTTTCACGTTCTCCGTAGGAGCCTCGGTCGCAGCCTCCGTAACTTTCTCTGCCGTCGTAGGCTCCACCTTAGCGATCTCCGCCGCCGTCGTAGGTTCGATCACTTCCGCTGTCGTAGGTTCGACTACCTCCGCCGTCGTGGGCTCGGTCTTTCCGTCCACCAGGCTTTGGAACGCCCCCTGCAGTATCTCCAGCGCCGGCGCGATCGGATCCACGCGATCCTCCAGGATCGCCCGCGCATACGTCATCATCGTATGACACTCATACAAGCTGCTTCCTGTCGAGAAATGGTAATCTACGCCGTAATGCTTCCGTCCGATCGGAAGGTGCGGTACGATGTCGTTATCATTGACCACGTTATGTATGTTTGCATCCTGGGTCACATCCAGCGATACCAACGGCGCGGCAAATGTATATACAAAGATGCGGCTCGGATCCAGGTTCTCTAAGCCCGCATCTCCCTCGTTAAGCAGCTTACCGGTCAGGTTTGCGCCCGCGCCGCCTAAACTATGTCCTACAACGAAAGCCACCAGTTTTCCGGCCTGATCCGCCTGCTTTACGACCGGATGTGCCTCTACATACAGTTTCAGGCCCTTCTTTAAGCCTTCCAGGAACTCTATAAAGCCCGGCCAGGCATTATTCTCACCATAGAACGAACGGCCTTCCGTCTCGGTGAGGCCCAGGAAATTATAATCCCAGTCTTCCTCCGCCGAAGAACCGCGGAAATCCATGACCAGCAGAAGTTGATCGCCCAACTCCCGACAGGCGATGGAAAACGCCAATGAATCATCGACGAAGATCTCTTCCTCCGTCCGGTTCAGTTCATTCTTCGGATAACTGAACAGCCAGATATTATCATCCGTAAATCCCAGCGAGTGATACGCAGGGATCAAATACTCTCCGCTTCCGAGCGTCGGGCGGGCATCGTCATAGGCTACGCCGGCCAGTCCCATCGCCAACAGAGCCAGTTCCTTATGGAACCGCGAGCTGTCACGATTGAACGTCTGCGTATTCAGTTCTGCCTCGATCTCGCCATCGCGGAACTTTAAAACCGTCTTAATGTCCTCATCCTGTGTATCGAATACAACATCGTCGGCATACACCGAGCGAGCGTTCGACCCTGCCACGATCCAAAGGATCACTGCCACGAACAACGCCGACAGCCATCTGCTGCGTCCCTGCTTCATATCATCACCGCCTTTCTGTTGAGTCTCATTCGCCATATGGTTCATTTGGCTCTATTATAACACCATAATTTTCTTTTGCCTAGAGGAAATAAAGAGCGGGGAGGCCGCTCCCCGCTCTATTCGCTTTCCATACATATCATCTGATCGATCTTGCCACTCCAAAAATTATCCGCTGAAATATACCAGTACTTATTGTCCGAAATACCATAATAACTGTCTCCGATCGCTACGAGCGGGTAGAACGAACCGTTACTCAGTTCCACTGTTTGCAGCATCTTATCTTCCGTCGGATCGTAAAGATAGTACATATTATGCCCATTTGCATAATTCTGGGCAAATATATACCGATCACTGCGGACCAAACGTCCCGGAGAAAACGGCAAGTCACGAACACGATCTCCTTTCAGATCAAAAAGTACTCCGGGTTCGTCTTTTTCTGAGGGCTTAACGATGAAGCCGTTCACAAAGTCATAGCCGCCGACGCCCTGCTCTGATATGATCAGATTCAGTTTGCTATTCGCTATATCGTAATCATATACTCGTGTGAAATCATGTTCTTTCTGTGCCTGAACATATGCTTCCCAGTCTTCCGTAATATTGGGGAGTTTCTCATGCGGGATATCAAGCCCGACACATGTAAAATACAAATGGCCATTATACTCTACCAGGTTCAGAACACTTAGATCATACAGATCATCCGCACTGAATATCTCTTCGTTTTTTCCGCTCTCCAGATCGATTCGGATAATACCGACCTTCTGTTTTTCCAGCGGTCCCCCGAAAAAAACGTGCTCTTCACCGGTATCTTCATCGCGAACTTTGATTATCTCTTGACTGCTGGTGTATAACCGAAAATAACAATCTTCCGTAAACATATCCGCATTGCAAAACGGCTCTTTCAAATCCAATTCGGTTATTACACGCCGGTTTGCACCTTCTCTGTCCGCACGATAGAGGATCGGGAA
>JAFZZY010000041.1 GCA_017615545.1 Lachnospiraceae bacterium
CGAAGAAGCGATAGCAAAGAGAAGGGCGTTTTTATCACAAGTCGAGCCGGGTGATATACAGGATTTTTTTCCTGAACTGTCTAAGTCTCAACAGGAGACGATGATCCGATATTCAACGGCCTACAGGAACCTTTTTAACAGTCTGATCATTTATGCATATGACGAGGAGCTGAAGACGGAACGCTGGATGATGAACGACGAATACGATGTAGATGAGTTGATGAGTAAATTGGAGACACCTGAATTTCGTCAGTTGCTGATAGAGTTAAATACACAACTGGCAGATTACCTTAAAGAGAGGGGGTTATATGAGTAGAAAATTGAATTTTGTGGCGTTGATTTGTTGCTTATCGGTCATAGTTTTTTCATTTGTTTTGATATATGCAGATCCTTCTATAGTGTCACTTGAGGGTTCTATCGGTAGTTGTGATGTTTATGCTCAAAATCAGATTTCCGAAGATCGCAAGCATGCGGATGCAACTACCACGGTGGTACTGCATGAAGTAGGTACTGCTTCCACATCCGTTACGGCTACATTCTTTTATCTCGGTGTTTCCGGAGATGTGCTAGGAACTATAGGTGAGTATTCCGGGTTCGGTTATGGATCTAATGGCTGTAGTTATTCGAAGTATACTCCAAATGATAATTACCGATTTTACAGAGCAGAATCATCTCATCAGGCTTCATATCAGCAAGGAACATTCTCTGTTTCAAATTTGATAAATATACCGTGATACGAAGAAAAGCCCAGACGGTTGCGACTGAAGATGAATGGAGTATCTGAAAGTGAGGGATAAATGAAAATAAGGTTATGGTTGATCTTATTGGCGTTATTCGCCGGTTTTGAACTTGAGGGTTGCAGAGCTAAATTCCCGACTGCAACATCTTCTTCGGAAACTAAGGAGGGGGTAACGGCGTCAGATAAAACTATGGTGTTTGAAAAAGCATTTTACACTCGAACCAATAGTGTTTTCACAGAGAGATATGCATTTTTCAGAATTTCTGATCAAGGTAAAGTATCATTACATGTTTATAATGTTGCATCAAAAACAAGCAATATATACTGCTTTGATCCTGGATGTGAGCATATCCCCCCTCAATATGATTTAGTGACGGGTGAGTTGCTTTCCCCTCCGTGTATGGCATATACACTTGGAGCCACGACATTTAGCCTCAGAAATGACTGCAGTTATTATTTTTTATATCCCAATTTGTTTCGGGCGGATATTGAAGGAAAGAATCGGCAGATAGTCGCAAATCTTAATCTTCCTTTTTATTTCCCGACTGAAGAGTTGTACACGGAGGACTATTATTTTCTGCGTTATGATATTTATAATGAGATGATCGAACAGGAAGATAAAAACGGAGATAGTCACTGGGTATCCGGAGACGCTTTGGATAAAAGAAAAGTCGGGATCATTCGGGTCACATTATCCGATGGCAAAATCGAAGAAGTATTTTCTGCGGATGATCTTTACGATTTATATATCTCCCCAATGGTAGAATACAATGGTCATTTGCATTTCCTGTGTTCCGGACTGGACGTGCCGTTTGATACACTTCCGAATGGATTTGAAGACTGGGAAGCATATAATGAGGCTGCAACTAAGCATTCTCGAACGCGGGTATATGATTATAACATAGCCAGTGGGGAGTTATCTCTGATTATATCGGAGGATCACAATAACGCATATGGGTTTGCCCAGGATTACATAGTAAAATCATCGAAATTGAACGGGGAACTGTATGACGCATCTGGAAATTTCATTCGTAAACTTCCGTTTTCTGTCGGCAGGGTAATTCAAAGTGACGAGTACATCATTGTACAAGAATCAATGGATGTGAATGACACAAAAAGGCGCTTTCATATGTATGATGCGGATGAGGATAAGGTCGTGCGGTCGGTGGAAATTGAAAATTTGACTTTACAGTATGCGATTGGAGACAGTTATTATGGGATTATAGACGGAAAGACATTCTATATTTCCGCCGCAGACTTCTGGGCTGGGAATACGGACCGATATGTTATCTTGGAAGACAGTTGATAGTTTTTCCGATACCCGTTGACGGTGGATATACATCGATGTAAAATATATATAGCAGACTAGGGGCCCGGAGGCGCAGAAACTGCGTCGCCGGGTTTCTTTAATGAAGAGAGAATTAAGATCGGGAGGAGAGTATGATAAAAGAAATCCGGATCACGCAGATCGAACAATTGATGCCTTTGTTTTCGGAGCAGGATTACCGGCCGGATCTGAAGCGAAATCGCAGCCGCTTTTTGTACCGCGGCGTGAGCGATGCTTCGTTTGAGATGACGACTAGCCTGCATCGGAATTGTAAGCATTTGGAGAGGACGCTGGAACAGGCCATCCTTGAGAATTTCGCGAAATATGCGGTGGTGAGTGATCCCACGGTCGCCAATTCGGTTTGGCGGCAAATGATCATGGGACAGCACTACGGCCTGCCGACCCGCCTGCTGGACTGGTCGCATTCGCCGCTGATGGGCCTGCATTTCGCGACCTGTGAGCCGAACCTGCCGGAGATGGAAGATCATGACTGCGCGGTTTGGCGTATCGACATGACGGAGCAGCAGGCGTTGCTGCCCGAGAGCTATCAGAAGATCGTCAATGAAAAGAAGACGACCTACTTCACGGTGGAGATGCTCATGGAGATCACGCAGAATTCATTGGCCAGATATGATTCGGACATGAAGGACACGGCCATGGTCATCGTCGAGCCGCCGTCCATGGATGAACGTATCGTTAACCAGTATTCGTTTTTCTCCATCATCCCGATGGACATGCAGGATGTGGAGCGGTTTTTGAACGAACACACGGAGAACACCGTGAAATATATCATTGACAAATCTTTGCGCTGGCGCGTGCGCGATATGCTGGACCAGATGAACATCAGCGAGCGTATCGTGTATCCGGGGCTTGAGGGCCTGTCGGACTGGATCGCCAGACACTATTATGTACGATAAAAAAAGAGGCGGGAGAGTAAACGCATGAAAGTTGTATTGGAGCATCTGACGAAACGGTTTCCCAATCGAAACAAAAAGATCCACACGGAAGTGGTCGCGGTCAGCGATTTTAACGTGGAGATCCCGGATGGATTGCTGGTGGGACTGTTAGGCCCCTCCGGTTGCGGTAAGAGCACGGCGCTGAACCTGATCTGCGGGTTGGAGACGCCGACCGAAGGTAAGATCTATTTTGACGCGGACGATGTGACCGCCCTGCCGCCGGAAAAACGCGGCGTCGGCATGGTCTTCCAGAACTACGCACTGTACCCGCATCTGACGGTGCGGAAGAACATCATGTTCCCGCTGCAGAATTTCAAAGGCGAGGATAAACTGACGAAAGAGCAGATGAATGAGCGGGTGATGGAGGCGGCCCGGCTGGTCCAGATCGAAGAACTCATGGACCGCAAGCCTTCGGAGATGTCCGGCGGCCAGCAGCAGCGTGTCGCGATCGCGCGTGCGCTGGTGAAGATGCCGCGCCTGCTTCTTTTGGATGAGCCGCTTTCGAACCTGGATGCGCGTCTGCGTCTGCAGACCCGTGAGGAGATCCGCCGCATCCAGAAAGAGACGCATATCACGACGGTCTTCGTAACGCACGACCAGGAGGAAGCCATGAGCATTTCCGACTTCATCATCGTTATGAAGGACGGCGTGCTGAACCAGATGGGAAAACCGCAGGATGTCTACGATCATCCGGTGAACCTGTTCGTGGCGAAATTCCTGGGAACGCCGCCGATCAATGTATTTGCCGGAATGGTTTTGGATGGCGGAGTCTACATCGGCAGCGACTGCATTTACCGCGGAAGCAAACTGAAGGATCAGGAAGTCTGGATCGGCATCCGTCCCGAAGGCTTCCTTCTGAAGAAGGACGGGGCTCTGACCTGCGACCTGAAGGCGGTGGAGGTCATGGGCCGCGACACCAGCATCGTATGCGAAAATGAAGCGCTCACCGGGCAGCCGGCCGTGCGGGCCATCATCCCGGCGGAAACGCCGCTCGAGACGAAGGGCGGTAAGGTCCGCTTCGACATCAAACCGTCGAAACTATATCTGTTTGACAAACAAACCGAAGAGGTTTTGGAGGATATCCGGTGAAAAAAAGTTTGAAAGAGACAGGAAAAGGCTGGCTTTATCTGCTGCCCGCCCTGCTGTTTTTGGGGATCTTCATGGTATATCCCCTGATCGATGTCCTGGTGTATTCCTTCGAGGAGAGTTATAATTTCGCCTCCCAGTCCTATACCGGCGTCGGCCTCTATAACTATAAATATGTGCTTCGGGACCCGTATTTTATCCAGGCGCTGAAGAACACGTTTATAATCGTTATCATCACGGTGCCGGTGTCCACGACACTGTCGCTTTTGGTGGCTTATCTTTTGTCACGGATCACGAAACTGAAGGAACTGTTCCAAACGGTCTCCTTCCTGCCGTACGTTACGAACACGTTGGCGGTCGGCCTGGTCTTCATGATCCTCTTTAAGAAGACCCCGTATTCCGACGGCATGATCAACATCCTGATCCGGTTCTTCGGCGGCGAGAGCGTGGACTTCATCGACGGTCCCTACTGGGCGAAGATGATGGTCATGTGCATCTACACCGTCTGGGTCGTTATGCCGTTTAAGATCCTCATCCTGACCAGTGCTTTGGCATCGGTCAATGAGACTTATTACAAGGCAGCGCGTGTCGACGGAACTTCGAGTTTTCGCATCTTCACGCGGATCACATTGCCCATGATATCGCCCATGATCTTTTATCTGGTCATCACGGGCTTTATCGGCGCGTTCAAAGCTTACTCGGATGAAGTCGCGCTGTTCGGCACGGACCTGAATAAAGCGGGCATGAACACCATCGTCGGCTACGTGTATGACATGCTCTACGGCGACAGCGGCGGCTACCCGTCGTACGCGGCCGCGGCGGCGCTCATCCTGTTCATGATCGTCTTTACGATCACCATATTCAACCTTTTGATCAGTAACAAAAAGGTTTCGATCGGAGGTGGTAAATGATGGCAGAAGAGACTAAGAAAAAGAGCAGCGGACGCGGAAAGGAGCGCGCAGCCGCGATAGCGAGGTATACGTTGCTATCGATCTGGGCGTTGATCGTCCTGTTCCCGTTCTACTGGATGGTGCTGACTTCGTTCAAATCCTACGCCAGTTACAACTCCGAATATGTTCCGCGTTTTGTGGCAACGGATCCGACGGTCCAGAACTATAAGAGTGCATTTACCGAGGTGCCGTTAGCGCGGTATTTCACGAACACTTTCCTGTTCACGATCATCACGACGGCGCTGATGCTCGTTGTGATCATCCTGGCGGCCTATGCATTTTCCAGGCTGAAATTCCGCGGAAAGAATGCGGTTTTTGCCCTGTTCCTGTCTCTGATGATGATTCCGAACGAACTGGTCGTCATCACAAACTACGTTACGATCACCAACTGGAACATGCGTAATACGTTCCTGGGTCTGATCCTGCCCTCCGTGACTTCGGTATTCTACATCTACCTGCTGAAGGAGAATTTCGAGCAGATCCCCGAGGAACTGTATAAGGCTGCGAAAGTCGACGGAACGTCGGATCTGAAGTACCTGTTGAAGGTCATGATCCCGATCTCGCAGCCGACCATCATCACCATCACGATCCTGAAGGTCATCGAGTGCTGGAACAGCTATGTATGGCCGCGCCTGATCACCGATGATAAGAACCACTATCTGGTGTCGAACGGCATCCAGGAGATCCGGGAGAGCGGTTTCGGCCGCGATAACGTGCCTGCCATGATGGCGGCCGTCGTGGTCATTTCCCTGCCCCTCATCATCCTGTTTTTGATCTTCCGTAAGAAGATCATGGCGGGCGTTTCGAGAGGAGGTCTGAAGGGATGAGTAAACGAAAGATATGGCGTTTGGTCACTCTGGCGGTCGCGTTTGTCGCTGCCTGCCTGATCCTCGCGCTCACCGGCTGCCATGGTGCGAAGAAACGTCTGGCCTTCAACGTGCCGGAGGATTTCCTCGACGATAAATCTTATGAGATCACCTTCTGGGCGAAAAACGATACTAACAAGACCCAGTTGGATATCTACAAAAAGGCGATTGAAGACTTTGAGTCGTACTATCCGAACATCAAGGTGAATCTGAAACCTTATACCGACTATCGGAATATCTACAACGATGTCATCACGAATATTGCGACGAATACGACGCCGAACGTGTGCATCAGCTATCCCGACCATATCGCGACGTATATGACCGGGGAAAATGTCGTCCTGCCGCTGGACGCTCTCATTGACGATACCGACTACGGCCTGGGCGGGGCGAAGGTGAAATTCGACTCCGTGAAGAAAGAGGAGGTCATCCCGAAGTTCCTTGAAGAGGGGAAGATCGGCGGCGTGCAGTATGCATTGCCCTATATGCGCTCGACCGAGGCCTGCTATGTCAATGTGGACTATGTGAAGAAACTCGGTTACGAGCTGCCTGAGATCCTGACCTGGGACTTCATCTGGGAGGTCAGCGAGGCCGCAATGGAAAAAGACGCCGACGGCAATTTCAAGCTAAACGGCCAGAAAGTCCTGATCCCGTTCATCTACAAGTCCACGGACAATATGATGATCCAGGTACTGAAGCAATTAGATGCCGGATATTCCACGCCTGAGGGCGATATCCGCATTTTTAACGATCAGACGAAGGAATTCCTGTACGAGGTGTCAAAACACGCAAAAACGCGCGCATTTTCCACGTTCGCCATTTCCGGCTATCCCGGAAACTTCCTGAACGCCGGCCAATGTATCTTCGCGGTGGACTCAACTGCGGGCGCGACCTGGATGGGCTCGGATGCGCCGTTGCAGGACATTCACGAGAGCAAAAAGGTGCCGTTCACGACCGAGGTCTATCCGGTGCCGCAGTTCGACCCGGAGAACCCGAAGATGATCTCGCAGGGACCGTCCGTCTGTATCTTCAACAAAGAGGATAACGGTGAGGTATTGGCTTCCTGGCTGTTCGCGCAGTTTCTGCTGACGAACGAGGTGCAGATCTCATATTCCCAGACGGAAGGTTACATCCCCGTCACGAGTAAGGCACACAACCTGCCGGAGTATCAGGATTATTTGAGCCGTGCAGGCGAAGATGATCTGCATTACGATGTCAAGATCAAGGCGGCGAAGCTGCTGCTGGCGAATATTGATAATACCTTTGTGACTCCGGTCTTCAATGGTTCTGCGTCGCTGCGTGATGCTGCCGGAACATTGATCGAGGAAGTGACGAAATCGACGCGTCGTAAGGCGACGATCGATGAGGAATACATGGAAAAACTCTACAAAGACGTGACCGCGCTGTACCGCCTGGACCAGCCACGGCCGGCCGGAGGTACAAATAACGAGGGCGAAGAGGGCTCGGAGCGAGCTTCCGATGGTCTGGCACCGCTGCCGGGCGCGGCGAAGACATTGATCGTCGTACTCATCACCTCCTGGATGCTGATGGGCGCGTACGTATTGTGGAAGAAGATGAAAAAGAAAGGGAAATCAGCATGAAAGTGATCGATGTTTACACACGATATTATGAGGCATCCTGCATCGCGAACGGACGCGAGCGCCATGCGGCTGTGGTTAAATTGACCGCGACCTCGGACGCAGGCAGGATCACCTATGCCTATTCGGTGAATTTCTTCCCGCACGACGATGAGGAGGATTTCGCGATCAGTTATGACGCATATGCCGAGGAAACGATCTACGAGGGAAAGGGGCGCCGCTCGAAGAAGCGCGACGCCGAATACCTCGGCGGCCTGCAGGAGGCTTGCGACCGCATCGCAGAGAAAATGAACGGCACCATCGACTGGGAGAAGCCTCTGATCGAGGCCCGGCTCGGGTGAATGGCCGCCGAAAAAAAACGATAGGGGAGGGACTATTATGAAAAAATCAAAACTTGTCTTGCTGGCGCTCGGCCTTTCGCTGGGCGTGACCGCGTGCGGCAGCAAGAGTGAAACAAACACCACGACTGTGGCGGAGGCAACTGCAACTACGGCTGGTAGTGTGGCAGACGTAACTACGACAGCGGAGGTGATGACAGACGGGGATCCGCAGGGGACAGGCACTTCGATCTTTGATACAGACGTGTCCGAATACATTGACCTGTCAGGGATCCGGAATCTGGAGATCAAGACGAAAAGAGTAACCTATAAAGACAAAGAGTCGCTCTTGTATGACTTTGATGAAGTGTTGACATCTGAATTGGGAATCACTGCTAAAGATAAGGATTGCCCGGCAAAGGAAGGAGACTTAGTAAGGATCCATTTTTCGAGTTACGAGAATAATGTTCCGATCCAAGAGAATTTCAACATGACCATCCCTCTCGATGCTTCAGAAACCGCTTATCCCGAATTCATTGAACACATTATCGGAAAATGCATTAATGACGAGTTTGAGTTCACCGTTTCGTACCCAAAAGATTTTGAAGAACCTATCTTTGCCGGCAAAGAGGTCGTTTTCAAGATGAGAATCGAAAACATCATCGGTCCGTCGACGGTGAGTGACGAAAAGATCAAAAAGAGATCCTCCGGAAAATATGAGACTTGTCAGGCATTCTACGATGCAAAGGTGGGCGATATCGCACGCGACTACCGAAATGAGGTCATTTTTAATGCCATCCAAAGTGCTGTCAGAGATAAGAAACCTCACGAGGGTATGATCAACGAAATGATCCAAAGAGGATGGGCTGAATTTGATCGATCCAGCATGAGTATTCCGGCGTGATTTACACCGCCAATCCGGACGTGGAAACCGACGATTCCGGAAAATCGGAAACCGACATTCCGGCGTAGGGAACCGCGATTCCGGTAGTTCCACCCTTATAATGGAATTATGCGCCAATGGCGTA
>JAFZZY010000042.1 GCA_017615545.1 Lachnospiraceae bacterium
CAGGCGAAAAGCCTGGTTTGTTCGCTTTTTGGATGGGGTTACGGGAGGCTGCACGGGCGCCAGGCGAACAAAAGAGTGAAAACAAGCTGTTTTGTTCGCTTTTTCAAGGGATTTCGAGGGATGGAGGGGCCTGAGAAGCGAACAAGAGGAGGAAAATAAGAGGTCTTGTTCGCTTTTTCAAGGGATTTCGAGGGATGGAGGAGCCTGAGAAGCGAACAAAAGAGTGAAAACAAGCTGTTTTGTTCGCTTTTTTAAGGAGTTTCGAGGGATGGAGGAGCCTGAGAAGCGAACAAGAGGAGGAAAATAAGAGGTCTTGTTCGCTTTTTGATGAATGTTGGAGAGATAGAGGAGCCTTCGGTCTAAGAAAATTGCGGCCCCAGGCATTTCCTTAGCCATTGGGCCTTAAGGATCAAGATTTAACCCCGGGCTATGCATATTATACCCGGGATACTCTTGACTTTCGCGGACTATTGTAGTAGTATAGACTATGAAAATAGTCTGGAGGTGCAACATGAAGCTATTTGACAGTGAAATGAAGATAATGGAGATGATCTGGGACCATGAGCCCGTCACGGCGAAGGAACTGAGTTTGATCGCGCAGGACGAGATCGGGTGGAATAAAAACACGACCTACACCGTTATCAAGAAGGCGATAGAGAAGGGATATGTAAAACGCGAGGAGCCGGATTTCGTCTGCACGTCGCTTATTTCCCGCGCGGAAGTGAGCAAAAGTGAGACGAGGGGGCTGATCGACCGGCTGTTCGGCGGCTCGAAGAAAGCGCTGTTCTCGGCGCTGCTCGAGGATGAGGAACTGACCGCCGAGGATCTGGCGGATCTGCGGGCAATGATCGAAAAGAGGTGACGCGGATGTTATCCGGAGTTTTTTACTGGCTGTTCAACATGAGCATCGTGGCGACCCTGACCGGGCTCGTCGTTCTGTTGTTGCGCCTGTGTAAAAAGATCCCCCGCCGCGTGATCGCCGTGCTCTGGGTCATCCCGTTCATCCGCATGTGGGTGCCTTTTGGCATCGGCGGACGCTACGGCCTGATGACCTTCCTCTCGAAGTTTACGACGAAAACGGTGACGGTCTATGAACTCAGTCCCAGGGTGGTGATAACACAGACGAACATAGCTCGAGTAGCCAGAACGTACGACCCGATCACCTATAAGGTCGACCTCGTGGGCGATGTTTTCGCGGTCGCATCGGTGGTTTGGGCGGTGATCGCCGCGAGCCTGTTCCTGACCTTAACGTTCCTGTATTTCTTCACGATGCGGGAACTTAAGAATTCAAAGCATCTTTATGACAATGTGTACGCGTCAAACCAGGTGACCTCGCCGGTCGTGTACGGCGTCTTCCGCCCGAAGATCGTCCTGCCGGCGTCGATGACGGACCACCCGGACCTGGAGTACATCCTGCGTCATGAGCGGACCCATGTCCGCCGCCGCGACAACCTCCGGCGCGTGCTCGCATTTGCCGCGGTAGCGTTGCACTGGTTCAACCCGTTTTCGTGGATCTTTTTGAAGTGCTTCCTGGCCGACCTGGAGATGGCCTGCGACGAGACCGTCCTGCAGAAATGCAACGAGAGCGAGAAGAAACAGTACGCCCTGGCCCTCGTTTCCGGCGCGGAGCACCGCACGGTCTTCGTCTCCGCCTTCGGCGGCGCGAAGATCCGCACACGCATCGAGCATATTCTTTCCTATCGGAAAATGACTGTCGTCTCGGCGATTGCATTTTCCGCGCTGATCGTAGCGATCGCGTACTTCTTGCTGACAAACGCATCTTGAGTAAAGAAAAGGATGAATGAACTATGAAACATAAATGGTGGCGGACATTGGCCGCGCCTATCTTTATACTGTTAGCGATGCTGGCCGGATGCCGCAAGGGTGCGGAGGCGACGGGAGCAGCGGAAACGACGAAGTTTGCGCAGCCGGTGAGAAAAAACGCTTCGGATCCGCACCTGATCGATGACTTTCGGGAGATCATAGATAAGGACCTGTTTTGCGACGCGACCTGCAGCAAAGACAAATTGCTGAAAGCGGTGTATCCTTCTGAGTATGATGAGAGGATGATCATCGAACGGGGCGAGTGCATTATGATGGACAAATACGGGGAAGAACTGCTTTCCTTCTCGTGTAAGCCGATCATGGACGAATGGGGCGTAAGTTCGTATAGTGATTTTCGTATCAGTGCTATCATCGTGATCCGTGATGTACCCATCCCTCTTTTGCGTTCGTTTTTAGCGACAGACGATGGCGGGATCCTGTATCTTTACGGCTGGGGGGACAATAATATTGAAAATATCAACTTTATGAACAACTATAGGATCGTAAAGTGTGATAGCGAGGGGAATGTGGAATTCGAGCATTGGCTGCAATTCGACCGTTTATGCGAGATCAAGTCGTGCTTTGAAAAAGATGGGGAATACTATCTGTTTGGGACGATCCTCAGAGAAGATAAAACCATGGCGGATCCGGAGACGGATGGGTATGCTGTCACCCTGGATTTTCGGGGCAATATTATAAAAAGTGAGCGCATCAACTGCGGAGACTCCTCCCGTCTGGTGCTCGCCGAGCCCGGCGAGGATGGTTTTTTCCTCTTGTTAGATCCGGCTTCGTCGGATGAAGACTTGTCGTGTTTCATTGACTGCGAACTCAATGTTTCGGAGATGAAAGAAGCAAAAGGGAAGCCTGGGGCTTACATAGGCTCGAAGGCCGGCCAGCCGGTGTACAGGGATGACCCGCTGCTGAAAGATTATGTGGAAGACGAACCGGTCCTGTTCATCGATTATGGGGATTTTTATCTCGTCCGATCGATGAAACGTTTAACGGGAGATTCGGTTTATTCGGATGAGTGGATATTGAGAAGTTCAACCATGAGTCCCGTATTCGACAAAGATTATCAGTTGTATGAGATCACTTACTCCGCATACGATGTTAGCGGAAATCTTTTGTTTAGGGAAAAATGTCCGGACTTCGTTACGGAAACGGTTAAGAAAGTAATACTTCGCCGGTTGAGCCGTAGTTCATCGCAGTGATATATGAACAGGTAGTCTTTATTGAGGAGGATGAGACGTGAAACGAAAAAAAGCGTATATGGTTATGGCGGGCATCCTGGCTGTCGGGATGACATTGTCCGGATGCGGTAAGAATTCAGGACCGGCCGCAGAAACAACACAGGCGGGCGTTGAAAGCTCGGCAGATGCCGGCGAGACGACGACTGTGGTAGAAGCATCGACCACAATGGAAGCGACGACTGTGGTAGAGGCAACAACTGT
This sequence comes from Lachnospiraceae bacterium, assembly GCA_017615545.1. GTDB lineage: Bacteria > Bacillota > Clostridia > Lachnospirales > Lachnospiraceae > UBA1201. The sequence goes on from JAFZZY010000042.1 coordinate 3,276, forward strand.
GGCAGAAGCGACGACAGCGAAAGAACCCGAGACGACTGAGGTGGCTCCGACAACGCCCCCTGCAACGGATCCGACCACGGCACCGGATCCATGGTACAGCGATCGTTTTCGGTCGTTGGGCGACCCTACGTTTTCTATGCCGGAGGGGGCGAACCCGGATGAGAGCGCGGCGGAGGGCACATTTAAATGCTCAAATGTATCCAAAGAGGATTACGATACTTTTCTTTTGAACATAAAAGCAGACGGGTTTTTATGGATTCATTTAAACAGCATGGATTTTATGTTTCGGGATGATTGTATGATCTTTTCGGAATATTATCACGTGGGGACAGAAAACATCGGCACTTTCTCGTTTTATTGGTATCGGGAGAGTCCGTATGCACCGGAAAACGGTATGTCTCCTGAAGAGGCGGCGGAGTTGCTGATGCCGAACAGAGAAAAAAGCCCATCTGAGAGTATGCTCCATCCGATTGATGTTACGCCTGAGGGCTTTTATGAGCGTACCGGCGGGCAGCTGTTTGCCGTTCCGGAATTCACCGGATATACCTGGTGCAACAGCTTTCTGTATTATGTGAATGGAAGCAAAGCATTTAATTCCTCGAAGGAACGCGTGGCCATAGCTGATGTTAACGGTGATGGAAAGGATGAAGTTTTGCTTCTTTCTAACGGACCGACCAGTGGTGTTTATTCGGTTTTATTGAAATGTATTACGGAGCAGGAGTCCTTCGACACTATACTCGTCGGTATGGAGTATAACTTCCGTTATGATGAAGACGGAAGACTCTGTATAGGCAACGACAAGTATGTAGACATCAGCGAAGTGATCGGAGAAAAAAGAGTATGGATAGACGATGGAGTAGTCAAAAAATACAATAACTGAGCTGGAAAAAGAAATAATAGTTTTAGCGCAGTTGGTAGTTCGGGCTTATAGCCCGAGCTCTTCTTACGCGCAAAAAAGTAAAAAACAAAGAAATGCGCGTAAGAAATCGCTGTTCTGGGGGCCCTGCTTACGCGTAAAATGGAGAAAATCAAGAAAATGCGCGTAGGAAATCGCTGTTCTGGTGGCTCTGCTTACGCGCAAAAAGGAGAAAACCAAGAGAATGCGCGTAAGGAATCGCTGTTCTGGTGGCTCTGCTTACGCGCAAAAAGGAGAAAATCAAGAAAATGCGCGTAGGAAATCCCGACCTGAGTAGCACAACTTACGCGCAAAAAGATGAAAATCAAGGAAATGCGCGTAAGAGTATCCTGGCGAGGTTGTGTTTTCTACGCACAAAATGACCTAGAGAGGAAATGTGCGCGTAAGTGTTCTGACTTTGAAGGCCGAACCCCGGAAAAATGCTAACGGAAGAGACAAAAAACAAGTTTATGTTAGCACTTGGCTTTGCGAAATCGGCCGGAACCCCGGCAAAATGCTAACGGAAGAGACAAAAAACAAGTTTATGTTAGCACTTGGCTTTGCGAAATCGGCCGGAACCCGGGACAAATGCTAACGGAAGTGGTGAAAATCAAGTTTCAGTTAGCCTGCGGGCCATGAAAAGACTGCAGTAACCCGGAAAAATGCTAACGCGAGAGACAAAAATCAAGTTTTAGTTAGCATTGGCTTGAAAAAGTGTTCGGATGGGTTTCAAAAAGAGAGGGGAGCACATTTCCCGATACATTTCCGAGCCCTGTTGTGGTATATTGATAGCAGGAAACCATAGGTGCGGGTAGTTCTCGCGCCGCACGGAGGGATCAGATGAATAACGTTCGCATATTGAAATATGGTACGACCAATACTTACCTCATCCAGGGGCGGGACGGGTTCCTGCTGGTGGATACCGGCTGGGCCGGGAAGTTGCCGGAGTTTTTCCGGGCACTGGATGAGATGCATATCGTGGCGCAGGAGATCAGCTACGTGCTGCTGACGCACTTTCATCCCGACCATATGGGGATCGCGCAGGACATCGCGGAAATCGGCGCGCAGGTGCTGATCATGGATGTGCAGAAGGAGTTTGTGCACAGCAGCGACGCGATCTTCGCGAAGGAGCGCGGGAGCAGTTTCAAGCCGATCGATGAGAGCCGGGTGCGGGTGCTCACGTGCGATGAGAGCCGCGCGTTTTTGCGGGACTTCGGGATCGAAGGCGAGATCCTGCATACGCCGGGGCACAGCGACGACAGCGTTTCGCTGTGGCTGGACCAGGGCGACCTGTTCGTCGGCGACTTGAACCCGCTGTATGAGCTGGAACTGCATCGCGGGACGCAGATCGATGCGACTTGGGAAATGCTGCTCGCGAAGAAGCCGAAGAAGGTATATTACGGGCATGCGAACCCGGCGGTGCTGAGCACTGAGGAGCCGGCGCAGAGCGAGGACCATGATGAGAATGATGACGGGGCCCTCATAGCGGGCGACCATGAAGGATCGACGGGAAACCCCGCGTCCTCCGATCCACACCTGTACTCCCTCGTTGAAAAGATCATGAAATACATCGACAAGGGCATGGATCTGAAGAAGATCGCGAAGAAGACCGGGGCAGATCCGGTTTTCGTGGAGGATGTGACCCGGATGTATTTGACGCACACGAACGTGGGCGTGCAGGGCATCTTGGATCGAATTGAGATCAAGGGGCGGTAGGCCATGGATTATACAAACTGTACTTTATGCCCGCGGATGTGCGGCGTAGATCGCACGAAGACGGTGGGAGCCTGCCGCATGCCGGCGGAGCTTAGAATAGGCAGAGTGGGGCTACACCAGTGGGAAGAACCGTGCATTTCCTATAAAAGTGGGGCTGGGACGGTGTTTTTCTCCGGCTGCAACCTGCATTGTGTGTATTGTCAGAACCACGCGATCAGCAACGAGCTACATGGACGGAGCATTACGACGCAGGAACTGGCGGACGCCTTCCTGTCCCTTCAGGAGCAGGGCGCGGACAATATTGACCTCGTGACACCGACACATTACGTGCCGGATATTTTGCGTGCCCTGGATCTGGTGCGGGATAAACTCACCATCCCGGTGGTCTACAACACCGGCGGCTACGAAAACGTCGAGACCCTTCGGGCGCTGGAGGGATATGTGGACATATATTTGCCGGACATCAAGTACTACGAGAGCGAGACGGCGTTGCGCTACTCGCACGCGGCAGATTACTTTGAGAAAGCCTCGGCGGCTGTGATCGAGATGGCGCGGCAGACTGGCGCCCCGGCCTATAACTCCGACGGCGGCCTCGTGCGGGGCACGGTGATCCGCCACCTGGTGCTGCCCGGTCACCGCAAGGAGTCCATGCAGATCTTGGACTGGATCCGCGGGCATTTCGAGCCGAAGCAGATCCTGATCAGCCTGATGAGCCAGTACACACCCCTGCCGAGCCTGCCCGAAGCATTTCCCGAGTTAAAACGCAGGGTCACGAGCTTTGAATACAACAGCGTCGTCGACCACGCCGCCGAGCTCGGACTGGAAGGTTTCATGCAGGAAAAATGCTCCGCCCGGGAAACCTACATCCCGGACTTTTACGAGGATGGACAGCCCTTGAATGAATGAGAAAGTGATAGTAAAACTGAATAGATAAAGACACATTGATCGGCTATTATTGCAATCTTCGGCTTGACGCATGTGAAATTCCGTGATACAATCAAATATGTCTAGGCAATATCTGACAATTTAAGCATGAGAAGGAGGGACGGCTTTGAGGGATAAATGCTTGCCGTTATTACTCGATAATATGCTAAATAAGGAGAGATAAAATGAAAAAGAAATGTTTGGTAGTATTGCTGAGTATGATTATGATGATGGGATGCCTTACGGGATGCTCGACTCCTAATCCGACATATACATCATCGGGTAGGTCGATTGCCGTTAATGGCCTTAATATGAAGATGACAACGGCGAATGTTCGCTTCTACGATTACACTAGTGAGGGATTGATTACATTACCGAATGATACCTATGCTTTACCTGGGGGATTAGATACAACCATGTTGACAATTGTTGACAGATTTGGACAAGAATACACTGTCGCGGTCAGCACGCCTTTGTTGAATGCGCCTGAATGGTTTTTAGTTTACCTTCATGGGCTAGGAGAAAATGGTAAGAATGCGGATTTATATGAGCAGTAAAAGAAAGATAGTTCTAATGTTGTCGATCATGATATTTGCGATTGCATCTCTGGTGGCGGTCTATTTCGTTACCAGACCACCTGAAAACGGAATTCCATCGGGCATTTACATGATCAAGGATAATGACCGATATCCGAATGCTTATGCTGAAGTTTCTGAGAAAACCATTCAGTTTTTTATGATTGATTTGAATGAGTATTATCAGGAAATGCAAAAAACGAGTTATCGTCGGGTGATTGAAAATGATCCCGGTTATTATGGCGTTGTGACAGAAGATGAGTTAAATATGCTAACAGATTTGAATGCCATATATGTTGATAACCCTTATGACTATTCAACATCTGAAGTGTCTAAAGTTGGTACAAACCTATATTCATATTTTACACTTTATCATGATAATTTTCTTGGGGTTGTTACACATTATGATACTAAAGATAAACTGCTTAAAATCATGAGGAACAAAGTGGTCCTCACATTTGAGAGAACTCAATGAAAAAAATATAAGGCAGGGGGCGTCCTCCCTGCCTTATAGGATTTGGAGGGACTATGCTTACGTGCAGTCATTTAAGCCGTAGATTTGAAGACGCATCCGGAGAGATATGGCCGGTGCAGGACGTTTCATTGACCGTGAAAGACGGAACGTTTTTAAGTGTTGTCGGAAGGTCCGGCAGCGGAAAATCCACACTTTTGAAAATGCTCGGCGGTTTGCTTATGCCAACAGAGGGTGAAGTCCGCATTGGAGAGGCATCGCTCTATGAAATGACGGAAGACGAGCGGTCGGATTATCGTTGCAAAACCATCGGTTTTGTATTCCAGGATTTCTTTTTGGAAGAGCTGTATACGGTCTATCAAAACTTAGAGATCGTTATGATGATCGCAAAGGTATCGGATGCTGAACGTAAGGGGAAGATTGAACAAGCGTTGGAACAGGTAGGAATGCTGCATAAGAAGGATACAAAAGTGAAGGTTTTATCCGGTGGCGAAAAGCAAAGGGTATGTATAGCTCGGGCCATTGTGAATGAGCCACAGATTTTATTTGCCGACGAACCCTGCGGAAATCTGGATTATGAAAACGGGCAGGCGATCATGCGACTTCTTCGGGAGCAATGCGAGCAGGGGAAGACTGTAATATTGATTACGCACAATCGTGAGGATGCTATGGCGACGGATCGGATCGTGACGTTACAGGATGGAAGAATAGAGAGCGATGAAGATCAGAGACATTCTTAGACTGATAGGACACGAAACGAAATACGGAAGAAGAGAGTGGGTGCTTTCGTTTGTGATGCAGACTTTGCTTATGAGCTGCGTCTTGGTCAGCATGGTCTTTTTTGTTAAACTTCCGGATACGGGCAATGTTTTGCTTCATGCCGCTTTCGGACAGGAAGAGTTCTCATTTCAGTTATCCGGATATACGCAGGCAGATCTGGCTGAACTTGAGGATATGGGGCTTGAAATCAAGTCGCTGAAGATGTTGGAATTTTGATACACTCAACTTAATAGATTTATCCCAGGGAGTTTCTTGACAATATATGATGTATACGATATACTCAAAATAGTTGAAAATGATGTAAATACTTAAGGTTAAGGAGGAAAAAATGGCTAAGAGATTTTTGATAATGCTGGCGTGTATGGTTAGTTTTGTTACTGTTCTGACGGGGTGTTCAACCCCAACACCGACTTATACATCAACGGGACGTTCCATATCGGTAAACGGTCTGCAAAGTAAAATGACAACGTCCAATGTTCGCTTCTATGATTATATGCATAATTACTTGGTGAATTTAGCGGATGATACGTATCCACTTCCGGGCGGTTTGGATACTACTTCTTTAACGTTTATTGATAATGATTTAAACGAGTACACGGTTATGGTTGATAAGCCCTTATATGACGCTCCTGACTGGTTTCAGATATATCTTTTCGGGCAGGGTGAGAATGGAAAAAATGCAGATATGTATGAGCAATGACATGAATTAGGATTTTGCACATGAAGAAAAAAACGAGAATTTTTATTGCGATAATTATATTGGCTTTGGCAGCATCCTCGTTAATAGTTGTCTATGTTTTGACGAAAACTTCTGATGATCGGATACCTCCGGGGATATATAGAATTAAAGAAAATGATAAATACCCCGATGCATACATAGAGGTTACTGATCGCACGGTTCAGTATTTTAACATTGATTTGAATGATTATTACCAGGATATGCAAATGCTTAGTTATCGTCGAGTGGTTGATGCGGACCCTGGGTATTATGGTGTTATAACGGACGAGCAACTGAAGAAACTGACAGACCTTAATGCAGTGTATGTTGATCAACCATTTGATTATTCTGATTTTAAAGCGAATAAAATGGGGACAAACCTATATACGTATAGGATGACTTATCATGATAATTTTCTTGGCGTAGGTCTTCGCTATTATACAAACACGCATCGACTGGAAGCGAAACGAAACGATGTTATACTCGTGTTTGAAAAGGAATAATAAGATAACTCTATGATTACATGTGACAAATTAAGTCGAAAATTCGAAGATGCTTCAGGCGAACTATGGGCCGTGCGCGATGTTTCGCTGACGGTTCCAGATGGAACATTTTTGAGCGTTGTCGGGAGATCGGGTAGTGGAAAGTCCACATTGCTGAAGATGTTGGGAGGATTGCTTTCTCCTACGGAAGGAGTCGTCCGGATCGGAGAAACATCGCTCTATGAGATGAAAGAAGATGAAAGAGCCGATTATCGCTGCCATACGATCGGCTTTATTTTTCAAGACTATTTTTTGGAAGAACTGTACACGGTATATCAAAACTTAGAGATCGTAATGATGATCGCCAAAGTCCCGGATGCGGAACGAAAAGAGAGGATCGAACGGGCGCTCACACAGGTCGGGATGCTTCATAAGAAGGATTCGAAAGTGAAGGTTTTATCCGGTGGCGAAAAGCAAAGGGTATGCATAGCTCGAGCTATTGTGAATGAGCCTCAGGTCCTGTTTGCCGATGAACCATGCGGAAACCTGGACTATGAAAATGGCCAGACCATTATGCGACTACTTCGGGAGCAATGCGAACAGGGTAAGACGGTGATATTGATTACCCACAATCGTGAGGATGCCATGGCGACAGATCGGATCGTGACGTTGCAGGATGGAAGAATAGAGAGCGATGAAGACCAGAGACATTCTTAGGCTGATAACGAACGAAGCAAAATACGGAAAACGGGAGTGGATCCTTTCATTCATGATGCAGACATTTCTGATGGTCTGCGTCTTGGTTTCTATGCTTTTTTTTTCCAGACTCGGACACACAGGTGATGTCTTGCTTCATGCAGCATTTAACTGCGATGAGTTTCCTTTTCGCTTGTCCGGATATGCTCCTGGTGATTTGGATGAATTGACTGAGATGGGTTTTACCGATGTGCAGTTTTATGAAGATCAAGAACCAATCGGATATTTAAAAAATCTCGAGCATATCTGGTGGTATAAGTTCCGCGCCGTTACACAAGGGAAGGATATCTGGAACCAGGAGATCGATGGATATCTGATGATCCTGTTGTTTTGTCGTATCGTTTTTGCGGTGGTTGGAATTCTTCTTTGGATCATTATGCTCAATTCGGTTTCAAACTCGTTTCAGATGAAACTTTCGGAACGGGAACGATTTATTCAGATGCTTCACCGTCTCGGGGGCACCCGGAGAACGATCTTTGCTGTATATTTTACGTTTTTTGTGGTGCGTGCATTGCTTGTTTTTTTCGCTGCTTCATTTGCTTTGGGAATGATCATGCATTTTCTTAATAGTTACATGGAGCGCGTCATGTATTTGAAGGTCGATTTTCCGGTTTTTCCGATCCTGCTGCTTCTCGTTTTGCTTTTTATCCACTTGGCGCTGATGCGCCTCGTAATGCGTAAGGCATGGAGGGAAAGCAATGAAGAGATCTAATCGATTGAAAACTGCAATGTGGAACCTGCAAGCCGGGAAGAGAAGCGTGATCCGTATGGTGATCGGTATGACCATTGTAATGTTTTTTATTTTGGCGTACATTCTCGTGCTTCGTGTCTTTGAAAACTATCAAGAAGACACCGAGGAAAAAAAGAAGAGTTTGTGCTATCGCTTTCTGGACATTGATGAAGGGACATCTCTGGATGCATTGCCCGAACTGACACAAGAAGGCTTGGAACGTATAAAACATCCTTCGGGCGTGATGCCTACAGTTTTGGTCAGCATCCAGCCTGCGGGTCGTCATGAGGCTCGGGAAACGGCAGAAGATCCGAAAGAGATGGATTACCTTCAATATGTAATGTCATTACTTCGCCGAGGAGACATTTATACGGCGGGCAATATACAACTGAACATGGATGGAACCGCCTTTGAACCGAAGGAGTATACGCACTGGAATCGTCCGCGATATAAGGATCTTATGTCGGATAATTCGCTGTTTCACATTGGTTTATACGACCCTCGATATAATCTGTTACCAGAGAGATTATTCACAGATCCCGAAGAAGCACTTCTAGCCGGAAGACTTCCGGAGTCTCCGGGGGAACTGCTTCTGGATGAATATCTTTTGATGGTCTACAGCGTGGAATTGGAACCACGGGAATTGGTCGGTAAAACGATCACGGTCTATAACAAGGCGGAAGATAAGGCGGTGCTTCGGGAGTATCGTATCAGTGGCGTATTAAAAAATGAGACATGGGATATTCGCGAAAGTGAAGATGCTTATGACCTGCATTCGGAACATATTTGCGTGTATCTGCGTGAAGAGGACGCGGCCGGATTTGAGATTGCGAGCGGTTCGCTGCGATATTATTATCCATCCTATGAATCGCTGACGAAAAATATAGACAACATCGGTGCTCTTATGATGAACCGAGTGGAGTGGACGGAGCTGGATGCTAGTACAGGAATGTTATCGGATGTGACGTTGGAGGTTGCGTCCTATCATTGGGTACTGTCACAAGCAGGGCGTTTCTTATGTATCTTGGGTGGTGCCGCGATACTCGCAGCGATAAGTTCTGCGGGATATCTGCTCTATTTTTATCGCAGTCGTAGTCGTAAATTCTACACTATGCTGGATTCCATAGGAATGCGGCGTAAAGATCGTGCACGAATTTGCAGATCGGAGATCGTATTGATCATGGGTATCAGTACGGCGATAGCTATCTACTTACTTCTGATGTTTTGGTTCATTTTCCGATATGTGATCCACAATGCGATGCATTTTACACCGGTGTTTCCGGCATTATCGCTTTTGTATACACTGGTATTGATCTGGGTGGGGATCCTGATGCTGGCCGTCCCCTTTTCGAGGTTCAGGCCTATCGAGCTATCGGGCCAATAGAAAGGACATTCGTTAAGTAATAATAGGACTTCACAACCCGTAAATGGGACTTGTAAATCCACCTTGTCTCATGGTATAATAAAACAAATACATCGTGCGAAGGAGGTATTACTAATGGGTTTCTTTTCTAAGTTATTCGGTAAGCAGATCGAGAAGGAAGCTACGGATGTTTTAAAGACATTTACGCAGGCCGCAGTGGATGCGCAGAAGGCGCAGAATGCACAGGGTGCACAGAACGTGAACACTGCATGCAGCGCGAGCGCAGCGCCCTCGTATGCTGCCGAAGAAGAAGGCCCTTCGGGATTTTCCTGGGGTCCGAACATGCCGGCGGAGGAGAACCAGTACAACTTCTCCGGAACGTATGAGGAATATTTCGACAGCATTTTCCTGAAGGAATATTCACAGTATCGTGTGGAGAAGGAAGTTGTGGGTTACAACAAGAACCTCGTCTACACATTCTACAGCGGGGACCGTAAGGCTCTGGTCGTAGAAGTCATCAGCAGAAAGAGCGCACCGGAGAAGCGTCGCAGAGAGTGCCGCGCGACGGGCGTTGCCTACCTGCGATACTATCACAACTACCATGGCTGGTGGAATGTGAAGCAGTACGTGATCCAGCGCACCAATAAGGCGCTCGGTATCTGATCATGCAAAAACCGGAATAAGAACGCTTAGCGCCCGTGAGGGGTCCGGCGTGGGTTAGAAAATGATTTCGCGGGCAATCGATCCACGTACGACCCGGTACATTCAGGAATTTTCCTGAATTTAACATATTCTTAATTCCGTTAATCGTAGGGACCTCGCATCGCGGGGTCTTTACTTTTAGAAAAGGGGCAATATGTCGATTCTGGATCAACTCTCGCAGAAGCAAAGCTGGGAGACTTTTTATGAATATAAGACGTCACTGATCTGCGCGAAATTCTTTCAGAAGCAGCTGCGCGGATTCATTGACCGCGAAGAATACCTGCCGGTGACGGAGCGGATCGCGCGCGGGGAAGCATTTCCCCTGCCGAAAAAGTCGATCATCAGCAAGATGAGCACGCAAAAAAAGCGGACGGTCTACACCTATCCGCCGGCGGAGAATATGGTGATCAAACTGTTGACGTACCTGCTGCTGCGCAAGTACGATGATTGCTTCGCGCTGGGGCTGTTTTCGTTCCGCCCGGGGCGCAGCGCGAAGGACGCCATCCGCTACCTGATGCGGACGCCGGATCTGGCGCAGATGTACTCGTATAAGGTCGATGTCAGCAACTATTTCAATTCGATCCCGGTGGAGCGGATGGTGGCGCGGCTTAGGCAGATCGTGACGGATGATCCGGAACTTTTGTCGTTCATGGAGCGGCTGCTTTGCGAGCCGGACGCCCTCACGGAGGAGGGCGAGCGCATCACGGAGCCGAAGGGGATTATGGCGGGCACGCCGATCGCAGCCTTCTACGCGAATGTGTTTTTGATGGACCTGGACGCGTGGTTCTACGAGCATGGCATCCCGTACGCCCGCTATTCCGACGACATCATCCTGTTCTCGAAGACGAAGGAAGAAGTCGAGGCGCACGCGGCGTTCATTCGCCGCTTCCTGGAGGACTATGGCCTCGGGGTCAATCCTGCGAAGGAGTGCTTCCAGGATCCGCAGGAGGGCTTCACCTTCCTGGGCTTTCGCGTTTGCGGAGCGGAGATCGACATTGCCTCCGTATCCGTGGATAAACTGAAGGCGAAGATGCGGCGCAAGACGCGCGCGTTGGAGCGCTGGAGCCGCCGCAACGATGTGGACGGCGAGCACGCGGCGAAAGCCTTCATCCGCATCTTCAACCGCAAACTGATGGAGAGTTCCATGGACAATGATCTGACGTGGAGCTTTTGGTATTTCTCGGTGCTCACCACGACGAAGAGCCTGAACGAGATCGATCGCTACGCACAGGATTGCATACGGTACCTCATCACCGGGAAGCGGACGAAAGCACGGTTTAATGCACGCTACGAGCAGTTGAAGGAACTCGGATACAAAAGCCTCGTGCACGCATTTTACGAAGGTGGCTGAGGGATTGCATGTTTCCTTGATTCATGTTAATATGTTGCGTGTATGATGAAATCGGGATCTGCTGATCGAGTCATAGGAAAGCATAGAACGCGGCGAGGTATGCCGGTTTGAAATTGGAATATGAAAGGATTTAGTAACATGGACGTTGTATGTTTGGACATGGAGGGCGTGTTAGTCCCTGAGATATGGATCGCATTTTCCGAGGAGTCCGGAATTCCGGAACTGAGAAAGACGACGCGGGACGAGCCCGACTATGATAAGTTGATGCGCTGGAGGATCGGCGTTTTGAAGGAGCACGGACTGGGCTTGAAGGAGATCCAGGACACGATCTCCCGGATCGATCCGCTGCCGGGCGCGAAGGAGTTCCTGGACGCGCTGCGCGCCGAGGCTCAGGTCATCATCATCAGCGATACATTTACCCAGTTCGCAATGCCGCTCATGAAGAAACTCGGCTATCCGACCCTGTTCTGCAACACCCTGGTGGTGGCGGAGGACGGTGAGATCACCGGCTTCAAGATGCGCTGTGAGAAGTCGAAACTGACGACCGTTCGCGCACTGCAGTCCATGGGCTTCGACACGATCGCGGCCGGCGACAGCTTCAACGATCTGGCCATGATCCGCGCGAGCCGCGCAGGCTTCCTGTTCCGCACCACGGAGCAGATCAAAAAGGATAATCCGGATCTTCAGGCATTCGAGGAGTTCGATGATTTCCTCGCAGCGATCCGCGCCGAACTGCACTGATCGATCGGAGAGGTGGAAACATGAAGACCAACATTTCCACGGAAGAACTGATGGACGTTTTGAAGCAGGTACCGCCGGATGCGGTGATCGAGGCTGCCGAGCTTCCGAAAGAGGCGATGGCGACCTCGGAACGTCCGTTTTATGAATATATGAAAGCGATGTTTTCGCAGCATGGCTATAAGATCAAAGATGTGATCCTAGCTGCGGATTTTTCCTACAGCTATGGACAGAAACTGTTGCGCCAGGAGCGCCACACGTCCGAGCGGGACTACATCCTGCGGCTGTGCCTGGCGGGCGGATTGGACCTGACGGAGGTGCAGCGGGCACTGAAGTTGTACGGCATGTCGCCGTTGTATCCGCGCGTCGAGCGCGATGCGGTGCTGATCTCGTGCTTATACCATGGCAAAAAGGAGATCGACGCGGTCAATGATATCCTGTGCGCCTCGAATATGGAGCCCCTGTTGGCTTCTTCTGAGCCGGGCTGACGCACGGGCATATGGCAGATTTAGGAGAGTGCGATGACATACGAAGAGCAGGTCAGGTTATCTCGTTATCAGGTGACTGCCGATCTCTCGGGAAACGGACTGGTGACCCTAGTCACAGACCGGGAGAGCGGTCTGCCTTACGTGCGCAAAATCCGCTCGCTCTACCAGCCGGAGGTCTACGACTTCCTGATGTGGCACCCGGTGCAGGGCATCCCGCGCATCTACGATAAGATCGTGGACGGCGACCGCCTGATTCTGATCGAAGAGTACATCAGCGGTTCGAGCGTTCAGGATGTGTTGGATAGCGGCATCCTGTTTCCGGAGGAGGAGACGAAGCGGATCGCGCTTCTTTTGGTGGAGACACTGCGCGCCCTGCACAGCAACAACCCGCCGATCATTCACCGCGATATCAAACCGTCGAATGTGATCTGTTGCCCGGACGGCCGGGTGTATCTGGTGGATTACAATACGGCGAAACTGGTGCAGAATGCGCAGGAGCGGGACACGATCCTGCTGGGAACGCCGGGTTACGCGGCTCCGGAGCAGTATGGCTTCGGCGCGTCTACGGTGAAGACCGACATCTATGCGCTGGGTGTTCTGATGAATGTGATGCTGACCGGATGTCTGCCGGCGCAGAAACTTGCGAGCGGTCATTTGGGGACCGTGATCGCGAACTGCACGCACCTGGATGCGGAGCGCCGCTATGAACGCGTGCTGGAGGTGGAGGAAGCCCTGAAAGCCCCTGACGATATGGGCTGGCGCCGCTACCTGCTGCCGGGCATGCGAAAGACGCACCCCGCGCTGGCGATCACCCTCGGAGCGTTTTACATTTATTGGCTGATCTACTGGTTGTTTGAACTGAAGCCTCAGTCAAATTCGCTCGCAGGAAACATCGGTGCCCGCATCTGGGCGATCGCCGGATTTTTCTCCGTTTTGTGCATTTCGGGCGACTACCTCGGCCTGCATAAGAAACTTGGGTTCAATAAATACGAAGGCGATGAGAAGACCAAAAAGATCTTTATATTTGATATGATCCTGTTGGGAGTGTTGCTCCTGTTTGGTGTTTTGGTCGGAATGATCGTTCAGGCAATTATTCCCAAATAAATTTAGAGATTTTTTCGAAAACCCTCACCAAATCGGTGAGGGTTTTTGCTTTTTACCTTTTGTATAATTGAGATAACACAACAGTGTCATAAAAACGAAAGGAGTGAAGCGTTATGTTTAAAAATCATAAAAAACTGTGGATTATCGTATTGATCGTGGTAGTTTTGGGTGTAGGAGGCGCATTGTCCCAGCAGAATAAAGATAAGGATAAGAAGCCGATCACGGACGCGCAGGGTCAGGTGGAAGCGGGCAATACCAACTCGAACACAAACACCACACAGGCAGCAGGCGGAGCAGGGACGGCTGCTGCGAAGCCCGCGAAAGTGAAGGAGACCATTACGGAGCAGGTTCTGTTTGACGTGGACGGCGTGAAGGTGACAGCGAAAGAGTACATCGATGATTCGATCTGGGGCGAAGGAATCAAACTGCTCGTTGAAAACAACTCGGATAAAGATATGCGGGTCGGCTGCAACGCATTGATCGTAAACAATTATATGATCAGCGATCTGTTCTCCTGTACCGTGGCTGCCGGTAAAAAGGCGAATGATAACCTCTATCTGTCGTCTTCCGATCTGAAAGCGGCGGGTATCGATACGGTCGGCCAGATCGAGATCTACTTCTATTTGTCGGAGGCTTCGACATATGTAAACTCCAAAAACCTGGATGTGGTCACCGTGAAAACTTCCGAGTTTGCAAACATGGATACCACGCCGAATGACGCAGGGAAAGAACTGCTGAACCAGGATGGCGTACGTATCGTAGGTAAGTTTGTGGATGAGAACAGCTTCTGGGGCGCATCTATCCTGCTCTTTATTGAGAATAAGACCGGGAATAAGATCGTAGTTCACTGTGACGATCTGTCGATCAATGGTTTTATGGTCACGGGATATTTCTCCAGCACGTTGTACGATCAGAAGATGGCGATCGATAACATCACGCTTCTGTCCACTCAGTTGGAAGAAAACGGTATCACTTCAGTCGATGAGGTTGAACTGAAGTTTGAGATTTCCGATGCGGAAACGTATAAGACGATCTTCAAGACCGATCCGATCAAATTCTCCACGAAGTAAGAGGCAGTTTTGCCGTTTGACTTATAGGAAAAGCGCCGTCGTGCCGCAGGCATGCGGCGTTTTTTTTACCTTGAAATATTAGTGTATAGGATTGACGCAGATGCTCTGGAAGTGGTATACTTGATTCACTACACGGTAGTGTTTATGTGCGTAAAAAGCTTTATGACAGGAGGATGATGATATGTCAATGAATTGTCCGAAATGCGGTTCGACTCTCCCGGACGGCTCGAGTTTTTGCTCTGTATGTGGGTCGTCGGTCACGACTCCAGAAAAGGCGACCGAGTACCAGACAACTTATGTTGCCCCGCAACCTGCACAGCCGATCGCTCCGCCGCCGATCGCACCGCAACCGATCGCTCCGCCGCCGGTTTCTGTGGGAGTGTCGTCCGGCTATGTCTCGTCGACGGGAGCTACAGGTTTTGTAGATCCGTCGGAGAAGGCGATATGCTCCTTGAAGAATGGCTATGGCCTGAATCTGATCGCCGGTGAAGGGTGGAAATCCGAGGATTCCGTTATCACCGACAAACGTTTGTATTATTATGGAGACCAGGGTATCATCAGTAAGGTCAAGCAGGAAGAGATCGTTGATCTGGAGGACATAACCGGAGTATCGATCACATATTTCCGCCCTTGGTTTTTCATTTTTTTCGGTATTGTGTCTCTTATTGCCGGTATCGCTGTCCGGGAGATGATGGTGCGAGTGATATTTCTTTTATCCGGATTGTTCCTCTTCTTGCTTTTTGCGGTCCTCAGCAAGTCTTTCCTGAAGATCGAATATGCCGGAGGGTCCATCCGCTTCAGTGTAAAGAAGTATGGCCTGAATAATGTTCGTGTGTTCCAACGCTGCATTTTCGCCCGGAAAGATCAGATGAAATAATACGCCGGCTGCGTCTTGGAATAGGCTCGTGCATATTGACAGGCGATACTTTGAATGCTAAAATAATTAGCAGAAGTGTCATAGCACAGAGTAAGGGAGGCATGCACATATGAGTAACGAGAAAGAAAAGGAAAAACAAATTAATGAAGCCGCCGAAAAGGGCGAAGAAAAGATGAAGCAACTCTATTTGATCGAGTTGGAGTCGAAGGGCATCCGCATTGCGAGCATCGCGAGCATTCTCCTTGCGATCGTTTTGTTCGTTCTTGAGATCATCCTTCAGGGAAAGCAGAATTTCGGCATGTATGCGTTGGTTGGTTGCTTCTGCACCGTAAGTTTTTGCTACTACGGCTTTCGCACGAAGAGCACGCCGTATTCATTGACCGGACTGATCTGGGGCGCGCTTACCGTATTTTTCATCGTGTTGTATATCCTCGACATGGTGGATCATGGCGGTGCACTGTAAGTATTTGAACTGGCAGTCAGGTACAGATGAGTATATGATCGATCGCCCGGACGGAGACCGGTGAAGGCTTCCGTTCGGGCGTCGTGTTTATGAAAGAGGGGTTTTTATGGAGATCGGAGCTGTGTTGACCTTTAAGGCGGACGGTGTGACGACCGTTTTGCGGTGCGTGGACGGCGAGACGTTCCGAAAGATTTTTGCCGAGAAGCGGGCCGGGATGAAGCGCGGCTGCTTTCTGGCGCCGCCTGAGGACAATGATTATAGTCAGCAGGAGAACTTCCTGACGGACGACGGGGACGCAGGCTTTTCCATCACGGAGGATGGTTGGCTGGTGTCGCTGTTTTCGACCCGCCCGGGGCGCGGCTTTGTCAAAAGCGTAGCGCCGCTTTTGCGGGAGAAGGTCGTGCGGCTGGGCTGCATCTGCACGCGGGTGCCGGGGCAGGAGTCTCGGGAGCCCCTGGTCGAGACCTATCAGAGGGAGCTTGGCTTCTATGTGGCGGCGCGGACGCTGGACGACCACGTAGTCATGGGAGAGTACTATGGTGAGGAGTTCATAAGCCGATTCATGAAGGACTTCGGGACGCCGTACCATGTGTTTATGACGCGCAAAGAACCGCCGGCGCCGGCACCACTGTTTGACGATTTTTTTGAGGCGGAAGCGTACGTTTTGTCGCTGTGAACGGTTTGCGACCGCGTTGACAACGCAGGGCTTTCATGCTAGAATAACGGGCGTATCAAATGGCTGCGGATCGCAGCGAAAAGAGGCATCACTATGGCAGAAGAAAAAGTAAAACAGGTTATTTCCACGAAATCGTTGGCGCTCATCGGGTTGATGACGGCGGTGTGCTGCGTGCTGGGACCCATCTCGGTTCCGATCGGCGCGGTTCCGGTGTCACTCGGCGTGCTGGCCATCCTGCTGACCGTGTACGTGCTGGGCACGTTTAAGGGCACGGTGGCGACGTTGGTCTATATTTTGCTCGGCACCGTCGGACTTCCCGTGTTCTCGGGATACCAGGGCGGCCTGCAGAAGGTTTCCGGTCCGACCGGCGGCTACATCATCGGTTTCATCTTTTTGGCGCTGATCGCGGGAGCGTTCATTGACCGCTTCTCGTACAAAAAGTGTTACATGCACGTGGTCGGCATGGTTCTGGGCCTGGCGGTCTGCTACCTGTTCGGCACAGTTTGGTTTATGTTCGTGACGAAGATGGGCTTCGTCGCGTCTCTCACCGTGTGTGTCGTTCCCTTCCTTTTGTTCGACGCGTTGAAGATCGCATTCTGCTTCACGATGGGCATTGGCATACGCAAAGCGCTGACGGCAGCGCACTTACAGGTATATTATGAAGATACGAAGAGCAATTGAGACGGACATTCCCCGCATCCTGGAGCTGCTGGTCCAGGTGAATAATGTGCATCAGGTCCGGAGGCCGGACCTGTTTTTGGCGGATAAAACGAAGTACAACGCGGAGCAGCTGCGCGAGATCCTGAAGTCGGACGAGACGCCGGTCTTCGTTGCGGCGGATGACGCCGGGATCGTGCAGGGCTACGGTTTCTGCGTGTTCCAGCCGCACATCGGGAACAACAACCAGCCGGACCACGTGACGCTTTATATTGACGATATTTGCGTGGATCAGGCCGCCCGCGGGCAGCACATTGGCCGCGCGATCTATGAATACATCGCGGGTTTTGCGCGCGAAAGCGGCTGCTACAACATCACGCTGAACGTGTGGGAGGGCAATGACGCGGCGCGCGCGTTTTACGAGAGCCTCGGCATGGGTGTGCAGAAGACGGGGATGGAGATGATACTATGAAGATCTATATCATTCGCCACGGGCAGACACAGTACAACCTGCTCGGACGGCTGCAGGGGCGGCTGGATATCCCTCTGAACGAGAATGGTCTGGCGCTCGCGCATGTGGCCGGACAGGGGCTCGCGGACGTGCATTTCGACGCCGTGATCTCGAGTCCGCTGACGCGGGCGATGCAGACGGCGCAGATCGTGCTGCAAGAGAACCGCGCGACTGACTGTGAGATCGAGATCGAGCCTGCGATCCAGGAGATCAATTTCGGAGTTTGGGAAGGCCTGACCTGTAAAGGCGAGGACTGCGAGGTCCCGAAGGACGAGTTCCGGCTGTTTATGTACGACTCGTTCCATTTCATCCCGCCCAAAGGCGGCGAGACGGTGCAGGAGGTCTGCGAGCGCACGGGTGCTTTCCTTAAGGAACTGATGGCGCGCGAGGATCTGCACGATGCGAACGTGCTGATCTCGTCACATGGCTGCGCGACCCGCGGCCTGCTGAATTCTGTATATAAAGATCCGACCGATTTCTGGCATGGCAAGGTGCCGCCGAACTGCTCGGTCAATGTCGTGGAAGTCACGGACGGGCGTGCGTTTTTGATCGCGCCGGACGTAGTTCCGGGCCAGCCGGTCGAGGATATGTACGCGCGCACGCGTATGTTAATAGGTACGGACGGGCTTTTGCGTCTTCGGGATGCGAGAGTAGCGGTGTTCGGTCTGGGCGGCGTCGGCGGCTATGCCGTGGAAGCATTGGCCCGCGCGGGTGTGGGCACGCTGCACCTGGTCGACCATGACACGGTGAGCGCGACGAACCTGAACCGCCAGATATTGGCCACGACGGACCGCATCGGGACGCCGAAGACCGAGGCGGCACGCGAACGTGTGAGAAGCATTGCCCCCGATACGCAGGTATTCACCTACGAGAAGTTCTTCCTGCCGGAGACGGAGGGGGATTTCCCGTTTGATCAGTTTGACTATATCGTGGACGCGATCGACACGGTGAGCGGCAAACTGCGTCTGGCGGAGATCGCGCAGGAGCGCGGTATTCCGATCATCAGCGCGATGGGCGCGGGCAATAAACGCAACGCACAGGGCTTCAAGGTGGCGGACATTTCCGAGACGCGGACCTGCCCGCTGGCGCGCGTTATGCGGCGTGAGCTGAAGAAGCGCGGCATCGAGCATCTGAAGGTCGTGTACTCCGAGGAGACGGCGATGCGGCCGGAAGGCCCGGACGCGGCCAATGCATCGGCCGAGGCGGAAGAGGCAGTCGGCCCGCGTAAAAAGCAGGCGCCCGGAAGCCTTTCCTACGTGCCCGGGATCGTGGGCCTGATGTTGGCCGGCGAAGTGATCAACGACCTGGCAGACGGGGTGTGAAAACGGCACTTTTGAAGGCTAAAAAAATTCGGAAAAAAATGCGTAAAAAAGTGTTGACAAACGCAGGCGGTTTTGATATGATTATCAATGCCGCTGATGAAAAAGAGGCGACAAAACGCTTGACAAACGAGTGAAACCGTTATATCATAGTTAGGCACTGCTTAAGGAGAGATATCGAAGCGGTCATAACGAGGCGGTCTTGAAAACCGTTTGTCCGAAAGGGCGCGTGGGTTCGAATCCCACTCTCTCCGCGATGTGTACTTCGGTACACAGAATAAAATATCTGCATCAACCGTTTGGAGAAGTACCCAAGAGGTTGAAGGGGCTCCCCTGGAAAGGGAGTAGGTCGTTAATAGCAGCGCGAGGGTTCAAATCCCTCCTTCTCCGCTCGTCTTTCTCCGGGCGATGGAAACATGCAGGTACGCACCTTGACAATCAAATAGTATACTCCAACCTTGAAAATTCAAAGAGAATTAAAAGATTGAGAACAGCTTAGAAATAAGCAAACCTAAAGAACAGTAAAGACAGGAACGATGAACGCTAAAGTTCGTCTGATGTCAGAAAAAGATTAAACATGAGAGTTTGATCC
>JAFZZY010000043.1 GCA_017615545.1 Lachnospiraceae bacterium
GATCTCTCGTTTTTCCCGGGGACTTTGATGCTTTATCAATTTACTATTGAATACCTAAACGTTTCTGTACAAAGGCCAGGCTTTCGTAGTACTCTTCTGCCGTGTGCAGATGCTCGATGATCATGGGCATGTCCGGATCTTCCTGTGTCGCAAGTTTCGCATAGAGTTCCAGGTTCAGCGTTCCCTGGCCGGGCGCGCATTCACACAGCTGGAAGGTGTAATCCGGCAGAAGCAGGGTATCCTTCATGTGGCAGCTTAAGATGCGCCCGTGGAGAAGTTCGAACGTGTGCTCCAAAAACTCATCCGAGAAGAAATACCGCTCGGGGCAGTTGATCATGTTGACGATGTCGAGGTGAACGCCGAATCCTTCGCGGTCGACCTCTTCGATCAGGCGGAGGTAGTCCTCCGGTCCGGTCGGGATCATCCACGGCATAGGCTCGATGGAGAACTTCGTCTTCTTCGGCCTCGCGGTGTCGATGATCTTTTGAATGGTCTCGACGGTCTGTTTTCTGGCTTCGTCGGTGAAATTCTCCCGATAGCCGCCGTCCCAGCGATCTCCGTGCGGAGCGCCGGCAACATTGACCACGCAACGTGCTCCGATGGCGTCCGCCATGCGGATCTGGCCGACGATGTAGTCAAAGACTTCCTGACGCACCTTCGGATCGGACGAAAGCATGTTGCGCCACACACCGACTTCGGCGATGGTCAGGTCCGCCTCGCGCGCCGCTTTCGCGTACGCTTCGATCGTTTTTTCATCGGCGTGGCAATCCAGCGGAAAGACTACGGTGCGGCAACCGCATTTGCTGTGCAGATCCGCCCATTTTTCCGCATTTTCATAACTGAGTGCATAACTGATACCTAATCGCATAAAACCCCCTGTATGGCCCTCTAAACGCGATCTGTGCATATTCGGATCGGTTTGAGCGCCCTCTCTTTGATCAGATCAAGTGTTCCAAAAGTGCAGGACTGTCGGATCGAAGGATGAAAGATCCTTCACGCCCGTCCGCGCCATCACGGAAGCCAGTTCGGCCGTCATCTCCCGGATCCGGTCAGCGACCGCCTGTCCACCGTTTTTCAGCGGCTTCATGAGCTCGCGTCCGACCGAAACTCCGTCCGCGCCGAGCGCCAGCGCCTTATACGCGTCCATGCCGCTTACGATGCCGCAGTCGACGATGATCGGGAAGTCCGGTCCCACCGCCTCACGGATCGCGGGCAATGCCATGAGCGGCGGCACGGAATACTCCATCATGTTGTGATGGTGCGACAAAACGATGCCGGCGGCCCCGGCCTTCTGCACCTTCACCGCATCAGCCACGCTCAGCACGCCCTTCACGATGAACGGAAGCGGCGCCGCGGCCTGAATAAATGCAGCCAGCTGCTCCGTGCTCTTCGGCTTCATATCAAAACCGAGCACATGATCATACGTGCCATGTCCGGAGAAACTGTGGTCAATGTCCATCCCGACCGCAAACGCTCCGGCCTTCTTCGCATGCTCGATCCTACGGAAAACTTCTGCATCATCCGCGTGCGGCTTGATGATCTTTATCGTTTTCGCCCCGGTCGCGATGATGTGCTCGAGTTCTTCATCGCTGCCCATACCGTACCAGTGGATCGTCCCGGCATCTCTGGCCCCGATAGCATACTGCGCCATCGCATCTTCACATATGTCGTGAAGGTGCGACAGCGCAGCTGTCATGATCGGAGTCTGGATCTCCCACCCCCAAAGCATACGCTTCGTGGAAGGAAGATCCGCGTCCATATACCGGGTCTCCAACAGGATCGAATCAAAATATCTTCTGGTTATCTCATCAGAATTCCCTCTTCGTTCCATAGTAAGCCCCCTTACTGTTAGATTATGATTTTTTCATGACCGCAGGTGTCCAGTACTCCTGCTGATACATATCGGTGAATACATACGTGATCTTCACGGTACGGCCTTCGATCATATAGTCGGTCACCTTCAGGTTCGAAGGATCCTCCACGATCATCGGATCGCCGAACATGTAGCTATCCTCATACTCGCCGTCGTAGGTATAGTAATCACATACGAAATCCAGGCGGTCACCTTTCTGCAATGAAAGTTCACTCTTCGCGATCGCTTCCGTCTCGCCATCCTGGTAGTCACGCAGAACGCCAACTACGCGTCCGGGAGCATTGCCGTCCGGGAACTCCACGAGGAGCTGAACGGGCTCTTCCGTAACGATGTCATTCGTCAGCAGTGCCGGAATATAACCATAGATCGCTGAAACATTATCACCATCCATCAAGGTCTCGGTGTGGTAGTAAGCAACGACCTGATTATTCAGGGCGATCCATCTTACTTCCATATTAGCGACCATGCGGTCCTTATCATCCCAATCGAGCAGGTTATCATAACCCAGATCGATATATCCTTCGCCATCGTCAAGAAGAACATTCTTATCCACCAGGTGGATCATGTTCCACTGCTGGTCGGGCATGTCGATGAGGTACTTTCCGTCCTCTTCCACCCAGTTCAGATACTTCGTATCGAAGTGGTGCTCGGCAATGTAGGAACTGATCTGCGACGTGCTCATGCCGCTGTCTTTGAGGAACTCGATGTTGGTCTCATCCAGGCCGCGGACTTTATTGCCCTCAGAACCGCCGCTACGGAAGAACATTCCGAGCAGGTCTTCGATCATGCCGGAGTCGCTCGAGGATGACTCCTCGCCGCCGCCAAACAGGGAATCCAAAATGGAACCCGAACCACCGGACGAAATGACACCACTCGTCTCAAGGCTTGCGAACTGCTTGATACACTTTGTGTACTCGGCATCCATGCCGATCTGGTTGTATGTCTTGCACGCTGCATCGACCTGCTTTGCCTTCTTATACGGGAAGTAGATCGAGATGCCGTACGCATTCTTCATGTTAGAGGACGTCTTGTTGTACTTAACAGCGCCCTGGATCGCGGAGCTGAGAGCCTTTGCTTCGGAAGTTCCGATGTTGTTTGCCAGGTTCACGAGGTCGACCTGGTCGATCTTTGAGCTGGTAGCGAACTCACGTGCGCCTGCACGAGCCTCGGAAACCTTCTCATACTCTTCTTTATTCAGCAGGTCGGTGACGCTACGGGCGAAAGCGGAAAGCTTCGACGGAACCGTGTTGGAGAATTCCGCCAGGTCCGTGATGGACAGAGTCGTCTTCTGTCCGTTGCACTCGCGGTCACAAGCCGATACAAAATCATCGATGATGTTCTTGCCGATCTCGGTCGTAGGCATCGATGTGTTATTTGAAAGTTTCGTCAACCAGTTGGTGTAATACCAGCCGATACCGGGCTCGGTCTCTTCGGACGCGATCAGGTAGTCGGCATAGTTATCCAACATAAGCGCGGTCTCTGCCGTTGCCATCAGGCAGGCATCGAAGCCAATGAAATCAAAGGTCACACCCGCGTTCTTCAACGCTGTATTGATGCCGGCCAGCGTCATGGAGTCGCCGTTGCCGTTCTTCTCATCATAACCGAAGCCGGTTACAGATCCGCCGCCGTGGTCCCAAAGAATCAGCTCGTTACGATTCGCCGGATAGTTCTGTGCACAGTACTTGATGAAATCGGTCAATGTCGCAGGATCGGTCATGGGCTTGCTTCCGCGATTATCCTCCAGACGAACTAACTGATGGTTCTTACCGTCAACTTTGTAGAACTGATGCACAGAGTTGCTGATACCCTGGATCTGCCACTTCTTCGCACCGCCGGTGCAGATGATGATATTGACCTTATCCGATGTATTCGCCTTCAGCATCTCCTGGATGTCGTTCGATGCCATGCCGGCTTCGGACTCCAGGTCGGTACCGCAGATGTATACCATCAAGGTAATAACATCGTTGCCATTGCCCTTGATCACGGTGCGCTTGTTACGGGAACCACTGGCTACGTTCGTATCTACACTCGAAGAGTTCGTGGACTGGCCGCTGACAACACTGCTGCCACCGCCGCCCGAAGAACCGCCGCCGATCAGGCCGGTAAGACCGCCGCCACCGCCGCCGTCATCATCTCCGCCACTCATGAACATGAAGAAAACGATCGCGATGATCGCAAGCAGGCCGCCGCCACCGCCGGCTTTCGTCGCACGTGACATAGGACGACGTCCGCCGCCACCGTAAGAACTACCGCCACTGCTGTGATGACTGCTGCTTCCGCTGCTATGGGAACCGGAGCTGCCGCGTCCTACGCGTCCGCTTCCAAGGCCGCTGCCTCTGCGTCCGCCGACACCGCCGCCGCCGCTAACACTACTACCTCTTCCTGCAGGTCTTGCCATAATCTACCTCACTTCACTTAAATCACATTTTATCAGTCAGCCCACTTCGGGCATTATCGACCATACTACGACTTAAAGTATAACATACCCCCCTGTGTTTTACAAGATGAACACAGGGGGGTATACAAATTTTTATGTGATCTATTCGGGGATCTTCAAGGCCTCGACCATGTCGATCTTTTTGTTTTTGCGGCTGACCATAAGGCCGACGAAGAAGGATACGCCGAAGGTCAGCAGGATCGAGATCAGGTAGGTGGTAAACCGGATCTGCAACGACAGTTCATAACTGCCGCCCAGAGTTACCAGCAGGATCTGCAGGGCTGCGATACCGGCGGGAATGCCGAGAGCCACGCCCAAAACCGTCATCCAGATATTCTGGTCGATCAGGATCCGGCTGATGTGCCGATCTTTGAACCCTACGACTTTCAATGTCGAAAGCTCACGGTAACGTTCCGTATAACTCATCACGCCGAGGTTATACAATACGACAATGCCCAGAATGACTGCAATGACTGCCAGCAGCACGATCATCAGGTTCATGATCTCTGTAAAGCTGTTGAACGTATCGATCAAAGCCTGCTTCGTCTGCGTCGAAGATATGATCGGGCTTTCCTCGATGTCGGCCACGTTGGTAAACAGGGCCGATTTGCTATACTTGACGCCGATGCTGTCCGCATAGGTGTCGCTCATCATTACACTTTCGGGGATCGACTGGACTACATTGATCACCTTCAGGTCATATTTATCGGACGTGCCGTAGACCGAAACCGTAAACGTATCTCCCGCCTTCAGGCCTTCCTTTCGGGCAATGCGTTCGCAGATCAGCACACCGTCCTCCGGCAGGTCGATATGCTCGCCGCCCCGCTTTACAAAGCGATAGTACGAATGCTCCAGGCCATAGATCTCCATGGAGTACGTATTCTCCCCGATCTGAACGCCCAGGTCGGCCGTCCAGTCGGCATCGTATTTTTCGATCAACTCAGCGACAGCACGATCATCCGTCAGTTCCGTGTCCAGAACGATTTTGGTATGATAATTGATCGCATCTTCAAAGAAATCATCGATATAACTGTCCAATGCATCCTTCATGCCGAAGGAAGCGACCAGGATCAACATACAGCCGATGATACCGAACAATGTCATGAAGGAACGCGACTTATGCCGCAGGATGTCACGAATGTTCCACTTTGTGGCGAAAGAAAGGTTCTTCCATGCTTTTTTGTTTTCGATCCACATGCGGCGCATCGCCTTCGGCGCGTAGGGTCGCAGGGCATCCGCCGCCGTTCCCTTCATCATCGAAGCGACCGAATACAGCGTAGCCAGGACCAGCACCGCATTGATCAAAACGACCACCGCAATGCTCCATAAAGGCATGTGCAGATCCCAATACTCCATGTCCATGTAATCACCCATGACCGAATTCGGATTGATAAAGAAATGGCCGATGAACAGGCCGATGACGATACCCAGTGCGGTTCCGGTCAGGCTGATGAACAGTCCGTAGGCCGAATAATGCCGCAGGATGCGCCGGTCCTTAAAGCCCAGCGACTTCAGCGTTCCGATCTGCGTCTTCTCGGAAATGCTGATACGATGCATAGTGGTGATCATGGTCAGGATCGCGATCGCCAGGAAGATCACCGGAAGCACGGCCGCCATGGCCTTGCCCTCCGTCATCTCGCCGTGGGCTTCGGCATAACTGGTCACCAGTTCCTTATCGACCACCATGTAGGACTTCCCGAGCGCCGCTTCGGCTCTTTGGATCATCGTGTCCTTATCCAGTCCGCTGCGCACATGGATCTGCGGGAAGAAAGTCATCCCGATCTTCGCCTTCATGTAGGCGGGGGAAATATATACATAACCGTTCTTCTCGAAGTCCGGCATCAGCTGGGTCTTATCCACCAGGCAGATGAGGTATTCACCGGATTTGATGAGGCCACGGATCGGACCCGAAAACTCGATGTTTTTGTACATCATGGAGAATGTGTCCCCGACCGCCAGCCCGTTTGCCTTCGCATAACGCTCGCAGAGCCACAGGCCTTCCGTGTCTTCGGGATCATAGGGCGCGCCCTCCGTCACTTTAAATCCGGAAACCTCGATGTTTTCACTCATGGTCAACGCGATGATGTCGTCATCGTCTTTGCGGGAGACATTGACCGAAAGAAAGCGGCTCACGGCATCCACACCCTCGATGTTTTCAACCGCCTCCAGGTCCTCAGCGGAGAACCCGCGCTCGTTCACGATGCGATAATCTGCAAAGCCCGTATCCTCAAAGGCTTTTGCTACATTTACTTCCAAGGTCTTCCATTCGATGTTGAAACCGAGGAAGATACCGACGCCCAGGCCTACCATGATGATCATGGAGATGAACTGCGCCTTGTAGCGTCCGATGGTACGAAACAGTTTTTTCGTCAGCATACTTACCACTCCACTTCTTCGACCGCCAAAGGCTTATCGTTATTTATCACTTCTTTGATCTTTCCGTTCTTCACATGTACCACAACGTCTGCCATCTTCGCGATGTTCTGGTTATGTGTGACGATGATCGTTGTCTTTCCATGCTCTTTTGCCATGCTCTGCAGAAGCTTCAGGACCATGACGCCTGTCTCGGTATCGAGTGCGCCCGTAGGCTCATCGCAAAGCAGGATATCGGGGTTCTTAGTGACCGCACGGGCGATTGAAACACGCTGCTGCTCACCCCCGGACAGTTCCACCGGAAACTTATACATGTGTTCGCCGAGGCCGACCTCGCGAAGCATGTCATGACTGGATAGCGGATCCTTCGCGATCTCCTTTACCAAGGCTACATTTTCAAGCACGGTCAATGTCGGGATCAGATTGTATGCCTGAAAAATAAAACCGACACCCGATGCGCGATATTCTGCCAGTTGGTCAGCATTCAAGGTGGAAATATCCTGTCCCTTGATCTTTATCGTTCCGGATGTCGGACTATCCAATCCTCCGAGGAGGTTCAACAATGTGGATTTGCCTGCGCCTGACGGTCCCAGGATCACAATAGTCTTTCCGCTCTCAAGCTCCAAACTCACGTCGTCCAGCGCCTTTTGCTCGTGGTCTCCCACTTTGTAAATTCTTGATACATGACTGATCTCAACGATTTTCATTTTTCTCTCCTATCCATCCCAAACGATCCGCGGGCCCTGCCGATCTTTGAAATATTGATCTTAAAGATATACACTTAAACACTTGTTTAAATGTTCCATCCATTACATGTTAACCCATTATAACCTGAATGTCAACCTTTTTTTCAACTTTTTTCCATCCTTAAGATTATCGTAAGAAATCCGTATAAAGGGACTTATAACAAGAAAAACCAAAATGAAACCATGCAAAAACAGCCGATAAGCATCGCTTTTCGGCTGTTTTTGTTAACACTATGGATTTGATCATTTAACCGACATGGTTACTACGTCTGAGTATGTTTTCTGGCCATTTCCGTCGGTTATGACGCAGCGGAACTGCCAGCCGTTCAAACCGGCGGTCGTAGCCACCGTAAGGTTCGGGGTCTTCGCTCCGCTCTGGCCCGATTTCGTCCACTGGGCGGTTTCATTCTTGCGTGACTCCCACTGATATGTGAGTTTCGCCTTACCGGTCGCCTGCACGGACAATGCAACCTTCGTTCCTGCCTTTACGCTCGGAGCGGTCGGCTGCTTCGTGATCTTCGGCACGAGCGTTACGTACACGATGTTCGAGTAAGAAACCTGGCCGTTTCCGTCCGTTACCACGCAGCGGAACTGCCAGCCGTGAAGACCTGCAGTCGTTGCTACCGAGAGCGTCGATGTCTTCGCACCGCTCTGCCCTGAGTTCGTCCAGGTCGATGAGAAATCCTTACGAGACTGCCACTGATACTTCAGTTTCGCCTTTCCGTTCACTTCTACCTTATACTGGACGATATCCCCGACTGCTGTCGTCTGCGTTTCCGGCTGCTTCGTGATCTTCGGCAGCATCGTCATGGTCACCGGTCTCGTGTAGGCCTTCCGACCATTGCTGTCCGTTACCACGCAGCGGAACTGCCAACCATGCAGGCCTGCGGTCGTAGCTACGGAAAGTGCCGCCGTCTTCGCCCCGCTCTGGCCCGAGTTCGTCCAGGCCGCCGAAGCATCTTTACGGGACTGCCACTGGTATTTCATCGTTCCGCTTCCGGTCACATCGACCGTGATCTTTGCAACGTCGCCAACTTCAGCGACCGGATTCCCCTTACCGCCGGAGCGGATCGTCGCATAGGGAGCATTGGGATCCGCAACGATGACTCTGATATTATCGGTGTTGATGTTCTTAGCCGGAACCAAGGTGCTGTCCATCTTCGTGTTTCGCAGAACGATGTCCAGGCGGGCGCGGTCATCCACTGCCCAGCCATCCACCAGGACTCCGTCGGTTCTGCGGATCACACAATTGTCAAACATCACCGTGCTTCCTTCGGTCGTCTTCGACCACATATAGATCAGGTTCTTTCCTGAAAGTGTGATGTCACAATTTTTGAATGCGACCTCGATGTATTCCGTGCTGTACGCATACGGACCGAACTCTAACATTTTCTCCGAAGAAGAGCGGATCACACAATCCTCAAAGGTGATCTTCTCCTCTGCTCCCACGCTTGCGATCAGGTGCAGATCTTCAAATTCACAGCCTTTGAACGTAAGCGACTTGCCATATGCATTCGTCGTCATCGACGCGAATTTACAGTTTTCAAACACGCGGTCGACATAATAGGTGTTACTGAAGCCGAAAGAGACCTTATCCTTTCCCTGGACCGGTACGAACGTACAATCGTAGAAATGCAGGTGGCTTCTCACATCGCCGTCCAGCATGACCTTACATCCGCGCAGGGTAGCATTGTCCCCGGAAAAATTGGTAAATGTACAGTTCTCATAGACCACATGATCCATAACCGAAGTCGTATACGTTGTAGTATTCGTTCCGTTTGCGATCGTACAGTTTTTGACCTTCATATCCACGGCCACTTCTTTTGCGGTCAATGGATTGTAGAAATTGATATATCCGCCGTTGATATTCTGGATACGGCTGTACAGGTTCGTCATCTTCGTACCCAGGGCCCACAGGATCGTCGAATCCCCGCTGGTGAAATCGCGGATCACGCCGCCATATACGCGGCTGCGGATCACGATATCGTGCGCCTTGCAGTTCTCGTACACATGGTTGTAACCTGTATTGTCCACGATGGTCGCCGTCGTATGCTCCGCCTTTTCCAGCACGGCGTTGTTTCTGTAGTAAACGTCCTGCATCTCTTCCCAGCCGTCTTCGAAATCGACCGGACAGGGTGTGACGCTGTCTCCACAACGGGTAAATGTACAGTTCTCGATCAGGACATTTCCGCCCGATGCCGGTGCCAGTGCGCAGGTACGGGTATCCTCGAAATCAATGCCAGAGATGCTGTAGTACTCACCGAGATGCTTAGTGTAAACATAAACGGTCTTCGTCACGTCCGTGGTCGGAAATGCGGTTCCCAGGAAGGTCACGCGCACATATTTCGCGCCGGCCGGGATCTGGACCTTTCTGTACTGGAAGCCCGTGAAGGTTTCCATAAACTTCTGGTCCTTATCATACCAGGACAGGTAGATGACCGGCGACTCACCCGCCAGTCCGCGATAGCCACCCGGGTGGCCTACGTAAACGTAGTCCTCGTTCGCGTCATAGGCCAGCATGGCAGTCAGGTCGATCATGGAGCTGGTGCTGCATTTCGCATCCGCAACTTCCTTACCGTTGACGATCGCAGTCCGGGTAAATGAATCCATTATCTTACCCGGGCCGTCCCAGGTACCGGTCGTAAAGACCGTATGGCCCGCCGTGTTCTTGATCGTGAGGTTTTCGATGGAATTGTACTTTCCGCCTGTGATCAGAACCGTGTTGATCGGTTCGCCCATGCCATTGACCTCGTAGCCCAGCGCCTTTCTCTCAAAGCGATTGCCCTCCAGGGTACCGTTGATCAAATGCGCGTCCACAACATCGTCCATCACGACGATACATCCTTCATTTGTCGAAGTGAAGGTCTCCATCTTAAATGTACTGCCGTTCATATCGACCGTAAAATGTGACGGGATCTTGATGCAGGTCTTTCTGGCCTGCTCACCGTTGATGCGGTAGGTTCCCTTCAGGAGCACGATCTTCTTATAACCGGCCGCCTGCTTATCTGCAAACAGCTGCGTCAGACCGTCCTTCGTGGAGATCAGGTCCTTCGCATCTTTTGAGTTATCATTGCGGATCCCATACTTCGTAAGATCTGCCGTTGTCATGTAGTAGGTCTGCTGGGCTGTGATCGTCGCCTCTGCAGGCGTCACGACCCAGAGGTCATTAAACAATCTGTGCGACGTAAGGCCCGTGCGCGGGTCATAGACTTCCACGGAAAACACATGCGTTCCCGCACTTAATTTTCCCAGGGTCAATGTATAATCGCCGAGCGGTACGCCTTTGATCGTTTTCTTTACTCCGTCCACCGTGTAGATCAGATCCAACTTGACGGACGTGTCATTCTTCATATACTCCGACTGTGCATAGTCGGTGATGTACAACGGAATCGTAATCGTATCGTTTGTGGTCGGCTTCGGATTGAAATAGTACGTCGATACGTACGGTACCTCAAATCGCGAAGCGCCGCTTGTCTCCCCTGCCTGTATCCGGGCATTTGCGCTACAAATGCCCAATACGACCCCCAACACTACGATCCATGCCAAAAACTTCTTCATCTTTTTACCCCTTTAGCTCTTTGATACTTCTATACCTTATTTCACGGTCAATGTAACCACACTTGAGTAGGTCTTCATACCGTTTCCGTCTGTGACCACACAGCGGAACTGCCAGCCATTCAGGCCGGCGGTCGCAGCTACCGTCAGGTTCGCAGTTTTCGCTCCGCTCAGTCCGGAGTTCGTCCACTCCGCAGAGGAATTCTTGCGTGACTGCCACTGATACCTCAATGTTGCCTTACCCGTAGCTGCCACGGAGAATGTAGCCTTCGTTCCTACCTTTACGCTCGTTGCGGTCGGCTGCTTCGTGATCGTCGGTGTCGCAAGCGATACCGTCATGGTCTTCGAATAGGACTTCTGACCATTACCATCCGTAACCACGCAGCGGAACTGCCAGCCCTGAAGGCCTGCGGTCGTTTTTACCGAAAGTGTCGTCGTCTTCGCTCCGCTCTGCGCAGAGTTCGCCCATGCGGAAGAAGAGTTTTTACGTGACTGCCACTGATAGGACAGTCTTGTCTTGCCTGACGCAGCGATCGTGTACTTAAGCGTATCTCCCACGTTTACGGTCTTATTGACCGGTTCGGTCGTGATCTTCGGAACGACTGTCACGGTCACTGCCTTTGAGTAAGCCTTGCGGCCGCTGCCGTCCGTTACCACGCAGCGGAACTGCCAGCCATGAAGGCCCACGGTCGTCGCTGCCGAAAGCGTCGAAGTCTTCGCTCCGCTCTGGGCCGAATTCGTCCATGCAGATGAAGAATCCTTACGTGACTGCCACTGATATTTCAGTGTGCCGGATCCGTTTGCTTCCGCCGTGATCTTAAATGTCTCACCTGCGGTAACCGAAGCTTTCGCTGCGCTGGCTGTCACGGTCGGTGCAGCTGTCCACTGGGAGATCGACTTTAATGTCGGAAGCCACGACGGCTTCGACTCGCCCGACTTCAGCGGAATGCAGACCACGGAAATGGTCGTATCCTTCGTATTTGTCAAATGGATCGCAAGTTTTCTGTAACCGCTGTTGCTCGTCTGACCGGATACCTGACGGGAGGTAGAAAGCAATTTCGCCGACATCACGGAGAATTTGCCGCCCTCACTGAGCAGGCCTACCCACAAACGATCTGAACCAACGGTCACGATAGCGCTTCTGCCATCAGAAGCAACGCTGATCTGCCCCGCTGTGTGGGCGAACCAATAGATCTCACCTGCGGTGTTCAGGGAAATCTCATCCTGAACGATCACGCACTCTTTATCCTTGATCATCTTCAGGCCGCGGACTACGCTCTTCGCGCCGCTTGCCTTATATGCATCGGTCAGATCGGTGACGGCAAATGCTTCATTGCCCCCGCTGAAACTGGTGATGAGGCACTCTGCGCCTTCGCTCTGGTCCAATTCCTTCGAAGGGTTGATCACAAGTGTATTGTGGCCCTCCGCTCGGATACGGTAAGAATACAGGCGGTCTTTCAACTCATAGTTCTCATTTCCGAGATCGGTAAAGAACCGGGCGCCATTGGCCTCTACATAGAATGAACCCAGGTCATAATGACCATGGTACTTGTAATTATTTAAACCGGTATGAAGCGCCGCAACGAGTCCGCTGTTATCCCATGTGTCACGGAAACTTGCGTTGGAAGAACCGACAGCACCCCAGTCCGTAGGAATCTCATTTGCCGAGCGGGACAGGCCCTCCTCGTCGATCCACAAAACATCCAGATAGTTAAACTCGTCTTTTGCGATCTTCTTCAGACGAACGGAGGCAATGTCGTAAGAGTCAAAGTATTCACCCAGCCACAGGAAGACTGCCCAGCCTGTATCGCGGCTCTCACGGTCATCACCGAAACTAAAAGATTTCGGAGTGTTGGAGCTCATATAGCGGACGAAATCAACGGATTTTCGAAGTCCCTCAAAGTCAGCAAGGCCGTAGTCCGTTCCCGTCGCGCTGATCAAAGAGGATGAATTCAAACCCAGATAATAGGTGGCATAATCCCAGTAACCGAGTCCCTCTGTATAGGTTCCGTCTTTATCGCTGTAAGCACGGCGAACAAACGAATAAGCCTCTTTGTAACCGTAATTGAGAACCTTAGCCGCTACGTCTCGCGCATCCTTTTCGTCACCGATCGCCAGTGCCGCCATGTTCATGCTTCCGGTACAAACGAGCTTCCAGTTGTCGCCGGGAAAATCCTGATACCAACGGTAAGTACGACTGCGGTCCGCGGGCTTATCCTCATAATCCTGCAGGACTTGCTTCAGTCCCTTTTCGATCATGGCATTTCGTAAAACCGCCCTCTGATCTGCCGTCATCCAGTTATAAAGCCAGTCATAACCGATTGCAAAAGCAGTCGTCATTTCAGCCGTGTCCAGGAAATGGTACGGATTCCAATCCTTGAATTTTGCCGCATTTGCAAGTTCCTTATACGCGCGCTGTGCATACTTTTCGTCGCCGAAGACGTTGTACGCCAAAGCCAGTGCGGCAACGCGGCGCTGGATCCGTTTGGAAGTTTCCAAAAGTCGGATGCCATCTGTGATCTCATAAGGAAGTACCGCCGAGCCGAGCTTGCTGTCCGCTTCACTTCTCAGCTTTTCGAGCAGGATACCTGTCACTGAATCGTCTCCGATATGAGATCTCAGTTTTGCAAACTTATCCTCGGTCATGATGATCCTCGGATGCGAATACATTCCATTCTCTTCGATCATGTCTTTGATGACCTGGTCACCACTGACAAAACTCCCGTAACCCCCGTTTTGCGAACCGTCCGCTTCAGCTGCCTCGGCAACAGCCGCACCGGATCCGTTTGCAAAACACATGCACAATACGATGCTCAATGATATGAGCAACTCATAAACTCTTTTCATCTTGTTTCCCCCTGATTTTCCTTATTCCTCTACCCGAACATATTACTTTACGGACAATGTAACGACGTTCGAGTAGGTTTTCTGTCCGTTGCCGTCGGTTACGACGCAACGGAACTGCCAGCCACTTAAGCCGGCGGTCGTGGCCACCGTCAGGTTCGCGCTCTTCGCTCCGCTCTGCCCGGAGTTCGTCCACTCCGCGGAGGAATTTTTGCGCGATTGCCACTGGTACTTCAGTGTCGCCCGACCCGTTGCTGTGACAGAAAGCACAACCTTCGTGCCCGGTCTTACGCTCGAAGCGGTCGGCTGCTTCGTGATCTTCGGCACGAGCGATACCTCCACTGGCTTCGAGTAGGCTTTCTGACCGTTACCATCCGTGACCACGCAGCGGAACTGCCAGCCGTGAAGGCCTGCGGTCGTAGCCACCGAAAGCGTTGCTGTCTTCGCTCCGCTCTGCCCGGAGTTCGTCCATGCCGACGAAGAATCCTTGCGTGACTGCCACTGATAGGTCAGTTTCGCCTTACCGGTCACAGTGATCGTGTACTTCAGCGTATCGCCGACGGCTACGGTCTTAAAGGCCGGTTGCGTCGTGATCTTCGGAGCAAGCATCACGGTCACGGCGTTCGAATAAGCCTTGCGGCCGCCTCTTTCCGTTACCACACAGCGGAACTGCCAGCCATGGAGTCCCGTGGTCGTAGCAACCGAAAGCGTGTCGGTCTTCGCTCCGCTCTGAGCCGAGTTCGTCCAGGCGGAAGAAGCATCCTTACGCGACTGCCACTGATACTGCAGCGGACCTGCGCCGCTCACGTCGGCCGTGATCTTAAACGTCTCACCTACAGTGACGGATGCTCTTTCGGCATGAGCGTTCACCTTCGGCGACGAGATAGCCACCAACTTTAAGCGCTTATTCGCCAGGTTGTTCTTATTGTCAAACCTTATGGTCGGGTCGTCTTTACTGCTAATGAGCGCACTGGCGCTCTTATATTTGGAAGCCTCGTACATCGCCAGGCAAATGGTCGCGTTCGAGGGAAGTGTCCCGTTGTAATCGAAAACGAACGTTTTCTGCTTTCCGTCCGTGAACGTTCCCTTCTCGATCCGGATCGGATTTCCGAAATTCGCTATCTTCTTTCCGTTGGCATCCGTGATCTCCGCGCACAGATAGATATCGAAATACGCCGGCGCCAGGCCTGTATTTTTAATCGTCACTGCCAGTTTATTATTCAGCCGGGATGCATTGACCACCGTGAAATTATAGCCCAGGCGGTTGCACATCTCGTCGATGACCGGCTTCTGCTCACTGTAGAAACCATAGCTGCAGTTGCTGTCCTGATCCAGTGCGAAGATCGACATATGAGAGATCTCGATCGTTTCACGGAAGCGCTCCGGCGTCCAGTCCACGAGAGAATAGATATCTTCCCGGAGGGTATCCCGCATCCACGCGTACGGCCAGTAGTTCTCGCCGATGACCGGCATGTTCGCGCGGTAAGTCGGCACCAGGCTCCATTCCGCATTTCCCAGCGAGATCAGGCCGTCGTCCCGCTTCGTGATGCCCAGCGAAAGCGCATACTCGTAGATCGCGCCGCGCGCATTCGAAGGAAGCACGATGGTCGTCTTTTTAAATGCTGCCGCATAACAGTCCAGCATATCCTTCTGGATCTCCAGAGACGGCATGAATTCGCCCACGGCAAATGAATTGTGCCATTCTCCGTAATCTCCGAACGGCCGGATGTCGATGAATTCTACGCGCGGGTCCCCGTCGTATTTCGCGGCCAGCGCCACGGCGAAATCCTTGCACGCCTGCAGATAGACCGGATCGTCCCACTTCGGAAACTGTACAGTTTTCGATGGATCATCCCTGAGTTTTGCTGTATATTTTTTCGCTCCGTTGTCGTAGACCCACTGCGGAACGTAATCTTCTCCTAAGTAAGATGAATACGGCATGATCCGTATTCCGTAGGTCAACCCGTGCGCCTCACACGCCTCGAGCATCTGGTCAATGACTGTCCAGTCGTAATATCCCTTCCTCGGGTTGAGCTCATTCCATTTCGGCGAGCCGGAAACGATCGTCACCACATTCCACGCCTGATTCTGCTTGGATCCGCCGATGCCGTATTCAAAAGCACTGCTGATCATGTAGGGCGTGTAAGCCGTCATAACGAAGCCTTTATGCGGGTTTGCGATGGCCTCGCCGGAGACTTCCGTGAGATAGACGGCCGACGGCGTCGTTCCGAAATCATAAACAGGATCACCGGAATCGGCCGACGTTGTGTCCGGGAAGAGCAGTTCGCCCATCATCTTCGCCAAGATGTCCGCGCCCTTTGCGCCCGGGTGCAGGCCTTCCGCATAGTATTCGATCTGCTCGTAATACCGGTTGATCTCGAGGAATTCCAACCAGGGACGGAACAGATCGAGTACGCCGACCTGCTCCTTTTTGCCGAGCTCATCCAGTTCCTTTCCGAACCATTTGTACTCGGGAAGCGGGTAGCCGTAGATGTCGTCATTTTCCCCCTGCTGCTTTACCAGGTAGACTGTCATCCCCTTCGCTTTCGCACGGCGGATGACCTGTGTCATATGGTCAATGTAGTTCGATGCATCGATCGGATCGCCTGTTTTCGTATAGTCTGTGTACTCATCGATATAATCATTGATGCCGACGGCCAGCACTAAGATATCGCCCTTCTTACCGTAATACTCCGCAGTCGGAAAGGCAGAATTCTTCATGCTTTCCGCGCGCAGGCCGCTGATCGAGATATTCCGGACATCATAAGAAGCCATGTCAACGTACTTACTCAAATACATTCCCCAGCCTCGCTTAGAGGAAGCGGATGTATTATAATACGTCGCCACGGTCGAATCGCCCGCAAGCCAGATCGTAGGTTTTGTCGTCGTTCCGGTGGATACCTGTTCGATCTCGACCGTACAGAGCGAAAACTCGCTACCTACACCGGAAGTCGCATATATGTTCAGTTGGCCGTCCGTTACGGGTATCGTAAACGAATCGGTCGCATTATTCCCCTGCAAAAAGAACAGTTGGTTTACACCCTCTGCATTAATGGTCGCCTTATTGACGTTTCCGGTCGTGACCGTGATCTTATAAACGCCCTTCGGCAGGTCTACGAGCAGACTGCCGTAACCACCCTGGAAATGAATGGCGTCGCTCAACGCGCCCTGCCCCAAAGCTTCCACGTTCCGGGCCAGGCTCGTATCCCCTATACCATATCCCTTTTTTGAATCATATTTGTCCGTGGCGGAAACTCCGATATATCCGGATGCCGTCCCCTTTCCGCCCAAATCGAATTTCTTACTGATAAGGTCGGTATTTGCACCCCTTATCTCCACGCTCACAAAACAAACGCCGAGAATGATCCCCAGCGCAACAACCAGTGCTGCAATTTGTTTCATGCTGTCCCCCCGTTATATTCTCAGAATCAAAAAACGCACAAAAATAAGGACTGCAAAACAGTCTCCCTTTATGCACTCATTCATTCTTTTCAAATATAATCCCGTATCTAGATTATATACATTTTTAGCGGTAAAATCAACACGTACAGCCCTACGTATACGGGTCTAACTCTACATTTGCCAAAAGAGCAAAAAAAGGAGAACGACGGAAGTCGTTCTCCTCATGTTATCTATGGATTTTATGTAATACCAGTCGATTATTTGCCCATCTGAGCAGCAACTTCTGCAGCGAAATCCTCGTTCTTCTTCTCCATGCCTTCGCCTACTTCGAAACGAACGAACTTGGTGATAACGATGTCCTTGGAAACGCTTGCAAGATAGTTAGCAACGCTCTGCTTTCCATCCTCAGCCTTAACGTAAGCCTGATCCAGGAGGCAGATCTCCTTCATGTGCTTGGAGATACGGCCGTCAACCAGACCGCTGAAGATCTTATCGCTAAGATACTCAGACTTATTCTCCATAGCCAGTGCTGCCAGAGAAGCCTTAGCTTCTTCGGAAAGGAAGTTCGGAAGATAGTTCATGTTGCTCTTCTTCTCTTCGTAGATAGCGATATCAGCGTCGCTCCATACCTTATCTGCAACAGCCTTGTCGATGAGCTTCTGAAGGATGGGCTTCGGCAGGGTGAACGGATCGTTCAGGGAGCTGTCGATA
Source organism: Lachnospiraceae bacterium (assembly GCA_017615545.1). GTDB lineage: Bacteria > Bacillota > Clostridia > Lachnospirales > Lachnospiraceae > UBA1201. The sequence goes on from JAFZZY010000043.1 coordinate 17,942, forward strand.
ACGATATCCTTAAGCTTAGCTGCCTCGTCAGCAGAGATGTCGTTTCTTGCAACATACTGCGGGCTCATAGCTGCGATCTGCATTGCGATGTTGGTAAGTGCTTCCTTAGAAGCGTCGTTGTTCGCGCCGTTTGCGGAAACGAGAACACCGATCTTACCGCCAGCGTGGATGTAGGAAGTAACGATGTCGCCGGAAACCTTCTCAAATCTGCGGAAGGAAAGCTTCTCACCGATCTGCAGGGTCTTCTCAGCGATAACAGCCTGGAGGCCGTCATCCAGAAGTGCCTGAACATCCTCGCCGTTCTTACCACCGTTCAATCCGGAAGCAAGTGCCTTATCTGCAACTTCCTGTACGAACTCCTGGAAAACTGCGTTCTTAGCAACGAAGTCTGTCTCGGAGTTAACTTCTGCAACTACTGCGTTGTTCGCGTCGGAAGCAACTCTGGTGATACCCTCGGCTGCGATTCTGCTAGCCTTCTTCTCCATCTTAACTGCGCCGCTCTTCTTGAGAACGTCTACAGCTGCTTCCATATTACCGTCGGTCTCGGTCAATGCCTTCTTGCAGTCCATCATACCGGCGCCGGTCATTTCTCTTAACTCTTTTACCATTGATGCTGTAATAGCTGCCATGATCTAATTCCTCCTATGGTGTTGGATTATGCTTCGGTCATCTGCTCAACGTCGGTAACGACCTCAGTTGCAGCCATTGCCTCTTCAACGTCAGCTACGTCGGTTGCAACCTCATCCTCGGTAGCAACTGCCTCACCCTGCTTAGCCTCGATAACAGCGTCTGCCATCTTGGAAACGATAAGCTTTACGGCACGGATCGCGTCATCATTGCCCGGGATAACGTAGTCGAGTTCTTCCGGATCGCAGTTTGTATCAGCGATACCGATCAGAGTAATACCCAGTGTGTGAGCTTCCTGAACACAGATACGCTCCTTCTTGGGATCTACAACGAAGATAGCGTCAGGCAGTTTCTTCATTTCCTTGATACCGCCAAGGTTCTTCTCCAGCTTCTCCCACTCACCCTTGAGCTTGATAACTTCCTTCTTGGGAAGTACGTCAAAGGTTCCGTCCTCGCTCATAGCCTCGATCTTCTTAAGGCGCTCGATACGGCTCTGGATGGTCTTGAAGTTGGTCAGCATACCGCCGAGCCATCTCTGGTTAACATAGTACATACCGCAACGCTCTGCCTCGGACTGGATAGCGTCCTGAGCCTGCTTCTTCGTACCAACGAACAGAACGGTTCCGCCGTTAGCTACGATGTCTACAACTGCCTTGTAAGCCTCGTCTACCTTAACAACGGACTTCTGAAGGTCAATGATGTAGATGCTGTTACGCTCGGTGTAGATGTACGGAGCCATCTTAGGGTTCCATCTTCTCGTCTGATGTCCAAAGTGAACACCTGCTTCCAAAAGCTGCTTCATTGAAATAACACTCATGTCATTCTCTCCTTTGATTTGGTTTTTCTTCCATATAGTATCCGCAGGGACCTTCCTCGCAGTGAATGCTTGTAACTCACCGGAAAATGTGCTAAGATAGCCTTGTCGAGGAACCGTTCTTCGACCGCTTTTCCAAACAGGCAGATACCGCTCAGGCACCGTCCTGCGCCACCCTATATGTGATATTTGTGCAGCTACCGCCGCCAATTTAACATTCTACCACGGAAACATTGGAATTGCAAGCGTTTTATGGAGGAATTATGAAAAAAAGAATTGTAAACCTGGCTATGATCGGCCTGGCCGGGACGCTCGCGCTCTGCGGATGCCGTTCCGATAAGCCGAAAGAGACCCAGCCGACTTTATTCAACGAAGCCGACGGGCCGCAGATGCCTGCCGATACGCAGGCCCCTGTCGAAACCACAGCCGCCCCGACCCAGGCGCCGACGGTTGCTCCCACGACTGCGCCGGAGGTCATTGACATCACCGTAGAATCGGGCAATGCCGGCCGCCCCGACCTGACAAATGTAAAACTCGATGCAGTTGACACCGTTTATGCGGAGAACAGCATCTCCGTCACCTATCCGCAGATCGTCGGTCTCGGTGACGAGGGCGCACAGAAGTTTGCGAACGATGCGCTCTATGAGCACGTAAAAGCCGCCATCGACCACTATGTGAAAGATGCAGAGAAAGATAAACTCACGATCACATACGAAACTCTGACGCTCTACCGCGGCCAGTTTTCGGTCCTCTACAAAGGAACCTACCAGGCCGGTTCTTCCGAGCCCGTGTATATCGCATTTACGGATAACATCAATCTGATCACTTCATCCAACATCCGTTTGAGCAGCCGCATCTCGAAGGACTCTCTGAAGAAGAGCATCTTCGAAACGAAGGATTACACGATCACGGAGAGCAATGCGCTCAACAACTCCTACGTAGTCTCCTACCTCGAAAACGAGTCGGAAGAATACTTCGACGAACTGGTGAAAAACGCCGACTTCGGCGGAGACTCCTTCCCGAGTGCATTCTCCTATTCGGACGGCGACGAGATCCGCATCATCATCACGATGCCCCATCTCCTCGGCGATTACGTTGAGATCTCACTGGTAAGAAAGACGAAATAAAAAAAGGCTCCCGATCACGGGAGCCTTTTAACATCTTCTCTTTCGCTTGTATTACTTCAACCTTTATCAGGGAACGTAGCCATTGTGTTGCGAACATTTTCAAGTTCGATAAATACAAAATCGTTCAAAACTTTGATATAGGTGCCCTTCATACCGGAAGAACGTGATTCGATCACACCTGCGCTTTCGAATTTACGGAGCGCATTTACGATTACCGAACGGGTGATGCCGACACGATCTGCGATCTTGCTGGCAACCAGGATACCTTCGTTGCCGTCCAATTCGTCGAAAATATGAATGATCGCTTCGAGTTCCGAATAACTCAGCGTACTGATAGCGGATTTAACAACGGCGATCTTACGGCCTTCTTCGGCGTTCTCTTCATTTACCGAACGCATCATCTCAAGGCCTACAACAGTCATGCCGTACTCGCTGAGGATGATATCATCGATATCGTAAGGGTTACCTGCCTTATAAATAAACAAGGTTCCGAGTCTCTCGCCGGCGATGTCGATCGGGGCAATGATTCCTTCGTACTTTGCGGAATATTCCTCGCCGAAGCCGAGCGTCTCAAGATTTACATTTTCCTTAGTGGACAAAACCGTAAGCAATCTCTCATTTAACATTTTGTCGACATATCCGCCGACACGGTCCGAGATAAGTTCTTCGATCTCCTGGAATTCACGGCTGATACCTACGCCGAGAACCTTACCCTTTTTACTGATGACCAGTATGTTCGAGTGAAGGATCTCACTGAGCACTTCACAAATATCGTTAAATACAACTTTGCCGGAATTATTATTGTGTAAAAGCTTGTTGATCTTTCGTGTCTTGTCTAATAACTGAACACTCATTCTGCAACCTCCTTTTCTTTAGATTCTTATCCTTATATCACACTATAGCATAATTCTCACACAATTGCAAGTATATTTTTATATTTTTCACGCATTTCCGCC
>JAFZZY010000044.1 GCA_017615545.1 Lachnospiraceae bacterium
GTCACCTGTCACCGTGACAGGTGACAAAAAGAACCGTCCCCACTGTCACGCTGTCACGCCGCTACGAGCACGACCGTCACTTCCATGCCTTCTTCGGTCGGGTTCGCGAACACCTCGCCGCCCATGCGGTTCATCAGTTTGCGGGAAATGTACAGTCCCAGGCCGCTGCCGGTCCGCGTGCCCACGTTCGAGCCGCGGTAGAAGCTATCGAAAATGTGCTCCACCTCGCCCTCCGGCACGGGCTCGCCGGTGTTCGCTACGGTCAGGAGCGACGCCCCGTCTTCGGTCGAATATTTCAAAGCGATCTTCCGTCCGTCGCCGTATTTGATCGCATTTTCCATCAGGTTTTGCAGGACCTCCACCAGGCGGTCGCGGTCGCCCCGCAGCAGGCGGTTCGGGTAGTCTTCCACCACGAACTCCGTGCCGATGCCGCTCAGTTTGTCGCTGTAGTACGCGCGGATCTCCTCCACCACATCGGCCAGGAAAAACTCCTCCTGCCGCACTGTGAAATCCAGGAAATCCTCGCCGGCCGCCTGCACCAGTTTGCTCACGTAGCCCTCGATCTCGTCCGCCTTCTGCGCGATCTGCTCCACCGAATGCTGCTTCTGCTCCGGGTCCTCGTACAGGTTGCGCTTCAGCGCCGCCGAGTACAGTTTGATCGCCGACAACGGCGTCTTCAGGTCATGGGACAGCGACAGCAGCATGACGTTGCGGTCACGCGTGAACTCCAGGTTCTTCTCGCGCTCAGCCTGCAGCGTCTCACGCAGCATGTCCAGACCCCAGACGAACTTGCGGAAATACGGGCTCCGCGACTGCGTCAGCGGCGCTGTCAGGTTGCCCTTCGCCAGCATCTCCGGGTACTTCGACACCTTCGAGAACGGGGCAATGATGCTCACGAACACGTATAACAGGAAGACCAGCACGAGGACGCCGAGGATCACCAGCACCAGGTCCATTCGATTCAGGATCGAACGGATGCGCGCGTCGTCCCCGATCACATAATCCATGCGGTACAGCGTGCCCTCGATATCGAACATCGAGTAGGTCGTCTCACTGTCGAAAAACTTCTCCTGCCCGTCGTTTCGCACGATCCGGTCCAGGTTCGGATATTTCCCCGCGAGCTCCGAAAGCGCCACCGAAGCCTCGGCCGCGGTCATCGCATTGACCTGCTGCGCACGGATCGCATCGGCCGCGCGATCCATCTCCACGCGGTAGATCTTCGAACTGCTCTTCGTCGCGCCCAAATGCACAAAAAGTGCCGACAGAACGACTCCTGCCGACACGATCAGTCCCAATAATATATATCGCATTCTTACTTTACTCAAACCGATACCCCTTTCCCCAAACGGTCACCAGCCGCTTCGGATTCTTCGGATCGTCTTCGATCTTCTCGCGCAGATACTTGATGTGCACGGTCAATGTCTGCATCTCCGAGTCACTGTCCGACCCCCAGACGGTGTTGAACAGGAACTCCTTCATCAGTGTCTGCCCTTTATTTTCCATGAAGAGCTTCAGAAGTTCGAACTCCTTTAGACCCAGGTCCAGGACCCTCCCGTTTTTGATCACCTGCTGCTTATTCACATCCAGGACCAGGTCGCCGTCCGTCACGGTGTCCGTTGCCAACCGCCGCTTGAAGATACCGCGGATCTTCGCGATCAGGATGTCGATGTCGTACGGTTTCTCGATATAGTCGTCTGCGCCCGCCAGGATCGCGTTTAGTTTGTCGTCCTTGGCATTCTTCGCGCTTACGACCAAAACCGGCGTATTCGCGCTCTTACGCACGTGATTGAGCACCGCCAGCCCGTCCATCTGCGGCAAACACAGATCCAGCACAAGAAGCCTTGCGCCGTACTTATCGTACAGCGACAAGGCTTTCTCCGCGGTCTCTACACAGCTCACGACGTAATTCTCCGCACGCAGGAAATCCGTCAGCAGCTGCCCCAGATCTTTTTGATCTTCCACGATCAGGATATCGACCATAATCTACCTCTTACCAGCCCTGCTCCATGAGCCAGTTGCTCAGGCTCCGCTCACGGTCACGCAGGTTCGAATTCGCTTCATATCTGCCTAAATTATACTCGGCCTTGATGTTGCCGTCAACGATAAACAGCAGGCGGGAGCACTTCGCAGCGACCTTCACATCGTGGGTAACGAGCATGATCGTCGTGTCCTCGCGGTTGAGTTTCGCGAGTTCCTCCATGACCTCGTCCGACGCCGAACGGTTCAGCGCGCCGGTCGGCTCGTCCGCGAAGATGATCTTCGGGTTGTTGATCATGCTGCGGGCAATGCATGCTCGCTGGAGCTGGCCGCCGGAGGCCTCGGATGTATCATTATCCGCGATCTGCGCTACATCGAACTTACGCAGCAGGTTGCGGCCGCGCTCCTCGATGTCCTTCTTGCTGACGCCGCTCTGCTTCGCCTTGATGCCGGGCAGGATGACATTGTCCAGGATGGACAGGTTGCGCATCATATACATCTGCTGGAAGATGAAGCCCATCTTCTTCAGACGCAGGTCGGACAGTTCGTTGTCCGAAAGCTTATCCATCTGCTTACCTTCGAAGAAGACCTCACCCGCCGTCGGACGGTCCATGCCGGAGATCGAATATAACAGGGTCGATTTACCGGAACCGGAGGGGCCCATGATCGCGACCATCTCGCCCTCCTCGATCTTCAGGTTCACATTCTTAAGAACATTGTTCTGCTTTTTATTTACGATATATGTTTTGCAAAGGTCCTTTGCTTCCAATACTGTACTCATGTTTTCTTCTCGCTTTCTATAAAAATTGATCTAAGTCATTCATGATACTACGGATTTCTCCGCGTCTTCGACGCTCTCGAAATCCTACAAACATTCGCCATCCTCTTCGTTTTCCTTCGGAAACCGGTATGGCTCATGTTTGTTCGGCTCTCAAGGTCCGCCCTCGGCATGCAAGCATGTCCCGTCGGTACTTTTCGAGCCTAGTATCATTCAACTATTCGACATCAGCAGTATCAACCGCATGTATGTGTTTGGTATAAAGTGCTGTCAGGAAGGCTGCCGCTACGGTCACGCCGAGGAGGATGAGCGGGTAGGCCACGAATACTTCCATCGGTTTGATCTTATAGCGGATGCCTTTACCCGCGCCCATGACCGCGAAGATCGCATCCATGAGGTGTGTCGCCGGGATGCAGAAGATCATGGCCAGGATCAGCGAGATCAGCAACATGAACATGAAGCGGAGCGCGTGGTGAACGAGCACGTCACGGCTGCGGATGCCCAATGCCTTCGACAGGGCGATCTCGCGGCGCTCACGGCTGATGAAGGAACGCTCCATGAGGGCCGTCATCAGGAAGATAACGCCGATCGTGATGATGAGCAACAGGTTCTTCAAAGCGGAAACCATGGGTGCCGCCTTTGTCGAAGACTCTACGAAACCGTCGACTTCGAGCAGTTCCTGCGGCTGGAACAGTTCACGGATGCGGTCGAAACGACGCTCCAGTTCCTTCCCGGAAACCTTCTCATCGAAATCGATCTGGAAGGGATAACCCGAGGAAATATCCTGCGAATGCACATCCACGTCCGGGTGGAGACGTCCGACCTGACCCAGCTGCGAGAGACTGATCATCGATGCGGTGATGCGGTACTCTTCGCGCTGTCCGTTAATGGTGATCCAAATCTTATCGCCGATCTCGGCGCCGAGCTCCTTCAGAAGAACTTCGCCGAGGGCGATCTCATATTTATTCTCCGGAGCGTAACCGTCCGTGTACTCGTAGTCGGTCGTCTTCGACTCCGCACAGTGCAGGAACTGGACCTGGCTCTTTCTTCCGTTAAACTCGACCGGATACTTGTAGAATACCTCGACGTATACATTGGCCGGCATGTCATTTTCCGCGAGAACACGTTCGATCTCTTCCATCTCGTGCATCAGCGCGTACGGATCGTCGGAAGCCATCGCCTTCATGGTCGAGTCGGTCAATGTCAAGTACGCGTCGCTTTCGGTTACGGAAAGCAGCGGAGCCAGATTACCGCTTCTCAGCGTATTGGCCGTGTTCGCCAGAACCATGATCAGGACCATCGCCATCGCGAAGATCAGGATGATCATGCTGTACTGCCGGGGCGATGCCGTGATGTCGTTCGCTGCCATGTAGGAATTGAACGGCAAATGACTTTTCGCCAGGGACAGCAGGCCTTTCTTGTGGTAACGCTCGCCGGGCATTCCGTTACGCATCGCGTCGACCGGCGAAAGCTTCTTAACTTTGCGGGTGCTGTGATAGCAGAACAGCAGAACGACCGCAACGATGATGATCGCCATGAGGATGCGGATCAGGATGAGGTTGTCACTTCCAAAGACCATGTTTCGGGATGCCTCTTCCAAAAGCGCATGCTCAAACGGGATACTTAAGAAGAAACCGATGACCGTTCCGACGATGGCCAGGCCCAGGTATTTCACCAGGAACAGGCCGCGGATCGCGCGGTTCTTCAGGCCGACTGCCTTCATAACGCCGATCTCACGGAACTCTTCGACCACCGAATATTTGATCGTGTGACCCAGCAGGACGAAGGCGATCAGCAACAGGCCGATACTTAAGAGCACTACCATGCCAGCTACGATCATATCCATGATGTAAGTCGTTTTGATCATCTCGATATCGCCATCGAAGAGGATGCCGGACTGGAGGCCTAAGTAATCCTTAACCTCATTGACATTCGTGCTGTTCAGGTAAACGCGTGTTCCGAGGTAAGGCTTGATGCCTTCCGCGGCACGTACTCTTTGGTAATCCGCGTCGCTCATGATCAGGCTCGGATTACCCATGGCCGATGTTCCGAAGATCGCATCCTTCGCATATCCGGCCACCTTTAAGGTGATCGTCTCGTCTGCAAGTGTCAGTTCGAAGGTCGATCCGACCTTGAAATCCTCATCCGAGACCAGAGGCCCGCTGATGTAGACCTCTCCTTCCGCCAACTCTTTGATGACCCTGTCCGAACGATCGAAGTAGTTGATGATCGTGCCGGATACCGGAAATCCCATGACGGCGTTTGACACATCGGACACACGCTCGCCGTTCTTAAGCAGGCAGGTGGATGAGAAGAAGAAGATCTCCTCTTTCTTGCAGTTTGTCACACTGTCCATCGCAGACAGGTCGTCGATCCACTGATCGGCCAGCTCGCTGTTGCGCGTCAGCACGATGTAGTCCGGCGCCTCCGCCTTCTCCATATAATAGTCCAGTCCTCCGAAGACCGACACCGCACAATCGGTGCCGCTGATCGCGAACGTGGACGCCAGAATGATAAACACCAGCAAGATGATGTTCATCGTCTTCTTACGTTTCAGATCTTTCCTCAGTATTCGAAAAAACATGTGAGTATCTCCTCTCCGCAGGGCGTATTCTAAAGCATCTCCCGCCCTGTTGAGTTGATCTTATCATACCATATATTAAAAAATCCTTAAACCGGAATCGCACTTTCTCCGGCAGGTCCCGCGAAATACAAAAAGGCCGCCGGTGAATGTCTCACCGACAGCCTGTCTTGTTATTATATTACGGTCAATTCCCTCAACCCTGGAAGATCCTGGGCAGGAAATCGTGGATACAACGACGCCATACGCTCCAGTCGTGGCCGCCCGGGAAGGTCGTACGGTAGATGTTGACTTCCTTCGTCTCGAGCATCTTATCGTCCTTATCAAAACTGTTGAAGTACGTATCCTCGGTACCCATCGCGCGATAGAATACGCGGAAGCTCTCATTGAACTTCTTTGGATCGTCGAGGAGTGCCAGATGCTGATCCGGCGACGGCCAAGGCGAAGACATAAATCCGCTGAATACGCCGACATAACCGAACAGATCCGGATGTGTCATGGTGATGATGCTGGTCTGATAGCTTCCCATGCTGAGACCTGCCATCGCACGGTTCCACTTATCGGTCAGTACCGGATAGTGCGACTCGATGAACGGGATCAGGTCGTCCAGCAGGATATGCTCAAATGTGTCGAAGCGAGGGAACGGGCCGTCCTTCTGCTCCACCTGCGGCATACCATTTGCCATAACGATGATCATTTCCTTCATCTTACCGTCTGCGATCAGGTGATCTGCGATACGGCCTGCGTGGCCCTGGTAGATCCAGCCGATCTCGTTCTCGCCGTAACCGTGCTGCAGATAGAGCACCGGATACTTCTTATTCGGATCAAACGCTGCCGGCTTATAAACCAGGCAGATCTCGTGCTTACCGGTCGTCTTCGACATATAGTAATGACGTGTTACGGAACCGTGCGGGATATCGGAAAGGGAGTCCCAATCCTCTTCGCCGGGTACCGGAACGTCTACAAAGTTCATCGGGCGGCAGCAACCATAACCGATCGGGAAATACGGGCACAAAACGTCCGCTCCGTCGATCTTCAGGAAGAAATACTGGAAACCGCGTCCCAGGTAAACTACCTCTTCCCACATGTCGTCGCTGACCTTCTTCAGCGGGTGCAGGTTATTGAACTGGTCAATAACCACCTCTTTTGCATTCGGGGCCTTCACACGAAACTTCACGCCGCCGTCGGGCATGATCTCAAACCCCTGATCTCCGTCACGATTCGGTTCGCCGAAATACGGGTCAAACGAAATCGCCAGATCAAGCAATGTCTTCTTCATCCTAAAACCTCCTGGATCATATCTTTTTGATACTTTTAACGTACCTCGTCGGTCTTTTCGACCAAACATTTTCGACCCATATTATAGCACATTTCGTCAGTTTTTGGAAGTCTTATTTCCGCCCTTCTTTTTGATCACCATGGCCGCAGTCGCCGCACCAACAACGACCACACCTGCTATAATAGCGATCAGCAGGACCAGAGGGCCTTTGTCGGCCGGATCCTGCGTATCCTTCGACGCGAAAGTCTCCGTTTCAGAGGATATTGCAGCTGTCGAAGCCTCCGTGGACACCTCTGCAGTCGCTTCGGTCAATGCCTCCGTGGAAGACTCGGTCGCGGCCTCGGTAAAAGTCTCCGTCGGTTCTTCCGAAGTTGTTACTTCCGATGCATCTTCGGATGTAGCCTCTGTCGGAGCCTCCGTTTCCGTCTGGCTTTCGGTAGAAGCTTCCGTCGGCTTTGCCTCCCGGATCATAGTCTCCGAGTCAGCGAGTTTCAGTTCCGCACGCGCCTGCTCGAGTTGCTGCGCGATCGCATCTGTTCCTTGCTTCACTTCAGCATCCCGCTTCTGTAGCATCTGCTGAAAATTCGGAGACTCTCGCAAATATTCGAGTAAACTTGTACCCGCATCAGGAAAACCGAATAATGTCACAAGCAGAGCATTCGATTGGGGGCCGCCATAGAATCCGCCAAATTCTTCTACGGACCATAATTCATTCTCTATACAATAATTAATCAGGCTTTCTGTCTCCTTTATCCACTCTTCCACCGGAAGAGCATATCCGATATACTGTGTGAAGATCGGGATCGAAAGACTGTTTTTCAACGGCTCCTCACAAGAGATCAAGGTAATATCATAGAACGTAGAAGCATAAAACTTACCGGTAGAATACTTCTCTTTAGCATCATGTAGATCAGCCATAAAACTGTCAAAAGGGTACTCTTCCGTTCCGGAATACGTCAGATTTCCCGGCCGGAATACGATCTTGGTAAACAAATTGTCCTCTCCGTAAATTTGTTTATAGTACTGAGCATATTCTTTCTCCTCTTCGCCATGGAGCAAAAGTGCCTGTCCTGACTCACCATCTTTAACGGCAAACTCCATGCGAACGACAGCATCCGCATGTATGGCATTTAAATAATCCCGAAGGATCTCCGGATCATCACTGTCGGAAAAAGTTATATATGCATAACGAACCGAACCGCTTAGGCCAGGACGCATTTCAGCGAGGAACTTCATCTCATCCGTAGGATATAAAAAATCAGTATATACCAAGATGTATTCCCCCTCCTCTTCCGAAATGTATTCTTCCAATTCGTCCGAATATTCAGGTTCTTTTAAGTGTATATATTTCTGCGTCTTCTCGTCCCATCGCGCATAAAACCAGTCTGAATTGGAAATCTCTCGAACCAACTGCATACCATTTAGTTCCGGTTGCGACGTAGGGAGGATCGCATATACTATGGGTTCAGTTGTAAAATCAAGCGCGGGAGCTTTTATGCCGGGGACTTTATCCCAGACGAATCTCTCGAACGTTTTATTCCACAGAGTCTTCATCAGCTGTACTGCATATCCTCTTTTCGAAGAAATCCCATATTCAAAGTATGTATAACCATGGGAAAAGTAGGCTTGGTCAGGGATCGTTTCTCCTTTTTTCTCCGGATACTCCTGCCAATACAGTTGCTGCAAAACCTCCATAGGGTCGCGGATCGTTTCAAGCGTCTGCGGATCATAATAGTCCATATGAAACATGTCGCGATATTTTTTGTAGATCAACCGATATATATCGAAGTCCTCATCTGTCTCATCCTCGATCATATTCAGCAGATCCGTTTGCGTCATCCGAGATATATAAACGTTTTTCAGCAGACGGCTCACCCGGAAATCATCCAAAAGAATACTTATTCGGTAATCATCCGGATACGGTGCCAAGCGATGCATTTCTAAGCAACGTTGAACCAGCTTCTCGTGCTCCGGGGTAGATATCGAAGTCACTGTATAATTCACCGGTCGGATATCATTCACCAAAACCAGTTCATACATCGGCATGTCCACCGTCCACTCCAAGTGTCCGATCCGGTCATTAAACTGCTCCGAAAGCTGCTTCAGGTCAAACGCGATCACGCTCTCATAAGCCAGGTTTTTCTTCGCTTTGTAGGTATAAGACACCCCGGCATATCCGTCGGCTTTAATGTCCAGTTTTACGCGGTCTTCCGGGGCTTCGATCTCCTGCCCTTCGGTCGTTTTTACGGTCAATGTACTGAAATCGATGCCTGCTGAGATCTCCGGCAGGGTAACCTCGATCTCTTTATCTTCCGCGCCATTGTTTTTCAGGATCAGCTCGGTGAAAGCCATCCCCGTCTCAGTGTTTACATTGACCGAGACAGACAGCACAGATATGTCATCGTGATCTTCTATAGTTTGTGCAGGCACCGCCTGCGCGGGAACGACCGGTAGGCTGAGCAACACCAGAAGCAGCGTCATCAGTGCCGCGTGCACGCGAATAAACATGGAACTCCGTTTTTTCATGATCTCTCCCCCTCTAGTCAACATCCGCGTGTGGGACACACGCGGATGGAACTAAACATTTGATTGTTTTTTATGATGCAAGTTCGATCTCGACGATCTTTCCGTCCTTGATCTCAATGCTGATCGAAACGCCGTTGCAGCGTACGTAATTGCCGTAGAACTCTGTGAAATCCGGGATCGAACCGGGGGTATCCTCCCCTGTTCCGCCGGAATGAATGATCCGGAAGTCATCCGCCAGTTCAAAAGATCTGACTGCAAACGGATATAAGGTCTGGAATTTCCAGTCCGCATCAAATCTTCCCAAAGAACAGGATACCGTAAATGTTCCGTTCTTCAAGTCTTCCTGCATCGTAACATTTCCGTCGGCATCTCTGAAGAGTGCTCTTTCATAATCCTCTACCAGATACTTGCCGTCAGCTACGGAAGCATCTCCGACGATACCGGAATAGCCGCCGGCTACCACATTCTTCTGACCTTCCTCAGTCAAAAGATAGTTGCAGAGTTTACGTACAGGGCTGTCTGTGGGCTCGTCGCTGCGATATACCGCATACACGATCTTCGACAGAGGGTACTCGCCGCTGGCGATGGTCTCATCGCTCGGAACAACACCGTTGATGCCCAGGAACTTGACATTGTCCCTAACGTACTGCTCTTTCGCGTAGAGATAAACGGAATAACCCAGGGACGAACGGCTGTTCTCATACGAAGCGATCTGGTCGATCAGTCCGCCCATGGACTCGATATAGTAGTTCTTCGGAGCTTCCATCATCTCCTCGCCCTGCATGACCATCTTCTCCATCAGGTTCTGGCTGCCGGAGTTCTGCTCTCGCTGATAAGCGCAGATGTTGACGTCCTCGCCGCCGACTTCCTTCCAGTTAGTGATCTTTCCTGTGTAGATGTCGCGGATCTGATCGAGAGTGAGGCTATCCACCGGATTGTCCTCGTTGACCAGGAATACAAAGCCGTCGCGGCCAATGCCGCACATCTCGAACTCAACGCCTGCGTCCGCCGCGCGCTTCAGAATGTCGTCCGAAGGCTCGGATACGAAGATCACATCGACCTTCTTATCGATCAGGTTGTAATATGCGTTCTTCGTGGTGTGGTGGATAATGAACTCCTCCGCCTCTTCCTGCGTCAGGCCCATAGCCGCCTTCGCGATCTCCAGGGACATCGGGTACTGGGCAGTCGCACCGTCAACCTTCGGGTAGTTCTCCTTCGTAAACAGGAAGTCTCCCGCCGGAGCCTGTGTAGGGGCTTCCGTCGTGGGTGCCTGTGTCGGTGCCTCGGTGGTAGGAGCCTCCGTAGTAGGTGCTTCCGTCGTGGGAGCCTCCGTTACAGGCGCTGCCGTCGTAGCAGGAGCCGCAGTTGTAGGTGCCTCGGTCGCGGGCGCTACCGTCGTCGCAGGTGCCGCAGTCGTTGTCTCTGTTGCCGGAGTAGTCTCTTCCGGCTTCTTCTCTCCACAGCCCACGAGGCTGATCATCATGGACATTGCCATTGCAGTTGTAAACATTCTTTTTTTCATTCTTTTCATCCTCCCTGGTCTTCGTACTTCAAAAACCACTTTAAATCTACTCTTCGTAGCAAGAGATGTCAACCTTTCCCATGAAGAATTAACACCGTTGTAACAAACTTTAACACATTTGAAACAGAATTTCACAGATTTGTAACAGCCTGTAACAAATATGCCCGTTATTTACAATATCATTGGTATTTTGCCTTTATGTATCTTCGGATCAAAAACGAGCAAAAGTAAGGGAAGGAATATATATTATTCTCATGCCCGACATTAAGGTTCCCCAGTTTTATTCCGAATGAAATATCCCCATATTTTTCCTGCTCGATCAGGTTTCTTATGGATCGAGAACTCTGTCGGTTTGATTTGACCTCCACAGGTATAAGCCGATCTGCACTGCGGACGAAAAAATCCTCCTCCAGAGTAGATGTTTCATTGATGTAATAAAACAAATTCAGCCCCTGTTTGATAAATGCCTCGGCAACAAAGTTCTCATATAAAGCCCCTTTGTATACGCCCAGATTTTTATTGGATCGAAGATCCTCTTGCGCCTCATCATCCAGGGCAGAAATGAGTAGTCCTGTATCCGGGTAATATAGCTTAAACTTATCTTCGTTATAATTTCCCAGCAACGGAAGTTCAGGGAAGTTAAGACAAAAGCATTGCGTGACAACACCGGCATCTTTCAGCCAATCAATACAACCGGCATACTCTCTGGCCCTGGCACTTTGAGCGATCTTTGAGTACTGAAACTTTTTGTTTTCTTTCGCCAATTGTGCCGGAATATTTCGGTAAATGCTTACGATCTTAGCCTGGTCCAAGCCTTCCGCGTATTTTCGGATATCCTCTTCATAATCCAGTCGGATCTGTCTCTGCATGTCAAGTGCACCTGAAAAGAGTCCGGTTTCAATGTAGTTCTTAACAACAGCCGGCATTCCACCCAAAACACAAAAATCGAGGAACAGGCTCTTAAAAACCGCCATTTCGGTCTCAGAAAACGGCTTCTCTTCAACCATATGCATGAGCATTTCCGTTACTGTCTGCTCGGAATATCCTTTAGCCCACAAAAACTCCTCAAAATCCATTGAAAACATCTGATAATCGGTTTTGTTTCCGACACTGTTGCTATGGATCTTTTTATAATTGACTCCCAATAATGAACCGCTACAGATCACATCAAATCTATGATCTATGTTGAACGCTTTCAATGCCGTAGTTATATCCGGATACTCTTGTATCTCATCAAAGAAGATAAGCGTATCGCCATCGATAAACCGTTTCGAAGGATCGATCAATGAGATATTTCTGAGAATGCAGCTTACCTCATATCCATCATCGGCGATCGTTTTGTACTTTTCCTCAATGGCGAAATTAATTACAACGACCGAAGCGTATGATTTTTGTGCAAACTGCAATATCGATTCGGTCTTCCCGATCTGTCTGGCTCCTTTGACAATTAACGGTTTATGATGCGGATCATCCTTCCACGACCTCAGATAATCATCAATTTTTCGTCTCAGATACATTGTTTCTCCCTCCTCTCAAAGTCAGTGTATCACGTTTTTTTGATGATTTCAAGTGCGATCATCACGTTTTTTATGGATTCTTTTATGCTTTTATCACGTTTTTCATCGAAATCGACGCAGGCTTATCACGTTTTCATATTTATAAATGTCCGTAAACCGTTCCGCACCTCTTGCGAAGCCATGTAAGATGCCGTATAATGTGCGAAGTGGAAGTATCACCTCGCCCGGCATCTCGGGCAGAAAGGAAATCCTTTGAAATCACATGATCCGATGGTTGCCGAACTGATTCTTCGTTACGGCAGCGATATATTGACCTCCAAAGGCATGCTGAAAAGCAAAGGCTTCGTGCAGCACGGAACCCAAAGCATCTATGACCATTCGCTCCATGTAACATCCATGTGCATCCGCCTGTCCCGAAAGCTTCACATCCGGATCGATGAGCGTGCCCTGGTCCGCGGAGCCCTTCTCCACGACTATTTTTTGTATGACTGGCATGAAAGCGGCCACAAATGGCATGGTTTTCATCACGCAGCCACTTCCCTAAAGAACGCACGACGCGACTTTGAGATCGGCGAGATCGAGGCCGACATGATCCGGTGTCACATGTTCCCTTTGAACCTGCGCGTGCCCCGTTGCCGCGAGAGCTGGATCCTCTGCGTCGCAGATAAGATCAGTTCCGTCGCCGAGCTTTCGCCCGTGCAGTCCATACTTCCCAAAAAACTGAAATACGAATGATACAAC
>JAFZZY010000045.1 GCA_017615545.1 Lachnospiraceae bacterium
CATTTGTGAGCTAGCTCCCGTGCAGAGGTTTCGTTGTGTGTGCACCGCTTGTATCTTCCGAACGTTAGAACACACCCCACCATATTTGGCGGAGTGTGTTCTAACGGGAAAACAACCACTGGTGTGCACAATGGCTGCATTATATTGAGAAAAGGATGAATGCTTAGTAAAAGAAGTGTCTTGTCAGCTCCCTAGATCGGAAGAAATGCAATCTCCCCCAGACTGCATCAAATAGAAAGCTGACAAGCAACCTTCCATATTCTGTACCCAGCGACTAAATTCGGTCGTCCCCCTTGACTATCGAATATCGGTGTCGGTTAGATACGAGAAGAATTGGTATGCGAAAGATGTAGGAGTTCCTTCGCAATTGAGTACATTATATATGGAAACATGGTTTAATTCAATCAATCGTGACAACAGGGCGAAAATTTTTTCGAAAGGTCGCAGGGCAAGATAAGATGCCAAAATTCCAATGTAAGATGCCGCGTTTCCGGACGGGGATGCGTGGAAGTTTATTTTGGCAACTTAGTTTGCGCATTTGGCAAGTTATTATACGCGTTTACGGGATTTCACCTTGATTTTGCTTGACTTGAACCAAGTTGCCATGGTATGATAGCGGCATCACAGATGGGCGTGAGTCGATCCGAAAGGGCTGTCGGGGGGGCAGAAGATCTAACGTCTGGACGGAGGAATGTTTGGTGAAAGAGAGAGGTAAGGTTTGTATCATACTTTCCGGCTTTGTCGGGGAGTACAATGATGGGTTCTGCTATGGCATGGAACGTCAGGCAGAGCTTTTGGGTTATGAGACTACGGTTTATTCCATGCTCAGTTTTGAGCATCTGAACACAAATGACGAAGAAAGCATCTTCGAGACCATTCCGTTTGATACCTTCGATGGGCTGCTCTTTATTGAGCGCTCATTTTCCGCGCATAAGGGCGTGGGACGTAAGATCGATGGTATCTTAGGCAAATACTGCAAGATACCGACGGTAGTCCTGGGGAATTCCGATTTCTTCCCGGAGCATCTGACCATGAATAATGAGTTGGAGTTCGAGGTCATCACCGACCACCTGATCGAAGACCACGGCTGCAAGTCGCTGTGTTTCCTGGGCGGTCTGAAGGAGCATAACAGCAAGCGTATCGAAGGCTTCCTGCGGTCGCTGCGTAACCATTCCATCGAGACGGGGCCGGAGACCCTGCTCTACGGCGGCTACTGGATCGATTGTGCTCAGCGCCTGGCGAAAAACATCGCTTCCGGTAAGGTGAAAAAACCCGATGCGGTCGTCTGTATCGATGATATCGTGGCATATGCGCTGATCTCGGACCTGTCTGATTACGGCATCCGCGTGCCTGAGGACATTTTGGTTTCCGGTTTTGACGGACATTCGAAGGCGGATAATCCCGCCGTGTCCATCCTGACGATCAATGCAGACGCCGAATACTGGGGCGGCAAATCGTTCTGCGTCCTGTATGAGAAGATGACGGGCGAGAGCGCCGTCGTTTACAAAGAGCGAGAGTTCCATCTGATAACGGGCCGCAGTTGCGGTTGCGAGCGCAAACAGCGCACAGATGTCAAAGAACTGCTGCGGCATCGCAAGATGGTCGACATGCAGGAAATGTATTATGCAAACAGTGAGATCGTGGAGCGTCTGTATACGGCGCCCGACCAGGACGAGTTCGTCCGCAGGTTCGAACACCTGGTCTACCTGATCCCGGATTATAACTATGTGGCCTTGTGCCGCTACACCCCGGACGACCGTGTCAACTGTATCTTCGCGACGGAAGCGATCGCGGCCGGCAACCCGGAGATATTGCCCCCGGGCGTCGTATATCCCGACGACACGACGGTGGAAGAGCAGGTCATGAACCGCCACGTCGTTCCGTTGAATTTTACGAGTCAGAAGCTCGGTTACATCGTGGTCGGTTACCCTGAGGCGACCACCTATACGAACCTGTTCCAACGCATTTGCCGTCACATCGCGATCGGCCTTTTCCTGTTGAAAGAGCGCGAGAACAACACTGTAGCCGCGAAGCCCGAAGTTCGTCGTGTCCGTTCGGTGGTTGCGGAGGAAAATACGGCCGGAGCGGCGTACCGCGAGCGCGAGGACGAGGTCGAGAAACTGCCGGCAGCGGAGAGCGCCGCGCAGGCGACGGCCATCTTCGTTCTGAAAGACGATATTATGTGTAAGGTCAATGTCAGCAACGTGTACTACTTTGAGGCGGTCGACAAAAAAGTCTTCGCCCACACGAAGGGAGGAAACTACGAGAGCCGCCAGAAACTCTACGAGCTGGAGCAGATGCTGCTCAGCCGCGGCTTCGTCCGCATCTCCAAATCCGTGCTCCTGAGTGTAGATAAGGTAGCCCGGATCAAACCCGATGTCGATCGTACGCTTTTGGTCTATCTTACGGATAAAAGCACAGTTCGCGTTTCTCGGAAATATGTCAAGGACTTCAAGGAGCGCTTAGTGATTACCTGATCGGACGAAAATAAAAAAAGAGAATCCGTCAGTTAAATGAGAAGATATATCATTGTTTTCAAGAAAAAGATGCGCTAGAATTTTTGTAGGAATTTTATAAAAATTTTAGAATTGCCGTTTTCGGACGGCGATTTCGGAGGTTTACGCATTATGAAGAAGTTAAACGCGGTCATCAACACATATAACCGTAAGTCTCATATCAACCCCGAACTTTACGGTCATTTCTCCGAGCATCTCGGACGTTGTATCTATAAGGGTATCTTCGTCGGAGAGGACTCGCCCATCCCGAACATCGGCGGCGTCCGCAAGGACATCATCGAGGCGTTCCGTCAGATCAAAATGCCGGTCATTCGTTGGCCCGGCGGCTGCTTCGCGGACGAATACCACTGGATGGACGGCATTGGCCCGAAGGAAACACGTAAGAAGATGGTCAACACCAACTGGGGCGGTGTCACCGAGGATAACTCCTTCGGTACCAACGAGTTCTTCAACTTCTGTGAGGCCGTAGGTTGTGAGCCTTACCTCTCGGTCAATGTCGGCAGCGGCACGGTCGAGGAGATGGCGAACTGGATCGAATACATCACCTTCGACGGTGTGTCCCCGATGGCGCAGTTGCGCCGCGACAACGGACGCGAGAAGCCGTGGAAGCTGAAATATCTGGGTATCGGAAACGAGAACTGGGGCTGCGGCGGCAACATGCGGCCGGAGTATTATGCGGATGTTTATCGCCGCTTCCAGACATTTGCCAAAAACTTCAGCGGCAACCGTCTGTTTAAGGTAGCGTGCGGACCGAGCGACTCCCAGTACCACTGGACCGAGGGCCTGCTCCACAACATCAACGACATGCATGCGAACGCGATCTCGATGCACTACTACACATTGCCCACGGGCGACTGGCAGCATAAGGGCAGCGCGACCGAGTTTGATGATAAAGAGTACTACAAGACCATTGAGCACACGCTCTGCATCGAAGACATGATCGAGAAGCATGGCGCACTGCTTTCCATCCACACGAAGCAGATGAAACTCATCGTGGATGAATGGGGTTGCTGGTACGACGTTGAGCCCGGAACCAATCCCGGCTTCCTGTATCAGCAGAATACGATGCGTGACGCGATCGTAGCGGCGATCAACCTGAATATCTTCAATCAGCATTCAGACATCGTTTGCATGGCGAACATCGCGCAGGCGGTCAATGTCCTCCAGGCGCTCATCCTCACCGAGGGCGAGAAGATGGTGAAGACACCGACCTACCACGTATTCGACATGTTTAAGGCGCATCAGAGCAATGAACTGGTGGACAGCTTCGTAGAGAACGAGACACGCGAAGGCGTTCCGGCGATCTCTTACTCGGCTTCCATGAACGAAGACCGCGATCTGGTCATCACATTGTCCAACTGTATGCTCGACGAGACCTACGAGGTCTCCTGTGATCTTTGCGGCTACAGCGCGAAGACGATCGATGCGCAGATCCTCACCAACGAGGTGCACGCGCACAACGATTTCAACGATCCTGAGAAAGTTTCCATCGCCCCCTACAAGGCAACAAAAGATGGAGAAAAAATATTAGTTTCACTTCCTCCTTGCAGCGTTGTGACGGTTATCTGTCATGAGTGATGCAAAGTGCGGTAAATGTCTGCTGAGAGAATACGATGGAAGTGATTATGCAGAAAAGGTACAAGCTTTCTTGAAACAGATACCCGATGGTGTTCGTACTCCTCCTTATGAATATCAACGACGCCTTCAGGTATGCGAAGAGTGTGACATGCTTAGTGACGGCATGTGCGCTGAATGCGGATGCTATGTGCAAGTGAGAGCGGCGAAAACCCCCTTGTATTGTCCAATCGGGCGTTGGGAGACTGACCCCGGTACGTGATACAAAACGCCCCCCTAATCGAGCCTATCTCACCGGCTCCGCGACAATTTAGTAGAATGTGTGTGTTTTGGTTTTTTGAGACATAGTGTCTCACGGGAAAACGATCCATTTTCAGCAGACAATGACCGTGAATGGCCGGTGCAACCTGAATTTCAGGTGCACCGGCTATTCTCGTTTTCGGAGGAAGACAGCGGCCGCCTTTTTATTTCCCGTTAGTTTCTTCAACGCTTTATAACGCCGAAGAGTTCTTTCCCTTCCGCGTCGCTCCCTGCGAATTGCGATCGACGTCGGTCAGGTCACTTCGCTGTGATGATCATGAGCTCTCTCAATGCCGGATTTTCGGGGTCCCGCGTCGAACAGAGTGAGTTTTCTTGATGAAAACTCATCTGTCTAGCGCGAAAATCGGACTTGTGGACCGATTTTCGCCCCGAATCCGGCATCTCGTTTGCTGTGATCATCATCAGCTCGATCCAATGTCCGCCTTACGATCGCAATTAACGCAATCACGCCGCGAAAGAGTCAAAACGTTGACTGCGTTATAAAGCGGCTTTGGCATACGCGGGAAGTTTGAGGGCGGCCTCTGTCTTCGCATTCCATCACGCGGCCTAACGAGTGTCGAACGGAAGCCGGCCCGGGGTAAATTCGGGACTGCGAATGCACGACGGGCATAGATCGAGCTGTAGATCATCTTCGCGAGAGAGGATCCGGATCAGGGGCAAAAACCGAATCTCCGAGATCGGTTTTTGCGTTCGCTGAGGTCGTTTTCGCGACAGGCGGGAGCCTGGCGCTATCAAGAAAACGGCCGAAGTCGAAAAGGGACCACTGAAATCCGGATCCGGTTCGAGCGACTAGATGATCACAGCGCAGTGATCTGCCCGCCGGCATCGCAGTCCCGAAAGCAACCCCAGAGCCGGCGTAGGGTTGAAAGGGCACTCTTAAGGCCGCGCATTGATGTGAAGGGAGGCCGCTTAGACAGCGGCCGCCCCGCCTCCCTTGCCATGGGTGGGATTATGTGGTAAAATAAAAGTTGTGTGAGAGGCGGGATGTGTCCTGCGTTCACAACGGGATATGGAGAGAGTTTTATGTTGCCTTTGTTTCAGTGGGACGGGGATTTTCTGCTGTGGGTGCAGGAGCATCTGCGCGCGGATGTATTGACCCCGTTTATGAAGACGATCACGGTCTTCGGCAATTCTGGGTTGTTCTGGGTGTTGCTGACCGTGTTGTTGTATATAATTCCGAAGACGCGCCGCGCGGCGCTGGCTTCGACCCTGGCGATGTTGTTCGTGTATCTGTCGTGCAACCTGCTTGTGAAAAACGTGGTCGCGCGGACGCGGCCGTATGAGGTGATCGAGGGTCTGGAGCGGCTGATCGGACCGCAGGTGGATTATTCGTTTCCGTCCGGTCACACGGCCGTCAGTTTCGGTGCGGCCGTGGCGTTGTGCTTCTACCTGGATCGCAGGATCGGCGTCGGGCTTCTGGCGCTGGCGTCGGTGATCGCATATTCCCGGTTGTATCTGGGCGTGCATTATCCGACCGATATTATGGGAGGACTGGTCTTCGGCATCGTAATGGGAATCTTGGGACATCTGGCGGCGGACCGCCTGATCGAGGTCGCGAAAGCGAGGATGGCCCGAAAGGAGTCGACGGAGGCGAAAGAGGAAGCGCCGACGGACGACATAGAGAGTGAGTAAGTCGCTGGTCCGGTAAGAGGAACTGCGACAGGAGGGGAAAAATGTTACACAAAGTACGTTTGGATGAGGTTTCAGATGGCAAGGTCTATGGCCGGCGCGATATGGTAAGGCTCGGCTGCGATGACTGTGCGGGTTGCAGCGAGTGCTGTAAAACGGTGGGGGACAGCATTGTCCTCGATCCGTACGACTACGCCATGCTTTCGGCCCACTTGGGACTGGACGCCGCAGGGATGAACTCGAAGTACGCGTCGTTCGGACCGGTCGGTGCGATGGTGCTGCCGCATCTGGTGATCGACGAGGGAAAGGGTTGTCGCCTGCTGAGCGCGGACGGACGATGCACGGTCCATTCGGCGCGCCCCGGCATGTGCCGTTTGTTCCCGCTGGCCCGCATCTACGAGGAGGACAGGGTGTCGTACATTCACCAGGTCCACGAATGCCCCAAGAAGCCGAATAAGAAGGTTCGGGTGGAGGAATTCATCGGGATCCGGAATATGGAGGCGTACGAGCGGTATCTGCTCGTGTGGGACTCCTTCCGCAAAGCGTACGAGAATATCGTGACTCCGGAGATCTCCAACGAGGCTCTGGAGGAGCAGACGAAGTTTATTCTGACATTGTTTTACCTGACGCCGTTCCCGGTAACGAAGGGGGCCGACGGCGTCGTGGATATGGAGCCGTTCTACAACGCGTTTTACCGCCGACTGGACACGGCGTATGAGGGACTCGGCCTGATCCGGGTGCCCGATAAGGAAGTGGAAGATTGGAAACACAAGCCGATCCGCAAGACCTGGCTGGAAGACTAAAGGGGGAGACCTATGACGCGATTACAGGGAACCGGAGTCGTATCCGGAATTGCCATAGGGGAACTGACATTTTATGAAAAAGAGGCAGCGGGCGCGCATAAGCGGACGTTTGCCGGAGTGGACAGCGAGGAGCATCGCTTCAACGAGGCGGTCTCGCAGCTGGATATCGAACTGATCGCGCTGAAGGACGCGGCGCTTTCGAGCGTCGGAAGTCAGGGCGTCAGCCTGTTTGAGGCGTACCGTATGATCCTGCAGGATCTGCTGTTTTTGGAGCAGGTCGGCACGTACATCCGCCGCGACTATATGTGCGCGGAAGATGCGGTCCTGGAGGCGGGGAAAACGCTGGCAGCGACCTTGCTTCCGATGGAGGATGCATACCTGAAGCAGCGCGCGGAGGACGTGAAGGCCGTTGCGCAGCGTCTGTACGAGAAACTGGTGGGCGACCACGGCGATGAAGAGCTGGAGCAGGCGAAGGGCATCCTGGCGGCGCAGACACTGACGCCCGCCGAGATGATGCACATTTCCCGTGAAAACGTCAGCGCGATCGTTTTGGAAAATGCGGCGGAGAATTCGCACATCGCCATCCTGGCGGGACTAATGGACATCCCGATGATCGTTGGCGTACGCCAGGGGCTGGGACCGAAATTGAACGGCCTGACGGCGATCGCGGATGCGGAGCGCGGGGCGCTGATCCTGTCGCCGACCGAAGAGGTGCTGACACAGTCGGAGAAGCGGCGCGTGCAGCTTGCGGAAACAAAGGAATTGTTACAACAGTACGCAGAGCGCGATACGGTGACGCAGGACGGAAAGCGGATCCGCATCGAGGCCAATATCAGCGGACTCGTCGATCTGGACGGGGCGCTACAATACAACGTGGACGGTGTCGGCCTGTTTAGGACCGAGTTCCTCTTCCTGGGACGCAAGGAAGCGCCGAGTGAAGAGCAGCAGTACCGCATTTACCGCAAGGTGGCAGAGCGCATGGGAGATCGTCCGGTCGTCATCCGGATCATGGATCTCGGCGCGGATAAAATGCCGGACTACCTGAAGACCGGCGAGGAAGAAAACCCCGCGATGGGACTTCGCGGAATCCGGTTCTGCCTGGAGAAAAAAGGCTTGTTGCGCACGCAGTTGTCGGCGATCCTGCGCGCGGCGGTGTACGGCAGAGCCTCGCTTTTGATCCCCATGGTGGTATCATTGTCCGAGGTTTTGCAGGTGCGGGAAATGCTGGAGGATGTGAAGCGGCAGCTGACGCTGCAGGGCGAACCTTTCCGCATGGTGCCGGTCGGCGTGATGATCGAGACACCGGCGGCCGCGCTGATCAGCGACACGCTGGCACAGAACGTGGATTTCTTCAGCGTCGGAACGAACGACCTGACCCAGTACACGACGGCGATGGATCGTCAGAATGTGAAACTGAAGAAGCATATGAATCCGTACCATCCGGCGGTGTTCCGCCTGATCCGGATGACGGTCGACAGCGCGACACGGGCAGGCATTCCTGTAAGCATTTGCGGAGAATTGGCCGCGGACACGACCCTGTGCCCTTACTTTTTGTCGATCGGTGTGACCGCGCTTTCGGTCTCCCCGATGCGCGTATTGACCCTAAGAAAAACCATCTGTGAGTTACGGGTGGATGATTTTATAGATCGAAACGATCAATGGAAGGAGTATTTCTCATGAAGAAGGTAAAGAAAGTAGAAGATTATGTGCTTACCATCCCGGATTTCCCGGAGCCCGGCATTATGTTCCGTGACGTTACGTCGATCCTGGCGGACGCTGACGGCCTGAAACTGGCCATCGACGGCATCCTGGATCTTCTGAAGGGCGTGGATTTTGATGTCGTAGTGGGACCGGAGTCCCGCGGCTTTATCTTCGGCATGCCGGTCGCATATGAATTGCATAAGCCGTTCATTCTGGTGCGTAAGCCCGGAAAGCTTCCTCGCGCGGTGGTATCGAAGGAATACGAACTGGAATACGGAAAGGGCACCATCGAGATGCACGCGGATTCCATTAAGCCCGGCCAGAAGGTGGTCGTGATCGACGATCTGATCGCTACCGGAGGCACGACAAAGGCCATTATCGACCTCATTGAGGAAATGGGCGGCTCCGTAGTGAAATGCGTCTTCCTGATGGAATTAGCGGGCCTGGAGGGCAGAAAGAAGCTCGAGGGCACCGATGTGGACAGCGTGATCATCTACGAAGGCAAATAATATCAATAGCTGACTGGGGGAGTAACCATGACGTTACAACAAATGAAATACCTGCTTGAGGTGGTACGTTGCGGTTCCATCTCCGAAGCAGCAAAAGAACTGTTCATTTCCCAGCCGTCACTTTCGGCGGCCGTGCGTGAAGTAGAGAAGGAGATGAACATCGAGATCTTCCACCGCACCCCGAAGGGCATGCAGCTCACGACCGACGGAACCGAGCTGTTATCCTTCGTGCGCCCGGTCGTGGAGCAGAGCAACCTGCTCGACCAGCGCTATAAGGACCGCGGCCCCGCGAAGATGCTGTGCTCAGTCTCGACCCAGCACTATTCGTTTGCGGTCGATGCTTTCGTCAGCCTGATCTCGCGCATGAACATCCCAGAGTACGAGTTCGCGCTTCGTGAGACGCAGACGGCGAGGATCATCGAGGACGTGGCTGAATTCCGCAGCGAGATCGGCCTGCTCTACCTGAGCTCGTTCAATGAAAAGGTCATCCTGAAGCGCCTGCGTGAGGGGCAGCTGGAGTTCATTCCGCTATTCACTGCGAAGCCGCATGTTTTCATTTCGGTCAATCACCCGCTGGCGGCGAAAGAGAGTGTGACCATGGACGACCTCGAACCCTACCCGATCCTTTCGTTCGAGCAGGGCGAATGCAACTCCGTCTACTATTCGGAGGAGCTGATGAGCCAGGTACCGCACAGCAAGCACATCCACGTCAGCGACCGTGCGACCCTCTTTAACCTAGTCATCGGCCTGGGCGGCTACACGATCTCCAGCGGCGTTCTTTCGAGCGACTTAAACGGCGAGAGGATCATTTCCCGCCCGCTCGAGTGCGACGAGGAGATGTGGATCGGCTACATCAAACACGAAAAGAGCCTGTTAGGCAGCTTCGCGACGCAGTATATCGAGGAATTGAAAGCAGTAATCCAAAAACAAGGATTACGGGCATAATCTAATTGTATTATTAGGACTTAAAACGTAGTATCTGAGTGACGGACGTTATCTGACGGACAATGGAAGACTGATCCGGGGTAGAAATGCTATGGCGAAGGAAAAAGGTTTTTATCTGAGTATCAAAGATGGCGACCGAGGCGACGACACGGAGGCTTTTATCCGGGCTGCCTTGGCGCACGAGGGAATCCTTCAATGGGCCTATATCCTGCATGATAAGGAATACTATAACGAGCACGATATGAATATCCGCCGCTTTGGTCTGCAACACGACTGGGCGGATGGTTTTCCCGAGATGGTGAACTATGCTTCTGCCGAGGAATACATCGAAGAATACATGAATAAACCGCCGTATCTCGGCGATAAAAAGCCAAACCGGTGGTGTATGGTCTGCATCGTCGCGTCTACGGTCACGGGCGCGGATTTCGCGAAATGGTTCGGCGCCCCGGGGCATTTCCCGCGTCCGATCGACGGCCGTTACTGGATCTCCGAGGCGCTGAAGGATCTGACCGGGGAGAATAAGCACCAGCGGGCCCTGGACCGTCCCATCTACCCCGACGAGGAGGTACATGCGAACTTCGACTTCAGGGACTACATAACGAACACAAAAGAGCCCGTGAGCAAACGCGCCAAGGACGGTTTCTGGAGGCGCTGGGCGGACCTCTTTTGGAAAAAGAAAGATTAGGGGGAATCCTCTCTATAAAATGAGCCGGGCGGTTTGCCGCCCGGCTTGTGTTATGCTGTGATCAGATTATACACTGCTTCGTGGATACGCTGGGCCACGAGCGGGGAGTTCATGGTGTAGAGGTGGATGCCGTCGACATCCTGGCTGATCAGATCGACGATCTGGTCTATAGCGTAGGCGATGCCTGCATCGCGGAGCGCGACGGGGTTGTTCTCGTAGCGGTTGATCATCTTCACGAACTTATCGGGAAGTTCGACGCCGCAGAGTTTTACCATGCGCTCGATCTGCTTTTTATTCGTGACGGGCATGATGCCGGCCTCGATGGGAACGTTAATGCCTGCGATGGCCGCACGCTCACGGAAGTTGAAGAAGTGGCGGTTATCGAGGAAGAGCTGGGTGATCAGGTGATTTGCACCTGCATCCACCTTATGCTTCAGGTGGTGAATGTCGTCTACCATGGTGGGCGCCTCGATGTGACCTTCGGGGTAGCAGGCAGCGATGATGTCGAAGTCTCCGTGTTCGCGGATGAAGGTGATCAGCTCGTCGGCGTGTTTGAATTCGCCGCGAGGTGCCTCGCCCTCCGGAACGTCACCGCGCAGCGCCAGGATGTTTTCGATGCCCTGAGCCTTCAGGCCTTCCAGGATCATGCGCGCGTCCTCACGGGTCAGGTTGATGCCGGGCAGGTGGGCTACGCTCTCGATGCCATAGCGATGCTTGACGTCCGATGCGATCTGGACCGTCTTACCGCAGTTATTGCCCCCGGCCGCACCGTAGGTCACGCTGATAAAATCGGGCTTCACGAAGGACAGTCCGTCGAGTGTCTTATATATGGTGTCCTCGGGAGCGTCCGGCTTCGGCGGGAAGATCTCGAGGGAAAAAACTTTGCGTTCTTTAAACAGTTCACTGGTCTTCATATGGTGTCCTCATTTCTGATCAGGCCGCCCTACGACGGCTCTTCGACTATAAGTATAGCGGAAAATGCGCGGAAAATCCAAAACATACTCTTTATTACAGGCCATAGTTTCAACCTATATGGCAGGATTTGACTAAAGAGTGACAAACAAAGGGTGGTTATGGGAGGAGAAGCATGATATAATACCGATTAGAACTGAAACAACACGAAATGCGAAGGAGGTTTACACATGAAAGCATTTGAAACGGGCAATTATACGAATTTATTCGCCGAGTACGGCATTCCCCAGGAGGAGATCGACAAAAAGTTAAAGAGGATCTTCGAGACGTTTTTCTACGGAAGCGAGGAGGAGCGTATCTTCCACCCGGTGGGTGAGGACATGGGCTACCTGGAGGATACCGGCAACAACGACGCGCGTACCGAGGGTATGAGCTACGGTATGATGTATTGCGTCCAGATGAACATGAAGGAAGAGTTCGACCGCATCTGGAAGTGGGCGAAGACCTACATGTACATGGAGGATGGTTTTAACGAGGGTTATTACGCATGGTCCTGCCAGACCAATGGCACGAGAAATGCCAACGGACCGGCGCCGGACGGCGAGGAGTTCTTCGCGATGAGCCTTTTGTTTGCGTCGCACCGCTGGGGCGACGGCGAGGGCATCTTCAACTATTCGCACGAGGCAAAAGAGATCTTAAGTACGATGGTGCATAAAGGCAGCAGCGAGCGCGTAGGCGCGCCGATGTTTAATAACGACAACCACTACATCCTGTTCGTCCCGGGCAGCGACTTCACGGATGCGTCCTATCATTTGCCGCATTTTTATGAGTTGTTCGCGCTTTGGGCATACGAAGAGGACCGCCCCTTTTTCAAGGAAGCGGCCCGTGCCAGCCGTGAGTATTTGGCGAAAGCCTGCCACCCCGTGACCGGACTCAATCCGGAGTACGGTGAGTTCGACGGCAGCCCGATGTCGCGCTCATTGCGTTGGACGAACTTCCACCACGATTATTTCTACAGCGATTCCTACCGCACCGTGGCAAACATTGCCCTCGATTACGAGTGGTTCGGCATCGACGTCGGTCAGGTCGACGCTGTGCGCCGTCAGCAGGAATTCATTCTCGAGAAGGAGAAGGAAGACGCGATCGGCATCTACAAGGTCGACGGTGAATTCGTCGAAAAGGGCGTGCTGCATCCGGTGGGCCTGATGGCAACGACGGCGCAGGGCGCGCTCGCGACGACCGGCGAGCTGCAGAAGACGTGGGTCATGAAGTTCTGGAACATGGAGCTTCGCGACGGCGTTCGCCGCTACTACGATAACTGCCTCTTCCTGTTTGCCTTTTTGGCACTCAGCGGCAACTACCGCATTTGGTAAAACACGACTTCCGGAAAACGTTCCGGATCTTCTTCCACCTGTTTGCAAAACAGTCGGACCATATCGATGAGCAACCGTTGATGGTGCTCGGAAAGCGTACGAAACAGTGCGAGGAGCCGGTATTCCGGTTGCTCGCATTCGCTTTCTCTTATGATATTTTCCGGTTCGGTTTTGAGGGGGATCAGGGGACTCTCCGGTTCTGACGCGTTGGCTCTTTCGGTCAGACAGAGAAGAAAATCGGTGGTGGTCGCAAGTTCTCTTGCGAACCGGATGAGCAGGTCCGTACGGAACGGGCAGCTTCCGGTCTCATATTTGGACAGTGTCGAGGATGTGATCCCGACAGCTTCGGCCAATGCTTTCTGCGTGATCTTCCGTTGTTTCCGCAGATAAGCGACGCGACTTCCCGGTGTGTCCGGGATCGGCAGGGCATCCGGACTTCGGATCGCCTGCCCGGTTTCTTTCCGCATGCGTTGCCGCATCCGGCTTTGTTCCAATTGTGCCTGTAGGGCCTGAAGAACGCAGTCTGCTGCAACAGCGTTTCTAGGCTCGTAGTACATAGTACATCACTCCCTTATTACATTTTTTGATGCACAAATGAAAGATGTTATCATTGTATAAAAATACGGGAAATGCCGTACAGTACCGAACGATTATTTTTTCTGCGCCGTTCGGAGCGCAAAAGCCCCCGCCGTTGTGGCGGGGGCTTTTGTGTTGCCGCATGAAGGGAGTGCGGCAGATCTTTTTGGAGGGAATTCTATGACCGTCAACGAATATGATTGACCGTTCCGACGAAGATCGGGAGGCCTTGCGTCGTATCCAGGATCATGAATACGAACGGACGGTCTAAAACGACTCTTTGCTGGATCATTACGGCTTTCAGACGCATGTCGATCGCGGTTACGGCTGCTGCGCGGGTACCGCCTTCGGTAACCTCGATGCGCGTCTTGTGGATCGCCTGGCCGATGTACAGGGAAGTGTCACCGGTCATGCCGGAGAAGTCCGCTTTTACCTGGTCGAAGGCGTCGGTCATACCGAGTGCCTGCATGCTATTGTTCAGGAGGTAATCCGCGTCAAATTCAAACTTCGGGAGGTTCACGGAGACCTGTTCCTTAGAAGCATTTTTGTAAAATGCGGTGTAGTCGGTGCCGGACAGGCTCTTCAAAAGCGCGTCGGCTGTCATACCTTCGTTCGGCAGGAGAGCGGCAAATACGAACGGCGTGTCACGGTATTCCTTCATGAAGCCCGTGAAGTTGTCGCCGCTTACGTAGTACTCGGCGGTTCCGGCCATCATCTGCGCGGTTTCTTCCTTACCGTCGGCAGCGGTAAATGTCGCTTCCTTCGTGTTGGAAGTGAAGAACGGTTCCCGCCAGGATGCGTCGAAATACAGCGCATTGAGCAGGATCATCGCAGAGTCCGGTGAGAGATCATCCAGGATCTTCGGGATCATCTTATTTGTCTTATCGCTGACCCAGTTGTTGATGTCGGTCAGAGCCTTTTCATCAAAAATGGTCTTGTAGACGGCTGCGTCGAAGTAGTTGATGCTCTTTTTCAAGAAGTCGTCGCGGATGCGTTCGGACATCGAGAAGTTTTCATTGAGCCAGAGCGAATTTGCCGTGGAAAATGTCTTAGGAGCCTTTTCGGAAAGGTACTTCAGATACGCGGACAGATTCGGGTCGATCTCGTCGATCGTAAGGTCGCTGCACTGCGCCTGCTCCATCTGCTTCAGCGTTTCATTGGCCGCGCCGTTCGTAGCCATGGTAAAGCAGGTCATAACGGAGAGCGGAGATACGAGGAAGTTTTTATCGCCCTCAGAGGCCTCCAGCATCACCTTCGACAGGCGCGCCGTGAAGTCCTTATAACTGTCAATGAACTCCGCCGAAACCCGGTTTCCGGGAGCGTAGGCCTCATCCGTGAGCCCCTCGGTCAGCTCCTGGGCCTGCGTGTTAGCGTTGGGACCAGGATCGAGAAAAGCCACGACATCTTCACGAGAAGGCATCTGCGTGGTCTTGTCGGCAAAGGGGAGAGTTCCACAGAAGGATCCCGCCCGGTAGATACCGAAACCGTCGGTTTCCCGGACGATCAGATACGTTTTTTCATTCAACCCCAGGTAGTGGATGGAAGCGTACTCGTTCTCGCCGAGATTCGGGATCTTATACTTTTGGATGGCAATGTCATAATCGATCATGGTTTCACTCTCGAGACGGTCGATCTGCGGCTCATGGGAGTACCCGGCGATCCCGCCGGACAGATAGGTGACATCTCCGGTCACTTCCAGCATGGTTCCGGGTTTCACGTCGAGCGCTGATTTATAACCATCACGCAGGCAGTTCCACATATCGGTCCCGTAAAAAGCATTTTGACCGCAGAACACGGGAAATGATGTGTTTTTCACAGTCTCGGTATAGAGCTCGTCATTGTTGACAGGGCGTTCGGTTTCGGGTACGGTCGTCGTCTCCGGTTCGGTCGCCTGGGTCTCAGGCGCTGTCGTGGTCTCGGGTGAGGCCGTAGTTGCCTCGGGAGCAGCTGTTGTTGTCTCCGGCGCGGTGGTCGTTGCTTCCGGTGCGGCCGTCGTCGCTTCCGGTGCGACCGTCGTGGTTCCGGGCTGCGCAGGGTTACTGCATCCGGTCGCCAGCAGAGCCGTTGACAGAGCCAGCGTACATAGTTTCATGCCTTTGCGTTTCATAATATCATCCCTCCTTGGAATTCAGGAAATCTTCGATCGGGTAAGGCGTTGTATCATTGCCGTAAGTCACGAACTGGTCGGCACCATGTGCCTTTGCCCTGCGGACGATCTCTTCCTTCGAGTCGGTATATCCGTAATCATTGACTTTGTGTGACCACTCCGTGGCTCCCCACGAAACGGTGGTAGAAGTCACGTTGAAGTATCTATAGCCGTTTTCGGTCTTATAAACGTAGGTTTCGTAGGTCCGCTCGCCGACACCGCCATGCAGCACTGCAACATAGCCATCCTCGATCTCGGCGAGGTAAGGAATGTACGGCATGATCTCGCAGATGTTGGAAAGCCGGACGGATCTGCTGATCTTGTAGGTCGTATTGCCCACATACATATATTCGAGGTTGTCGAAGCTGACCTGGGCCTTACGTCCGTCGGAAAGCGTGAAGATCACATCGGAAGAAGCGTCATCATAATAGTGGATCTGCTCGGTCTCGGAAATGCAATCCTCGATGTTGATCTCGCGGAGCGTTTCGATGAATTCTTCGATGATCGCGCGTTCGTCAGAGGCGCAGAGGGAATAACCGGCCTCGCCGCCGCATCCGTATTCAACCAGTCTCGGGACCTCGCGACCTTCGAGGATATCGAGCAGGAGAGCATCGTTTTCGAACTCGGAGAGATCGATGGAAGGGTATAACTCAGGAGCTCTTGATTCAGGGGCAGGGGCGCCGACCGAACCGGTCCCAGCTGCTTCGAGATCGTTTACACGGCCAATGAAGATCGGCAGGTTCTGTTCGGTGTCCACGATCATGAAAACGAACGGACGGTCCAGATAAACACTCTTGATGATCTCGGGTTCACAAGCGTTTTCAGCGACAATGACAGCAGTTACGGCTGCTGCACGGGTACCTTTTTCCGTCACCTCGACGCGGGTCTTGTGGATCACGTCGGAGATGAAGAGCGGGGTCTGGGAAAGGTTCGAGAAATCAGCCTTCGTATCGTCGAAAGCTTCCTTCATGCCCATGGACTTCAGAATGTCGCTCATGGACTTGGAGTAGTCGAACGTGAACTTCGGGAGCAGAACGCTCACCTTCTGATGTACCGGATCCTTAAACAGGCCCAGAAGATCGTTTGCGGTCATCGCGGCGATCAGCTGATCCGGTGTGCCCTCGTTCGGGAGCAGACCGACAAAAGCATACTTGCTGCCTTTGTAATACTTCATGAAACCGGTGCACTTATCGTTGGAAAGATAGCAGTTTTCCTCGGAGTACATCATCTCGACATCTTTTTTCTCGCCGGCGGCGTTTGTGAACGGACGCACATGGATGTCGTCATCGTAGTATTCCTCGGCCCACTTTCCGTCGAAGAGGATCGCATTGATCAGGATCATGCGCATCTCCGGTGTCAGTTTGTCCAGGATCTTATCGATCATGCCGTCGGTCTTGGCGCTGACCCAGTTGTTGATCTTCGTCAGGGCATCGTTATCAAATGCAGAGGGGAAAATGTCTGCGCTGTAGTATTTCTGCGTCTTACTCAGGAAATCCTCACGGATGGCAAACTCAGGCGTATCTCTATACCAGATGGAGTTCGCGATGGAGAGTAGCGCTTCGTTGGACGACGGAAGCGCGGACGTATATTGGTTCAGCACGTAGTTCAACTGATCCATCGTCATGCCGCCGCCGAGGACGGACAGCATCTCCTGCGCGGTATTGCCCGCGGCGCCGTTCGCCGTCATGGACAGGGCTAGCATCAGCGAGAGCGGGGAGACCATAACGTTTTTATCTTCCTCTGCGAGTGCGCGCTTCAGGGCTTCCAGAGTGAAGTGGTCATACTGATAGTTCAGGGAAACCTCTTTGCAACTTCCCGGATCGGAAGGTTCGACCGTGGTCGGATCTGTGGGCGTGGGCGCTGCCTTTGCCGGCTCGGTTACTTCCACTAACGGCTGGGGCGCCTTCGTCGCGGGTTCAGCCGTGGTCGGCTCGGCAGTCGTGGCCGGCGCGGGCGTTTCCTTATTTGCGGGTGTATTAGGATTGCTACAGCCCGCCAGCATCAGGGCGGACAATGTCAGCGAACATAGTCTGGTCTTATTCTTTTTCATGATATCATTCCTCCTCGATCGAGTTTACGCGGCCGATGAAGATCGGCAGGTTCTGTTCGGTATCCACGATCATGAATACGAACGGGCGGTCCAAGAATACGTTGAGAGGCTCCTCCGGCATTACACAGCTGACTGCGTCCATGATCACTGCGGTCGCGGCTGCGGCACGTGTACCTTTTTCCGTAACCTCCACACGTGTTTTGTGGATGACGTCGGAGATGAACAATCGTTCTTTTTCGGACATTTTGGAGAAATCAGCCCAATCCTTATCAAATGCCAGGTTCATTCCCATTTTCTGCAAGAACTCTTTCATTGAAGTACTGTAATCGAAGGTGAACTTCGGAATTCGTACATTGACCTCACGGCGCCGTGCATTTGCAAGAAGGTCTTTCAGACTCTCTGCCGTCATGTTCGAGATCAGTTTTTCCGGTGTGGTCTCCGCATCGGGCAGCAGGCCCACGAAAGCATATTTGCCGCCTTTATAAGGCTTCATAAATCCGGTGCAGTTTTTGCCGGACAGGTAGTAGTTTTCTTCCGAACACATCTGCTCTACAGTCTTGCTGTTTCCGCGTGCATCCGTGAACGTAAGCCGGTTGATCTGGTTTTCATAATATTGTTCTTCCCACTGGCCGTCAAATAAAATGGCGTTCACCAGGACCATGCGGGCATCGGGAGTCAGTTCATTAACGAGCTTATCGATCATGCCGTCGGTCTTTCCCTTCACCCAGTTGTTGATCGCATCGATCGTGCTGCCGTCGAAGGGAGCAGGGAAGATGTCCGCGCTGTAGTATCTCTGGTTCTTGCTCAGGAAATCCTCACGGATGACAACATCGGGGTGATCCTTATACCAGATCGAGTTTGCGATGGAGAATTTCGCCTCCGCCGTAGAGGGGAGAGAGGCTGAATAGGCATCCAGCAACTGGTTGAGTTCCTCCATCGTCAGGTCGCCGCCGAGAACGGACAGCATTTCCTTCGCGGTATCGCCGTTGGCGCCGTTTGCCGTCATGGACAGGGCCAGCATCAGCGAGAGCGGGGAGACCATGACATTGTCCTCGGTAGAATCGGCCGTGCGCTTCAGAACCTCCAGGGCAAATGTGTTGTACTGATCGTTTAGTGAAATGTTCTTGCGGACTTCCGGGTCGGTCGGGACTTCCGTGGACGGAGCCTGCGTTGTGGGAGCCTCGGTCGGCTCAGGATCCGTCGTCCGGACTACCGGCTCGGTGGTCTTGGTGAGGGGCTCGGCTGCCGTTGTAGCGGGTGTTCCCTGCGTCGGCTCGGCAGCTGGTTGCTTTGTATTTGTGCATCCCGTGAGCGGGAGCGTGCAGGTCATCACGCCTGCCAGCAGCAGGGAAGTGACTCGCTTATGGTTTGATGGAATGGCTTTTTTCATAGTACATCCTCCTCGAATTTGTTTTGTTTCTTTGGAAACGAGGGGAGGTTTTATTTTCCTACCGGATCCTTAAAAACATTTTCAAACTTTTCTCGGAAGGTGTCAAGTCGGATGTTCAGAGAAATGTAAGAAATAAGTAAAAAAAGAGTTGATCCTCTATGATATACTCTACCCAGTGTTGGAAAAACAACAGGGAAAAGAGGAAAAGAAAATGAGTGAGTGGGATAATAAAACGATTTTATCCGTGGAAAATGTGACCAAAAAGTACAAAAATGAATTGGCATGCGACAATGTCTCGTTTACATTGCCCGCAGGCTCCGTAACCGTGCTTTTGGGCCCGAACGGCGCCGGCAAAAGTACCATCATGAAGAGCATCATCGGCTTCCTTCGTTATTCGGGTGAGATTACTGTGGAGGGACATCCGAATAAGAGCATCGAAGCGAAGAGAGTGCTCGGGTACATGCCGGAGATCCCCTCGCTTTACCCGAACCTGACGGTCGAAGAACACATGGAATTCGTGGCTCGCGCGTACCGTCTCGAGAATTACCGTCCGTTCATGAACGAACTGCTGGAGCGTTTTGAACTGGATGACAAACGTTATAAATTCGGCGACGAGTTGTCGAAGGGCATGTCCCAGAAGCTGTCGCTGTGCTGCGCTTTGCTACCCCAACCGAAACTGATGCTGATGGACGAGCCGATGATCGGCCTGGATCCGCATGCCATTAAGGAACTGAAAATCCTGATGGGAGAGATGAAGAGAAACGGGCAGACCCTGCTGGTGTCCACCCACATCATTGACAGCATGGACCGTTTGTGGGACCACGCCGTTATCATGCAGAAGGGTAAGATTCTGGGCAATGTGGTCCGTGAGGAACTGGAGCGGCAGGGCCGCACGCTGGAGGAAGAGTTCTTCGCTCTTACGGAAGGCATATCCGAGAGTGATATGTACAGCCTGACGGAGGAGGATTGAACATGCAAATGATCCAATTAGCCTTATGGTACATGAAGCGAACGTTTCTGAACTCCTTCAAGCGCCATAAGATCATGTTTATATGCATTATCCTGTTCTTCGTCGGATTCATCGTTTTTACGAATTATGTGTCGAAAAAAGAAGCAGAGGAGCAGACGGAGATCACCGAAGAAGATCAGAAAAAATACGATGTGATCCCCGAGTATGCAGAGGCGAATAAAATTTATAATACGGAAGACGGACAGTTTATCGGCGATGACTTCGGACAGGTCCACAGCGTGGCCCCGATCGTGATCGAGGCGGTCTGCTTTATGATCGTCATCCTGGTGGTCGGCCTTTCGTTTGCCACCGGAGCCAAAAGCGGAGCGAATTTCTTCTCGATGGCAGACGTAAATTTCCTGTTTCCATCCCCGCATAAGCCCCAGGCGGTCCTTTCGTTTAAGATGATCGCGCAGGTCGGTATGGCGCTTCTGGGTACGGCCTGTCTGCTCTATCAGTATCCGAACCTGGTGGGTAATGGGATGCTGTCCCCTTTAAGTTTCGTGCTCTGTTTCTTCGCATACTTCGCGCTTGCGATCATGAACAACTTCGTGAGCCTGGCGTCGTATCTGCTGTTTTATGATCATCCGAAGATCCGCCCCATGGTATCGAAGATCGTTTTGGTCATCGGAGCCCTTCCGATCCTGATCTTCCTGTTCCTGACGTTTGTTCTTAAGATCGGTCTATACAAATCGCTTACACTTATTGGCACGAGTATCGGTTCGCGCCTGATCCCCTTTGTGGGCTGGATGAAGACCTGCTTTTCTTCTATCATTCAGGGAGAATACCTTTGGGCGCTGCTATTCTTCATGTTGTCCGTTTTGTTCTGCATCCTGCTTGTGAAGTGGATCTTCAGCAGAGAAGTGGATTTCTACGAGGATTCTTTGGATTTCGCCATGGTGCAGCAGCAGACTCTGGAGCGCATGAAGGATAAGAAAAAAGGCCTTACCAACTCCAGCCTGCGTAGCAAGGAAAGCATCGAAAAGAAGGCCAATAAGATCCGCGATAAGCATATCTCGTTCGATCGCTCGCCCGGTGCGAAGGCGTTCTTTACTAAGAATATCCGAAACCGCATGCGCCAGAGCCGACTGAAAGGTTTGCTCGCCGGTTCCCTGATCTTTAATCTGATCACGGCGGGTATCATTTATTACACATGGCAGAAGCCCAGAGCTGAGATCGATGCCGCTGAGATCGGTAAGTATGACATGATCGTCTTTCTTCTGGCGATCCTGGTCTTTGCGATCATTCTGTTCTTCCGTTCCCGTTCGAACCCGTTGCAACTCGATATGAACGTCAATTTCATTTACATGATCCCGGAGTCCATGCCCTCCATCCTGCTTTGGAGTTATGCGGCCTACATTATCGAAGGCCTGGTAGATCTGTCCCCGATCCCGGTGCTCTTGTATCTGATCTCGGGCAATCTCGGCCTTAGCCTGCTGTGTTTCCTGATGATGCTGGTTTACTATGTCTACACCAGTCTTTGCGGTTTTGCCTTGAACTGCATATTCCGGGTCTACATCGCGAAACTTTTGCTACAGATCCTGTCCTTCCTTCTGGCCGGCGCGCCGCTGTATCTTATCTACCGCCTGCGCTCCAACCTGATCAAGTCGGACGTCTATACGGTCGTGGGCTTCACGATCTGGTTGTTGCTGGCATTGTCCGTAGTATTTTTCATCGTTTGCGCGAAACTGCTCCGCAGAGGAAAACAGTAAAATATGTGTTGACTTTTTCCTGAAACGTGCTAAACTGAAACCTAAGGAATAAAATAAATCGTTGACGGGGACAGTATCCGGTCAGAGACTCATGTCCAGAGAGAGGCGCATTTGCTGTGAGCGCATCCTGAGCCGGTCGGAGAAGACCACCCCTGAGAGCTCTTAATACGAGCCGGTGACACCGTTAAAGTCTAACAAAGTTGTCTTTGCGCATACTATGTTTGCGCAGGGAAAGCAGGGTGGAACCGCGCGGAAGCGTCCCTTTTGAACTCGCCGAGAG
This sequence comes from Lachnospiraceae bacterium, assembly GCA_017615545.1. Lineage (GTDB taxonomy): Bacteria > Bacillota > Clostridia > Lachnospirales > Lachnospiraceae > UBA1201. The sequence continues at coordinate 22,133 of JAFZZY010000045.1, forward strand.
GCAGAGCGTCAAAAGGGGCGCCTCTTTTTGTGTAGGCGACGAGCCAAAGTACCTGCCGTGTGCTAGCACAAAGGGCAGGTACCTTGGCGACCGCCCATCATCGAAGGGCGGAGCCCTGAGATTATGGGGGAGATCGCGTTAGCGATCGCCTACACATCCAGGCGACGAGCCAAAGAGCCAAAACGAGAAGACCAAACAGACGAAACACAGAAGACTGTGAAAGGAGTAACTTATGAAGATTACATTAAAAGACGGTTCGGTGCGTGAATACGCGCAGCCGATGTCGGTCATCGACATCGCGAAGGACATCAGCGAGGGCCTGGCGCGCAATACTTGCGCCGGCGAGGTGAACGGTGAGATCGTTGACCTGCGTACGGTCCTGTCGGAGGATTGCACACTGAACATCGTGACATCGTCTGACCCGAGAGCACTCTCCGTATTACGTCACACGACATCCCACATCATGGCAGAGGCAGTTCTGCGCCTGTACCCGAATGCGAAGGTTACCATTGGTCCTTCCATCGAGGATGGTTTCTACTACGATTTCGAATCCGATCCGTTCTCACGTGAGGACCTGGACCGCATCGAAGACGAGATGAAGAAGATCATTAAGGAAGGCCACGAGCTGACACGCTTCACCATGCCCAGAGCCGAGGCGATCAAATACTTCGAGGAGAAGGGCCAGCCGTTTAAGGTAGAGCTCATCCAGGATCTGCCGGAAGACGCCGAGATCAGTTTCTACGATCAGGGCGGCTTCGTAGATCTTTGCGCAGGCCCGCATCTGCAGAGCACGAAGAACATCAAGGCGTTCAAACTCCTCAGTTCTTCCATGGCATATTGGCGTGGCGATTCGAACCGCGCGCGTCTGCAGCGTATCTACGGTACCGCATTCTTCGGTAAGGACGAACTTGCTGCTCACTTGGCGAAACTGGAAGACGCTAAGATGCGTGACCACAACCGTCTGGGCCGTGAGATGAAGCTTTTCCTGACCGTTGACGTGATCGGCCAGGGCCTGCCGCTCTTCACACCGAAGGGAACCAAGATGCTGATGAAGTTGCAGCGTTGGATCGAGGATATGGAGGACAATGAATGGGGCTATGTGAGAACACGTACACCGCTCATGGCGAAATCCGACCTCTACAAGATCTCCGGTCACTGGGATCACTACATGGACGGCATGTTCATCCTGAATAAGGACGATGAGAGTAAGGAACTGATGGCTCTGCGTCCCATGACCTGCCCGTTCCAGTACAACGTATTCATGAACGAGCAGCATTCCTACCGTGATATGCCCGTGCGCATGGCCGAGACATCGACCCTGTTCCGTAACGAGGATTCCGGTGAGATGCACGGTCTGACCCGTGTTCGCCAGTTCACGATCACCGAAGCGCACCTCATTATCCGCCCTGATCAGGCAGAAGTCGAGCTCAACAACGTTGTTGACCGTATCGACTACGTGCTGAAGACCCTGGGTCTGGAAGGTGACGTAAGCTACCGCCTGTCCAAATGGGATCCGGTGAACCGCGAGAAGTACCTGGGCGACGACGCGTACTGGGAGAATACGCAGAAGTACCTGCGTGACGTTATGATCAAGAAGGGCATCTCCTTCACCGAGGCAGAGGGCGAGGCAGCCTTCTACGGCCCGAAGATCGATATCCAGGCGAAGAACGTTTACGGAAAAGAAGACACCATGATCACGGTGCAGCTCGACTGCGCCGCTGCCGAGAAGTTCGGCATGTACTACATCGACGAGAAGGGCGAGAAGGTACGTCCCTGGGTCGTTCACAGAACCTCCCTGGGTTGCTACGAGAGAACGCTGGCATGGCTCATCGAGCACTATGCAGGTAAGTTCCCGACCTGGATGTGCGCGGAGCAGGTTCGCGTGCTGCCCATCTCCGATAAATTTGAGGACTACGCTTTCGAGGTAGCTGCAAAGCTGAAGAAGGCACACGTTGACTGCACCGTTGACCACCGTTCCGAGAAGATCGGCTACAAGATCCGTGAGGCACGTCTGGATAAGATCCCTTACATGCTCGTTGTGGGCCAGAAGGAGTCCGAGGACGGCACCGTTGCGGTCCGCAGCCGTTTCGCAGGCGACGAGGGTGTGAAGCCTCTGGATGAGTTCATCGCAGCGATCACGAAGGAGATCGAGACGAAGGAGATCCGCGAGGAGATCCCGCAGGACAATGCGCAGTAAAAATACGCACTTGCATAAGGAGTGAATGAGAATGTTGGATGAATTAAAGCGCCGCGTTTACGAGGCGAATATGGAACTTTTTAACCGCAAGCTGGCGATCTACACCTGGGGCAATGTGAGCGGCATTGACCGCGAGAAGGGCCTGGTCGTGATCAAACCGAGCGGCGTGCCTTATGAGACGATGAAACCGGAGGACATGGTCGTTTTGAGCCTGGAGACCGGTGAGGTGGTGGAGGGCGATCTGCGCCCTTCATCGGACACCCCGACCCACCTGGAGCTGTACCGCGCATGGCCGGAGATCGGCGGCGTGGTGCACACGCATTCCCCGTGGGCCGTTTCATGGGCGCAGGCAGGTAAGGGCATCCCTGCGTACGGAACCACGCACGCGGACTACTTCTACGGCGAGATCCCTTGCACACGCGATCTTACCGAAGAGGAGATCAACGAAGCGTACGAATTCCACACCGCGACCGTGATCAAAGAAGCATTTGCCGATCGCAACCCGATGCACACACCGGGCGTGCTGTGTAAGAGCCACGGACCGTTCACCTGGGGTAAGACTCCCGAAGCGGCGGTGTATAATTCGGCAGTCCTGGAGCAGGTGGCCATGATGGCTGCGCAGGCTCTGGCGATCAATCCGAACATGCAGCCGGCAGGGCAGTACATCATCGCGAAGCATTTCCTGCGTAAGCACGGCCCGAACGCATACTACGGTCAGGAGAAAAAGAATTGACCGAAAAAACGCCAATTTTGACTTGCAAGAACAGCAAAAAAACGATACAATAGTAGTAATGTCGCTCGGAGGCCCGGGGCTCTCTTATGCCCGATCTGCTCCGATCGAAAATCAAAAATTTAAAGTTTTACCGGAGGTAAATTTATGAAGTTTTTTATCGACACAGCGGACGTTGAAGCGATCCGTAAAGCCAATGACATGGGCATCATCTGTGGTGTTACCACGAACCCTTCTCTGATCGCAAAGGAAGGCAGAGATTTTAACGAGGTTATCAAGGAGATCACCACCATCGTTGACGGTCCTATCAGCGGCGAAGTAAAGGCTACCACCGTAGACGCCGAGACCATGATCGAAGAGGCTAAGGCGATCGCTGCCATCCACCCGAATATGGTCGTTAAGATCCCGATGACCGCTGAAGGTCTGAAGGCTACTAAGGCCTGCAAGCAGATGGGTATCAAGACCAACGTTACCCTGATCTTCTCCGCAGCTCAGGCTCTCCTCGCTGCAAGAGCAGGCGCTACCTATGTTTCCCCGTTCCTGGGTCGTCTGGATGACATCTCCATGCCCGGTATCGATCTGATCCAGTCCATCGCCGACATCTTCGCATTGCACGGCATCGAGACCGAGATCATCGCTGCAAGCGTTCGTAACCCGATCCACGTTATCGACTGCGCAGCTGCAGGCGCTGACATCGCAACCGTACCTTACAACGTACTGATGCAGATGATCAATCACCCGCTGACCACACAGGGCATCGAGAAGTTCAAGAAGGACTACATTGCCGTATTCGGTGAATAATTGACCGATAGATTACCAGGAGGACATTAACATGAGCAATATCGAAATGCAGTCGGTAAACGCCATCCGTGTGCTTGCCGCTGATGCGGTCCAGAAGGCAAATTCCGGTCACCCGGGACTTCCGCTCGGCTCCGCTGCCATGGCTTACGAGCTTTGGGCAAATCATATGAACCACAACCCGGCTGATACCGAGTGGGCTAACCGCGACCGTTTCATCCTGTCCGGCGGACATGGTTCGACTCTTTTGTATTCACTTCTTCATCTGTTCGGCTACGGCCTGACCGTTGAGGATCTCAAGCAGTTCCGTCAGGACGGCTCTCTGACCCCGGGACATCCGGAGTATAAGCATACCCGTGGCGTTGAAGCAACGACCGGCCCTCTGGGCGCTGGTATGGGTATGGCAGTCGGTATGGCGATCGCTGAGGCACATCTTGCAGCAACCTTCAACAAGGAGAACTTCCCGGTCGTAGATCACTACACCTTCGTTCTCGGCGGCGACGGCTGCATGATGGAGGGTATCTCCTCCGAAGCATTCTCCCTTGCGGGAACACTGGGCCTCTCTAAGTTGATCGTTCTGTACGACTCCAACAAGATCTCGATCGAAGGCTCCACCGACATCGCATTCACTGAGAACGTTGAGATGCGTATGCAGGCATTCGGTTTCCAGACCCTCACCGTTGAGGACGGAAACAACCTCGAGGAGATCGGTAAGGCGATCGAGGCTGCAAAGGCTGAGAAGACCAAGCCTTCCTTCATCATCGTAAAGACTCAGATCGGTTATGGCTGCCCGGCGAAGCAGGGTAAGGCCAGCGCACACGGCGAGCCTCTCGGCGTGGATAACGTAGCCGCTCTGAAGGAGAACCTCGGATGGCCGTCTCAGGAGCCGTTCTTCGTTCCCGATGAAGTATATGCAAACTACAAGGAAAAGGCACAGAAGGGCGCTAAGGCTCAGGCAGCATGGGAAGCTATGTTCGCTGATTACTGTGCAAAATATCCGGAGATGAAGACCATGTGGGATCAGTACTACAAGGGCGACGTTTCCGATGAACTGATGAACAGCGAGAGCTACTGGGCATACGACGATAAGGCTGATGCTACCCGTAACCTGTCCGGTAAGATGATCAACCGTCTGAAGACAGTTATGCCGAACCTCATCGGCGGCGCAGCTGACCTGGCTCCGTCTACGAAGACTTACATGGCTGACTGCGGCGATTTCTCGAAGTCGAACTACGCAGGACGCAACCTGCACTTCGGTGTTCGTGAGCTGGCTATGGCAGCGATCGGTAACGGTATCATGTTGCACGGCGGTCTTCGCGCATTCGTTTCCACATTCTTCGTATTCAGCGATTACGTTAAGCCGATGGCGCGTCTTTCCGCGATCATGGGTGTTCCGCTTACCTACGTTCTGACACACGACTCCATCGGTGTTGGCGAGGACGGCCCTACCCACGAGCCCATCGAGCAGTTGGCTATGCTTCGTGCGATGCCGAACTTCGCAGTATATCGTCCTTGCGACGCTACTGAGACGGCAGCAGCTTGGTATTTCGCAGCTACAAATAAAGACATGCCGACCGCACTCGTTCTGACACGTCAGAACCTGCCGCAGATGGCAGGCTCCTCTAAGGAAGCTCTGAAGGGCGGCTATGTGATTTCCGAGGCTAAGAAGGCTGACTTCGACGGTATCCTTATCGCTAGCGGTTCCGAAGTTGAACTTGCTGTTAACGCACAGGCTCAGCTTGCAGCTGATGGCATCGACGTTCGTGTCGTTTCCATGCCTTGTATGGATCTGTTCGAGAAGCAGTCCGCAGAGTATAAGGAGAGCGTTCTTCCAAAGAGCGTTCGCAAGCGTGTTGCAATCGAGGCACTTTCCGATTTCGGTTGGGGCCGTTATGTAGGTCTGGACGGCGCAGTCGTAGCTATGAAGGGCTTCGGCGCATCCGCACCTGCAAAGATCCTGTTCGAGAAGTTCGGTTTCACTACCCAGAACGTAGTAGAGACCTTCAAGTCACTGTAATAGTGAGTGGGAGCCGGGAAACACCTGACTCTCATAAAGAAAACCCGCTGCGGTCATACGCCGCAGCGGGTTTTGCATACTGTGAAACGCGGTTGGGAGAAGAAAAGGGGAGATTCATGAACATATATTTGATCAGACATGGCAGACAGGCGAACCGCCTAGTCAATTCGAATACACCGCTGAGTCCGGAGGGGCAGCGCCAGGCCGAACTGGTTGGTTGCCGCCTGCTTCGCTACCACCCGCAGATCCTGTACTCCAGCAACCTGATCCGCGCGGTCGAGACCGCCGGGATCATCAACCGCTACCTGGAGCTTCCCTATCGCACGAAGGAGGATATCCGCGAGATCTGCTACGGTGATCTGGAAAACCATAGCGACGAGGAGAACCTCGAGCGTTTTCCTGCCTTTCTGGAGGCCTACAAGCGCTATGACGAGGATTTACCCTTCCCCAACGGAGAATGTGGCAGGGACGTGTATAAACGTGGAATTAAGGCCATCTACGAGATCATAGACGAGGCGCGCAGTGAAGGTTACGAGCGCGTGGCCGTAGTGACCCACGGTATGTTCATCCGCAGCCTGCTCGCAGGCATCTTCGCAAAGGACTTCGCCACGAAGGCTCTCCTCGCCAAAGACATGGAAAACTGCAGTATCACCGAACTCAGCTACATCCCGGAGCAGGATCTGTTCACGCTTGAACGCCTGAACGACTACGCGCACCTGGAGGACGAACCCGAACTGCTGAGACGGACCTGGAAGTAAATTAAATGAGTGAAGATACACGCCGGGAGGGCAGCCCGGGAAGGGCCGCCCTCCCGGCGATATTTTTGCGGACATTTCCCCCTAAATAACAAGATAAGGGATATCGGGACCGATTCAAACACAAGACCTTGACCTTAGGCCCTGTTTCGGTTATAATGTTAGTTGGGTTTTCAGGAGTTTCCGTGAGGGGGCTTCCATTTGAACCGTGTGAAGAATGAAAGTGCGAGGGAGGCAACATGGCAAACAACGAATACAATGCCAGCAGTATATCGGTTTTAGAGGGGCTGGAAGCGGTCCGCGTACGTCCGGGTATGTACATCGGAAGTGTTTCCACATCCGGTCTGAACCATTTGATCTACGAGATCGTGGACAATGCCGTCGATGAGCATCTGGCCGGCGTTTGCACCGAGATCACCGTACGTTTGGAGGAGGATAACTCCGTAACGGTTACGGATAACGGCCGCGGTATCCCCGTGGATATGCACGAAAAAGGAGTTCCGGCGGAGCGCCTGGTCTTTACGACCCTGCATGCCGGCGGAAAGTTTGACAATAAAGCGTACGCGACCAGCGGCGGTCTGCACGGCGTAGGTTCCTCCGTCGTAAACGCCCTGTCCGAATATCTGGAAGTCAAGGTCATGACCGGCGGCTTCATCCACTACGATTCGTACGCGCGCGGTGTGCCGACCGTCGACCTCGAGGACGGCAAACTGCCCATCATCGGTAAGACGAAACTCACGGGCACCAGCATCAACTTCCTGCCCGACGAAGAGATCTTCGAGAAGATCAAATACAACGTGACGGCGATCAAGAGCCGCCTGCACGAGACTGCCTATCTGAACCCCGGCCTGCGCCTCGTCTTCATCAACGAGCACAAAGGCGAGAAGGAAGAAGTCGTTTTCCATGAGACGGAAGGCATCTGTGCTTACGTAAAAGAACTGAATAAAGGCAAAGAGGCCGTGACCGACGTCATTTCCCTCAAAGGCACGAGCGACCGCATCGAGGTCGACATCGCCTTCCAGTTCGTCAATACATTTGAGGAAAAGACCCTCGGCTACTGTAACAATATCTATAACTCCGACGGTGGTACGCACCTGACCGGTTTCCGCACCAAATTCACCCAGGTGCTGAACAACTACGCGCGCCAGCTCGGCATCCTGAAGGATAAAGACATCAATTTCACGGGTCCGGATACGCGATGCGGTCTGACCGCGATCGTCGCGATCAAACACCCCGACCCGCTGTTCGAAGGCCAGACGAAGACGAAGCTCGGCAGCGCCGACGCGACGAAGGCTGTTGCGGCGGTGACGGGAGAGCAGTTGACCATTTACTGCGACCGCAACCTTGAGGCCCTGAAGGCCATGATCTCCTGCGCAGAGAAATCCGCGAAGATCCGTAAGGCCGAAGAGAAGGCGAAATCCAACCTCCTCGGCAAGACGAAGTACTCCTTCGACGGCAACGGCAAGCTCGCCAACTGCGAGAGCCGCGACGCCTCGAAGTGCGAGATCTTCATCGTCGAGGGTGACTCCGCGGGCGGCTCCGCAAAGACCGCGCGCGACCGCAAGTATCAGGCCATCATGCCCATCCGCGGTAAGATCCTCAACGTCGAGAAGGCGACCATCGATAAGGTTCTGGCCAATGCTGAGATCCGCTCGCTGGTACAGGCCTTCGGCTGCGGTTTCTCGGAAGGCTACGGCAACGACTTCGATATCTCGAAGCTCCGCTACGACAAGATCGTCATCATGGCCGATGCCGACGTCGACGGCGCGCACATCAGCACGCTGCTGCTCACGTTTTTCTATCGTTTCATGCCCGAATTGATCAGCGAGGGTCATGTCTACATCGCCATGCCGCCGCTGTACAAAGCGATCCCCTCGCGCGGCCCGCAGGAGTACCTTTACGACGACGTCGCGCTCGAGAAATACAAAAAGACCCACAAATCATTTACCCTGCAGCGCTATAAGGGCTTGGGCGAGATGGATGCCCAGCAGCTCTGGGAGACCACTCTGGATCCCGAGCACCGCAACATGAAGCGCGTAAAGATCGAGGATGCCCGCCTGGCTAACGAAGTCACCGAGATCCTCATGGGCAATGATGTCGAGCCTCGCCGCGACTTCATCTACGAGCACGCAAAAGAAGCAGAACTCGACATCTGATCGGAGGAGAAACATGCCGGAAAACATTATAACCACAGAATATTCTGCGGAAATGCAGCAATCCTATATCAACTACTCCATGTCCGTCATCACCTCACGTGCGGTGCCGGATGTGCGGGACGGTCTGAAGCCGGTACAGCGCCGCGTGCTCTACGCGATGAACGAACTGGGCTTAAACAGCGACAAACCGCACCGTAAATCCGCACGTATCGTCGGCGATACCATGGGTAAATATCACCCCCACGGCGACAGCTCCATCTACGACGCCCTGGTCGTTCTGTCCCAGGACTTCAAAAAGGGCATGGCGCTCGTCGACGGTCACGGAAACTTCGGTTCTATCGAGGGTGACGGCGCGGCGGCCATGCGATACACCGAGGCCCGCCTGAAGAAATTCACACAGGAAGTCTACCTGGCCGACCTGGATAAAAACGTCATCGACTTCGTTCCGAACTTCGATGAGACAGAGAAGGAGCCGTCCGTGCTCCCGGTCCGCATTCCCAACCTTCTGGTCAATGGTTCCGAGGGTATCGCAGTCGGTATGGCGACGTCCATCCCCACGCACAACCTCGCGGAAGTCATCGACGCGATGAAGTACCTGATGGACTACCCGCACGCATCGACGAAGGAACTCTTGAACCTGATGCCCGGCCCGGATTTCCCGACCGGCGGCTATGTAACGAATAAGAGCGAACTTCTCGAGATCTACGAGACCGGACGCGGTAAGATCAAACTCCGCGGCAAGGCGCAGCTCGTGCCCGCAAAACGTAAGGCGGACCGCGACCACATCGAGATCACTGAGATCCCCTATACCATGATCGGTGCCAACATCGGTAAGTTCCTGTCCGACGTCATGGCCCTCGTGGAAGCGAAGAAACTGCCCGATATCACCGACATTTCCAACATGTCCTCGAAGGAAGGCATCAAGATCGTTCTGGAACTGAAGAAGGGCGCGGACGGCGAGAAGACGTTGCAGGGCCTTTATAAGAAGACGAAACTGGAGGATACCTTCGGGGTCAATATGCTGGCCATCGCGAACGGTAAGCCGCTGACGCTGTCCCTGCGCGAGATCCTGCAGTACAACATCGACTTCCAGATCGACATCAACACCCGCAAATACACCACGCTCCTGAAGAAGGAAGAAGAGAAGAAAGAGATCCAGGAAGGTCTCATCCGCGCGGTGGACATCATTGATCTCATCATCGAGATCATCCGCGGCAGTAAGGATATCAAGATGGCGAAAGGCTGCCTGGTGAATGGCGACATCACCGGCATCAAATTCAAATCGACAAAAAGTAAAGCGGAAGCACAGAAACTGAACTTCACCGAAGCCCAGGCAACGGCGATCCTCGAACTGCGACTCTCCAAACTCATTGGCCTCGAGATCCTGGCCCTGCAGGAGGACTACAAGGACACGCTCGCGAAGATCAAAAAATACACGGGCATCCTGAAGAGCCGCAAGACCATGATGGACACCATCAAAGAGGATCTGGACCGCATAAAGAAGTACTACGGCCTGAAGCGCCGCACACGCATCGAGGATATCGAGGAGGCAGTCTTCGAAGAGGCGCCCATCGTCGAGACTCCGGTGGTGTTCGCGATGAACCGCTTCGGCTACGCGAAGACACTCGACGTTTCCGTATACCAGAAGAACGAGGAGTCCGTGCTCGCGGATCATAAGGTGGTCTTCACCTGCATGAACACGTCGAAGGTCGGCCTGTTCACGGCGGAAGGCACGCTCCACCAGCTGAAGGTGCTCGACCTGCCGTTGTGTAAACCGAAGGATAAGGGCGTTCCTCTGGACAATGTCTGCAACCTCGATTCGTCGAAGGAGAACCTGATCACGGTGATCCCTTTCGACACCAAGTTGAAAGACCAGAACTACATATTTGTCACGAGACAGGGCCTCATCAAGCGTGTGTCCCCGGAGGAGTTCGTCTCCGTTAAGAAGACCATCGCCGCGACGAAACTGTCGGACGGCGACGCTGTTGTGGCTGTCCTGCCCGAGGTAAAACGCCACATCATCCTGATCACGGATGATAAGATGTACCTGCGCTACCAGATCTCCGACATCCCGCTTCAGAAGAAGACGGCAGCCGGCGTGCGCGGCGTCAAACTGGCGGCCGGACAGCACGTGAAGAGCGCTTACCTGCTGAATCCTCACGAGGTCTCCATGATCTCGATCGATGACGATTTCTTTGATATTACCGAGACAAAACTGAAGAAACGCGAAAGCGGCCGTCTCGAGAAATTGTGAAATCTTTGTGTACTTTTGCCGAAACTCTTGCAAAACCGCAGGTAGTGTGTTAAACTTTCCTCGTGTTATTCAATCCGAACGATTTGTTGAATAAGACGATACACACGAAAGCGATCCTGCATTGCAAAGAGGAGATTTTATGAAGAAATATCAAAGTAAGAAAATATTAGCAAAGGCCTGCGCGACTGTTGCTATCGCCGGACTACTTATGACCGGTTGCGAATCTAAGCGTGGAGATGACACGACGACCGCGGCGGATACTACGACCCAGGCCGGTACCAGCGCAGCAGATCCTACCAGCGAATCGGAAGAGCCGTCAACGGAATATAAGCCCATTGACCCGAACGACTATGTTGTCGATCTCGATAGCATCGTTATTTCCGATTATGTTGACATCTCAAAGGTGAAAGATCTCAAGATCACTACTGACGACGTGACCGCGAGTGATACATTCATCAAGTACAACGTAGATTCTATGTTGGTAAGCAACTATGGTCTCGAATTGACCGAACAGGACCGTGTCGTTAAGGCCGGCGATACCGTAACCATTGACTACAAAGGCTATATCAACGGCGTCCGTTTCGACGGCGGTGTAGCATCAGGCTACGAGCTGGGCATCGGTTCCAGCAAGTTCATTTCCGGTTTCGAGGATGGCATCATCGGACACAGAGCGAATGAAGAGTTCGAGATCCATGTAACATTCCCCGAGGATTACGCGGATAAAGATTTTGCCGGCAGAGATGCTGTATTTAAGATCAAGATCACTAAGATCCGGGCGCTGGAAGCAACCGATGAGAAGGTGAAAGAGAAGACCGAGGGCAAATACGAGACCTATCAGGCATTCTTCGATGAGAAGTCTGTTGAGGTTAAGCAGAACTACCATGACAGCATCATTCTCGGAAAGATCATGTCGGTCGTAGAAGAGAAGAAGGAGCACGAAGGCCTGATCAATGAATACGTTCAGGATCAGTTGGCTCGTGTGGATTCGATGTGCGCATCCTATGGCGTGGATCGTCTGACCTATCTGAATGCGATGGGTTATGATGTAAGTGAGTTCGAGTCGATCCTGCGTGAGAACGGCAAGGCGTACTCGAAGCAGAAACTTACGATCCTCGGCATCTGCCGCGAAAAGGGCTACAAGATCGAAGACGGCGAGATGGAAGAGTTCAAGCAGAGATTGATCAAGGACTACAGCCTGGAGAGCGAAGCAAAGCTCATGGAGGTCATGACAGCGGATGAACTCGAGTATCAGTTGTTCTACGATAAGTTCCTGAATTATCTCAAGGAGTATAAGACCGTGGATTGATACGATCCCGGAAAGAGCAAATAAACACGAAACCGCCAAGAGGGAAGCCTCTTGGCGGTTTTTTGCAGTTATTGCGGGGCGTGTGACATTCCGTGATGGAGTTGGGCCATCATTTTCACATATTCACCCAGTTGAATTATGTATTGTGTCAGCGTTGCGGTGATCTCGCGGGGGTCTTCTTTCATGCCCTCGTGCACCCAGCGGCAAATGACGTTCCAGCCGGCGCCGACATTCACCGAGATCAAATACTTCATGTCCAGATCGCCGAACAGATTCGGAGGGATCAGACCGAGCGCCTTCAACTCTTCGTGCTTCTCGAGCAGGGACGTGTTGAGTTTGCGGAGGATGCGGTACATCATGTTGTTTTTATCGAACAGGAGCAGCAGACGCTTTTTCTTCATGCAGAAACCGAAGATGATCTCGATCGGCGAAACCCCGCGGATCGTGATCAGATCGTGCTTGTATTCATCGACCAGTTCGTCGAGGATCGCTTCCAGAACATCGTCTTTGGAAGTGAAATTGCGATAGAAGGTCTTGCGTTCCAACTGCGCCTCGAGCGCGATCTGTTTGACCGTGATCTCCTCGTAAGGGTGCTGCGCCATGAGCCGAAGCAGCGCTTCAAATATCTCTTTTTTCGACCGCAGGGCCGAAGGATTTTTCGTTTCGTTCATACGTACCTCCAAAAGTGACACAAAAATCTGAAGAGCGTGTATCTTTCGCCGAAAGTGTTGACTTAAGTCGAAACCTATTATAGCATACTATCAAAAGTTACACAAGTGTGTCGCTTTGATCAACCCGAAAAAGGAGAATGATTATGGTAACCATCAAGAATATCGTTAAGAAATATCAGTCGGGAAGCGAGGAGATCGCAGCCCTGGGCGGTGTTTCCGCGCAGATCCGCGAGGGAGAGTTCACAGTTATCCTGGGACCGTCCGGGTCTGGCAAAAGTACCATGCTGAACATGCTCGGCGGGATGGATCGTCCGACGAGCGGGCAGATCCTGATCAACGGCGAGGATATCTCGGCGTTCTCTGAAAAAGAATTGACCGATTACCGCAGAAAGAACGTCGGCTTCGTATTCCAGTTCTACAATCTGGTGGAGAACCTGACGGCCTTTGAGAACGTCGGCATCGCGGCGGCTCTCAACGGAAACACGACGGATGTCGAGGAGATCTTGCGGGATGTCGGACTGGAGAAGCGCATGAAGAACTTCCCGAGCCAGCTTTCCGGCGGGGAAATGCAGCGCGTGGCGATCGCTCGTGCAGTCGCGAAATCCCCGAAACTTTTGCTTTGTGATGAGCCGACCGGCGCGTTGGACGTAGCGACGGGAGAGAGGATCTTCAATCTGCTGCGGAGATACTCCCGCAACCCGGAAACGGCCGTTGTTGTGGTAACGCACAACCCCGACGTCGCAAAGATCGCGGATCATGTGATCCGTCTCAGCGACGGCAGGATCGTGGCAGATGAACGTGTGGAGGAGATCCTGGAGGAAGCACAATGAAATATTTGTTCAAAAAGATGCTTCGGAGCATCAAACAATTCAAACTTCAATTCGCCGCCGTCCTTTTGCTGGCCATGCTTTCGGTCGTGATCTACAGCGGGCTGGAGGGCATCTGGTATGGCATCGAGACCGGGTTCGACACCTATATCGAGGAAACTTCCATGGCAAATGAATGGGTATTTGCGACCTGCATTACCGACGCCGATGTCGCCGCAATCCGCGACATGCGCGGCGTCACTTCAGTATCGAAGCGCCTGCGCATCAATGTTTCCGCGTTGGATGCAGAGGGAAGGGAGTCCTACCTCAGTCTCGACCTGCCGGAGGGCGAGAGCGCTGACTCGATGAAGCTGATCAACGGAGACCGCTATGACGGCGCACGGGCCGGAAGCATCTGGATCGACTCGGACTACGCTGAGGAAAACGGGATCGCTATCGGGCAGACCATCGAGATCTCCTTCAACGGTAACACGGCCCATCCGCAGGTGGCCGGTATCATTATGTCCGCCGAGCATGCGCATTACGTCGGAACGACCGACTACTACATCCCCGAGCACGAGCAGTACGGCTACGGTTTTATGAGCGAGGATCTGCGCGCCGAACTCGGGATCCCGATCGACTGCAATCTGCTGGAGATCGAGAGCGCCGACTCGGCGGTGAAGGACACGGTCAATGATCTCCTGGGCGAGCGCTTTCTTGCATATTACGACCGCGATACACTGTTTGATGTCGCCTTCGTCAGCGATCAGGCAGGCAACCTCCGGCGGGTATCGCTGCTGTTCTCGGCCCTCTTCATCCTGCTGGCCATCCTGTCCATGCGTACGACGATCAAACGTTTGATCGATGCACAATCGGCCGATATCGCAACGCTGAAGTCACTTGGTTTTTCTAACCGCAGCCTGGCCGTCTACTATTCGCTTTACGGTCTTTTCGTCAGTGTGCTTGGAGCCGGCCTGGGTTATCTTGGCTCCTTCCCGTTCTCCAAAGCGATCCTGTCGACGCAGAAGGCCATGATCTCGCTTCCGGACTGGACGATCCGCCACTCGTTCGGCTCGCTGATCGTGATTTTGTCGATCATCACACTGTCTGTGCTGGCCTCGGTATTGGCTGCCGGAAAGGCGCTGAAGGGCCTTCCCGCCGAGTATTCAAAGAACAACGCAAAACACGCCAAAATGACCTGGATCGAGCGCATTGGCCACATCTGGAACCGTACAGGCTTCGGAATGAAATGGACCATTCGTGATGCTGCTGTGCATAAAGTGCGCATCTTTCTGGGTATCGTCAGCGTATGTGGTAGTTTTATGCTACTGATCGTCGGCTCGGGCACGCCGGATTCGATATCAGGGCTCACGTCGAAGACCTACAGCGAGGAGTTCCTGTATTCGTACAAACTGACGCTGAACACGACGGGCGCGTCCGACGGCGTCGAGGCACTGCGTGAGGAACTTAGCGGTCAGTTCATCCAGACCATGCAGAGCCGCGTGAGCTTTGACGGCAACTCCTGCTTCAAGCCGGTCACGATCTACTCCGAAGGCCCGTACATTGGACTTAAGACGACCGACGGGGAGCAGATCGGTGAGGGCGTTTATGTCACCGAGGGCATGGCCGACAAACTGGGCCTGCATGTCGGCGACAGCGTCGAACTCTTCCCGTCCGGCTCCGACCGCAGTTTCACCTTTATTATCACGGGAAAGATTCCCTCGGGCATGCCGCAGGCCTTTTATATAAGCGGGCAATGCTGGACCGATGCGGGAGCAGATTTCCGCCCGTCCCACATACTCTGCGGTGACACGGACCGCGTCGATGAACTCAAGAATGATGCGCGGGTCGCGCAGATCATGAGTCGGACGCAGCAGGAGCGGAACCTCATGGATTTCAAGGTAAAACTGACGGGTGTGTTTACGCTCATGAAGGTGATCGCTTTTGCGCTCGTAGTCATTGTCCTCTACAATTTGAGTATCCTCAGTTTTTTGGAGCGGACGAAGGAATACAACACCTTCCGCGTACTTGGTTTCCATTTTGGCGAGATCCGCAAGCTGGCATCCTTTGAGAATGTGATCATCCTAACGTTTGGCACACTGCTGGGCATTCCTTTCGGGCTTCGGTTCCTGAAAGTGTACTGCGCGACATTTTCCAATGCAACGTTGAAGATCTATGCAGAGTTACGAGGTGCGAGCCTGACGCTCGTCTGTTGCATCGTGTTCATCTGCACGGCGGTCACGACGCTGCTGCTGTCCCGAAGGATCCGGAAGATCGACATGGTACAGGCGTTGAAAGAGTAAAAAAGAAACGGGCTGTCGGAAACGACAGCCCGTTTTGTATTGTATTCGGTTGTTGCGCATATTATGAAACCAACAGACCCAGCAGGGCGAAGAAACTGCCTGCCGTGCCTGTTTTCTGGCGCAGGGTCACAACGTGAGCGGCCCTTGAGTCGGCGGCAAAAAGTTCGATACCACGGTCGCAGGGCGCCGAAAGCGTCATGTCCGCACAGGAAAATGTCTTCCAGTAAACACCGTCGAGGAAAACGTCGACCTCGGCGCCGGCCGGATCCGGAACCGCACGGTACAGGATACCAAAGTTGCGGGCCGTGACCTTAAACGTAACTTCAAAGCCAGGGGCGGTAGCAGTCCAACCGTTCGGATAGTCCTGGCTGACGGCGCTGCCTTTTGCGATGCCTGCCTTCGCCGACGGGCGGATGTTTTCATTGTCCGCGATATGCGAGCCGCTGTACTGCGTCGCGTCGATCGGGCTGGCCGGAATGACATAGGATGTGTTGATCTTATCCGAGCGGACCGCCGCGCGGATGTTATTGAAATAACGCTCTAACGTAGCGGCAAAAACTCCGTGACCGGCGTCGGTCAGGAAATGATCGGCGGAGATCACTTCTGCGTGATCGGTGAAAACTTCAGCTTCCAGAGCAACATTGATCGCGTCGCCAAACAGGAGTTCCGGCAGACGGTAGCGCGAACAAACGATACGCTGATTGTCCTTATCGTCGCCCGCCTCCTCGGTCGCAAAACGCAGGAAGAGGAGCGCCGGCTGTGAGTCGCAGTCCAGATAGCGGTGCGTCAGGTTCTCGAGATAGCGCTGCATCTCGTCACTTCCGTCGTCCACGGACGAATAGTCGATCGTGACGAGATCGGGGTTCAGGGCCACAAACATGGCCGCGCGATGGATCGCGTAGTACGGGTCATTTGCACTGGCCACGTCGCGGAAGATCCGCAGTTCGCTCGCGGGAAATACTTCCTTCCAGTACTCTCTGAGCAGGTTTTCCGAACTGTTTACGGGGTAGTTCGCCCCCTCGCCCGTGAGGGCGGTCTGGCCGACCATGACGATGGTGACCGGCTCACCGGCCTGCGCCTTCTTCACGACCTGGCCCATACGGAATGTATTGTACGTGCCCAGGCGGGTCGTGGCTGCGTCGAACATCTCCTCAGTCAGCTCGCTCCGACACTCGTAATCGGTGTCAATGACTTCGATGGTCGGGCCGGTCGGTTCGGTCGTGGGCGCCTCCGTGGTTACGACCTCTGTCGTGTTGGCAACGGAGCCGTCCGGGGCAGAAGAGTGCGCCGGATCGTTTTCGGAAGCAATGGGAGCGGAAGCCTCGGCTGTACTCTCGGCCGCCGTAGTGACCGACGAAACGGGCATAGTGGGCTTCGGCCCGATGGTGCTCTGTTTTGCCGTCTCAGGCTGCCAGACTTCATCGCCCGGACCGCCGCCTTCACAAGCGCTCATGGGCAATGCCAGGCACAGCCCCAGACCCAACGAGATCAGCCGTTTGCGTATTCTTTTATCAGGATCGAAATGTTTATGCATAGATCTTCCTCGTGAAGCAGACTTGACAGACCGGTGTTGCCGATCAGAAACAAGTCGGTAAAACTCAGGAGAGCAGTAGCCCCTCCAGCGAGAAACGGGAGCCCTCCGATGTGGGCGAGCGATTGATCGTGATGGTGTGCTCCTTCGGCGCATCGGAGGTGTAGACCTCGATGGCTTTGTGATAACTGCTTCTTCCTTTGGTCCCCTGCCCATCCAGGGTCAGGATATATTCGCCGTCAATATAAACGTCCATGAATTCGCCGGTTCCGTCCCGATAGACCTGGAACAGTACGCCGATATTCCGGGCGGTCACGGTAAATGTGATCTCGTGCTCGGTGTCCGTCGAAGTCCATCCGTTCGTGAATGGCTCGGTGTCGGGCGTGCCCTTAGTAAATGTGGTGCCGCGTTCCGGCTGGATGCTGTTGCTGTCGAGGATCTCGGCGTCAAAATACGCCGTGTCGTCGAATTCCGCAACGCTGTAGGACTCGGGAACGCGCCCTGCATCGACATCCGCGATGACATCCTGCAGGTAACGTATGATCAGGCGTGCGGCCAGGCTGTGGCCGGCATCGCTCGGGTGAACGGCATCCGGCGCAAGTTCCTCCCACGTAAACTGCTTGCTCTCGATGAGCGGGAGGATCGCGTCCTTGTAGGAGATGATCGGCAGGCGGTATTTCCGTCCGACGATGGCCTCAAACTGACTTGCATCCTCGCCGCTTTGCTGCGTCATCATGACCAGCAGGACGGCCGGCTCGGACGAAGTGGACAGGATGCGGTGCACCAGGTTTTCAAAATAGTTTTGGTAGAGTTCATTGCCCTCGTCGTTCACGCAGAACTCGATGATGACCAGGTCCGGCGCCGCGTCCAACAGGGGGGAAATGCGGTGGAGGCCCAGGTAGGAATCGGTCGCGCCGATACCGAGGTTGATGAAGTTAAGGGAACTGTCTGCGAAATAGTAGCGCCAGTAGGTTTCAAGGATGCTGGCGTAGCGCCGGCTTCTCAGTGAGGCACCGGTTCCCTGCGTGATCGAACCGCCGATGACGCCGATGGTGACGGGCTTGCCCTGCTGCGCCTTGCGGATGACCTTCGCCAGGCGGTAGATATTGGCCGCGTCGTTATACTGCGTGGCAGCACGATATGTCGATGCTGTCAGCGGAACCACGGGGTTCGTCACAGTGCTCGGCAGGCGGATCGAAGACGAGATCTCCGGCTCCATGAGCGGGTCGGAAACCGTAGGATCCTCTTCAGTGGAAGGCTCCTCGGTCGGCTCTTCGGAGGGATCTTCAGAAGACTCTTCAGGAGTTGTTTCTTCGGAAGGATCTTCCGTGGATGCTTCCTCAGAAGACTCTTCGTTAGTGTTTTCCTCGGTGGAGTCTGCGGAAGTGCTATCCTCTATAGAAATGTCATCACCCGTATTATCCTCCGAAGAGTTGTCGGGCTCACTGACCTCTATGTCGTGTGATACGGGCAGAGAGGAGGGCACCTCTGAGGAGGCCTCGCGCGTACTTTCCACTGGATGAAGTATGGTGATATCGATCAGCTCCGGTGTGGTCTCCTCGCTAGGAATGGCCGGGGCGATATTTGACTCCGATGTGGAGCTTTCGTTCGACTCTGTTTCCTTCAGATCTCGCTTCGTGCATCCGAGGATGGACAGGGTCAATATGCACAGCATCAGTATCCTGATGCGACGGCACAAATGTTTATATGTCATGGGTATTCTCCGAAATGTGAACAGGCTCATAATCGCGTTTAAGCGCCGCCGCGACAGTGTTTGCGCAACTGTCAGTCGGCGTATCTTTCATTTTAACATATTATTAGAGGCGTGTCAATCCGGGCGAATTTCTTACATTTACCTTAAATCCATCAAAACTACTTGACACAAACACCGATGCGTTGTAACATAGTATTAAATACTACGTCACGCAATAGCGATAACACAAGAAGCGTTTCAGGAGGTATTACTATGGAAAACAACATGATCATGAACCGCACTCATGCGAAAAATAAAAAAGTATTTGAAGGGCTTCCGGCGGTGCCGAAGGTATCGACCGCGCCCGCAAAGCCCCGCAAGGTCAATGACCAGTCGGTAGGGGAGGAGATCGGCAACGCCGTAACGCACGGCGTCGGAGCATTGCTCGCGATCGCCGGCATGGTCCTGATGATCATCCGCGCAGCGACGAAGGGAACGGCGATCGACATCGTCAGCTCCGCCATCTACGGCAGCACGCTCTTCATCCTGTTCTTCAACTCGATGATGTATCACTCGATCACGAACTACAACGCAAAGAAGATCCTGCGTATCTTCGATCACTGCTCGATCTTTCTGTTGATCCTCGGATCTTATACCCCGCTGACCCTGTCTCTGATCGGCGGCGTACGTGGCTGGATGCTGTTCGGCCTGAACGCGGCTTGCGCCGTAACCGGCATCACCCTGAACGCGATCGACCTGAAGAAATGGAAGATGGCATCCCTCTGGCTCTACGTAATCATGGGCTGGAGCGTGGCCCTCTTCGGAAAGACCGTCTACGCCCTCGTCGACGGCCGCGGCCTCTTCCTTCTCATCATGGGCGGTATCCTCTACACCACCGGCATCGTATTCTACGTGGTCCACAAGAAAGGCTTCCACGTGATCTGGCACTTCTTCGTCCTCGCCGGCGCCATCGTACACTTTTTCTTCTTCTATTCATACTGCATAGCGGTGTGAGCCGTTTTGCTTGATTAGATCTTTCGCAGGCTAAGGAAAAAGCTGATTTAGCGATTTTCTTAGCCTTTTTGCTTGATTTGAACTTGATTAGATCCTCTGTCGGCTAAGGAAAAAGCTGATTTGGCGTTTTTCTTAGCTTTTTTGTTTGATTTGAACTTGATTTTAATCTCTGTCGGCTAAGGAAAAAGCTGATTTAGCGATTTCCTTAGCCTTCTTGCATGATTTGAACTTGATTTTAATCTCTGTCGGCTAAGGAAAAAGCTGATTTGGCGATTTCCTTAGCCATTTTGCTTGATTTGAACTTGATTTTAATCTCGGGCGGCTAAGGAAAATGCGGTTTTGGCGTTTTTCTTAGCTTTTTTGTTTGATTTGAACTTGATTTTAATCTCTGTCGGCTAAGGAAAAAGCTGATTTGGCGATTTCCTTAGCCATTTTGCATGATTTGAACTTGATTTTAATCTCTGTCGGCTAAGGAAAAAGCTGATTTAGCGATTTCCTTAGCCTTCTTGTATGATTTGAACTTGATTAGATCCTCTGTCGGCTAAGGAAAAAGCTGATTTGGCGATTTTCTTAGCCGCATCGCTTACCTTGATTTTCTTTACGACACCCGCGAAGCCGGCACGTCGTATGTCGTAAAAGCAAAGCCGGAATGGAGCGACTTCGACATATGCTAAGGCGGTACCTCGTATGTCGCAAAACGAAGTCCTCGAGGAAAACCCGGTGTATACAAAACAACGCGCTCATGGTATATTTATTACATAACTTCAACTGGGAAAACAGCGAGAAACGCTGATGAATAGATGACAAGGCATATCCAAAAGAGAGGATGAATTATGGACCAAAAGATCATTGAGTTTTTAATACGCGCGAAGCAGGCGACCTACGCAGGTAAAGGCGCGGAGACGACATCGACCCGGCCGGGATCGCACGACCTGATCTATCGAGAAGGGGATTGGATGTATTATGACACCTATCTGGGCGGAGGCAAATTTGCCGGAGAGGAAGCCATATGGATCCGGGAGGTTCCCGTGTGGAGCATGAATTATGTGGGGCGCGTCACTGGCGCGAACTTCAGCGGCGATTTTTTGAAGGAAGCGTTGCTGCGGGTTCCGTTTAATAAGCCGTACAGAGGCCCGGCACAGTACACGAACGGCGACTATTCGTACGAATGCGAGGTTTCCGGCGAATTCGACTGGTTTCAGGGAACGGAGCTCATCCGTTACAAAGGTGAAGTGATCTACGAGTGCTGCTTCCACGGCGGCCTGATACAGCAGTAGATATGTGTGAACTAAGCTAAGGGGAGGCCTCCTTAGTTTAGTTTGGGAGGCCGAAACCATTTGTGACTTCCCGGAAAGGATGAACCATGGATGCAAAACGTGGATTTGTGCCGGAGGATGCACGCAATTTTTCGCCGCAGGCGCTGGAAACGATGCGGCAGGCGTCGCGGCACATCTGTTATCTGATCGATGAGGGGTATGACCTGAAGTCTGCGTCGACCTTCGTCGGAAATCATTTTATGCTGTCCGAGCGGCAACGTCTCGCGGTGGTGCGAAGCATTGACCCAAAAGAGGTACTGGAGGCGCGAAAAACGAAGGAACTGGAAACGGTTGCCGGCGGCGAGGTCTGGATCGACGGCTTCAACACGATCATTACACTGGAAGTCCTGCTCAGCGACTCCGTGTTGCTGACCTGCATGGACGGCACCATCCGCGACCTGGCGTCGCTGCGCGGAACGTACAGGATCATTCCGGAGACGGAGCAGGCGGTCCGGATGTTGTTTGAGACTTTGCAGGAAATGAACGTGGAGACCGCGCACATCCTGCTGGACGAGCCCGTCTCGAACTCCGGGCGTCTTAAGACGCTGATCGCTGAGATCGGAGAGGAGTACCGCGTCCGCCCGGACATCCGCATCCTGCGGGATGTCGACCGCGCGCTGTGGGACTGCGCGAACGTCATCACCTCCGACTCCATTATCCTGGATCACTGCATCAGTTGGGTGAACCTGATGAAGCGCTGTTTGGAGAAACACCCGATCAAAACATACCAAGTCTGGGGGTAAAATATCAGTTCGATTAACCACAGGCCCGTCGG
>JAFZZY010000046.1 GCA_017615545.1 Lachnospiraceae bacterium
AAGAGAAACAGGTGAAATCTAGCCGTAAAGGTAGCCGGGACATTACGGCTGGAAAGGAAAAAGATGAAATTCAGCCGTAACGGCTGCCCGGACATTACGGCTGAAAGGGAAAAAGATGAAATCCAGCGGTAACGATCGCCAACGTATTACGGCTGGAAGGGGGAAAGGTGAAATTCAGCCGTAACGGAAGCCGGGACATTACGGCTGAAAGGGAAAAAGATGAAATTCAGCCGTAACGGCTGCCCGGACACTACGGCTGAAGGGGAAAAAGATGAAATCCAGCCGTAACACCAGCCGGTTCATTACGGGTGAGAATCAAAAACATGAAATGGAGGAAGGATATGTTTGATTATTCAAAAGCGCTGAGAGAGCAAATGTACGAAATTGATGAGTTGATCTTCAAATTGAAGAAAAGCGAGAATGCGATGAGAGGTCTGGCTGAGGGGTCAGTTAGGGTTACATCTTCGCATGGGTGTCAGCAGTATTACTTCTGGAGACAGGGGGCTTCTGACGAAGAGTACATCCCCACCAAAGACAAAGAGTTCGCCCATAAGTTGATTCAGAGAGAGTATGATCGGAAGGTGCTTAAGAAACTGCAGAAACTAAAGAAGGAGATGATCCGGTTTTTGTGTCATTATAACGTTAAGGGTGTGGACGAGACGTATGAGAGGTTGTGTAAGGGGAGGCAATCGGTAATTACACCGGTTGATTTGACGGATGAGATGTTTGTTGAGAGGTGGAGGGAGATGAACCCCGGGGGCCAGAATCCGTATCCGGAGGGCGGCAGATATGAGACAGAGGGGGGAGAACTGGTTCGGTCGAAATCCGAGAAGATCATAGCGGATACGTTACACAGGATGAATATCCCTTATCAGTACGAGCCGCAGATCTGTGTTTCCGGGAATCGCTTTTTCTATCCGGATTTTGTTTGCCTGAATGTCGACAAACGAAAGACGATCTATTGGGAACACCTGGGGCTACCGAATGCGAGCGAATATGCAACGAAGAATTACACGAAACTGGAAACGTATGAAAGGAACGGGATACTTTTGGGCGATAATCTGATCCTTACGTTGGAATCGCCTGACTATCCTTTGGATACCGGCCTGATCCGAAAGAAGATAGAGTTATTGCTCTCATGATGCAAGAGGATGGCATCCAGATATAAACTCGAGACGGAGGCTTAGTATCGCATTTTCAGTGTTTATCATGATCCATAGTTATGTGTCAGTATAGGCTAACGAGTAGGTGAGGAAATGCGGATCGTATTTAATGAACTTTGGGACCTATCCATGTTCACAAAGTGTCGATCAATCAGGTTAACCAGCATCGACGCCAGTGATGCCCACATTGTTTATCCGGTCGACAAATGACGTTAAAAATGTTATAATGATCACGAAAATAAGATCGAAATAAATGACTATGTGTCTCTTTACGGGAGGACGAGATGGCATACGAGGGAAGACTGTTTGATATACCGAATGAGAAGAAGATACGGGTGATCGTGGATACGGATGCTGCGTGTGAGGCGGACGATCCGTTTGCGATCGTGCATGCGCTGCTCAGTCCGAAATTGATGGTGAAGGGGATCGTGGCGGAGCATTTTGCGCAGGAAGGTTCCATGGAGCGAAGCTACGACGAGATCCGCACTATATTGACCGCAATGGGAATGGACGTTCCCGTGCTGAAAGGGCAGAAGGGCCCGCTGGCACAGGATACGGAGGCTTCCGAGGCCGTTGATTTTATCATCGACGAAGCACTGAAAGAAGAGAAAGCCCCGCTGTTTATCCTCTGTCAGGGCGCGATAACGAATGTGGCCATGGCGCTGAAGAAATGCCCCGCGATCGCGCCGCGGATGACGATCATTTGGATCGGGACGCACGGGACCATGTACGAGCCTGCGCCTTTTCGCGAGTTTAACGCGGGCAATGATATCGAGGCGGCGAACCTGGTGCTGGGCAGTGATGCACCGCTTTGGCTGGTGCCGTCCTATGTATATACGACGATAAATATTGGGATCGCCGAGATCAAAAGAAGGATCGCTCCGAGCGGGAAGATCGGGGCACATCTGTACGAGAATTTGATCGCATATAACAACTCCGAAGGAGCGGGATGGACGCAGGGCGAGAGCTGGTCGCTCGGCGACTCGCCTGCGATAGCGATCGCCATCAATCCCGGCTGCGGTAGAAGCGAGATGGCGCCGGCGCCCTATGTGGAGGAGGACACGACGTCAAAGTACATCCCGGGCAGGCGAGTGATCAAAGTCTATCGGGATGTCGATTCGAGATATATTCTGGAAGATTTCATCGCGAAACTCGAGTTGTTTTCAGAGACATAATGTGAAGTCACATATGATATCAGCGGAAATACACCGTTCTGGTAGTGCTCGAGGAGGAAAAATAATATAAACAGACTTATTTTCATACGGAGGGTTTACTATGAAAATGCTTTTGAAACTGAGCCGCGAGGCCATTCGCTACCGTACGTTGTACATTATCGCCATTTTGTCGACGTTGCTTTTGACGGGCATTAATCTGGCGGCGCCGCGTGTTCTTTCTTCCATGACCGGTATCGTGAGCAGTGGCGTGGACGACGAGGGCATGAAGCGTATCTGGGGCCTGACGGCCATACTGATCGGCCTGTACCTCTTGCGTATCCTGTTCCGTTTCCTGAACAACTACCTGGCGCATAAGGCGGCCTGGTACCTGGTCGGCGACCTTCGGACGCGCACCTACGATAAACTGGAGCGCATGCACATCGGCTATTTTCACGATAAACAGACGGGCGACCTCATGAGCCGCATCGTCAACGATACGCGGGATTTCGAACTGCTCTATGCGCATATGATCCCCGAGACCATCACAAATATCATGACCTTCGTCGGAGCACTGATCATTTTGCTCACGATCAATGTGAAACTGGCGCTCATTACCTGTGCGCCGATCCCGTTGATCTTCCTGTCTGGCATCATCTTTTCGAAGAAGGTCCGCCCGTTCTTCCGAGCGTCGCAGAAGAAGATGGGCGAGCTGAACGGCAAATTGCAGGACAATCTGTCCGGCATCCAGGAGATCCAGTCGTTCGGACGTGAGGAATACGAGACCGAACAGGTCAATATCAAAAACTTTGAACACATCTCTTCGATGCTGAAGGCCCTGAAGATCAGCGCGATCTTTCACCCCTGCGTGGAATTCATTTCCTCGATCGGTACCATTCTGGTCGTGTCATTCGGCGGCTACCTGGCATGGAAAGAGGGAATGCAGGTCGAGGCGATCGTCGCCTTCCTGCTGTATCTGGGACTGTTTTACGCGCCTGTGACCGGTCTGGCGAACCTGCTTGAGAACATGCAACAGTCGCTCGCCGGCGCCGAGCGTGTTATGAGTATATTGGACGCTCCGTGCGAGATCGTGGACCGCGAGAACGCGACCCCGCTCGAGAACGTCAAAGGTGAGATCGAATTCGAACACGTCAGCTTCTCCTATGAGACCGGCGACGAAGTCTTGAAGGACATCTCGTTCCGGTGTGAAGCCGGGAAAATGCTGGCCCTGGTCGGCCCGACCGGTGTCGGCAAAACAACGATCACAAAACTGATATCGCGGTTTTACCAGCCCACGGAAGGAAAGATCAAGATCGATGGAAACGATCTGATGGACGTCACCATCGAAAGCCTGCGAAAGAACATTTCCCCCGTGTTACAGGACACCTTCCTGTTCAACGGAACGATCGCGGAGAATATAGGCTATGCGGATCCGGATGCGGACATCGATGCCATCATGGAGGCGGCGAAAGCGGCCAATATCCACGACGACATCATGCACATGCCGGATGGCTATAATACGTTGGTGGGAGAGCGAGGACTGCGCCTGTCCGGAGGGCAGAAGCAGAGAGTGGCCATTTCCCGTGCCATCCTGAGGAAGTCGCCGATCATCATCCTCGATGAGGCTACGGCTTCGGTCGATGTGGAGACGGAGCATCAGATCCAGAAGGCGATCGCCAATATCACGGGAAGCCGAACGATCATCGCAGTCGCGCACCGACTGTCTACGATCCGCAACGCAGATAAGATCCTGGTGATCGAAAACGGCGTGCTGGTCGAAGAGGGGAATCATGAGGAACTCGTGGCTTTAGGAGGACGTTACGCGCGGATGAATCGCATCCAAAGCACGACCTTCGAGGACGCCAAAGGGTTCTGATCACCTTGACAACCAAAGGTCTTCTTGCTATGATTGACGTAAGAGAGCGACGGTGTTTTTTCGGAGATAGACGAGAAGCCACGCCGCATGGAAAGGAACGTACAAATATGGAAAATGAGATCAAATGTCCCTCTTGTGGACAGCTAATTCCATCGAAAAGTGTATTCTGCTTGTACTGCGGAATCAGCTTAGGCTCTGCGCCTACTTCTTCGCAGCCGATCGACGTGCAGCCACAGCAGCAACAGGAATATAACCCGCAGGTGGGGACTTCCTATGGTTATCCCCAGCAGCAGGGATACTACTCCTATGCGAATCCCAATCCGGTGACTTCGGATCCGAGGTTAAAAGAATTCCAGACGAGCCGGCTTCGACCCGGCCAGTCCGAACTCGTCCGCTGTTCGGCGATGTCCAAATGTTATGGGAACATGTATGCCCTCAGCGGATTGGAACTGCTCATCGGCAGCGGGAAGGTCATTGGCCTCCTGGGACCGAACGGAAGCGGTAAGACCACGCTGATCAAGATCCTGTGCGGCCTGCTGACTCCGACGTCAGGTTCCGTAACGATCGCCGGGATGAACGTTGGCCCGGCTACGAAGGCTTTGGTGTCCTATCTGCCCGACCGGACGTACATCCCCGAGTGGATGACCGTTCGTGAGATCCTCGATTATTTCAGCGATTTCTATAGGGATTTTCGCAGACCTCTGGCGGAGGCGATGCTGAACAACATGCACATTGGACAGGATTCCGTCATGAAGAAACTATCCAAAGGTAATCAGGAGAAGGTTCAGTTGGTGCTGGTCATGAGCAGAGATGCCATGCTGTACCTTTTGGATGAGCCGATCGCGGGCGTCGATCCTGTTGCCAGGGATTTTATCCTGGAAACGATCATTCGTATGCATAATCCGAGCTCCAGCGTGATCATCTCCACGCATCTTATCACGGATATCGAGCCGGTACTGAATGAGGTCATCATGATCAAATACGGTACACTTGTGCTTCAAGGCGACGCCGATCAGCTCAGAAACACCTTCGGCAAATCGCTTAACGATATCTTCAAGGAGGTGTTCGCGGAATGTTAGGAAAACTCTTAAAATATGAATTCAAGTATTTGGTAAAGGAATTTACACGTTACTATGCGGTCTACGGTGCTTTGCTTGTGGCGGTGATCCTTATGTTTCAGTTGGCAATGCTTGAAAAAAGCAGTTCCGGCGGTTTTATCACTATACTTTTTACCGCGTGCTTAGTGGCTTACGTTATCTACACGATACTCCTCGTCTTTTTGACGATTGCCTATAATGTTCGAAGGTTTAAGAGGAATATGTTCAGCCAGGAGGGGTATCTGACGAATACGCTTCCGGTAACTCCCGAACAGCATATCATAGCGAAGGTGATCGCAGGCGGAGCCAATTGCGTGGTCAGTTATGTGGTGATCTTTTTCGGCCTCTGGTTGCTGTTAGCAGGATTTGGTCTGGGCGAAGATGTCTTCTCTTTTTTCGGAGATCTCATATCTTATATGAACATCCGTTATGCTCTGCCGACGTTCCTTGCAGCTACCACAGGTTTTATTGCCGTGTTACTGTGCTTTTATCTGGCGGTTGCGATCAGTTCCATGATCGGAGGCAGCAAAGGTAAGGCGATCTTGCTCCTGGTCGGGGCCTACATTGCATATATGGTGATCAGCTCGATGATATCGGCATCCTTTAAAGAGCCGAAATATTACTCGGATGTATACTCGCTTTTAGCGAAGAACGTATACAGAACGGTCGCGACGAGAATGTATATTCTTACGTTGTTACACTCAGCCATAGCGGTGGCCGAGTTTTGCGGTATCGTTCACATTATCAAGAACAAATTGAATCTTCAGTGATCATTTGGTTGTAAACTTTTAGGATGACTTAAGAAACGGAGGCAGTTTATGGCCGGAAAAAAAGTTTCGGATAAGAAAACAAAGGTTCCGCAGCGCGTCAAGATGATGCGGAAAATGTGGGCAATGGGTGACGCACAAAGGGATGCCGGGCTACAGGAGCCCGAGGATGTGGAGAAATTCCGCAACCTTTCCTATGGACCATTCGGGGAGGCAAACCTGCTGGACGTTTATCGTCCGGTAAAACAGGCGGGGAAAATGCTCCCTGTGATCGTGAACGTCCACGGCGGCGGATATTTCTACGGCGATAAGGAACTGTATCGGTTCTATGCGATGCATCTGGCGCAGTTTGGTTTTGCCGTGGTGAACTTCAATTATCGTCTGGCGCCCGAACATAAATTCCCGGCTCCGTTGGAAGATACGATGGCAGTGTTTACTTGGATCGCAGAGCACGCGAAAGAGTACGGGCTTGACACGAAGCACGTTTTCATGGTCGGCGATTCGGCAGGCGCGCAACTGACGAGTCAGTTTGCCTGCATTTGGACGAATAAAGCCTACGCGAAGTTGTTTAGCTTTACCATTCCGAATAGCATTCGGCTGTGCGGTGTTTCATTGGCCTGCGGAATGTATGAATTACGTCCGGGGCTTACCGCACCGAATAACGACATGATGATGGACTATCTCGGCGACATGAGCATGGCGCAGGACGACCGGACCGAGATCCTCTCCAATATCACAAAGGATTTTCCGCCGGCGTACGTATTCTCGGCGGTCTATGACAGCCTGAAGGCAGAGTGCCGTCCATTTGCCGCATTCCTTCGGAAAAAGGGCATTATGGTTTCTTCCAGGATCTACGGAAGAAAAGAAGATACAGGAGCAGTGCACGTGTTCCATGTGAACCTGAAACTGCCGATCGGACAGCGCTGCAATCGCGACCAGATCGCATTTTTCCGAAAACTGATAAAACAGGGTTGACATTTTCCGGGTGTGCCCTTATAATTCACATAGTCAGACGATCTGACGTACGACAAACATTGAATTACGCAATACGCGAGAAAGGAGGAACACAAATGGCAAGTCGTAAAGAATTCAAACGTGAAAAGGCTTTGTTTGTGGTTAATGCCTCCTGGAGAAGCGCAATATAGCACATGGTGTTTCTGTGCCCGTACTGCGGGTATGAGAACGTGTTGCTGATATTTGCCCCGATACCGGAAGGTGTCGGGGTTTTTGTGTTTTACGGGCCCCGTGCCTAAAGAGTATCCGCTTCTTCAGTCAGGCTGCTTGCTTGTTGAAAGAGAGGTGGTCTCTATGTTCCAGATCAAAAACGTAACATTAACACATAAAAAGGATCTTCGGACGATCCTGAAGGATTTCTCCCTGGTGCTGAATAACGGCGACCGCGCCGTGATGATCGGCGAGGAGGGAAATGGAAAGTCCACTCTGATGAAGTGGATCTACGACCCCGAGTTGGTGGAAGATTACATCGAGTACGAGGGGGAGAAAATGGCCGGCGGCGAGAAGTTAGCCTACCTGCCGCAGGAATTGCCCGAGGAAGAAAAACACAAAACGGTCTGCGAGTATTTCTGCGAGAGCGCGGAGTTTTTGGACCGGACGCCGAAGGAACTGTCGAAACTGGCGTCGGACTGCCATGTCGAGCCGGAGTTTTTCTACCGGCAGCAGGAGATGTGCACACTGTCCGGCGGCGAGCGCGTGAAGGCGCAGATGATGCGCATCCTGTGCGAGGATCCGACGGTCCTGTTGCTGGACGAGCCGTCCAATGACATCGACATTGAAACGCTGGAGTGGATGGAGGAATTGATCCGAAACTGGCCGTATGCGGTGCTTTTCATCTCGCATGACGAGACGCTGATCGAGCGGACGGCAAACCGCGTGATCCATTTTGAGCAGATCCGCAGGAAGACGATGTGTCGTCATACTGTGGCCAATGTTCCTTACAGGCAGTACGTCGAGGAGCGCCTGCATTCGTTTGAAAAGCAGGAGCAGCTCGCTTTGGGCGAACGGCGCGAAAAAAAGATCCGTGATGAGAAGATCCGCAAGATGGAGCAGAGTGTCGGATCAAAACTGGATAATATCAGCCACGCGGAGCGTGACGCCATCGGACGCCTTCTGAAAAAGAAGATGAAAAACGTCAAAGCGATGGAACACCGTTTCGAGCGCGAAGACGCGAATATGACCGAGATGCCGGAGCAGGAAGAGGCGATCTTCTTCAAACTCGGGGATACGAACAGCGCGATCCCTTCGGGAAAATGGGTCATCCAGTGCGACATTCCGGTGCTGACTACGCTGGATGGCAGTCGCGTTTTGGCGGAACAGATCACGCTTAACTTACGCGGTTCCGAGAAGATCGCCATCATCGGCAACAACGGTTGCGGTAAGACGACATTTCTGGCGAAGATCGCGAAGGAACTGCTGGCGCGAACGGACCTGCGGGCACAGTATATGCCACAGAATTACGAGGAACTTTTGGACCTCGATGTGACACCGGTCGACTATCTGGATACGACGGGCGATAAAGAGGAACGCACGCGGATCCGCACGTATCTGGGTTCGCTGAAGTACACAGCAGATGAGATGGATCATCCGATCCGTGAACTTTCGGGTGGCCAAAAGGCGAAGGTTTTACTTTTGAAACTCAGCATGTCCGGGGCCAATGTACTCATTCTGGATGAGCCGACGCGAAACTTTTCACCGTTGTCGGGGCCGGTCATCCGACGGATGCTGAAGGATTTCCCGGGTGCGATCATTAGCGTGTCCCATGACCGTAAGTATCTCGCAGAGGTCTGCGACACGATCTACCGACTGACGTCGGGAGGCCTGTCAAAGGTCGAGAGATCCTTAGATTGAACGATTTAGGAGAAATAGAAATGAACACGATAGGAACCAAGACGATCGAGACGGAGAGGCTCGTTTTGCGTAGATACGTGATCAAGGATGCCGAGGACATGTTTAACAATTGGACATCGGATCCGGAGGTTACGAAATTCCTCTCCTGGCCTACACATACGAGTCTGGATTTCACGAAAGATCTGCTCGCGAAATGGGTCACATTTTATGACGAGGGTCGTACATATAACTGGGGCATCACGCTGAAGGGCGAGGACCACGTGATCGGTAACATCGCCGTGGTGGAACGCGATGAGCGGACCTGTTCGTATGAGATCGGTTATGTGCTCAGCAAGCGCTACTGGGGCCGCGGCATCATGCCGGAAGCCCTGAAGGCGGTGATCCGCTATCTTTTTGAGGGTGAGAGCGACCTGATGCGTGTCTACGCTACGCATGACCTGCGCAACCCCAAATCCGGCCGCGTCATGCAGAAGGCCAGCATGCATTTTGACGGCATCCTGCGCGGCTCGAAGAAGAACGTGCTGGGCATTCACGATACGGCGTATTACTCGGTGCTGCGTACCGACCTGGTAACGCAGAAACAGTATGAGGACCTCTTTCTGGAGATCCATCCGGGCTTTTTTGAGCGTGATTACATCCGCAATATTCCCGCGGGTGAGGTTGCTTCGGAGCAGCTGCTGCGTCTGCAGGAATTCGAGCCGGAACGCTACGAGAAGCATTTTCCGGACAATGTAACCTTCGGATATTACGAGGGCGGGCTGGAGGAGCTCCGCGAGATCGTCGGAAAGGTGATCCCGCATTGGCCGCAGATCTTTAACGAAAACAGCCGCGTATATTGCGGATATGTGGACGGAAAGGTCGTCAGCTTCTGCATGATCGAGGATTTCGGCGAGCACGAGATCAACGGCGTGAAATGCCGGATCGGCGGGCCCGGATGTGTCGGGACACTGGAGGAATACCGTAGCCGGGGCATCGGCCTCACGATGGTGAAGCATGTCACGCAGATCCTGCGGGAGGAGTTATACGATTACAGTTACATTCATTACACCTACGAACCGCAATGGTATGCGAAACTCGGTTACAAGACCGTGCTTCGCTGGAGCGGCCGCGGGTTCGAAGATTAGAACAGAGGGAGATAGGATATGAGACTGATTTTGGTGCGTCACGGAGATCCGAATTATGAGCTGGACTGCCTGACGGAGTTGGGACACAAGCAGGCGAAGGTGGTCGCGCAGCGGCTGATGGAGGAGGGGATCGAGAAGATCTTCTGCTCGCCGCAGGGGCGCGCGCAGCAGACGGCGAAACCGTTCGCGGAGTTGTCGGGACTGAACGAGATCGAAACCTTGGATTTCATGCATGAGATTCGGTTCGGCAGCCTGGAGGACCTGTACCGCAAGGGCAATCCGTGGATCTGCTCGAGTCAGCTGATGCACGAGGGCGTGGACTTGCAGGATCCGAAGTGGCGGGAGTTTCCGGACTTCGCGGACAATACGGCGACGGTCGACATTGACCTCGTGATGACCTCGGTCGATGCATGGTTGGCGACGCTCGGCTATCAGCGCGAGGGCTTGTATTACCGAAACACCAATGAGAACGATGAGAGAAGGACGTTCGTTCTGTTTAGCCACGGTGGCTCATCGACGGCGCTTTTGTCGCGAGTTCTTAATATCCCGTTCCCGCATCTGTGTATGATGCTCGGGCACATTCCCCATACATGCATTTCGTGCCTGCGGTTCGACCGCAGACCGGGTATGCTCTCCATGCCGATCCTGGAGTTTGCCACGGATGCACGGCATCTGAACGTATTCAAGGAAGGCCAGACCGGCTCGGTAGAGAGAGCACAAAGCTGAAACAGCAGAAAGGAAGAGCAAAATGGTAATGTTCTTAAGACTTAGAAATATCTGATCGCGTGAAACCGTTGATCGATGGTTTCATGCCTTGTAACGAAGACGAAAACTATTGAATCAAGAGGAGAAAAATCATGATATTTCAAGACAATATAATTAAACAATATTTAAAAAACGTATATTTTATCGCAGGGACGCCCTGCGGAGGCAAGACGACCGTTTCCCGCGCTTTGGGAAAGAAGTATAACATTCCGGTGTATGACATCGATGAGCGTTTCCCAGAGCATCAGGCTATGTCCGACGCGGCGTCGCAGCCGGCCATGAACTATAATTTCCGCGACGCTGACGAGTTTTTCGGCAGAAGTGTGGAAGAGTACCGTACGTGGCTCTTGCAGAGCACACGGGAGCAGCTGGACTTCATTCTGTTGGATCTGATGCGTCAGTCGCAGGATCAGATCATCCTTTGTGACTGTCATCTGACATTGGAGCAGGCGGAGCAGATCACCGATCCCGCACACATCGCGTTCATGCTGAAGAAGCCGGTGAACCTGGTCGAAGAGTACTGCAACCGCGCAGACCATCAGGATTTCAGCAACTTCATCCACAGTGCGACGAATGTCGAGGCGGCGAAGGCGACCTGCAACGAAACATTGCTCTCGCTGAATGCGAAGTATTTCGAGGATGTAAAGAAGAGCCGGTATTTCTGGCTGGAGCGGGATATGAGCCGCACAGTCGAGGAGACGGCAGATCTGGTCGCGAAACATTTCGGCTTTGATAAGAAGTTTGCCGGCGAGAACGAGGCCGGGCTTTCGATCGTGAAAGTCGAAAAAGGCACCGCATTGGCCGAAGAGTTCCTGAACTTCGTGGAGAACTGCTCCTGGACGGAGGTGCGCGAGCACATCGCAGGCTTAGTCCGTGAGTGGAAGTTTGAAGACTGGGAGACGATGTTTGCGGCCGTGATCGACGGCAAGATCGTCGGAATGGCCTCGCTGCTGAAGACGGATTACTATCCGCTGCCGGAGATCTTTCCATGGGTGTCGTGCGTGTTTGTCGAGACGCCCTATCGCGGCAGTCATATCAGCGGTAAACTGATCGATGCAGCGAACCGTTATGCGAAGGAGCAGGGTTTCACGAAGACCTACATCCCGACCGAGTATACGGGGCTTTACGAGAAGTACGGATATACGTATGTGAAGGACATCGTGAATTACGGAGGCGGGACGGATCGTCTGTACGTGAAGGAACTGTAGAACGGGGCGACAGACTGCCTTATGCGACAACGGGGACGGTGTGGAAGGCGCATTTTCCGAAATGGGTCGAACGACTGCCCCCCGCGACGCATGGCCTTAAAGTGGATCGAAAACAAGATATGAAATGGAGATAATATAAAAATGGAAAAGGGTAAGATCATATTTTTGAACGGCGTTACCAGCGCCGGAAAGACGACCATCGTCGAAGCTCTGCAGGAGCAGAGAGATGTGTTCTTTTATGTGGTGGCCAATGACCTCTTTCAGGAGATGGTCGGCGAGCAATATCTGCAGGAGGATTACTGGAAGTATCTCTCCGAGGTGATCATCATGATGTATCACACGGCGAAGCTTTACTCCGATATGGGGAAGAATGTGCTGATCGACGGCATCCTCGTGGAGCGCGAGGAGATCAAACCGCACTATCAGCAGCTCAAGGAGATCATGAAGGAGAATCCTTTGGATATCGTGGAAGTGTACTGTCCGCTGGATATCTGCCGGCAGAGAAACATTGACCGCGGCGACCGCTATGAGAGCCAGTCGGACGAACAGGCGGCGCTTATGAGTAAAGATATCAAATACAGCCTGCGTGTGGACACGAGCGTATCCAGCGCAGAGGAATGCGCACAGCAGATCCTTAAGGCTTTGTTTTGATCAGGAGGATGTTCATGAGTAATCTGCATTATGTAACACTCCGGGAGATCCCGGAGAAGATGGATATGGTGGCGCAGTGGTTCCACGAAAAGTGGGGCGTTCCGAAGGAGGCCTACCTGGAATGCATCGAGGCCTATGTAGGCGGCGAGACCGAGTTCGGTTGGTACCTGTGTCTTGACGGCGAGAAGATCGTCGGAGGTATGGGAGTCATCGAAAATGACTTCCATGACCGGAAGGATCTGTCGCCCAATGTTTGCGCGGTCTATGTAGAAGAAAGCTACCGTTGCCGCGGGATCTGCGGAAAACTTCTGGATTTCGCGTTAGAGGATATGCGTGCGCACGGGATCTCACCGATCTATCTGGTGACGGACCACGTGGGTTTCTACGAGCGCTACGGCTGGGAGTTCTTCTGCGAAGCGCAGGGAGACGGCGAAGACCACAAGACGAGACTGCTTATTCATCGCTAAGACAGTCTGATGGAGCAGATCCACAGGGGCAGGTGCGTTCGAAACGGGATATACAAGCAACGGTAAAAATGCTATAATGGAAATGTAATTCAAATAGTATGTCGTGAAGCGCTTTGTAATGGATCGGAGAGCGGAACTATGGAAAAAACGGAACCCTGTATCAGACTTGAAAATGTTGTTAAAGAATTCCCTTCCGGGACGGGAGTGGTGAAAGCGTTGGACGGGATCACCCTCGAGATCTGCCCCGGAGACTTCGTCGTTGTAAACGGCGAGTCGGGGTGCGGCAAATCCACGCTGCTGAACATGATCGGCTGCATGGATGAGCCCACGGAAGGGAAGATAGAGATCTTCGGTCAGGATATGACGAAACTCTCCGAGCGTGAGCGGACGTTATATCGCCGGCGGGATGTGGGCTTCATATTTCAGGAGTACCACCTCATGCCGGAATTGACGACTTATGAAAATGTCGAGTTCATTGCCGAACTCGTGAATGATCCGCTGTCCGTGAGCGAGGTGATCGAAATGGTCGGACTCACGGATGTGGCGGACCACCGCCCCGGACAGCTGTCGGGCGGACAACAACAGAGAAACGCCATAGCACGGGCCATCGTGAAACGTCCGCGGCTTCTTTTGGCGGACGAACCTACCGCGGCGCTGGATGAGGCTTCGGCCCGTGAGGTGCTTCGCGTATTCGAACGGTTGATCCGGGAGGACAATGCGCAAAAAGCCCCCGAACAAAAGACGACGCTCATCCTGGTGACGCATAATCGCGAGATCGCGAAGATGGCGGACCGGGTAGTGGTATTGAAAAACGGTCGGATCGCCTCCGATGTTTCGCAGGCGGATCCGTGCAGTGTTGACATGCTGGAGTGGTAAACATGAAGAAAACGCAAAGAATCCTGTGTTTGCGCTATATGCGCAGGCAGATGGCAGCGTGTGTATCCATGTTTATCGTGGCTATGCTCGCTGTCATGGCATATCTCGGGATCAATGATACCGCGCAAGCCATGAAGAATAATGTCGAGCGGTTTTGGGATGCGACCGGTTTCCGGGACATCGAGATCGCGGCGCCGACGTTGCTTTCGGAGGATGACCTGGTCCGCATCCGGCAGACCGAGGGCGTGCAGGCGGCGGAGTCCGTCTGGTACACGACCGCGCATTCTGCCTCGGAAAATGCGACCGAGTTCGACGTGGTTTCATTGACAGAACAGATCAATACAGTGATCCTGACGGAGGGACGCATGCCGCAGACGGCGGAGGAGTGCCTTCTGGAACAGCCGGTTCTGGAAGAACTGGGCCTTTCGGTCGGGGATGCATTTGAAATAGGCGACGCAGATGATCTAGCGCATCGCCGTTTTGTGGTGTGCGGAATCGCGCAGCATGCGGACCATGCCTGTCTGCCGATCCACGTTCCGGGAAACCGCTACATGATCGTCAAGAAGGAAGCATTTGATCTCGAAGGTCTGCAAGATCGTTGCATGAAGGCGGTCGTGAAGGTCGAAGGGGCCGGTGCCCACGACCGGTTTTCTGAAGAATACCGGGAATGTGTTGCGAAGGTTCAGGATCGGTTATACCTGCTGGCTGCGGGAGACATTGGCCGCGAGATCCTGAATAATACCGGCGAACTGACGCTGGAGTCGATCCTTACGACGGTGATGTCACGGGAGGAGGAGATCCGCCCGTGGATGGTTTTTGATGTGTGGAGTTCCATGTATTGCTACGCGATCCGCACGGCCGTGGACAATGTCGTCGATATCGGCAAGACGTTTGCGCTGATGTTCGTGATCGTTGGCGCCCTCGTGATCTTTGCGTCGATCCACCGAATGGTGGAGGAGGATAAGCGCCGGATCGGAACTGCGAAGGCGATGGGCATGACGAAGCGTGAGATCGCCGCGCGATATCTGGCGGCGGGGCTGGTGCCGACGATCGCCGGCATGCTGGTCGGGACGCTCGTGGGCTATGCTGTGCTGCAGCAGATCATGTTGATGATCTACGGGCGGTTTTACGTTTACGGAAAGGGTTCGCCTGCGTTCCTGTTCGGCTTGACAGGCATCGTGTTTGTTGCCGGGATAGTGATCGCGGGCATGGCGGCGTTCATTGCCTGCATCGGCCTGATCATGAAGCCTGCGCTGTCCCTGTTGAGTGACCGGGCGTGGACCAGGGATATCCGCAGAACCCCCCGGGTCAAAAGGCTGAAGAAACCCGGAAAGATCCGCTCGAAATACAGACTTTACGTCCGGATGATCCTGCGGCAGATCCGTCGGGAGAAGAGCCGCGTGATGATGATCGCGGTCTCCATCACCGGCTGCATGGTCCTGCTGGTGACCGGATTTTCCATCAAATTTGCGATCACGAGTTCCATCGGAAAGCAGTTTTCGGATGTGGAGCAATATGACCTGAAGGTGCGCTTTGATGAAGCGACGGATGGGGCAATGAAAGACGAGATCGCGCAGATCGTCGAGGCGGAAGGCTTGCAAGTTGGAGCGTCGCAGAACGGATGGATCGAGGTCCTCGAGCGGGAGTGCCTGTATTACGCCGAGGGCAGGCTGAATGGGGGCGAGATGCTCTGCGCTGAGCCGGAGCAGCTGGATGCATTCTTTCTGGCGAAAAACACGAAAAACGGCGAGTCGTTCGGTCAGTCACAGGCTTGGGGCGTGCATATTCCGCTCCGTGCTGCCGAGACGGCAAACATAAATGTTGGGGATCCGATGTTTCTTTTAGACAGCCGGATGGACCTGAAGATCGTGTTGGTCGCCGGGGTGTATGATAACTATGTCGGCGGACAGATCCTGATGTCGAGGAAGTTTTACGAAGAGATCTATGAGGAGAAACCGGAGAACAATTGTATCCTGATCCGATGTGGGTCAGAAAGCCTTAGCGGGCTTCGCGACAAACTCTCGCAACTTCCGGTCACGGTGATCGAAAAGACGGAGAAGAGGGGCGAATACATGAGCTACACGTCGGCGTTAAATGCCGTCGCGGGACTGCTCGCCGCCATCGCTGCCTTTATGGCAGGAGGCATCCTGATCAACCTGATCTACCTACAGTATTATCGCAGAAAGAGCAGTCTGGTGGTCATGAGGATCAATGGTTTCACGCCGGCGGAAACGGCAGGCTATGTACTGGGCGAATCTGTTATTACCCACATCATCGGTATGGTATTCGGCATCTTCGGCGGGACCTTGCTTTCCGGATATATCCTTCGGATGATGGAGGGACGCCAGTTCCACATTATCCGCTCACCGCAGTACGCGGCCTGGATCGTGGCCGCGGTGATCCTGCTGGTCTTCTCGGTCATCATCCATTCAGTGATCGTGAGGGCTGTGATCCATTTGAAACCTTCAGAGGATGTTATGATCCGATGAACTTGAGCATAAGAAAAGAGCCGGCGGAAACGCCGGCTCTTCGTATATTTGTTTAGTTTATGTGACAAAGAGAACCGTCCTCGGTGTCACATTGTCACGAGGGATCGTCGTCTTCCCACTGGTCGTCGTCGGGCTCGAAGCCTTTCTTCATCAGTTTCTTCTCGATGGCCTTTACGACGAAACCGCTGAACATACAAAGTACCAGGATGAGCCATCCGCCGATGATGTTGGAGGCCCAAGAGTATCCGTCGGCCTTACCATAGAGGAAGCCATTCCGGATATGATCGACCAAGGTCCAGATGAACAGACCGAGGAGCGACAACGGTGCGACGATCTTGATGGAGATCACGAACCACCATGCAGGCATCTTGAACGAGCGTGTGTTTTTGTTTACTTCCTTCAGGACTTTCTTGGGCTTGAAGAACCAGCCGACCACGATAGCCTCCAGGATACCTACGAGGATCAGACTGTAGAAATTACACCAATGGTCTACGATATCCAACCATGCGAGACCAGCTCCGGTCGTGAACCAGATCGAAAGGATTCCGGCGATGATGCAGATCCGGAGGGTCGTCTTTTTGGTTTCCAGGTGGAATTTATCGGAGATCGCAGTGGAAACTCCTTCGATGATGGAAAATGCGCTGTCGATCGCCAGTGTGCACAAGCAGAAATAGAAGACGAACGCAAACATCGAGTTGAAGATACCGCTGTTTGTCAAAAGAACGATAGACTGCGGATAAACGATAAATGCGGTTCCGATACCGGATTCTGTCATGTTACCCAGCTGGCCGGTTCCGCTCATTGTCGTAAACAAAACGATACCGGACAGAACGCTGATGAAAAAGTCGGAAAATGCAATGATCATCGCAT
Organism: Lachnospiraceae bacterium; assembly: GCA_017615545.1. Lineage (GTDB taxonomy): Bacteria > Bacillota > Clostridia > Lachnospirales > Lachnospiraceae > UBA1201. The sequence continues at coordinate 17,370 of JAFZZY010000046.1, forward strand.
CGGAAGCAATGTTGCTCTTCTCATCCAGGAAGGAGCCGTAAGCGACCATGATGGCCATCATGATGGACAGGGAGTAGAATACCTGACCGATGGCGTCGACCCAAAGCGTCGGATCACTCAGGGAAGAGAAATCCGGTACGAAGAACTTCTGAATGCCTTCGAATGCTCCAGGCATCGTCAGACCTTTTCCTGCGAGGATCACCAGGCAGATGATCGGAAGAAATACGGTATACTTTACAACTTTTCCTACTGTGCCTGTGCCGTTACGGATACAGAAGTAGATCAGTATCCAGGCGAGCAAAAGACATGCGAAGACGGGAGAAGATATCACATCATAACCCGAGGTCGTTCCGGTGGTCTTGATCATATCTAGCCAAATGCCGGATGCTGTAGCGGTATCGCCGGTGATATTCGCGAACTTAAAGCATGCAAAAGCCATCATGATGACCCATGCAAATACGACTGCGTAGTAAACAGCGATGACGAAAGCGTTCGATACGGCGAACCAACCTACGGGTTCGGATTTCTTTTTGATCGCGCGAAAAGCGCCGGGCACGCCGCGCCGCATCTTACGGCCGATGGCGATCTCCATCATCAAAAAGGGGATACCGATGACTACCATAGCCACAAGATAGACCAACAAAAAGGCGCCGCCGCCGTGCTTTGAGGCCAGACCGGGGAAACGCCAGGCATTGCCCAGACCGACTGCGGAACCTACCGCTGCCAGGATGAATTGGGAACGAGAGCCCCAACTGTCACGTGCTACTTCTTTACTCATTTTGTCCTCACTTTCCACACCTTCCGTGTAAGTTTTTTAGCCCGGATGACACGTCCGGACCCGATTACCTATAGTTTACCACGTTTCACGGAAAATACAATCCCAAAAGGGATCGTACGAGTGAAGATTGTTTTGACTTTTACTGCATAATATGTTATACTGAATTAACCGATTTTTAACTGAAAGACCAACGATCATACAACTACAAAGGAGAAAGATTATGGCACAGAATAAGTATGCGGGAACACAGACCGAAAAGAACCTCGAGGCAGCATTTGCCGGCGAGTCCATGGCGAGAAATAAGTACACCTACTTTGCCTCGAAAGCGAAGAAGGAAGGCTTCGAGCAGATCGCAGATCTGTTCTTAAAAACAGCGGATAATGAAAAAGAGCACGCGAAACTCTGGTTCAAGGAACTCAACGGCATCGGCGACACCGCAGAGAACCTGGCTGCGGCGGCAGACGGCGAGAATTACGAGTGGACCGACATGTATGAAGAATTCGCAAAGACGGCGGAAGCGGAAGGCTTTGGCGATCTGGCGAAGAAGTTCCGTCTCGTGGCAGCGATCGAGAAGCACCACGAGGAGCGTTATCGCGCGCTGCTGAAGAACATCGAGACCGCACAGGTCTTCGAGAAGAGCACGGTAAAGGTTTGGGAGTGCAGAAACTGCGGTCATATCGTGGTTGGCGAGAAGGCTCCCGAGGTATGCCCGACCTGCGCACATCCGCAGAGTTATTTCGAGATCTCCGCAGAGAATTACTAAGATATTCGATGCCGGGGGCGGAGTTTTTCCGCCTCCGGTATTGTATTTCCGGACATGGTTTTCGGCCCGTCCGGAGCGTCGCCTTTTCTTGACAAATATCGGAAAGGATAGTATACTTACAAAGGTAGTTTACCGGAATGCTTGAAAGTAAGTATTTGGCATACCTTTAAGGAGCAGAGCTTTGAAACGAAGGAAGAAGATATGCAGCCTTATTATGATCCTGCTGTTCTCCCTCGCGTTCATTTGCGGGGGTTTCTTTGATGCGGGAATTTTTACGGTTTTCGCGGAGCGGGACCCTGCTTACGAATTGCTTTTGCAGCAACTCGGCTTCCCGGAGAGCTACTATGAAAAACTGACAGCGCTTCATAAGGAGCATCCGCAGTGGGCGTTCCTGCCGTATCAGACAGGACTTACCTGGGAGGAAGCGGTGAATGGAGAGTGCGAGTATCGCCTGAACCTGACGCCGAATACGGTCAATTATCCGACATCCTTCCATGCGACGTCGCCGGTCGGCGGAAACCTTACGTTTGATTTTGATCAAAACGCTTTCGTCATCCAGAGCGCACCGAACTGGGTCCAGGCTTCGCGGGAAGCGATCGCCTATTACATGGATCCGCGGAACTTCCTGAATTCCGATGAGATCTTCCAGTTTGAGTATCTGGCGTCGAACCCGATGCTACAGACGCTCGAGGGTGTGGAAAAGATCTTCTCCGGCACGTTCATGTCGCGGACCTATGTAGTCAAGCCGACGCTGTATATTCAGGGCGGGCTCGTGACCGGCATTGAACCGGATACGAAGAAAGAAGACTTTCTCAAGCTGCTCGCCTGCGGACCGGATAAGGTGATCCAAATCTGGAAGGCGGATCATACGGCGAAAGAAGACGGAGAGCTGATCGGTACAGGCGACCTGATCACCGTATCGGACGGTGAACTCCTTTGGGGCGTCGAAGAACTCCCGGAGGACTACGAAGAGCCTGCGTACGCAACCTACACCTGCGTGCTCTACGGAGACACCGATGGCGACGGAACGCATACTCCCCGTGACTACCTGTATTTCAAACGTCATATCATGGACTACTATCTGCTGGAAGAACCTTATTCTTTCGCGATCGATGCCGATCAGGACGGCACTACGTCGTTCCGTGACCGCCTCTACGTAAAGAGAGCCGCTTATGGTTACTACCCGATCACGCAGAGAAAGGAAACGGAGGCCGAGAAAAAACCCGCGGATGAGTTTGCCTTATACGGAGCAGATGGTCTGACCTATGCTGAGTGTGTGATCGCATTGTCCGAGGAATACGGGATCAGCCCGTACATGTTGGCCGTGCGCTTGCGTCAGGAGCAGGGCTCCGGCGGTACCGGTTCCCTGATCAGCGGTAAGGTCGAAGGATACGAAGGGTATTACAACTACTTCAACTTCGGAGCTTCCGGCGTGACCGCCGAGGAGATCGTCCGAAACGGTCTGGAATATGCAAAAGAGAATGGCTGGGACAGCCCGGTCCATGCGATCCGCGGCGGAGCATCCAGGATCGTTGAAAAGTATATTTCCGCCGGTCAATACACACTGTACCTACAGAAGTTCAATGTGATCCAATATGGACAGTACCCGCTCTACCGTCATCAGTACATGCAAAACCTGCTGGCGGCACGCAACGAAGCGGTCCGCACCGCGTCAGCGTATAAGGAACTCGGGTGTCTGGACAATGGTTACATTTTCTATATTCCGGTCTATGAAAACATGCCGGAAGAACCCGCGCCTAAGCCGGCGAACGACGGCAATCCAAACCCGTATCTGCAGATCCTGTCGATTGAAGATTATGAGACGGAAGAGGAGACGACAGCGGAAGAACCTTCAACCGAAGAGGAACGGACCGAAGAGGCCGGGACCGAGGTAGGTTCGTCGACAGAGGCTTCCGATGAGGAAGAAACGTCGACCGAGGAAGAGACTCCGCCGGAGCCGACATTGCCCAGGTTAGAGCCTGAATTTGACAGAACCGTCTATCGATATGACGTACATGTCGAGGCTAACGTCAAAAGCATCACGCTCGATGCGCAGGCGATCGCCAATGCGATCCCGAACGCGGCAGCGTCCGGACGAGGCATAGCGACGGCTCAGGTCGAAGGAGCAGGAAAGAAGGAACTTTCCTATGGAGAGAATGTATTTACCATTCAGGTAACGGCCGGAAACGGCAACGTTCTCACGTATGAAGTCCACGTGTTCCGTGAGGAACCGGAGACGGAAGAGGAGACTGCGCCTTCTTCCGAAGAGACCGATCAGTCAACTGACAAAAAGGAAATATAAAAACTATGTTCGCATCTAGGCGGACGGAATGGAGCAAACGAAATGAAAAAAAGATTCGCCGTTTTGATCATGATGGCATTGTTGCTGAGTTGCTGTCTGGGACTTCCCAAGACGGTATACGCTTACGACGGCAACGTAGAATTGCAGATCGGATCAAACGAGGTAACCGTTGGTACCACATTTGATGTGTCCCTGTTTGTATCGTTTAATGAAGGAGTGCCGGGATTTACGAATGCGTATTATGCTCTTGTGTTTCCACAGGACCTCTTACAGTTCCAAGGCGCTTCCTCAGGATCAGCGAATGAGGCCGGGGGCGTGTTGTTGGTCGAGGAAGATTTGAATGGCGCTGCCACTTCCTATGTCTGCACGTATACATTCACGGCGCTTAAAGCAGGGGATGCGGTGATCACTGCAAATCTTTATGATACAGCCGCTGGTTCCTGGGGATTTGGTTTTACTCAGCCGTTTGACGGTCGTGATTTTGCAGATTTGGCCATTCCGGCGATCACGGTTCACGTGAAGGATCTTCCTACCGAGCCGCCGACAGAGGAGCCGACCGAAGAACCTACCGAAGCTCCGACCGAAGAGCCGACCGAGGCTCCCACCGTGCCAATCACGGATGCGCCCACGAATCCTCCGGTCAGCGGTAATGCGAACCTGAGTTCATTGGCCGTTGCACCCGGTGAGATCCTGGAGGCATTTTCCCCGGATCGTACATCTTATACCGTTTCGGAACTCGACTACAGCGTAAGATCGATCAATGTCGGCGCAACGACAGAAGATCCCAACGCGACGATCGTAGTTTCCGGTTTTGCTGACCTGAAGGTCGGAACCAATATCGTTAAACTCCTCGTTACGGCTCCCGATGGAACACAAAAAGAGTATTCCCTTGAGGTCACCCGTAAGAATAAAGACGGACAGACCGTTGTGACGCCTCCGACCGAAGCACCGACGGATGCACCCACGCAAGCTCCGACCGAAAAGCCTACCGAGGCTTCGACCGAAGAGCCGACCCGGGGCGAGACCGAAGATCCTACGGAAGAGCCTACGACTAATGAAGATGAGACTCTTCCTCCGTCTACCGGCGATGTTGAAGTATCCAATATCTACGATGGCACAGGTTCCATGCTGATCAAATCCGACTGGCTGGACGAGGCGATGCCGGCAGGCTTCAGCCGTTCTTCCGTTTCCTATAAGGGAACCGATGTTGCCGTTGCAAAGTCCAAGAAGGACATGGTTCTGTATTGCCTGGCATCCCAGGATGGATCGAATAAAAATTTCTACGTGTACAACACGGAAAATGATACATTCTATCCGTACTATCCCGTAAATCCGACCGGCGGCGTTTATGTATTGCTCAATACGGGCACAGCAGACGTTACCGAAGGCTTGCGTCAGGTTACGCTTCGTGTAAACGAGGACGGACCGAAGATCAACGCATGGTCTCTGTCCGGTGATGTAAATGATGGCGTCTTCCTCGTATATGCGATGGCAGAAGACGGCTCGATCGGCTGGTACCGTTTTGATACCACGATCGGAACATTCGTACGTTATTTCAAGGATGCGGCTGACAAAAAAGAGCCTACCGAGACTCCTACCGAGCCTGTAAAAGAGGAGGACTCTAATTCCGCAGCTAAGATCAAAAACCTGGAAGAAGAACTGAAGAAACAGAAAGATAAGAATAATCAGGATATCAATGATTATAATGAACTGCAGTCCAATCATTCCAAACTGAGCATCTATTTTATCCTGATCCTGATCGTGCTTTTCATCGTGCTGATCCTGGCGATCATCATGGCTCTGAAGCTTCGTTCCCTGTACAGCCGTTATGATTTCAGCGATGACGGCGACGACGGTGACGATGACGGCGGCGATGACAACAACGGCGGTGATGACGGCAATGGTGACAGCGACGTTGAACCCGAAGCAGAGAAGCCGCAGGAGAAGATCGTTCTGCCGAAGCAGGCGCCGTTTGGTGTAGAGACTCCTTCCGATGAAAAACTGCCTTCCCAGACCGTGGACGAGTCCATTAAGCAGACTGTAGCTGCAGCTTACGCAGCACGTCAGGCCGAGAAGGAAGCGAAGGCGAAGGAAGCAGCACAGAAGGCAGCAGCGGCGAAAGAAGCTGCAGCAAAAGAAGTAGCTGAGAAGGAAGCAAAGGCGAAAGAAGCAGCTCAGAAGGCAGCCGCTGCTAAAAAGGCCGCCGACGCAGCAGCCGAGAAGGCAAAGGCAGCCGGCATGAAGCTGAACGCCGTAAACGATAAGAAGGGCCTTTACGACCTCGATGTAAATACGGGTGAAGAGAAGATCGAAAAAGCTTCCGGAAACGACGAAGCAAACGATGACGACTTCGAATTCATCGAGTTTTAATCACACTCCGTAAAACGGAAAATCATAAATCGGGCGGAATGATCTCTGAGGTCGTTCCGCCCCTTTTCACACTTATTTCATAACTAAATGCATTGAATCTTAACGCAAAATAAGGTATACTGTAATCGGGACAGTTTGCGCCCCGATCACTCCAAAGGAGTATGACATATGAAATGCGAAAAGTGTAAGTCCCGCGAGGCGACCGTAGTGGTCACCGAGGTGGATGGAAATAAAAGAACCGAACATTATTACTGCAGTCAGTGCGCCGCCGAGATGGATCTGTTGCCTTCGGAAGGGGAGCTTCCTTTCGGACAGCTTTTATCCGGCATTCTTGGCATGGTCGCGGAAAATGACACCGAAGAAGAGGATGAGTATGCAGGCATTTTCTGCCCGACATGTAAGACTTCTTACCGGGAGTTCGTGGACTGCAGTCGCTTTGGTTGCGAAGATTGCTACCACATCTTCGGACCACTGATCGACGCGAATATCCACAAACTGCAGGGCAGCGACGTCCATACTGGTAAGCACCCGAAACTGCAGGGTAAGAAGGCGCAGCCCGCCGAGAAGGTCGAGGAGCTGACGGCTGAGGAGAAGATCGCGAGACTGCGTGTGCGGCTCCAGGAAGCATTGGCCGCGGAAGACTACGAGCAGGCAGTTGTGTGCAGGGATGAGATCAAAGCATTAAGCGGGGAGAAATAACCATGGAAAAATGGTATGAAGGAATCGGCGCGGAGCAGGATGTGATCGTCGGAAGCCGCATTCGCCTGCGTAGAAATATACAGGGGAAGATGTTCCCCGAGAAGTTGCCGGCGGACCAGCGAAAGAAACTCGGCACTGAATTGATGAACCACGTGTCCGGCATCCTGTCGGAGGGTGGCGTGCAGAACCACAGCCTGCATCTGTCGGAGATGGATGCGGTGCAGAAGAGCGCACTTCTGGAGCGCAGCGTGCTCACGAAGACTTCGCTGCGGGAGACCGAGGACATCGCTCTGACGGTTTCGGAGGATGAGAGTTACAGCGTGCTGTATAACTGTGACGACCATCTGCGTCTGCAAGTGAGCGAGAGCGGCCTGCACCTGCGTGAGGCGTTCGCGAAGGCGGACCGGCTGGATGACGCGATCAATGAAACCTACAATTACGCTTTCGACGATAAGTACGGCTATATGACCGCATTCCCGACGAACGTGGGAACCGGCATGCGCGCGTATCTCGTGTTGCATTTGCCGCTGCTGGCTTCGAGCCAGAGGTTCCGTACGATCACTTCGGAACTGGGACGCTACGGCGTTGCCATCCGGGATGCATTCGTTTACGAAGATAAGAACCCCAGTGGTCTGTATGTGATCTACAACCAGAAGACGCTGGGCCAGAGTGAGTCGGAGATCATGTCGGTGCTGACGAAGGTGGGCATGCAGCTCGCCGGATCGGAGCGCCGTGTGCGCAACATCCGCGCGCAACGCTTCAGCCTGCAGAACGACGATGAAGTCTACCGCTCCTATGGTATTTTAAAATATGCCCGCTATATGCGGTACGACGAGGCACTATTGAATCTGTCCCGTATCCGCATCGCGGCTTCCGCAGGTAAGGTGAACTTTGCTAAGCCACTCAGCCTGTATAAATTGATGCTGATGGTATCGCCGGATAACCTCCGCGTGCACTATCAGAAAGAACTTGATGAGAACGAACTGAACGTCCTGCGGGCAGAATATCTGCGGTCCGCATTGCCCGAGATCCTCGGTTGACGGGAAGTTTGAAAGAGAGGAAACAGACGTGTTTGAACGATATACCAGAAAAGCACAGGCCGTGCTGGAGGAGGCCCAGAAGGCCGCTGCCGAGTTCGGTCACAGCTATATAGGATCCGAGCACTTTCTGCTGGGTATCCTCCGCGAGGGCGACACGATCGCCGCGGAGATCCTGCGGAAGTACGGAGTTACCGCGGAGAAGGTCGGCCATCTGATCGAGGAGGTCATCTCACCGGTCGGCGCGTCCATGATCGCGGACGCCGGCGGTTATACGCCGCGTGCGAGACTGATCCTGGAGCAGGCTGCAAAAGAGTCCATGCGCATGCAGAGCCAGCTCGTGGGAACGGAGCACATCCTGATCGCCATCCTTCGGGAAAATGACTGCGCGGCGCGTAAGATCTTGAATACACTGAAGGTGGACATTCGCCGGATGTATGTCGATATCTACCAGGCGATGGGCGCGGATCGCAACGAGGTTCGCGAAGAGATCGACCACATGCGGACATCGAAGGGTAAGACACCTACGTTGAATAAATACTCGCGGGATCTGACTGCATTGGCCGCAAAAGAAGAACTTGATCCGGTCATCGGAAGAGAGACTGAGATCAGTCGTATCATCCAGATCCTGAGCCGCAGAACGAAGAATAATCCCTGCCTGATCGGTGAGCCTGGTGTCGGTAAGACGGCGGTCATCGAAGGTTTGGCACAGCGCATTGCAGACGGCAACGTTCCGGACAGCATCGCGGATAAACGACTCGTCATGCTGGATCTGTCCGGTATGGTCGCCGGTTCCAAATACCGCGGTGAGTTCGAAGAGAGGATCAAGAACCTGATCGACGAAGTGCGTCAGGATAAGAACGTCCTTCTCTTTATCGATGAGATCCACACGATCATCGGCGCGGGCGGCGCAGAAGGCGCGCTCGACGCATCTAATATATTAAAACCCAGTCTGGCGCGCGGAGAGATCCAGATCATCGGCGCGACCACGATCGACGAATACCGCAAGCATATCGAGAAGGATGCGGCGCTCGAGCGTCGTTTCCAGCCCGTCATGGTAGACGAACCCAACGAAGAGGAGAGTTTCGCCATCCTGAAAGGCCTGCGTCCGGCATATGAGGAGCATCACCATGTGACCATTACGGACGAAGCATTGCAGGCGGCCGTTCGTCTCTCCATCCGCTATATCAACGACCGTTTCCTCCCGGATAAGGCAATCGACCTTATGGACGAGGCGGCTTCGAAGCTCCGCCTTTCGGCATTCAACCCGCCCGAAGAGGTGAAGAAACTCGAAGAGGAGATGGAGAAACTCAACAAGACAAAAGAAGAATATATCAAATCCGAGAACTACGAGAAAGCCGGAGAGATCCATAAGAAACAGCAGAAGAAGCAGGAAAAGATCGACCAGCTCCTGAAGAAGTGGGAACAGCAGAAGGAAAGCCGTGAGCTGACGGTTGGCGCAGAAGAGATCGCCGATGTCGTTTCGGGCTGGACGAAGATTCCCGTTCGCACACTGGAAGAGGGCGAGACACAACGCCTGAAGAAACTGGAAGAGATCCTGCATAAGAGAGTCATCGGCCAGGACGAGGCAGTTTCGGCCGTATCGCGCGCGATCCGCCGCGGTCGTGTTGGCCTGAAGAATCCGAAGCGCCCGACCGGTTCCTTCCTGTTTTTGGGCCCGACCGGTGTCGGTAAGACCGAGCTTTCCAAAGCACTCGCCGAAGCGATCTTCGGAACGGAAAATGCGCTCATCCGCGTCGACATGACAGAGTACATGGAGAAGCACAGCGTGAGCAAACTGGTCGGTTCGCCGCCCGGATATGTCGGCTACGAAGAAGGTGGACAACTCTCAGAGAAAGTACGCCGCAACCCGTATTCCGTGATCCTGTTCGATGAGATCGAGAAGGCTCATCCCGATGTATTCAACATCCTGCTTCAGGTTCTGGATGACGGCCGGATCACCGACTCGCAGGGACGCAAGGTCGATTTCCGCAACACGGTGCTCATCATGACATCCAACTGCGGCGCCGCGAACATCATTTCCCCGAAACGACTTGGTTTCGGAGCGACCGCGGATGCAAAGGCGGACTACGAGTACATGAAGACCCGCGTGATGGACGAAGTGAAGCAGATGTTCAAACCGGAGTTTTTAAACCGTATCGACGAGCAGATCGTGTTCCATTCGCTCGGACGTGACCAGATGATCGAGATCGCCGACGTGATGTTGGCGGAGATCCAGGGACGCGTGAAGGAGCAGATGAACATCACACTCGTGATCGACGCGAAAGCGAAGAACTGGCTGGTCGAGCATGGGTACGACGAGAAGTACGGCGCACGCCCGCTTCGCCGGACCATACAGACCGCTTTAGAGGATAGATTGGCCGAGGAGATCCTGGAAAGCAACATTAAGAAGGGTGACAAAGTCACCATCTCGGCAGATGAAAACGCATTACTTTTCAATAAAAAAGCATAACATGCAGGAGGCAACAAAATGGCAGTCGTAAAAGAATTGATCAAGCAGCAACCGGACGGAAAACTTTGCTTCGGGGATTACACCCTCGCACAGAAAGCAAAGCTGGACGGCTTTTCCTTCAACGGAGATGTATTCAAGGTGAAGACCTTCGAAGAGATCACCAAACTGGAGCGCAACGGTCTGTTTGCGTATGAGTCCGTTCCCGGAACGTCCGTGTTTGATTACACGACAACAAAAGACGGAGTCGCTTTCGTCGTAGAGGGTCCGAAGACCGCGCAGGTCATCGTGATGCTCGAGGATGAGGCGGATTACGAGGTATATCTGGACGGTAAGCAGGTCGATCTGCTCCGTACCAACCTCGGCGGAAAGCTGGCGCTCAACATCGAGCTCGAGCAGGCGAAGCCGGTCGCAGTGAAGATCAAGAAGCACGCTTAATGAGGAAATCGGATGGCAAAAGCAAAAGACGTCGCTTTCTTTTGTAAAGAATGCGGATATGAAAGCAGCAAATGGCTCGGACAATGTCCGGCATGCAAGGAATGGAACAGTTTTGTTGAGGAGCCGAAGGCGCCGAAGAGTTCCGGCAAGGGAGGCATTTCCCGCCCGGTACTGGATCTGGCGAAGCCTGTGGCGATCAATGAAGTTTCCACGGCAGAGCATGCCCGCATTTCCACGCATATCAGCGAGTTGGATCGGGTGCTCGGGGGCGGTATCGTCCCCGGGTCTCTCGTTTTAGTCGGCGGAGATCCCGGAATCGGTAAATCCACGATCCTGCTGCAGATGTGCAGGAACCTCGCGGAGGACGGAAAACACGTATTGTATATCTCCGGCGAGGAATCGGCGAAGCAGATCCGCATGCGCGCGGATCGTATGGGCGCATTTTCCGATACCATGCTTTTGTACTGTGAGACGAACCTGCGTCCCATCGAGGAGACCATCCGCTCGGAAAATCCGGATATCGTCATCATTGACTCGATCCAGACCATGTTTCATGAAGAGGTTCCTTCCTCGCCGGGCAGTGTGACCCAGGTGCGGGAGGCGACGAATGTTTTTCTGATGCTCAGTAAGGGTCTCGGCATCCCGATCTTTCTGGTCGGTCATGTGACGAAGGAAGGCGTGGTCGCGGGACCGCGTGTGCTGGAACATATGGTCGATACCGTTCTCTATTTCGAGGGAGAGAGGAGCGTGGCGTACCGTCTGCTCCGCGCGGTGAAAAACCGTTTCGGCTCGACGAACGAGATCGGAGTGTTCGAGATGCAGGAGAGGGGACTGGTGCCCGTAGCGAACCCTTCGGAATATATGCTGAAGGGACGCCCTGTCGAGGCACCCGGTTCGGTCGTTACCTGTGCCATGGAAGGCACGCGTCCGGTGCTCCTGGAGATCCAGGCGCTCGTAGCGCGCACGAACTTAAACCTGCCCCGTCGTAACACGACCGGAGCGGATCCGAACCGCGTCCAGCTTCTGACAGCTGTCCTCGAGAAAAAACTGAACCTGCCTATGTACGAGTACGATGTTTACATCAACATCGCGGGTGGCATGCGCATCGCCGAACCGTCGCTGGATCTCGGTATTCTGACCGCATTGATCTCGAGTTATCGCGATCTGGTCATCCCGGAAAACCTGCTCGTATTCGGTGAGGTGGGCCTGACTGGTGAGGTACGCCAGGTATCCATGGCTCAGCAGCGACTGAACGAAGCCGCAAAGCTCGGTTTCTCCCTGTGCATGCTTCCGGCAGTGGCCGTAAAACAGCTTCAGATCCCGGAAAATGTTACCTGTATCGGCATCGAACATGTGGGAGATGTCTATCGGAAACTCAAAGAATTCGCGGCTCAGACGAAAGCCTGAGCCGAATATAAAAAAATTCTAAAATTTTTTTAAAAAACCTATTGACAACAGGTTTACAGCCTGCTATAATCAAGGTGTTGAAAATTGAAGACGATATGTGGGGCAAACTTATCGTAAGATAAGGACGCAAAGCTATAGGGTCCGTTGAGAAGCGGACAGCCAGCTGCTATCTGTTATTTTGGTGTGTCATAAGCCTCCACGGGAATCTGCCGGGGAGTTTTTTTATACCCAATTTTCAACCTGAAATTGTTTACTGACTTTTTTTGTATACATCCCTTCCTTATTTACACATGCAAGTGCTCCGTTAACTTTCCCCTAGTTTAACGGGGCATTTGCGTTTCATAATACTCTTATATCTTGACTTTACCCCCTGGAATTATTACAATTTAATCAGTGATCATTGAAGTTTGACGTGGTTTCTTTAGTGCGGTGATTCTGTAAACTTCGCGATACGTGAGATGGAAGGCGGAGAGATGATCGGGGAGGGTATCCTCTGGCAGTTCACTTCCCGAGGCGATGTGTAGATCGGCTGTCGTATATTGCCCGCGTACCAAGGCCAATGGTATGGAGTAGCGGCATTCCAGACGATGATATCTAACGGTTTTGTAAGGACAGTAGAAATCGGTGAAAAACCATGTTATAATTATTATATAGTTTACGATATCTACGGATCTGCGTGCACTTTTGGGGTGGGAACAAAAGTGAAAGGGGGATAGGCTGTGTCTGATGATCAGCTGTATCAAAGATATCTGACCGGCGATCAGGCGGCCGGAGATGAGCTGATGCTGCGTTATGGCGACGCAGTGACAGCTTATTTGGATGCCATCCTTCATAATGCGCAGGACGCAGAGGACCTGATGCTGGATTGCTTTACCGTGATCCTGGTAGACAAACCCAAGATCAAGGAAGGCCATTTTCGGTCTTACCTGTTTAAGGTGGCCAGGAATAAAGCAAATCGCTTGTGGAAACTCAGATTCAGAAGAGGCGAATTCAGTCTGGATGAGTCTCTGGAGGAAACGCTGCAGGCGACCGGAGGCGATCCTGAAGATAAGATCTTGAAAACCGAGCGCAGCACTGTTTTGGAAAAATGTCTGAACCGCATTGCCCCGCAATACCGTGAAGGGCTGTGGCTGGTATATATGATGGGACAGAGTTATGCCGAGGCGGCAGAGATCATGAACTGTGGGCTGAAACGGGTCGAGAATCTGCTTTATAACGGAAAGAAGCAACTTCGGCTCGAACTGGAGAAAGAGGGGTTCACCCATGCAGACATTTGAGGAAGGTGTGAAAGAAGTCGCATACGGTACCGCTGCCGGTGTTTTTGCCGGTCAGGCGGCATGGGTCTACGTGGTGATCGCCATTTTGGCGTTCGCATTGGGGGTGCTTTTTACGATATTCTGTTTCCGCATTCGGAAGCACAGGGAGGAAGAGGAGCATGATCGAAAGAGCTGAAAATATACTTCAGATCGCGGCTCTGTTATTTTGTGTAGGCATCTCCCACTGGCAGGCGGTCGTACATAGAAGTCGTGCGTGGGTACTGGCAGCCTTTTTTTTCGGAAGTTACATGATGGGAGACATCTTTTGGATGGTCTGCCTGATTTTTTATGGCAAGACCCCGCAGATCAGTGTCATTTCGGATCTGAGTTGGTTTGCCTCGTATAGTTTTCTTTACCTTCTGTTACTTCAGACGGCTCCGACAAAAGCGGGCGAAAAGAGACATTGGTTGCAATGGGTTGGACCGGCTGTTTCGCTGGCCTTGGCTATATACTTTATGCAATGGGGTGAGATTCTCAGTAACCTGATCTATGCCGCGATCATAGGCTTGGTGTTCTTTGCTTCGATCGGCAGGCTGGTGGAGCGGGACAGATACCGTAAACAGAGATTTCTGGCTGTCATGGCTATCGTGATCTGTCTGATGGAATACGGACTTTGGTTTTCATCCTGCTTCTTTGAGGGAGATTCATTGGCCAATCCTTACTATTGGTTTGATCTGATGCTTACGGCAAGCTGTCTGATCAGCCTTTGGGCCATAAAGAAGGCGGTGGCGGAATGACTTATATCGAAAACATCTATCTCTGTCTTGCTTCGCCGATCCTTTTGGCAGTTCTGTGCCTTCGTAAGGAGGGACGCCGGATCCTGGCTTTCATCCTGGCGGGCATGACTGCCTGCCTGCTTTCCGCGTATATCAGTACATACCTGACCGGAGTTGCAGACATTGACCGAAGCGAGGCCGCCTGGGAGATCGCTCCGGCAGTGGAAGAGATCATGAAGCTGCTGCCACTGGTATTGTTTATCATCGTGTTTGAACCGAAAAAAAAGGATGCGATCATCGGGTCCCTGTATGTTGCCGTTGGCTTCACGACATTTGAGAATGTTTGCTATCTGACCTCATACGGATCTGCGGACCTACTTCGCGTTTTGATCCGTGGCTTCGGGACCGGAGCTCTGCATGTGGTGTGCGGTATGATCGTTTCCGTGGGCCTTTATTATCTGTGGGATCAGGCGTGGCTCCGGACCATAGGCGCGTTTACGCTCCTTTGCTTCGTTATTACGCTTCATGCGATCTTCAACATATTGGTCAATCAGCCCGGCGCTGTGTTCTGGGTAGGAAGCGCGATCCCCATCTGTTGCATTTTCACCTATCTGGCACTGATGCGTAAGCGGATCGATCTGGCCTGAAGACTATTTCAAAAAACGATATTTCAGAGCGCCCCGTAGAGGGCGCTCATTTTTTCAAAAAAACCGTCCGAAACCTCCGAAACCTCCGAAAT
>JAFZZY010000047.1 GCA_017615545.1 Lachnospiraceae bacterium
CCTCTCTTCGACCTTTCTTCATTTGCATCCTCAAGTTCGATAAAGCAAGAATAGGATGCATTTCTCTCTTCACGCTTTCCTCAGTTGCATCCTCTACTGCAATCAAGCTAGATTAGGATGCATTTCTCTCCTCGCCCTTTCCTCAGTTGCATCCTCTACTGAATAAAGCAAGATTAGGATGCATTTCTCTCCTCGCCCTTTCTTCAATTGCATCTTCTACAGCAATATAGCAGGAATAGGATGCATTCCTCTCTTCGACCTTTCTTCAATTGCATCCTCTACTGCGATCAAGCAAGAAAAAGATGCATCCTTCTCATCGCCCTTTCTTCAGTTGCATCCTCAAGTTAAATAAAGCAAGAAAAAGATGCATCCTTCTCTTCGACCTTTCTTCAATTGCATCCTCTACTGCGATCAAGCAGGATTAGGATGCATTCCTCTCTTCGACCTTTCTTCATTTGCATCCTCAAGTTCGATAAAGCAAGAATAGGATGCATTTCTCTCTTCACGCTTTCCTCAGTTGCATCCTCTACTGCAATCAAGCTAGATTAGGATGCATTCCTCTCTTCGCCCTTTCTTCAATTGCATCCTCAAGTTCAATCAAGCAAGACTATGATGCATCATTCCCTGTGGTAACCCTTGGTTACAGAGAGATGGTTACATCTCTCTTGATTACCCGACAGCACGATCTACAGAGGCGGTCAAGGGTGCGTAGCACCTCGGAGAGGTTCCCTTGACAGACTCTGGAGATCGTGCTCCCTTTCCCTTGCTTTACTCAACCTATGCCATCCGCTCAAACCCCCTCAAACTTTCATCTCTTCCCCCCATATTACTGAGCAAGCTTCTTCGCCGCCCCGGTTTTCACAGACCAATCTCAACTTTGGGCTACGATCGTAAGGCGAACATGAGATCGAGCTGTTGAAAAAAGACGCCAATGAAGAGCCGGAGCCGGGTCAAAAACCGGGGCTCCGAGACCGGTTTTTGCGCAAGACGGAGTCGTTTTCTTCAGAAAACGGCGGAGTTCGAGGCGGTGCCCGAGATCCGGCTCTGAAGGGGCGGCAGTTTTTTCACAGCGCAGTGAACCGTTCGCCGTCGATCGTATCCAAAGAAAAAGACCCGGTCTGTGAAAACCGGGTCTCGAAATATATTCCTACGCTAAACTCAGCGTAAACAATCAAGCCTTATACGCCGCATCCAGTGCCTGCTGTACATCCGCGAGGATATCGTCAACATGCTCGATACCTACGGAGAAGCGGATCAGATCGGGCTGTACGCCTGCCTCGATCAACTGCTGCTCAGAGAGCTGGCGGTGTGTGTGGCTTGCGGGATGCAGTACGCAGGAACGTACGTCCGCAACGTGTGTTACGATGGCGATCATCTTCAGGGAGTCCATGAACTTCACTGCTGTATCTCTTCCGCCCTTCAGGCCGAAAGCCAGAACACCGCAGGTGCCCTTCGGACAATACTTCTCGGCGAGCGCATGATACTTGCTGGAAGCAAGGCCGGGATAGCTGACCCAGGCAACATGCTCATTGGCCTCAAGGAACTCAGCAACCTTCTGCGCGTTATAGCAGTGACGCTCCATACGAAGTGCCAGCGTCTCCAAACCTACGTTCAACAGGAATGCAGACTGCGGAGACTGGATGGAACCGAGGTCACGCATGAGTTGTGCGGTCGCCTTCGTGATGTAGCCGAGCTTTCCGAAACGCTCGGTATAGATGATGCCGTGGTAGGAATCGTCCGGAGTCGTCAGACCCGGGAATTTATCGGCATGTGCGTTCCAGTCAAAGTTACCGGAATCCACGATGCAGCCGCCGACTGCCATCGCATGACCATCCATGTACTTCGTAGTGGAATGAACGACGATATCTGCACCGAACTCAAACGGGCGGCAGTTTACCGGTGTGGCAAATGTATTATCGATGATGAGCGGAACACCATGGGAATGTGCGATACGCGCAAACTTCTCAATGTCCAGAACGATACAGGAAGGATTCGAAATGGTCTCGCCGAACAAAGCCTTTGTATTCGGACGGAAAGCCTTCGCGATCTCCTCTTCAGAAGCATCAGGATCCACCAGTGTAACCTCGATACCCATCTTCTTCATGGTAACCGTGAAGAGGTTGGAGGTACCGCCGTAGATCGGTGCGGAGCTTACGATGTGGTCGCCTGCGCCGGCAATGTTGAACATCGCATAGAAATTCGCCGACTGGCCGGAACCGGTCAGCATTGCTGCTACGCCGCCTTCCAGCTCACAGATCTTCTTAGCGACCGTGTCGCAAGTCGGGTTCTGCAGTCTGGAATAGAAATAGCCGGAAGCTTCCAGGTCGAAAAGTTTACCCATATCATCGCTGGAATCATACTTAAACGTCGTGCTCTGGATGATGGGCAGGATGCGGGGATCGCCGTTCTGCGGCTCATATCCGCCCTGTACACAAATTGTCTCGATTTTAGCGTTCTTGTTCATTTTACGATTTCGTCCGGGATGCTTCCCCGGGCATTTCCTTTCATGTTAGTACTCTATATCGTGCCGCGAGCCATAGGAAGTTCCCTATAGCCCGGACTGTACGATCGAATTATAAAATTCAGTCAGATCCGGAAAACCTTCGGGTTTCTCCGAACTGAAAGTGATGTCGGTATTGACATCGGAGGCAATGCGGTCCGCCGCAAAGTCAAAGTAGCCTGAGATCTTGGAAATGGTGCTGTACTTCGTCATCTTCAGCCAGCCGACGGAAGCAAACGTAAGACGCAGCATATTCTCGGTGTCACAGTGTCCCTGCATGTGAAGCGCGCCCTGAAGCGTGGAAGTCTCCGGCGTCATGTCGCTGTCCAATTCCACGGAACGATAGACCAGAATGGCATCGATATTGCCTTCTTCGTCCATCTCATCCAGCACCAGCATCAGGTACTGGTCAACATTGGCCGAATGCTTCATCTTCGCGTACCAACATCCCTGAAGTCGCATCTGCTCGATATTCGACGAGGACGAACGCGATGCCAGCGCGAACGCGTCTGTCGCTTCATCGTACGCATAGACCGACTCTCCGGAGATCGACACGGTAGCGCGATCAAAAACGAGCGTGTATTTGAACGCCAGCTGCTGGCGCTTGCCTTCCTGAAGGATGTGGTAATCGGTGATCTCCAGATCGGCGATGTTTTCCGCGGTCAATGTCGCGTCGGGTGCGTAACCATAACGGAACTTATTAGCGATCAATGTCTCGCGAAGTTTTTGTTCTGTGATCGCATGAGACGGTTTACGATAGCCGAGCTTGATCTCGGTTCCGTACGACTCGGTACGATAATAATACCAACCATCGCTGTACTTAAAGATCAGAGAAACATCCGTCTCGACATATAGAAGGTCGGTCTCGCCGCGCGCGATCACATGCACGATCGCCTCATTGTTCTCATGATCGACCGAATCCTCTCCGTTCTTTCTCCAGGAAACCTGCGAGAGCTCCTTAAAATCAAAATCATGATCCAGATAGGAAACACGGAGTTTCTCGATCGCCATCGTGATCATCTCATCGGTAATCGTTGCGGTGATCTTCTGGATGACATCGATGTTGAAACGCCCGGATTGGATCCAGCCCTGTCCGGTCAGATACCGGTACTCTCCGGATACGGACAATGTGTGAACTAAGGAATCGCGGGTCACCGTCATCTTCATGGAGATGCCCGAACGGTTCTCCGGAAGGTTTTCCCATTTATCGACATCGGAATAAACGACGTCCTTCGCCGCCAGGGTATACTCGATACCGCCGGCCGTATAGGTCAGCCCATTCAGGTCCGCCAGGAAACGTTCCTCCGAAATCCCGGCCATCGGATAATCCGTCCAGTTGCTTTGTTCGTAAGGTACGATCGAAGCGATCTTCCAGCCGTTCTCGTAATGAAGCACCAAAGAATAGGAACGTGAATAATAGATATCATCCGCGACAAAAGCAAGATCAACACGCATGCTGTCATTTTTCTTCTTTACGTCCGAAACGCGGTCTTGAATCTCAAACACGGCGAACTTCGTAGCGTTCGAAAACTCACTCTCACGAAGGTGCGTCAGCACGAGGGCGCGGATCTCATCATCCGTCGGGAAGGTAACTTTTGGCGCAGAGCACGCATACAAAGAACCGATCATGCAAATGACCATGCACATCATCGGTAACAGCAGACGTATGAAGGATGCGTTGCGATGCCTCCTCTGCTCCATATTGCTCCCTTTCTCTCACATTCCATCCGGCTAGGATCGCGTATTTATTCCCCGATTTCCGCGATCGCCTCGATCTCACACATAACATTCTTCGGCAGAGTCTTGACCGCAACGCAGGAACGCGCAGGCTTCGAAACGAAGTACTTTGCGTACACCTCGTTAAAACGGGCAAATAAAGACATATCCGACAAAAAGCAAGTCGTTTTGATGACGTGCTCCATATCTGTGCCGGCCGCCTTCAGGATGGCTGCGATGTTCTTACAGGACTGTTCTGCCTGCTCTTCGATGGTATCCGTCGTAACATCGCCGACTGCGGGATCGATTGGGATCTGGCCCGATGTGTAAACCAAACCTCCGGACACGATCGCCTGTGAATAAGGTCCGATCGCACCGGGTGCATCTTTAGTTGAAATAAACTTCATGTTTATCGTCCTTTCAAGTGGAATTGTGCGAAAAATTACAACAACTCGGCTCATATGAACAATCGAAGAAACAATTGTGCAAAGCCAATACCACTTCTATGTTAATTGTATCAAAAATTTCATACGTCTGCAAGTATTAAGGCAAACGTTTTTCTAAAATTTCTAATAAAAGTGCAGGTCTGCGCTTGATATAATCGCGGATCTGTTCAACGAAGCCGTCAAATGAGAATGGATTGGCCCATACGCTTCGATCCGTGTGACTGAGCTGCTCGAGATAGGTGAAGTAATAGTCCATCTCATACGCACGTTCATCCATGATCCGGTTCAGGAGAGCCGTGATCGAATCCTCGGAAAATGTCGTCTCAAGCAGGTTCGTCACTTTATCCTTAAAGTACTTCTTGCAGTCCTCGCGCTTCATCAACGAAGCAAACAAAGGCGCGCTTCTGTCGTCATTTTTCCGAAGCAAAACTTCGAGCATGTCGTACTCCGGCATAACCTCGTACTGGCCGTAGATCGAGAAGGAATAATCCATATCGTGCGGCAGATAACGCCAGCGTCCGTCATAAACGCCATCCCCATACTCCTCACCGGAGGAAGCATAGTAACGATAGCATTTGTAGTTGTTGTTCGGCCAGTCCTTATTGTTGATGATCAGATTCACCGCGAAGTAATCCAGGTAGTTCTCTACGTCGATCAACTTACGCAGCTCCTCGTATTTCGCATCATCGGTCAGATCTGCCTCGGCAAACTCCGCGTACATTTCATTGTACTCTGCTGCTGCCTTATTCTGCTCTTCATCGTCATCGTCGGTCTTCTTTTCCTTCTCCGATCCTTCGATCACGATGAACTCGCCGCGGCCGCCTTCCTTCTTACCGTATTTCTCTTTGAAATAGTCGTCGCAGTAAGACTCATGCAGCCAGAAATAGCCATAGTATTTGCCGTTCAGGTAGCAGATCGCGGGAATGACATTTTCATAGTCCGGATATCCTGCTTCCGCGAGCAGCAACTGATTGAGCTCATCGCGCATGAACGCAAACTGGAAATCATTTCCGCCGCTGCGGATGACGAGTTTATCATATACGCTCATCACATCCGTTCCTTCAGCCTTCGGCGTCTGGAAAATGTCCGTCTCGAAATCCGGATGTTCGGCATCGTAGGATTTACGGGAAAAGATCTTCATCGATTTCAGAGCGTACTGACGCGAATATGCGCCATACACACGTACGCCACCGTCCTGATCCAAGACTAGGTTTCCGTTGGCATCCCACATTTTGATGGATACCGCACGCTCCCACTCACGACCACGATTGTTATAATTCCGGTTACTGAAGATACCGCGTGTAGCTCCTGTCAATCCCGCCGGATCGCCGACGATACTGATGACAACATCCCGGAAACGGGTCTCTGCGCCCGCCCCGACGAAATATACTTCAGTCGTGATGTCAGATACGTTCTCATTGGCACCAAACGTGCGCGCACGGATGATCGTCGCCTTCAGGATCTTATCGTCCGATTCGGGAATTGTGATCGCGCCGGTATATAACTGCGATTTTTCCGAAGGCTCGCTTCCGTCGACCGTATAGCGGATCTCCGCTCCCTCCGTCGCCGTCATCTCCAGTTCAAAAGCCTTGTTATAAAAGCCGGACTGTACGGACAGGACCGGATCGGAAACGACCAACGGACGCGGATCTGCCGGTTTTGTATCCTCCGGGGCTTGCGTCGCCTTCGTAGGTTCTTCCGTTTCGCTCTGCTTCGAGCCATCTTCCTGTGTCGCAGCCGTCGTCACCTCAGCGGTCGTAGCGGCATTTTCCGTAGGATCCGGATCTTTTTCGGTTTTGCAGGCCGTGACCGCAAAAACCAAGATCAGCATGATCAGCAAAGCCTTTACTGCATTTTTGCACTTCATAAATTAGCACTCCTTTGATAAAAAGTGGAACAGTAAATCTACCATTCCACTTTCCATCATCGCAAATATAGATCTATATTATTGATATCAGTTCTTTGCCTTAGCCTCGTAAGCTTCAACGTCCTTGATGGAGAAGCTCATGCGGCCCATCTTATCCTTACCGAGGCAAACGACCTTAACGATGTCGCCGAGGGTAAGAACCTCTTCAACGGTGCGGATACGCTCCTTAGCGATGCGGGAAATGTGAACCATTCCCTCCTTACCGGGAGCGAACTCGATGAAAGCACCGAATTCCTTGATGCTAACGACCTTACCTGTGAAGAACATACCTTCTTCGGGCTCGGTAACGATCGTCTGGATGTACTCGATCGCCTTATTGATGCCTTCCGGCTCGGTTCCGCAGATGGATACAACACCCTCTTCGGAGATATCGATCTTAACGCCGGTCTCATCAACGATACGGTTGATGACCTTACCCTGCTTACCGATAACATCACCGATCTTATCCGGATCGATCTGGATCGAAGTAATGCGAGGCGCGTACTTACCGAGTTCTTTACGAGGCTCAGCGATGCAAGGGTTCATGATCTCGTCCAGGATGTAGTAACGTGCAGCCTTTGTCTTAGCAAATGCTTCCTCGATGATCGGACGGGTCAGACCATGGATCTTGATATCCATCTGGATCGCCGTGATACCATCCTTGGTACCTGCAACCTTGAAGTCCATGTCGCCGAAGAAATCTTCGAGGCCCTGGATATCGGTCAGGACAATGTAATCGTCATCGGTGTCACCGGTAACGAGACCACAGGAGATACCTGCAACAGGCTTCTTGATCGGAACACCGGCAGCCATCAGAGAGAGACTGGATGCGCAGACAGATGCCTGAGAGGTAGAACCGTTGGATTCGAAGGTCTCGGAAACCAGACGGATCGCGTAAGGGAACTCTTCCTCGGAAGGAATTACCGGAAGAAGTGCTCTCTCGGCCAATGCGCCGTGACCGATCTCACGACGTCCCGGTCCACGGCTGGGCTTTGTCTCACCTACCGAATAGGACGGGAAATTATAGTGGTGCATGTAACGCTTGGATACTTCGTTGTCATCCAGGCCGTCCAGACGCTGTGCATCGGAAAGCGGTGCCAGGGTCGTAACGTTGCAGATCTGAGTCTGTCCACGGGTGAACATAGCGGAACCATGTACTCTCGGAACGATATCTATCTCTGCTGCCAGAGGACGGATCTGCGTGATAGCACGACCGTCGGGACGCTTGTGATCCTTCAGGATCATCTTACGTACGGTCTTCTTCTCGAACTTGTATACAGCCTCGCCGATCAGCGGAACCCACTCGGGATGTGTCTCGGCATAACGCTCTGCAAGCTTCTCTTCTACTTCTTTGATGTTTGCTTCACGAGTCTGCTTATCATCGGTGAATACAGCGGTCTCCATTGCCTCGGGGGTAATGAATGCTACCATATCTTCCCACATATCAGCGGGTGTGTCGATGCTCTCGTAAGCGTGCTTCGGCTTACCGCACTCATCCACGATGTTCTGGATGAAAGCGATGACCTTCTGGTTGAGGTCGTGTGCTGCATAGATCGCCTTAACCATAACGTCTTCCGGAACTTCCTTAGCGCCGGCCTCGATCATGATGACCTTCTCCTTTGTGGAAGCTACGGTCAGAGCCAGATCGGATACCTTCTTCTGCTCAGCAGTCGGGTTGAAGATCAGCTCGCCGTTGATGAGACCCATATGGGTTGCAGAGATCGGGCCGTCAAACGGGATATCCGAAATGCTGGTAGCGATGGAAGCGCCGATCATAGCGGTCAGCTCAGGGCTGCAAGCAGGATCTACGCTCATTACAAGGCAGTTCAGGGTTACGTCGTTGCGGTAATCCTTCGGGAACAGCGGACGCATAGGACGGTCGATAACACGGGATGTAAGGATCGCGTTCTCCGATGCGCGGCCCTCACGACGGTTGAAACCGCCCGGGATCTTTCCGACTGCGTACATCTTCTCCTCGTACTCTACGGACAGAGGGAAGAAATCGATACCGTCACGCGGCTTGTCAGAAGCGGTTGCGGTACACAGAAGAACGGTCTCACCATAGTGGATGAAAGCCGCTCCGTTTGCCTGGGCAGCGACTCTTCCGATATCTACGCGAAGCTCACGTCCTGCCAGGTCCATGGTAAATGACTTGTACATGTTGTCTCCTTTTCCGGCGCCGCCTCGTCCGAAACTACTGAAAAAGCGGAAAATGCTTTTTTCGCCTTTTCAGCGGTTTCGTGCGAACGCCTGGCGCCTTTTTGCTGGGTTTTCCTGTTACGTTGTTTTGAAAGAACCTACTTCGTAAATAAGGCCGGACAAATGCATGCCCGGCCTTACATTGCCGCAGATCACTCTGCTTTTACAATTACTTACGAAGACCGAGTTTCTCAATCAGTGCACGATAGCTCTCAAGGTTCGTCTTCTTGAGGTAATCGAGAAGACCTCTTCTCTGACCTACCATCTTCATCAGACCACGGGTAGAATGATAATCCTTCGGGTTCTGCTGAAGGTGAGCGGTGAGCTCCTTAATGCGCTCGGTCAAAATTGCAACCTGAACCTCGGGTGAACCTGTGTCCTCGGGGGTTCTTCCGTATGCTGCGATCACAGCAGCCTTCTTTTCCTTTGAAATCATTTCAAAGTCCTCCTAAAATATGATACGGCAAATGCCGTTCTTTACCCTCACCGATACCAAGGAGCGGTCGGAGAAACCGTCTTCTGAGCAGCGGCGCGATAAATCCAAACGTAACTATAACATAGATACCTGCTTTTGTAAAGGGCTAATTCTTTGAAATTCCATGATTTATCCAAACATGAAGTCTTCCGAAGGCCGAATATCCTCGTTTTTCGACCGTTTCACCAGACGGATCTTATGAAGTTTCAGTCCGTTTCCGCCGAAACTCATGCGAACGACGCAATAACGAGACGACGTAAACAGCGGTTTGCTCATGGTCACGGGCTTGCCTTCGGTGCCGTTCCATGTGAATACCGTGCCCAGGATCCCCTGGAAGTAGAACGCGATCGGCGTCTGCGACAGCGGCGAAAGTTCGGAACTTGCGGTCACTTCGAAATCGTAGACTGCACGCTCAGCCACATCGAGTGCAAATACATAGCTGCATCCGATCGCTACCTCAACGTCCTCCATCGGAATATCGGTCACATCGCCTTCCACCTTATAGTAGACCATGCGGGACAGATCCAGCGGCTCGTCTTCTTCCTTGCGGTTGATCACTTCGATCTCTTCTGCCGCATTATTCATACGCTGCATAGCTCTTGTGGTAAGCAGGAAGCCGCAAATGTTCTTCGCGCTGCGGAGCAGTTCGCCTCGGGTCAATGTCCCGTCTTCCAGGCTCTGTGCGAGGTTGTCCCCCGAGCTGTTGATCGAAGCATCCGGACATACCGCATAGAAATCGTTCTGTGCACGTACGGTCGCCGCATAATTCGTGCGGTTCACTACCTTGCCGACCTCTCCGGTGTTCGCCCACCAGTCGGTCATAACGACGCCTTCGAAGCCCCATTCGCCGCGGAGGATCGTGGTCAGCAGGTCGTAACGCGTATTCGTCCAGACACCATTGACCGGTCCATAGGTCGTCATAACGAGCTTCGCGTTGCCTTCCTTGATGGCGATCTCGAAGCCCTTCAGGTAGAGTTCACGCAGGGCACGCGCCGAGATGACATTGTCCGTGAAATGACGGTTTTTCTCCTGGTTATTTCCGCAGAAATGCTTCAGCGTGCAGGCAGCGCCGGCACGGTTCAGGCCTCGGCTCTGTGCCGCCGCGATGCGACCGGTCAGCATCGGATCCTCCGAGAAATACTCGAAGTTACGACCGTTCAGGACATAACGGTGCAGGTTCATGCCAGGTCCCAGCAGACAGTCGATCTGGTTCGACGCCATCTCCAGGCCCAGATGATAGTATAATTCTTCGTTCAAAGCATCGTCGAAGGTACATGCCAGCAGGGTTCCGTTCGGAAGGGAAAATGCCTTCATGCCACTGTCCATGCGCATGCCGGACGGGCCGTCGCTGCAGCAGGCGCACGGGATGCCGTAGTTCTTCAGATTCTCGGAAACGCCGCCGAATGCTGCCGCCGTGCCGGGGGTAACCTTCGGTGAGCCCATGCCCTCTCCGCGGACGATACAGCACAGATCCTCGTCCGACAGCTGCGCCAAGAATTCATCCATGGAGGTCTTACCGTCCTGCACATCCTTCAGTTTCAGGCCTGTATCACCCGAGTAAGGAAGTGTCGGCGCGGGAAGGTTGATCACACGCTCGTCATCGTGCGCGTTCATCGTCACGGGAACGTTCTCGTACGAGATCATATAGTGGCCGTCCTTCTCGATCGGCTTCATGCGGCGGAAGGCCATGATGGGCTCCATCTGCGCCGTCAGTTGCTGGATCAGGCGGTCTTCGGGAAGCGATGCGCAGCAGATGATCTGCGCGCTGCGCACGTCGCCGCCCAGGTAGAAACGATATTCACCCTTCTCGAGCACATAGCCGATGCGGGCTGTCACCGCGCCGGTCTCATCAAACGACGCGATATCATACAGGGAAAAATTGATGGTAAGTTTCTGGCTCTCACCGGGCTGCAAAACTCTCGTTTTCGTATAGCCGGCCATACGGCGCGACGGTTGTCCGAGAACGCCCTGCGGCAGTTCCACATACAGAATGACTGAGTTCTTACCGCTTACATTGCCCACGTTCGTAACGACCGCTTCGACCGTACAAGTCTTCGCAAACGGATCGCCCATCAGGTTCGCATTCACGAACGTCTTCACAACATCAAACTCCGTATAGGAAAGGCCGTAACCATACGGGAACAGCACCTTATCCTTTGCAAAGGTCTCGAAATAACGATAACCAACGTAGATATCTTCTTCATAGAAATTCCGGGTCATATCGCCGAAATTCACATATGCGGGCTGGTCTTCGAGATTGCGGGCAATGGTGTCCGTCAGGCGTCCGCTCGGGCTGATGGCGCCGGAAACCAGACGCGCTGCGCCCAAAGCGCCGACCATACCGCCCTGCCAGATATACATCACGGCATCCGGGGCAATGTCCAGGATCTCCTTCATGTCGATGACGCTGCTCACATTGAGCAGAAGCACCATCTTCGGGAAGGTCTCGCGGACCGTGCGGAGCATGCGGACTTCTTCCGCGGCCAGGTAGTATGAGCCTTCGCTCGCCGTGTTATCCTGCTCCTCACCTGCCGTACGGCCGATCAAAACGACCGCCGTATCGGTGTTTTTACGCGCTGCCTCGGCAACCTCTTTCGCGAGAGGCATCTCCTCCTGCGACCACGGCTCCTGACCGAAGCCCTTACCGCGCTTGTAGGGATTTGCCTCATCATAAGCCAAATAGGTCTTCTCGAGCTCTTCGTCGAGTTTGAAACCCTCTTCCTTCAGCGCATCACGAACGGTCCAGACCTTCGAGACATTGACCATACCGCCCGAACCCGTGCCGCTCTTGAAATAAAAGTTCTGTACACGTCCGAATAGTGCGATGGGCACGTCCTTCGCGATGGGCAGAACGCGGTTGTCGTTCTTCAACAGAACCGCTCCGTCCGCCGCCGCCTGGATCGCAGCTTCTGTGTACTCCTTCCAATCCAGTATCATGTAAACCTCCTTATCTGCGTCCGATCTCGACATCGTCATAGAACGTATTGCTGTTTTTCTTGATGTAATCGATCACGTAGTCCACATGGGTAAATGCGAGGCCCACGTAGCTATCGGCTGCTCCGTAGTAGATCGCGATGCGGCCGGTCGCGCTGTCACAGATGGTCGCGCACGGGAAGCATACGTTCGGAACGAAGCCGCGCTCCTCATACCACTCCTCGGGAGTGAGCAGGAAATTCTGGCAGCGATACTTCACGATGCTCGGATTATCGATGTCCAGGATCGCTCCGCCGATCGAGTAAACATAGCCGTTACAGGTGCCGGAAACGCCGTGGTAGAACAAAAGCCAGCCCTCGTCGGTCTCGATCGGAGCTGCTCCGCCGCCGATCTTCAGGCTCTCCCACCAGTTCGAGCCGCGGCTCATCACGTGGCGATGTTTGCCCCAGTAGGTCATATCCGGCGACTCACTCAGGAAGATATCGCCGAACGGTGTATGTCCGCTGTCCGAAGGACGCGAAAGCAAAACGAAGTTTCCTCCGATCTTACGAGGGAACAAAACCGCGTTACGGTTGAACGGGATGAACGGATTCTCGATACGGGTAAATGTCTTGAAATCCTGTGTCTTCGCGATGTGGATCGCCGCGCCGTAGAAATCGCCGCACCAGATGATGTAGTAAGTATCCTCGACCTTTACCAGACGCGGATCGTACGCGTACCGCGGCATGAAGGATTTACCGGACTCATCAACGAAATTGATCTTCTCCTCGTCGAACTTCCAGTCGATGCCGTCCTTACTGTGGCCCAGGTAGATGTACGGAATACCGTTCGTCTGCTCGCCGCGGAACACGCCGATGAACTCGCCGTTGTACGGCATTACGGCACTGTTAAAGATACGCGCAACACCCGGCAGCGGGTTACGCCCGATGATCGGGTTCGCGGGATATCTCCATACCGGTGCATTCGGAAGGTCTTCCGGCATCGGGACCCAAGGCATATTCGGAACTGCGGGGCAATACATTTTTATCTCACTCATGATAAGTCTCCTTTCAATTCAAAGCTCGCGATTTTACGGACGAATCGCGCAGCACGATATCGGTAGTGATCAGGACGAGTTCTTTCGTCCTCTCGGGATTTTCGATCCGCCAGAACAGTTCCTGCACCAGACGGATGCCCAGATCCTTATTCGGGATATGGACGGTCGAGAGCGGCGGCGACATGATCTCCGCCTCCTCCTTGTCATCGAAGCCGATGACGGCAACATCCTTAGGGATCGAGATGTTCTTCTCCTTCAGGACATAATAAAGATCCTTAGCGATGTCGTCATTCGCGCATACGATCGCATCGGGAATGTACGGCATGGAATTAAACGCCGCCTCTACCTCGCTCCGGTTGTAATAACGATGCTCGACATGATCTGTCTTGATGATGCTACGGTCACGCTCCAGGTTCGCCTCGATCAGCGCGGACGCAAAACCGCGGTACCGGTCGTAGATCGTCTTGCAGTACGTGATATCGCCGATAAAACCGATCCGGCGCATGCCCTGCCCGATCACATTTTCCACGAGCCTGCGGACGCTGTGCTCACCCTCCGGCGCGACTACGTCGCCATACTGCAGGTAAGGCGCGCAATGCTTCGGCGCATCGAGGAAGACGATCGGCACGCCCTGCTTGGCGATCAGGCGAATGTAATCCTCGGAAAATACGTTCAGCACGATAACGCCGTCGACGCCACCTTCCGTCAGATCCCGCGGAAGTTCCATCCGTTCCTCCATCGCCTCATCGATGAAATTCAAAAAGAGACGGCAGTTGTTGCGGCTGAGTTCCTCCGAGATACCCGTGATGATCCGGTGCCAGAAAGAAGACGAATCCCGCCCCAGCACGAGTACGTTCTGTGTACTGTTCTTCCGGTACATCTCCGACACCTCTTTTGGCAGCGGCATCTTGAATTTCGCGTAGCCCATCTCGTAAGCCTTCCGCAAAACCATAAACTTTGTTTCTTCCGCAACGGAGTCGCTTCCCATCAGTGCTTTCGACACCGTATTCCGCGAGAGGCCGAGCTCCTTTGCGATATCCTGTATGGTTGTTTTTCTCAAAATGAACCTCCTATTTGTGTTTTCTTTCGCACAATCTGCACCATTTGCATGATTCTTCTTCCATTTGCCCCATCATAACGAATAAAACCCCCTCTGTCAATCCCTCCATGCACGCTTTTGTGCACTTCGAATAAGAAAACACAAAAAATGCACAACAAAACGCATCAGCGTCTGTTGTGCATTTTCCGCAGGCCAAATCCGACCTTCTATTCCGGGTTCAGGTTCTGGTGAATGATCTCGACCCGTTCGTACATATCATAATTGTAAACATAGTCGTCCGTGTATCCGAGAATTACGCTGTCGACGCCGACCTGGCCGACCTTGATGATCTGCTCTTCGTCTTCATCGGGTTCATAATCGACCGCCAGCAGCGACTTCGAAGACACACAGATGGTGTCGAGCGCCTTGCCGTCGACGTAGATCACCGAGTAATCGTTAAAACCGCTTCCGGACACGATCAGGACGTTCTCCTTCGAGTACACATCCGTGATCTCGATCGGGGTGATACCCATCTGCAGCTCGGTCGGTTCGAACGGCAGCTGCCCATCGTACGCGATCTGGTCGCCGTACAGAATGTCGTATTCGATCACCTCGAGTTCCTTCAGGTACTGCTCCTCGTCTTCCTCCGTCCATTCGGAGCCGGCGTTTTTGCGGTCATCCAGGTACTTCTCGTGCAAACGGTAGATAAAGCCTTCATGAATATCCAGACGAGACATCATGTACGGGATCACCTGGAAGGCTTCCAGGTTCACGACCTCGCGCGGCATCTCGTAATTCGTCCAAACGGCGAACGGCGTCTCGTACAAGCCGTAACCGTTCAGCTGCTCCTCATCGATATCGAGTCCGGGCAAATGATCGCCGAACATCAGAAGCATCACAGGCTCGTCGAAATCACGAAGTTGATTGACCAGTTCCGCCATCATGCTGTCCATCTCGTATGCCTGGTTCGCATAATATTCAAATGCGTACTTCTGATCCTCGCGCTCCTTATCCGTCCACACTACGTGGATCGCAGGATCGTCGATAATAGATTCGTCTGGGTAAGGACCATGTCCCTGCACCGAGATCGTATAGATAAAATCGGCCTCCTCGTCGGAACGCAGAGTATCCATGATATACGAGATCAGGCAGACATCCTCCGGCCAGCCATTTTCCGTGTACGTCAGGTCGTACATATATTCCATGCTGGTAAATGTATCAAAGCCCAGATTGGAAAATACGTGGTGACGCTCGTAGAACGTCGCATCGTTATTATGGATCGCATGCGCGCGGTAGCCCAGGTTCTTCAGCACGTAGGGCGCGCTCTCGCATGTCTTTTTATTCAGGATCGTCTTATACGGGTACTCACCCGGTCCGAAACTGTACATATTCATGGATGTCAGCATCTCGAACTCGGTATTGGCCGTGCCCGCGCCGATGGACGGCACGCTGACATAACCCGAGGTATAGCGTTGCATCATCGCATGCAGGAACGGCGTGGGATCCTTATCATACTGGACGGCCGTGTATTTCTGCAGATCAAATAGCGATTCGAGCTGGACGGCGATGATATTTACCTTCCCGTCTTCACGCGGCTTGGCGATCTTCTGCACGGCCTTCACGTACCAAGGCTCTTCCTCGGTCTCCCCGGGCTGCGTCGAATCCGCTTCCTTCGAGGGATCCACTGTCTCATGCGACCATTCAAATTCGGTGGATTCCTCCGCCTGTGTGTTTACGGCGGCAACTTCGGAATTTCCCGTACCGGCCTGCGTGGCGGCATCTGAAGCATTGGCCGCGACTTCCGTCACCTCCGGATCTTCGGACGTACGGTCACGCCCCTCATGCTCGTCGATTCCGGACAGGATGTTGTCCACAGTCTCCTTACCATAATCGGAAGGCTTGCTGATACCGGTATTCAAAAGTGTTCCCGAGAAACAGTACGGGACGCCATAGGTTTCATAGGCATCGTGAATGTTCGAGAAGTGCAGGCTGAGCATGCCAATGGTGTTGCCCAACCAGGTCAATGAAAATACCACGAAGAAGCAACTCATCGTGATCGTGATGTGCTTGAAGCGGTGTCCTTTCGTCGGACCGGGCGCGATGATGATATACAGCAGCACCAATGCAGCCAGTACGAGCGCGACTCCCGCAACGATCAAAATGACACCTGCCACGCCCAGATACTTCTGCGAGATACGCAGGGCGTACTGGATCAGGCGCAGATCCTGCGCGGTAAACGGCGTCGTCCGAAACACCAGCAGAATCGAGTCCGTGATGCCGATCGCGATCCAAAGAATGCTCATCAAAATCAAACCGAACAGGCGCTTCCGGAAGATCAGCGCGATGCTCAGCGTAGCCAGGATGATCGTTGTATTATATAAGAATGTAAACGGCGACAGGAAGATATATTTCCCGAGACTTATGACGGACTTACGGCTGAGCAGCTCGACCAGCAGGTTCAGAGCCACGCCCAGGATGAGCCAGACCTTGATAAAATAGCCCGGCCGCTCCAGTTTTTCCGATATTTTCTGAAATGCCATCCCTTTTTTGATCTTCATCTCATTTCCCCTTAAAAACCCAGGAGGACAGTCCCTCCGCTCATAATCTAGCACAAACGCGCGGGAATATCAAGAGATACCGCCCCGCGTCCTGTCTTGCTTGACTTTTACAAGTTTTATGATATCATGATACAAGGGTCTGAAAGCGGCTAGCGAATGGCCCCATTAAGGAGTATTTCATGAATTTTGTGATCGATTTTATCAAAGGCTGTGTCATCGGTATCGCGAATATCGTACCAGGTGTCAGCGGTGGTACGCTCGCGCTGATGCTCGGCGTCTACAACAAAATGCTCGGAGCCATCTCCGGCATCCTCAAACAGTTCAAAAAGAGTGTGAAGGTCCTGCTGCCCATCCTCCTCGGATGCGCGTTCGGCATCATCGCCTTCTCCTTCATAATAACGTACCTGATCGGCAACCATCCGTTCCCGACGTCCATGAGCTTCATTGGTCTGATCTTCGGTGGCCTGCCAATGCTTTTCCTCTGCTTCAAGAAAGCAGAAAAGGAAACCGCGGAGAAGAAGAAATCCTCCCGCGGCGCCCGCATGGTCCTGAACATACTTCTCTTCCTGTTTTTCTTAGTCGGTTCCATCCTGCTTTCCATCTCGAAAACCGCTGACGAAGGAACCACCCACGACATCACATTCCTAACGATGTTCATCTTCTTCCTGATGGGCATGGTCGCATCCGCCGCCATGATCATCCCCGGCATCAGCGGTTCGCTGATCATGATGATCCTCGGCTACTACTTCGAGATCGTCGGCGCCGTAAAAGACTTCGTCCACGCACTGAAGGACTTCGATGTCGATAAGATGTTCTCCCTCTTTAAGATCCTGATCCCCTTCGGTATCGGTGTCGTCCTCGGCATCTTCCTCGTCGCGAAGATCATCAAGTGGTTGCTTGAAAAGCATCCCGCACCGACCTACGCCTCCATTCTGGGCCTGATCGTCGCGAGCCCCGTCTCCATCTTCCTGAAGGTTGAATTCTTCGAAGGCTCCCTCGGCGTAGTTCCCATCATCATCGGATGCGTACTGTTTGTGGTGTTCTTTGTAGTATCGTTGAAATTCTCAAAAGCGGAAGAATAAATGAAAAGAGATCCGGCAACTGACCGGATCTCTTTTTTTATATCTTCACTTCGATCTCTTCTTCTGCTTCTTCTTTGATCGTCTCGATCTGTTCCTCGTCCATGTGCGGCAATTTGTCGGTGCTGCTCATGCCGAAGCGGCGCAGGAACTCTTCGCTGGTGGCGAACAGGACCGGGCGGCCGGGGGCGTCGAGGCGGCCCACCTCTTCGATCAGGCCGTACTCCAGAAGTTTATTCACGCCGAAGTCACTCTTGACGCCGCGGATGCGTTCGATGTCGCCCTTCGTGACAGGCTGTTTGTACGCGATAATGGACAATGTCTCCAGCATGACTTCGGTCAGGACCTGCTTACGCGGCGTCGCCGCAATGCGGATCAGGAAGGGATAGAATTCCTTCTTCGTGCAGAGTTGCACCTTATCCTCGAAGTAGACCAGCATAATGCCGCAACGGGGCGTCAGATAGTCTTCCTGCATGGAATTCAGGCGGTTGCGGACTTCCTTCTCCGTGAGGTCCAGGGCCTGCGCCAAAACGGAGATCTCGACAGCCTGGCCCATGGTGAACAGGATCGCCTCGATCGCGGAGCAGGACTCCGTGTAGTCCAGTTTCGGAACCTCTGGCTCCTCCATGGCAAAAGAAAGCTGGCGCTCATCGTCCTCGGAGAATTCCTGCTCTGCGGGCGTCTCCTCGGACTCTGCCTCCGGGCGAATATCCTCAAACTCAGTATCTTCAAAAAACATGTTTGTATTTCCTCATTTCATCATTCATCGTACATTGCGAGATCTTCGGCCGAAAGTTCGACGGAGCCGGCGTTATCCTTCCATTCCAGCTCGATGTCGCCGAACAGTTCCTCCTGCGTCGTCTCGATCGCGCCGATCTTCATCAGCTCCAGCACAGCCAGAAACGTGACCACGACCTCTGTGCGGCTCTCCTGCTTCTCCAGCAGTTCGCGGAACGAAAACTTCTTGCGGCTGCCGCTCGCCATCTTCTGGATAAACGACAGTTTATCGGAGAGTTTGATCTTCTCCTTCTGGATCGTGCCGAATTTGCTGCGGACGGGGTCGATCTTGTCGACCTGGCGCCGCATGACCATGCGGTACACGTCGTGCAGCTTCGTCAGCGTGACATCGGCCAGCAGTTCGTCCATATCGACGGGCGGCTTGTATTTAGAGACCTCCTCCGGGATGGACGGCGCTTTGTAGAAGCGCTTCGACGCCTCGAGCAGTTGTTCTTTCAACTGCGCGGACAATGTCTTATACATCTTGTATTCCACGAGGCGCGCCACGAGTTCTTCTCTCGGGTCGATCTCCTCGCCGTTTTCATCTTCTTCGGGCGGCAGCAGCATGCGCGACTTGATGTCGATCAGAGTCGCCGCCATGACCATGAACTCACTGACGATGTCCAGATTCTGCGTCTCCATCTTCGAAACGTAATCCAGATACTGGTCGGTGATCAGCACGATCGGAATATCGTAGATGCTGACCTTATTCTTTTCGATCAGGTGCAGCAGAAGGTCCAGCGGGCCCTCGAACACCTCCAGTTTAAATGAAAGATCCATGGTTACTCCTAATATCAGTTACGCTTAAGGTCAATGATCACCAGCTCCGGCGGGTTATTGACCCGCAGGTTGATCGAATGGGTGCCCAGACCCGCGCTTACGATCACGTGTGTATCGCTCGCCATCTTATATCCCTTCGCATAGCGCGGGAACAGTTCGAGTTGCGGCGAGATCGTCGCTCCGATGAGCGGCAGGCGGACGCAACCGCCGTGCATATGGCCGCACAAAAACAGGGAAGCATAGCTGGCCGCATAGACCGGTACATAGAGCGGATTATGCGCCAAAACGATGTGAAAATGCTTCTTATCGTCGACCTTCGGTAAAAGCTTCTGCAGGTCCTCCGCGGAAAAACGGGCCTTCCTGTGCAGAAGCAGTTTTTTATAGTAATGCATGTCCAGCGCCAGACCGCTGAGCAGGATCATGTCGTCCTCTTCCGCTTCGTCTGCGGGCCGGATATTCCCCTCCGAATCCAGTTTCAGCGCCAGAGTCTCATTTTCCAGATAAGGCACATCAAACTCGGTCAGAAGCTCCCGGAACGTCGTAAACCATTCGGGATATTCGTCCGGTTTCTCCTTCATGCGCTGCTCGTGGTTACCGGGCGCATAATAGACCGGATAACGGCCGTTCAGGAACGCGAGCAGGTCGCGCGTCACCGCGAAATCCTTCTGTGACCAACTTTTGACGACCATCATGTCGCCGCCGATCAGGACCAGATCCGGCTTCGCGTTATCGATCGCCTCATACAGTTTTTGGTTCTCGCTGCCGAAGGTGCAACTGTGCAGGTCCGACAGAAAGACGATGCGTTTTCCGGTAAATGCTTCGGGCACACGTGGATCGCTCACCTGATAGACCGGACAGGTCAGCCGGCTCTTCTCGAAATGCGAGATCACGAAGAAGGTAAGCGCTATAAAAAGCAGAACGGCAAATGCGATCAAAACGTATTGCATCTTATACTCCATGAGGTTAGAATCATCACCGATTATCATACCACAAAACCCTGAGGCACGCAAGAAACAATATTTGTTAGCACTCTCGAGCGTTGAGTGCTATTTTTCTCTTGACATTCGTTTTAAACCGCGGTAAACTGATAAACGGGCTTAGGAAATGCAAGCATTTCCCGAGTTCTAAAGCATATGTATCCAATGTTCTTCGGAGGTATAATAGATATGGCAAAAACAACGAAAACCAAGAAGGGAAACCTTTCCATCAGCAGTGAAAACATCTTCCCTGTCATCAAGAAGTGGCTCTATTCCGACCACGACATCTTCATCCGTGAGCTCATCTCCAACGGCTGTGACGCGATCACCAAATTGAAGAAGCTCTCCATGATGGGCGAGGCGGAACTCGGCGACGACGAGGTCTTTAAGGTGTCCGTCATCGTCAACCCCACCGAGAAAACGATCCGCGTGATCGATAACGGTATCGGTATGGACGAGGAAGAGATCGAGAAATACATCAACCAGATCGCGTTTTCCGGTGCGGTCGACTTCCTGAACCAGTATAAAGATAAGGCCGGCGAGGACCAGATCATCGGTCACTTCGGTCTCGGCTTCTACTCTTCGTTCATGGTTGCCGATAAGGTGACCATCGAGTCCCTGTCTTACAAGGAAGGCGCGAAGGCCGTCGGCTGGGAGTCCGACGACGGCATGACCTATAAGATGGCGCCGATCGAGAAGGAAGGCCGCGGCACCATCATCACCCTCTATCTAAACGAGGATTCGGTTGAATTTGCAAACGAAGGCCGCGTACGCGAAGTTATCGAGAAGTACTGCTCTTTCATGCCCATCGAGATCTACCTGACCGATGAGACGAAGGAACCGGAGTACGAGGAAGTTCCCGATGAGGACGACGCTGACGTAGTTGAGGCGACCGACGCTAAGGATGACGAGGCCAATGCAGAGGCTGACGATTCAAAGGCGGACGTCGAGGAAAAGCCCAAGAAGACCAAGAAGGTCCTGAAGGCCCCCGAGCCCATCAACGACGTAACTCCGCTCTGGGCGAAGCACCCGAACGAGTGCACCGATGACGAGTACAAAGACTTCTACCACAAGGTATTCATGGACTTCAAAGAACCCCTCTTCTGGATCCACCTGAACATGGACTACCCCTTCAACTTAAAGGGTATCCTGTATTTCCCGAAGATCAACACCGAGTATGATACCATCGAAGGAACCATCAAATTATACAACAACCGCGTGTTCATCGCGGATAATATCAAAGAGGTCATTCCGGAATTCCTGATGCTCTTAAAGGGCACCATCGACTGTCCGGACCTGCCGCTGAACGTATCGCGTAGCGCCCTGCAGAACGACGGCTTCGTTCAGAAGATCTCCGACTACATTACGAAGAAGGTTGCCGACAAACTCTCCGGCATGTGCAAGACCGACCGTGAGGCATACGAGAAGTACTGGGACGACATCAGCCCCTTCATCAAGTTCGGTTGCATCCGCGACTCGAAGTTCGCCGAGAAGATGAAGGACTATCTCCTCTTCAAGAACCTTGACGACAAATACCTGACCATCGAGGACTGCCTGAAGGAGAACGAGGCCGAGCATAAGAACCAGATCTTCTACGTTACGAACGAGAAGGACCAGGGCCAGTACATCCACATGTTCCGCGAGGCGAAGATCGACGCCGTCCTCCTGACACACAACATCGACACGCCGTTCATCAGCTACCTCGAGCAGCAGAATAAAGATGTCAAATTCATCCGCATCGACTCCGATCTCTCCGATTCCTTTAAGGAATCCGAGGCAGACGCAGACGCTCTTACAAAGGCCAATGAGACATTGTCCGCAATGTTTAAGAAAGCCCTGAACAACGATAAGCTCGATGTCAAGGCTTACGCCCTGAAGAACCCGGCCATCGCTTCCATGATGACCATGTCCGAAGAGGGACGCCGCATGCAGGAAATGATGAAGATGTACGCGATGTATGGCATGGACTCTTCCATGTTCGAGCAGAGTAGCCTGAGCCTCATCCTCAACACGAACCATCCTCTCGTGCAGAAGCTGCAGAGCCTTCCCGAGGGCGACCTGAGCACGAAGATCTGTGAGCAGCTCTACGATCTCGCCATGATCTCCCACGCTCCTCTCGAAGCCGACCGCATGACGAAGTTCATCGAACGCAGCAACGAACTGATGCTGATGCTCTCCGAGAAGTGATCGTAAACACTAAGCGAACTATAAACGAATATAACGCAAAACGAGCCGGGCAAAAGCCCGGCTCGTCGCATGTATTGTCTACTTTTTTCGGCTCGCGGAACCTGGAAATTATCGTGTCGGCACCTGATCGATAGTCATGTTCTTGGTATCTCCGCCGGATTTAATATAGATGGTGCCTGTTCTCTTAGTATTTCCATAATTAGGAAGCATACCCATGTTAAAAGATCTGACATACCATTTGCCGCTGAAGCCGGGGACAGATCCATAATACTGAACATTGGTGTTATCAACACTTGCCATCAACCAGACATTGCTCGTTGAAACACTTAATGCTGTAGGAGACTTCGTGAAGATCACATAGTATCCCAAAGTACCGGGCACATAATAAGGATCACCTCCGGGTACGATAATGTCATTTGCTTCCTGCTGGATGCGGATCGTTCTGGTAACTACATTTCTTCTCTTCACATAAACGGTAGCGCTTCTCGAGGAAAATTTAGGATTTGCATCCACAGTGAGCTTAAACGAAGACTGAGAAGTTCTGTTTACATGGATCCAACTGCTAGTGTTATAAACCGTGCAGTCATAATCAATGCTGTAAGTGTAAGTCGCTCCGGCAGCCGAAGGTTTTTCGGTCTTCGCATCCGCGCTTACTACTTTTCCGCTCCAAAGCGCAACCAACACCACGGTCATGATCGCAACAAAAGGCATCAAAACCTTACGTGCGATACTTGAGTAACAAAGTTTCTTTTGATTCATCTCTTTTACCTCCAAAAATATGCCCCCGTGGGCAAAAAATATCAGAGGGACCGATGATTTATCCCTCTGATAAAATAGTACGTTTTTAGGTAGGATTATTACAAGCAGTTTAATGAAACTGTAATAAATATTCAAAGATTTTTAAACTTTTCGAGCAATTTGTCATCTTCCTTCTTCAGGCGAAGCATTTCAGACAAATGATCGATCAGTTCCTGGTTGCGTCGGTCGATAGCAACGTAATCCCGGGCCTCGATATGCCCCTGCTCCATCATCAACGCGATCTGGTTTTTCCAGAGCACGAAGGTGTTCCAGAGCACGCTGTGGATCTTATCCGCCATGGTCTGTTCGTTGTGCTTCAGGATCAGGACCTGCTCATCCAACTGATGTAATACCTGTCTGGACAATGCGAGCTCCTGGATGCGCTTTTCGATACGATCTCTCTGGTTGCTACGCTCGGTCATATATAACTCGATCTCATTTTGCGAGATCTGCGGGTTCTCCTGCATAGCGGTCTGCCGGATCTCATCCAGTTTTGCGATGGCCGTGCGACCGATCAGAACAGCCTCCTCGAGTTCCGCTTCATTGGCCCGATTCATGCGTGAATACTCATCAAACATGACGATGTTTTTCATCAGGTAGACCTGATGTTCGCGCAAGCGATCGGAAACCACGTCCATCCGGCTCTCGACATCACGGCACCAGTTGAGGAACGCCAGATCTTTGGCGCGCCGGCGGATGAAGGGCAGCCTCCACTTTCCGGGGGACGTCTTCTCCTGCAATTTCATCAGTTCGTCGATGGTCTGCTCCAGCGTCGAATAGATCTCCTGCATACGAAGCGATTTAGTCCTGCCCAGCACGCTCTCCGACAGTGTGGAGATATTGACCTGCGCGTGGTGTCCCAACTGCATGATGGTCCCCGAATCCGAGAAATCGAGTTGCTCAAAGGCCCGCACCAACTCTATTTGGTTTTCATGATAATGATACACTGTATCCATCGTTAACCCTCTTTAGCACTGCGATAAGACGGAAAGCGGATCTCCTCTTTCAGTTTGATCTTGCTCAAAAATGCATCTGCATCCTCATAGATATCATTGCCGAGAATGCCCATCTCCTTCGGTGAAAGGATCATGATCTTATCGTCCGGAATATCCAGGACCGTACGGATCTGGTTCTCGGTCATAACGCGGCCATAACTCATGTACCAGTCATGGCGAAACGGCGCCGACTCCATGATGCGCACCAGTACCCGACGCAGGAATTCCTTACCACACATCGGATAGTAGCACTTCTGGATGTTGATCCTCTCCTCCGGTCGTTTCAGAACGATCTCGGCGTAAAAAACTTCATCGGCTACATAGCCGCACTCAAATACTTTGAAATCGACACTGATCCCCTGCTCCTCCAAAAGAGAGATCAGGTTCAGGGTAAGAATGCCTCGGTTGACGATCTGGCTTTCTTTCGTCGAATGGTCATAGGTGAGATCCATGTATAACTCGATGAACTTCTTCTCCTTCGACTGCTCCATGCGATACATCGTCTTCGGAGCCCCGGCGATAAACGCGGGTACGTTCGGTCTCGAACCGACCACGGACGGCCTCGTCTTGCGGTTATGGCTCGCCTTTACATTACACCGGTCGATCTCCTTTTTGATCTTCATGAACTTCTCGAAGTTCGTCTCATAACCGCCCAGGCAGTAACGGATCGCTTTTTCGAGAGGTTCTCCGGCAAATGAAGCCGAAGCCTCGATACTCTTCTGCCGATAGAAGATCCTCTTGTTGACCGGCGGATCGGTACGCAAATAACGCTCCACTTCACTCAGGGAACTAAACCGGGTCTTAAATATTTGCATTCTCCCATGCTTCACGAGCGTGAATTGACTATCATCCGGCATTATCTGCGTCCGCCATCCTCTCTGATCTTTTCGATCTGTATCATAAAGTTCTCATAGATCGCCTGTGCTTCCGGATAATTAGCGATATGACTGCGCATATAATTTCCCAGGAACAACAGGTAATCCAGGTCTTTCGTCTGAAT
Source organism: Lachnospiraceae bacterium (assembly GCA_017615545.1). Taxonomy (GTDB): domain Bacteria; phylum Bacillota; class Clostridia; order Lachnospirales; family Lachnospiraceae; genus UBA1201. The sequence goes on from JAFZZY010000047.1 coordinate 25,403, forward strand.
AAACTGATATTTGATGATCCTCTCCATGTCGAAGCTGCCGTTATCGAGATACCGGCGGATCGTGGTCGCGTCACGCGTAGTCAGGATACCGGACGCGGAACCCATGCCGCTGCTGACGCCCCAGGCATCGGTCGCAGCACGGAACAGTTCGATGAAACGAAACCAATCCGTATAGCCTTCCAAGATCGCCTCTTCGACAGCGTTATCGTATCCGACATAGATCGGAACAAATCTCTGCTGAACAGACTCCTCGATCTTTTCACGGGTGTTGTAATTCATGTCCGCGCCGTTACCTGCGGTATTGCCTGCGGCTATGATGCGGAAGTTCGGGTGACGTTTTACATTTTCCCCGTTCGGGAAATTGTAGCTCGCATCCACCACGTTGGACAGGAACGAATTGAGTTTTACCGTCGCACGGCTGTTACCGTTGTCCAGCTCATCACAGAACGCCACCATGCCGTACTTATAGCACAGGTAGAAGTTCGGGGCGCTGTAACCGCCGGTCGCGGTCTGGTAGCCCAGAATATCGTACTCTTCGTTGATGTAACCGATATCGATAAAGTCCATGTGAAGCAGGTCGGTCAGCTGTTTGATCATGTAGGTCTTACCACAGCCGGACGGTCCGATCAGGTAAGGGTTGGAATCCTCCATCAGGGCGATCAGGACATCGTCGAACATCTCGTGGAAATGCTCGCCGCGCGCCATGCGTCTTTCCTTCTCGGCCATAACGATCGCGAAACGATCTCTGAACGGGATCGACGTATCCAGCAACGGATTGACCGGCTCGATGACGCGGTCCGTTACCGAGGTATTGCTCGAACTTGCGACCTCGCCTGCCACTGCAGCTACGGGTGCCTGCTGGATAATGACAGCCGCCTTCTCTCCGTCGTTTTTCGCCAGTTTAAGGTTCTGCGCGTTCACTGCACTCTCGATCGCGCTAAGATTGACATCGTTGAGCATCTCGAGCTTCGTCACTCTCTGCATGAACTCCTGGTTCTCTTCCGACTGCTTCAGGATCCTGCGGACTTCTGCGTCATCATTGACCATGCGTTCCACACGGCGCAGAACTTTCTCCGCGTCCTGGTTCATCTTCGTGATCTCAAACGACGTCGACGAAGCGATCGTTTTCGCCATCGTACGCAGCTGCTCCAGTTCGGTCGTCGCCTCCTCGAACATCTGCTTTACAAACTCGCTGCTTTCGAGCGAGATCTGCTTTTTCTGGGTCTTCAGCTCCTTCTTATATTCCGAAGCCAACTCCTTTTTATATGTTTCGGCGGCCTGCTGCATCAGTTCGCCTTCATTCTTACCGATCTGCCGGATCGACGTCGTGATCTCTTCCATCAGATCCTGCAACTGCCTGCTTCTCTGATCGATCTGGTTGATCACTTCCATGCTGTGCTCCATGATCTGCTTGGTCTCCAAAAGCTGCTTCTCGGCTTTTGCGATATCGACCGCGTCGATGTTATAGAAGCCGTTCATTCGCTGGATCTTAAGCAGTTCCATCGAGGTTATGGTATCGTACTGCATGGTGACCGTATCTGCCAGTTCCTGCGCAACACGGATCAGGTTCGCCAGGTACTCGGAATCGTCGATATAGTATTCGCGGATGCTGATACCATACGTGGTCAATTCGTGGAAGATCGCGCGAATGTTCGGGTACTGTCCGATAGCCTTACACAGGTAGATGTAGTTGTTCTTATCGTAGAAGGTTTGGAACAACGCGGGATCATACATGTTTTTAGCAACGACTCCGCCCTCTTCGAAGAACTCCGTAAATACCAGTTGCAGGTCCTCGCAGTTCGGGGTCTTGTCGTCGTAGGTAAAGATATCCTTATAGAGACGCTCCGCGTGGTAAATGACGCGATAATAGTCGGCAGGTTTGAAATCCAAGCGGTTGCTCAGGATCATCTCAACCACATCCAGGAACAGTCCGAGCGGACGGATCACCGACTCTCTTTCCCCCTCTTTGATATCTCGCACATAGTAGTAGAACTTGGGTTCGACGTCAATGCATCTTCTTTTCGCTTCTGCTACGATGATTTTAAATCTGCGTGTCAGCTCATCCTCTGACCGTCCTAATCCAAACAGTGCCATGGTAACTCTCCAATCAAATAGCGTCCGGAAAAACGCTCTTTATAACTTCCGGAAGAACAGTATCCGGTATCTTCAAACGCGATCTGCACACGTCCCTTTCGATCCTTCAGCACGAAGATGTCGCCGCGTGCGTATCGGGCATCCATCTCAACATTACTCTTCTGACCTACGAGGTGGGAATACGTGTGTTTTCGGATAATGTCGTATCTGTCATCCAACATCAGGTAGCCGATCTCGACATCCTGCTTCTTCATATTTTCGTCGTTCGAAGCCACTACGGAGCAGATCAGATATTGCCCCCAAGGGTATTCGACGACCTCAGCGCACTCCCAGTCGCTCACCAAAAGCGGTGTCAATCCATCTTGCGTTGCCTTCTTTTTCAAAGTTTCCTTTTCGGAAGGAGCCAGCGGCTTCAGCGTCTCCGTATGTTCAAAGACGACCTTACCCGAAACCGAGATGCCCGTCTTCTCTGCCACCGTTTTATCTGCCAGCGACAGGGTGTAGGAACTGTATCCGTCCAAACCGAGGGGCTTACAAGAGAAAAACACCTTCATGCCCATCTTCTCGTACAGGAACCTGAGGTTTAACCGGTGTGTCTTTCCGAGGAAGTTTCCGATCACAACGTCGTATTCTCCGTCCTTTCGTGTCTGGATGCGGTACGGCATGTGCAGGTTTCTCTCGTCCGCCACGGCCTCCAGAACCCCGCGTCCGTGCCAGGACGGCGTCAGGTATTTCCACACGAGCGGAACGTTGTACAACCGGTGAAGTTCGCGGAGGAAGTACCGAAGCAGCGGAAGCACTGCACAGTCCGAGTAACTGCCGGGATCGATCTCCGGCAGGGCTTGCAACGTCGCCCCCGGGATGTCGCCCCAGAAGGTCGGTCGCTCCGATGTCGGCGCTTCCTGCACCATCGAATCCAGCATCGTTTTGGTCTCTTCGTCCATAACGATCTGCACGCGGTCCTTCTGTTCGCGATAACACTCAACGACCTTCGCTAACAATGTATCATAGTACTTATCGAGTGCGCAGAGGTTGATCTGCCGCTCCTCGTCATCGTACACGGCAATGGCCCCGACTTCGTCATCGTGGGATATAAGATTGTAAAAATGGACCATCTTCAGATTCGACAATCTGCCGATCTCGATCTCCATCTCTTCCATGTGTCGGTACATAGTGCCTCCTGCAGGTTCCCTGCATACAAGTTTCGGATCAATGTGACAAAAGGAACCGTCCCCACTGTCACACTGTCACATTTTACAAGGTTTCTGCGCGATTCTCAATGTTTTTCTTGAAATTGATCACATCATGGTCATATTCCTTCGTCATGTACGAGGAAGTGATCATAAAATCAGCGCTGGCATGGCTGATGGCCATGGGGATGTCGTACACCTGTGCGATACGCATAAGCGCCTTAACATCCGGATCGTGCGGCTGCGCGGTCAGCGGGTCCGAGAAGAAAACGACCATGTCGATCTTGCCTTCTACGATGCGCGCGCCGATCTGCTGGTCGCCGCCCAGAGGGCCGGAATTGTAACCCTTTACAGTCAGACCGGTGCGTGCCGTGATCATGCGCGCGGTCGTTCCGGTGCCGACCAGATTGTGCTTTGACAGGATCTTCGCGTGCTTTTTGCACCAGTCGATCAGCTCTGCCTTCTTTCCGTCATGGGCGATCAGCGCGATCGTCTTTTGTTTTCCTATGGTCAATGTAATAAAATCGGGTTCCATACTATACTCCTCTCTTATATGTCAAATCCATCGAACAGTGAGAACTGGGCTGAATCCGGAATACCGTTCAGCAATCCCAGGTCGCTCATCTTCTCGATGATAGTCTTAGAAAGTTTTGCGCGATCCTTCAAGTCATCTTTGGATACAAAAGGTCCCTGCTTTGCGGCTGCTTCTAAGCTCTCCGCGGCCTTCAGTCCCATGCCTTCGATCGAAGTAAAGGAAGGCATCAATTTGCCGTCGATGATCTGGAAGCGATCTGCCTTCGCGCGGTAAATATCGATCGGCATGAAGTCAAAGCCGCGCTCGTACATTTCCTGCACGATACGCATATCGCGCAGCATATCCTGCTCCTTCACGGACAGTTCGTTCTTGCTGCGTGTGTAACGCGACCAGAACTCCATCAGCGTCGCTTTCAACTTAGGGTAACCCATACACATGACTTCGTACGAAAAACCGACGGCGCGGATGCTGAAGAAGGCTGCGTAATACGCCAGCGGGTAGAAGATCTTGCAGTACGCAATACGCCACGCCATCATAACGTAAGCCGCCGCGTGCGCCTTCGGGAACATGTATTTGATCTTCTTGCAGGACCAAATGTACCACTCCGGCACGCCGTGCTCGGTCATGGTCTCCACCCACTCGGGCTTCAGACCCTTACCTTTACGCACGCTCTCCATGATGATGAACGCCAGGTTCGGCTCCAGCCCCTTACTGATCAGGTAGATCATAATATCGTCTCGTGTACAGATGGCCGTCTGAATAGTTGCGGTGCCCTCGTCGATGAGGGTCTTCGCATTGCCCAGCCAAACGTCGGTACCGTGCGACAGTCCGGAAATACGGATCAGGTCGGCAAAACAGGTCGGTTTGGCATCGATAACCATCTGCATAGCGAAGTCGGTGCCGAACTCGGGGATACCGAGACAGCCGAGCTTACAGTTCAGGAGCGCTCCGGGCTTTACGCCCAGTGCATCGGTGTTCTGGAACAGCGACATGACTTCGGGCGAATCCAGCGGGAAATCCTGCGCGGACAGGCCGGTGACATCCTCCAGGAAACGGATCATGGTCGGATCATCATGGCCCAGAATATCAAGTTTCAAAAGGTTATGGTCGATCGAGTGATAGTCGAAATGAGTCGTGATGATCGACGTAGTCATATCATTGGCCGGATGCTGCACAGGCGTGAAGGAGTAGATCTCCTCACCATGCGGCAAAACGATGATGCCGCCCGGGTGCTGACCGGTCGAACGACGGATGCCGACGCAGCCGGCCGCGATGCGGTCCAGTTCGCAACTGCGCTTCGACTCCCCATGATCGTCAAAATAATGTTTCGCGTAACCATAGGCGGTCTTATCTGCGACCGTCGCGATGGTTCCCGCATGGAATGTATGACCCTCACCGAAGATGACCTCCGTGTAGGCGTGTGCCTTACTTTGGTACTCTCCGGAGAAATTCAGGTCGATATCGGGCTCCTTATTGCCCTCGAATCCGAGGAATGTCTCGAACGGAATGTCGAAGCCGTCCTTCTTCATCTTCGTCCCACACTTCGGGCAAACCTTATCGGGCATGTCGCAACCGCAACCGAGGCCGCCGCCGTACTTCTTGACATCCTCGGAGTCGAAATCCGAGTAATGGCACTGCGGGCAGTAATAATGCGGGCTGAGCGGATTAACCTCCGTGATGCCGGACATCGTCGCCGCGAGGGACGAACCAACGGAACCACGAGAGCCGACCAGGTAGCCGTCCTCGTTCGATTTCAGAACGAGTTTACGGGCAATGATGTACATAACCGAGTAGCCGTTCGAGATGATGGAGTTGAGCTCCTTATCCAGACGTTCGCGGACAATGTCCGGCAGCGGCGATCCGTAGATGGCCTCCGCCTTCGCATGGCAACTCTCGCGGAGTTCCGTATCGGAATTCTCGATGACCGGCGGGCACTTATCGGGCCGCACGGGCGAGATCTTCTCGATCATGTCACTGACTTTATGTGTATTTGTGACCACGACCTCGTACGCTTTTTCCTCACCGAGATAGGAAAACTCTTCCAGCATCTCGTTCGTGGTGTGGAAATACAGCGGAGGCTGCGGTTTTTCTTTTTCGATCTTATCAAACAGGATGATCCTGCGGTAGATCTCGTCTTCGGGCGCCAGGAAATGTACGTCTCCCGTAGCCACGACGATCTTATTGAGCTGTTCGCCGATGCTGATCACCTTGCGGTTCAGATCCATCAGATCTTCCTCGCTGTTGATGTTGTCGTAATCCTCATCGTCGATCAGGAACTGGTTGTTGCCCAGGGGCATGATCTCGAGGTAGTCGTAGAACGACGCGATCCGCGCCAGTTCATTGTCCGACTCACCGCGGATCAGGGCTTCGAAGAGTTCGCCCGATGCACAGGCGGAACCGACCAGAATACCCTCTCGGTACTGCTCCAGCATGCTCTTGGGAATACGCGGCTTACGCGCGAAATACTTCAGGTGAGAGAACGAGATCATGCGGTACAGGTTCACACGACCGACCTCGCTTCTCGCCAGCAGGACCACATGATACATGGGCAGTTTGCGGATCGTCTCTTCGGAGATCTTGCAGTTCGCCTCGAGCTCGTCGACATTCGTGATCTGCTTATCTTCCAGCATCTCGCAGAACTTCTGGAAGATCTCGGCTGTTGCGGCGGCATCATCGACCGCACGGTGGTGGTGTTCATTGACCACGCCCAATTCTTTGCACACAGTATCCAATTTATAACGGGACAGGTGCGGTAGCAAAGCTCGCGCCATACCGACAGTATCGATCCAAGTGCCGTCAAAGCTCAGGCCCAGATCCTTCGACTTCTGCTTGATGAAGCCAACGTCGAATTCGGCATTATGCGCCACAAGGACGCTGTCACCGATGAATTCCAGGAAACGCGGCAGGATCACGTCGATCGTCGGCGCGTCCATGACCATCGCGTCATTGATACTGGTCAGTTTCTCGATACGGTACGGGATCGGTTTCTTCGGGTTAATGAACTCGGAGAAGCGATCGATCACCTCGTTGTTGCGGATCTTAACCGCGCCGATCTCGATGATATCATTGTAGATCGCAGAGAAACCGGTCGTCTCGATATCGAAAACGATAAAGGTGGTATCCTTCAGAGGCTGACCCTGGCTGTCATTGACCGTATGCTTGAAGTCGTCGACCAAATAGGCTTCCACGCCGTAGATGACCTTGAAATCGGAGCCTTTTTCGAGGGCGTGCATGGCATCGGGAAATGCGTGCACGACGCCGTGATCGGTGATCGCGAGCGCAGAATGCCCCCATTTGACGGCCTGTTTTACCAGTGCGCCAGCGTCGGAAACTCCGTCCATCTCACTCATCTTTGTGTGGCAGTGTAGCTCGATACGCTTCTCGGGCGCGTCGTCCACACGCTTCGACCGCTTATCGGTCGACTTTTTGATCGCACGCACCGAGGCGATCTCGTAGTCACGATCATAATTATCATATTGACAGATACCCCAAAGTTCGATGAACATCTGATCCTTCAGAAGTCCTTTGAACTCAGGCATATCTTCTGTTGCAATAAACATCTTACAGCGGATGCTGTCCGTGAAATCGGTGACGCAGAACGTGACGATATGCTTCGTACCGTTGCTAACCTCTCTCGAATCCATCCCGAAGACCTGACCGTAGATGAAGACCTCTCCCAGATCCGAATACATCGTGTTGATCGGGGTAAATGTCTCCGGTGAGGTGAAGGACTGGCCATAGATCGAGTTTTCGTCGTTGGTGTCGCGAAGGCCCTCTACGCCGCGGAAACGGCGCGGTGCCTGGAAGGACTTGCCGTCCTTACCGCCGCTGCGAGCATTCCGACTCCATCTTCCGCCAGAGGACGGTGCCTTTTCGGCAGGCTTTTCGGGCTTTTTCTCCGGCTTACTCTCCGGCTTCTTTTCGGCTTTCTTCTCCGGCACTTTCGCGGAGGCTTCGGAAGTCTTCAGCTCCTCGGAAGCAGCATTGATCACGAGATCCACAGCCGGCTGCGCATTTGCAGGCACACCCTCTGCATCATCCGCCGAAACATAAGGCATGCCATCCTCATCCATCTCGAATTCGGGAATGCTATTGAGGATCTCGATAAACTCCTCCGTGCTGCGTCTCGAAGGCATATTGCCCGAGCGCAGTTTGATCTGTTCGTCCATAACGACCCGGACCGTCACCTCCATGGCGAAACGCTCCAGGAAGATCTGGTGCAGGGTCTTGATCAGGGTCTCTTTTTTATTCTCGATGATCTCGCTCTTGCAAGTCGTGATCGTCAAAATGTATCCGTCCGCATCCCAGTTCGCATTCTTCAGGTGAACGGCGATGCATGGCATCAAAACGAAGCACTCATCCAACAGGCTTTCCTTATACACCTCGAGCAGATTCTCCAGATTGTATTGCGCGGAAAGGTTGTAGTGCTCCACAAAATGTACGTCGGTTTTGTCGTCCAGCGCCTGACGTTTGATCTCCCGCTCACAGTAGCGGATGTCGGGGCGCAAGATCAGGTTGTCGCAATGCATCCGGATGATCAGGACCTGCGGATCTTCCATCTTCAGATCCATCTGGTCGATCCACACCTCGGAAAACACATCGCGGCAAGCATCCTTCAAAGAAAGGTCGGTAAATACCTCAAAAAACTTCTTGCTCAAACGGACCCCCTTATATACCTAAAGGATGTTGAATACCTTACGCGTTCAGCATCCCATCCAACTCTTCTTTTAATGCGCCGAGCAGTTGCTGCTCCGGCACTTTTCGCAGGATCTCCCCTTTTCGGAAAATGAGTCCCACGCCGTCTCCGCCGGCGATCCCGAGGTCGGCTTCTTTCGCCTCTCCGGGGCCGTTCACCACGCAACCCATGACTGCGACCTTGATGTTCAGCGGATATTCCTCGACCAGGCGTTCCACTTTCTCTGCGAGATCGATCAGGTTGATCCTCGTCCGTCCGCAGGTCGGGCAGGAAACAACTTCGATGCCGTCGTTACGCAGTCCCAACGTACGCAGGATGAGCTTCGCGCTCTTGATCTCGTAGACCGGATCTCCGGTCAATGATACGCGGATCGTGTCGCCGATGCCCTGGTTCAGGATGAGACCCAGACCGAGGGCGGATTTGATATTGCCCGAGAAGACGGTTCCCGCTTCGGTGATGCCGACATGCAGCGGGTGCAAGGTCTGCGTCGCGATGAGTTCATGCGCACGCACACACATCATGACGTTCGATGACTTGATGCTGATGACCAGGTTATCGTAGCCCATGTCTTCGATGCGGTGCACCTTATCGAGGGCGCTCTCCACGAGGCCTTCGGCCGTCACTCCGCCGTTTTTCTCCAGGATCTCCTTCTCAAGAGAACCGGAATTCACGCCGACGCGGATCGGGATATTTCTATCGCGCGCCGCGCGGACCACTTCCGCCAATTTATCATTGCCCCCGATGTTTCCGGGGTTAATGCGGATCTTATCCGCTCCGTTTTCGATCGCGCGGATCGCCAGTCGATAGTCAAAATGGATATCGGCTACCAAAGGGATATGGATCTGCGGTTTTATCTTTGAGATGGCGTCGGCGCCCTCTTCGGTCGCCGCGGTGCAGCGGATGATCTCACACCCAGCCTGCTCGAGTTCTAAGATCTGGCGGACGGTCGCTTCCACGTCCTCGGTGCGTGTATTCGTCATCGACTGAATGCGGATCGGATTTCCGCCTCCGATCACCACATTACCGATGGAAACGGTCTTGGTTTGTTCTCTCATAACAACACCTTGTATCAAAATAACTTACGTATATCGTTGAAAAGTACAAAAATCATTAAAGCCAGCAGGAACAGGAAGCCTGCGATGGTAACGTAGGCTTCCTTTTCTTTGGAGACGGGTTTGCGGCGAATGACTTCGATGAAGCAGAACAGCAAACGTCCGCCGTCCAGTGCCGGGATGGGCAGGAGGTTCATCACGCCCAGGTTGACGCTGAGCAGGATGGTCAGGTTCAGAAGATTGAGCAGGACCATGCCGGCGCCATCTTCTTTCGTCTCTTTTACCGTCTCTCCTACGACACTTGTGATGCCGACCGGGCCCGAGAGGTCATTGACCGAGGCCTTACCGGTGAACAGCATGCCGAGGCTCTTAAAGGTCACCCTTATCCAGTAAACGACTTCATGTCCGCTCAGACGCAGGATGCGTAGCGCACCGACATCTTCGCGTCCCATGTACTGGAAACCGATCAACATGCGACGTGTGGCAGGCTCGTCTTCATCTTCCGAAGTAGCACTGTTTTGATGCAGCTGCTGCTTCTCTTCCTCCGCCATCTCCTGGGTCTGTTCCATCGGCACGAGCTCGACGGTATATTTCTCGCCGTCACGCTCGAACACGACCGTGATCGGACCTTCTTTGTAAGTGAACTGCATGTACAGCGAAAGGTCTCGCTGGGTCAGGATGCGGTGTCCATTGACCGAATAGATCACGTCACCGGCCTGGAGTCCGGCTGCCTCTGCGGGGTAGCCCTCGATGGTCTTTCCGACCCTCGGCGTATCCACTCCGGCAAATGTAAACAGGATGACCGCAAATACGAAGGCCAGCAGGAAGTTGAACAGCGGGCCGGCGAACAGGATCGCCATACGTGCCCAGACCGATTTCTCGGTGAAGAGCTTGCCTTCCATCTCCTGGATCATCTTCGCGTACTCTTCGTCCTCCATGTCCATCAGGCCCATGTCGCCGCCGAGCATCTGGCACGCGCCGCCGAACGGGATCCATTTGATCGAGTATTTGGTACCCTTGATGGTCTTCGACCAGATGTTCGGGCCGAAACCGAGGGAAAACTCGACCACGTGAACGCCGTTACGTTTCGCTATGATGAAATGCCCGAATTCATGCACGAACACCAAAATGCCGAGGATGAGTATCGTGGCTATGATACCTACAACTGTATCCATAAATCTCCTTATCGATCGCGGTTAATGAAGTTCGCACAGGCGGCGCGTTTCCTGTTCGGTCTCGAAGATGTCATCCAGGGATGCATCCGCGATGTAAGGAACCGTGTCGACCGCGCGGGCGATCGTCTCGTAAATGTCTGTGTAACGGATCTTGCCTGCGAGGAAGTCCGCGACCGCGACTTCATTGGCCGCGTTGAAAACGGTGGGCGCATTGCCCCCCTTGCGTCCGATCTCGTACGCCAGTTTAAGCGCAGGGAAGCGTTCAAACGAAGGCGCCTCGAACGTGATCTGCTTCAGTTTCGTGAAATCCAGGAACTCGCCGTTCAGCGGTCGGCGGTTCGGGTATGCGAGGGCGTACAGGATGGGCAGACGCATGTCCGGCGTACCCAGCTGCGCGATCACCGCGCCGTCGTTGAATTCCACCATGGAGTGGATGATGCTCTGCGGCTGGACCACGACTTCGATCTGATCGTAGGTCGCGTCAAACAGCCAGTGCGCCTCCATGACTTCGAGTCCTTTGTTGACCATGGTCGACGAATCGATCGTGATCTTCGCGCCCATGGACCAGTTCGGGTGCGCGAGCGCGTCGGCGACCGTGATGTGTTGCATCTGCTCCGCCGTGTAGGTGCGGAACGGACCGCCGGAGGCCGTCAGCAGGATGCGGCGCATCTGATCGCGGGCAGGCTCCTTGCGGAGGCACTGGAAGATCGCGCTGTGCTCACTGTCGACGGGTAAAATGGAAATGCCCTCCTTCTGCGCCAGAGGCATGATGATGTGCCCGGCCGTCACGAGGGTCTCTTTATTTGCGAGGGCAATGTCTTTATGCGCGCGGATCGCGGCTACTGTCGGGCGGATGCCCATCATGCCGACAAACGCGGTCACGACCACGTCGGTGTGCGGAAGCACGGCGATCTCAACGAGGCCATCCATTCCGGCAACGACCTTGCAGTCGGAAATGCCCGAAATTTGCGTTTTAAAGGCTTTAGCGGCGTTTTCATCGTAGATGCCTACAATCTCAGGCTGAAACCGCAAAACCTGCTCTTTAAGCAGATCCAGGCGATTTCCGGCCGCCGCGAGCGCCGTAACCTTCATATCGGATGCATTGTCCGCGATCACGGACAGTGTCTGGGTGCCGATGGACCCGGTGGATCCCAAAACGGCGATTCTCTTCATATCGTTCACCTTCAGGAATTAGTAATTCAGTTCGCCAGATAACGGAACAGTTCAGCCACATAGAATGCGACCGGCGCGGCAAAAATGATGGAGTCGAAACGATCCAGCACACCGCCGTGTCCGGGGATCAGTTTTCCGTAGTCCTTGATGTCGTGGTTACGCTTGATGGCCGATGCCGCCAGGTCGCCGATCACGGAGATCGCTCCGACGACTACACAGAGGATGGCGCACATAAGCGCGGGGTTCGCGCCGAGCACCTTCATCTTATCGGCGAAGATAATACCGTAGATCAGGCCCAGGATGCCTGCTCCAACCAGACCGCCGACGAAACCTTCGACGGATTTCTTCGGGCTGAGCACGGGAGCCATCTTATGTGTCTTCAGGAACTTCTTACACAGCATGCCTGTGCAGTACGCGCAGGTGTCGCTGCCCCAGGATGCGATGACGATCAGCCAGACCAGGAATTTGCCGTCCGGCGCCATGCGCAGCTGGTAAATGTAAGAAAGCAGCAAAGCGACATATATGAACGCGGTAAAGGATGCGAAGGTGGCCTCGCTGTTGTACTTCGGGTACGTAAGCACGTAGACCGACATCAGCAACAGAAAGAAGCCGACGGTCATCAGGACCAGCAGATCCATGCGCTCCAGATACAACAGGACATACAGTCCGATCGTCGCCGCATAGGCGATAAAGCCCGGCAACTGCTTCTCCAGCTTGAACACGCGAAGAAACTCGAATACGCCGATCAGTGACAAAGCTCCTACCGTCAACAAAAGCACTTCATTTCCGGTGATGATGGTCACCAGCATCAATATAACAAGAACGATACCGCTCAGTAATCTTTGGATAAACAACTTGATTTCCTCCCGGGTGCGGAGTGATTATTTCTTAGACAGGCCGCCGAACCTGCGGTCGCGGCTGCTGTAATAGCGAACGGCCTCGATCAGGTCGTCCTTCGAGAAATCCGGCCACAGTACGTCGGTGAAATACAACTCGGCGTATGCGGACTGCCAGATCAGATAGTTGGAAAGGCGCTGCTCTCCGCTCGTGCGGATCACCAGATCGGGATCCGGGATCAGCTTCGTGTCGAGATGCTTCGAGATCACCTCTTCGGTCACTTCACCGGCCAGGCTTCCGTCCTTTGCCTCCGCGATCATTTTATTCACCGCGCGCGTGATCTCATCGCGCCCACCGTAATTGATCGCTATGGTAAATGTGATCTTCGAGTTCTGCTTCGTCTTCTCCTCGAGTTCGTTGATTCCGTCAATGATGTCCTGCGGGAAGCGCGAACGCTCACCGATCATCAACACGCGCGCATCGTTTTCGAGCGCGGTCTTCAAGAGGCGCTTCATGTATTTGCGGAACAGGTTCATGAGACCTGTGACCTCTTCCTCCGGCCGCTTCCAGTTCTCCGTGGAGAAACCGTAGACCGTCAGATATTTGATGCCGAGGTCGGCCGCATGGAATACCGTCTTTTCGACTGTGGCAAATCCCTGCGCATGGCCCAGATTTCGCGGCAGTCCGCGTTTTTTCGCCCAGCGTCCGTTGCCATCGAGGATGATGGCCACATGCTGCGGGATATTCAGGCCTTCGAGCGAGCCATCCGTCTTTTTCTTTCTCTTAAACATATGATTACACCTTTTTCACAACAAGGAAGGTTTGCTCCGCAAACCTTCCTTGCTCTTTGCTTTTGCATAAAACGATCAGACTGTCATGATCTCTTTCGTCTTAGCTTCTGCCATCTTATCGATCTTCTCGATGTATTTATCGGTCAGCTTCTGAACGCCCTCTTCGGAGTCCTTCAGCTCATCTTCCGTGATCTCGGATGCCTTCTGCATCTTCTTGAATGCTTCGTTTGCATCGCGGCGGATGTTGCGGATCGCAACTTTTGCGTTCTCCGCTTTCTTCTTAACGTCCTTCGCCAGCTCCTTACGACGCTCCTCGGTCAGTTCCGGGAACACCAGGCGGATCACACGTCCGTCGTTGCTCGGGGTGATGCCAATATCGGAGATCATGATCTGCTTCTCGATATCTTTGATCAGGCTCTTCTCCCAAGGCTGGATCTGGATGACACGCGGCTCCGGCACGGAAACGTTTGCCACCTGCTGGATGGTGCTGGAAACACCATAGTAATCCACACGCAGACGGTTCAGGATCGCCGGGTTTGCACGTCCGGCGCGAATGCCCTGATACTCTTCATCGAGAGCGTCACAGGATTTATCCATCTTCTCTTCGTATTCAAATAACTCTTCACTTAAATCCATACTGCAAATCCTCCATTCCTTTTAAGTGACAGGTCAGCGGCGCCGACCTTTATACCGTAACGGTCGTACCGTTTATTCTTCCTAACATCGCGTTTGCAATGCCGTTTTCTTCCTTCAGCGAAAAGATCGCGAGCGGGATCTTGTTTTCCAGGCACATGATGGATGCCGTCAGGTCGATCACGCCGAGTTTCTTTTCTACGACTTCGGCCAATGTAAGCGTTTCGTACTTCTTCGCGTTCGGGTTGATCATCGGATCCGAGTCATACACGCCGTCAATGTTTTTGGCGAGCAGGATGCAATCCGCTTCCATCTCGATCGCACGAAGCGCGATACCGGTATCGGTCGAGAAATACGGGTGGCCCGTGCCGCCTGCGAAGAAGCAAACCTCTCCGGCTTCAAATGCAGCATTGGCCGCGTCCTTTGAGAAAAGAGTGGTCATCGTGCCGCAGGCAAACGGTGTGAAGATGCGGGTCTTCAGTCCGACGCCGCGGAAGATCTCGGAAACGTAGATCGCGTTCATGATCGTTGCAAGCATACCGATCTGATCGGATTTCGTACGTTCGATCTCGTTGCCGGTCCGGCCGCGCCAGAAATTACCGCCGCCGATGACTACACCCAGACGGATGTCGCCCTCCTCGTCAAATGCTGAGCGCACCTGCAGTGCGACGTTGCGGCAAATGTCCTCGTCAAACCCCATTTTTTTATCACCTGCGAGCGCCTCTCCGCTCAGTTTCAAAAAGATGCGTTTCATTGGATCTCCTCTTTCTTTTCAATGCGCGGGGCACCTGTTTTTCCACGCTTTCGGAGTTGTCATGCTCCACCTTATATTTTAACATACCGGTGCATCTTTGTCTAGTATCTCTTTCCCTTTCTCCTCGTCGGAAAGCTTGCCGTCCGCCATGTAAACGATGCGGTGACACATCTGTTTTACCACGTCTCGGTCGTGCGAGATGAACAGGAAAGCGATGTTCGTTTCGCGCTGTACTTTCAGGAATAATTCGAGGATCTGCTTCTGCACCGTCACGTCCAGCGCGGACACCGGTTCATCGGCGATGATGAACTTCGAGCCCTGCACCAGGGCGATCGCGATGGAGATACGCTGGCGCATGCCGCCCGACAGTTCCCGCGGGTAACGGTCCAGCACTTCGGGCTTGAGGCCGACCTTCTGCACCATCTCGATGACGATCTTACTCTTCTCATCCGGCGTCAGGTCCGTGCGCAGCGCGAGCGGTTGCTTCAGGATCCAGCCGATCTTCTTCTTCGGGTTCAGCGAACTGTACGGATCCTGGAAGATCATCTGCGGGTGCTTCGAGTGATGGATCACCGCGCCCTCGGTGTCTTTCAAAAGTCCAAGGATTCCTTTGGACAATGTGGATTTGCCGCAGCCGCTACGTCCGACGAGGCCGACGCATTCGCCGGCATGGATGGTCAGGTCGACATGGTCCACGATGCAGACTCTGCCTCCCTTCTCGAAGAAATGCTTCTTTTTCTTCGGATAGAAAGCCGAGAAATCTTTGAGTTCCAGCACAGGCTCATCCAGCACATCGTCCTTATCCTCACGCGGCGTACCATCGGGGATAGATGCGATCAGGATCTGCGTGTACTTCTCCTTCGGATGCTTAAAGATCTGCTCCGGCGTGCCCGTCTCCACGATCTTACCGTTCTGCATAACGTAGACGCGGTCGCAGAAATTGCGCACGATACTCATATTATGGGAAATGAACAAAACTGACATGTGCAGTTTCTTATTCAGTTCTTTTAACAATTGCAGGATCTGTTCCTGCAGGACGACATCCAACGCCGTCGTCGGCTCGTCCGCGATCATCAGTCGCGGCTGACCGATCAGGGCGATAGCGATCATCACGCGCTGCCGCATACCGCCCGAAAGCTCATGCGGGTACATGGAGACGATCTGTTCGGGATGGTCCAGACCCACGATCTGCAAGGTCTCGATCACCTTCGCCTTCCTCTGCTCCTCCGTCAGTTCGCTGAAAGCCTCGGGATGCAGAAGCATGACCTCCTCCACCTGGCGCCCGATCTTCATCAACGGATTGAGCGACGTCATCGGTTCCTGGAAGACCATCGAGATCTCCTTACCCTTATACATTTGCCGCTCATTCAACTTTAATTCGGACAGATCCTTCCCATCAAACAGGGCGCTGCCGGAGACCTTTGCATCGTCATTCAGCAGTCCCATTACGGACAATACGGACACCGATTTGCCGGAGCCGGACTCGCCGATGATGCCGACGATCTCATTTTCATCTACCTGGAAGTTGACGTGGTCGACCGCGACCTTATCACGGAATTCCACGCACAGGTCTTTTACGGATAACAGCATGTCACACCCCCTTCTCCGAATAGTTCTCGCTGACGAAGCTAAAGCCCAGGATCAGCAGGATCAAAAAGATACCGGGAGCTACAACGCACCAAGGCGACGAGAACATCACGCTTTGTGCCTCGGCCAGCATGCGGCCCAAAGAAGCCTCCGGCGGCGTAACGCCGATACCCAGGAAGCTGAGGCCCGATTCCGCGAGGACGGCGTTGTTGAAGCCAACGGCCACGCCTGCCATCCACGTCGGGAAGATATTCGGGAAGATATGAATGAAGATGATGCGCAGTTTGCCTGCGCCCATCAGTTTTGCACTGCGAACGTACTCCGCATCCTTCACCTTGATGACCTCGCCGCGCACCAGACGCGCGAAGCTCGGAATAAAGGCGATGCCGAGCGCCACGATGACGTTATATTTGCCGGCACCGACCAGACTGATCATGACGAGCGCGAGCAAAATACTCGGGATCGAGATCAGAGAGTCATTCAGTCGCATGATGACCTCATCGAGCCAGCCGCCCAAGTAGCCCGACAGGGAACCTACGACTGCGCCGATCAGACCGCCGAGGGCAATGACGCCGAACGCAATGGTGAAGGAATCCTGCATGCCGACCAGGACGCGTGAGAATACGTCGCGGCCGTATTCATCCGTGCCGAAGATGTGGCTGAACGAGGGACCCTGCCCCGTCATGGACGGGTTCATAGCCGTCGGGTCGTAAGGCAGCCAGAAATAGCTGACGATAACGCACAGGAACAGAACCGCCAGGATGACGAAGCCGACATGAAAATATGCATTTCTTTTTTTCCAAAATCTGATAAACCTGCGCATATGTCAATCCTCCATGGAAATTCTGGGATCGATGCACTGATACAGGATATCAACGATCGTATTCATAACAATAACTACAAATGCCATATACAGGATGATCACGGAAACGACCGGGAAGTCACGGTGATTGATCGAAGAGATCAAAAGCTGACCCATGCCCGGCAGACCGAACACCTGCTCGACCACGATACTGCCCGCCATGATCTCGGCGATAGTCATACCCAGGATGGTAACGACCGGCAGGATCGCATTTTTCAGGATATGCCGGTAGAACACGTGCTTCTCTCCTGCGCCCTTGGAATATGCCGTGCGGACATAGTCCTTGCGGGACTCTTCCAAAACGTTGGTACGCAGGAAACGGGATACCATGGCGATCTTCGGGATCGCTATGGCAAACGCTCCCGGGATCATGCACCCCAAAAAGCCGAAGAAACTGTTCTCCGGTTTGACGAAATAGTACGGGATAAAGAGTTTCAGCCCCAGGCCGAAGATCAGGATGATCAGGATACCCGTGAAGAACGACGGCACCGCCATGCAGACCTGCGTCGTCACGTGCAGGGCTGCACCGATCGGTTTCTTTGCAGTTCTTCCGAGGAAAATGCCGACCGGCAGCGAGATCAGAACGATCAGGAAGAAGCTCTCCATGGCCAGGAAAAACGTGACCTTGAGCTTTCCGCCGATCAGTTCGGCAACGGACATATCGTATTTGTACGAAGACCCGAAGTCTCCGCGGAACAGACCGAACAGCCAACTAAAATAACGCTTAAAGAACGGATCATCCAGATGTAATTCTTTACGCAGCGCGGCGATCTGCTCCGGCGTTGCATTGGTTCCGAGACGCGAAACAGCGCCATCTCCCGGAATGATCTGGAAAATGACGAATATCAGAAACGATATTAATAGCAGGGTCAAAACCAGCGCGATCAGGCGCCTTGCGATCTGTTTCATGCATGTCCTCCAAGCTGCGTTCCCACCAAGCGAAAACGCATTTTGAGCCAACGGATGTCCGCGTAAAGAATCAAGCCGGAAGGCGCTATGCCCTCCGGCTTGTTATACACATAACGCTTCCTACATAATAGCAGAAAGGACGTCAATTTGCAACTTGTACATTTTTCACGCAGTCGCTCTGGAGTTCCATCGGAAGCACGTCGATACCGACTGCAAGTGCGCCAGGTCCGATGTGGCAGGATACGGAAAGCGAAAGCTCGGCGGTGTCGACCGGAATGCCCGGATAACGCTCTGCCAGTTCTCTGCGAAGTTCTTCTACCGCCTCGAAATTCCGCGTATGTACCGCGTACAGATGCACCTGCTTGTTGAGGAAGGCTTCGGTGAAGCGCTCTCTCAGATCCTTATCGACAGCATCGACCATGATCTTACGAGCCTGCTTGATGCCTCTGCATCTGGAAAATGCATCCAGCTTACCGCCCTGAATGGTCAGAACGGGCTTGATATTCAAAAGTGCACCCAGCGCTGCGCCGGCAGGTGTTACACGGCCGCCCTTACGCAGGTACTTCAAGGTATCCACCATGATGTAGATCGAGGATTCAAACTTATCGCGGGTCAGGATGTCGTAGATCTCCTGTGCCGAGTAGCCCATGTCCGCAAGTTTTCTCGCGTGGATGGCGCTGCCCGCCTGGGTAATGGAGATACGCTGATTGTTGACAACGAATACCTTGCCCTCGTAATCCTCAGCCACCAGAGTCGCGGTCTCGCAGGAACCGGACAGTCCGCTGGACATCGGGATATATACTACTTCATCGTGTGTCTCAAGCAGTTCATCCCATGTATCCATCAACGTACCGACGGTCGGTTGGGATGTCAGGATCTTGCAATCCTGCTGCAACATCTCGAAGAACTCCTCCTTCGTAATGGAGATGTCCTCGAAATACTCTTTATCATTGATCGTAAACGGCATCGGGACAACAAAAATGCCCAAATCTTGCGCTTGCTGCGGTGACAATCCGCTGTTGCTGTCCGTTAAGATCGCTACTTTACTCATTCCTCTAATTCCTCCAAAAAGTGCCTGTTTGGCTTATAAACATATCTTCACGAGCATATTATAAACGAAGGTAATTTAAATTGCAATAGAAATTTACAGAAAATTTAACACTACATTTCAGAATATTCAGAACACATCACGCGGTTATTATTACACGCATTGCCCGTTATCAATACGTTTTAATGTAGTATTAAAAACTACGAGTAATCCAAACAAAAAGCCGGAGGCATGATGCCTCCGGCTTCAACTCAAACTATTTGATTTTTGATCAATCTTCCTGAAGCGACCAGAGCAGAATATCCAGGTTCTCTTTCTGAGCCTCGACCTCTTCTGCGGTACCGTAAAGATCGACCAACCAGGTGCTGCCCTCATCATTTACGGAAACACAGATGATCTCTTGCATCTGCTTACCATTATCGGTAGATGACAACACGACCTTGCTGTACTTCTGTTTGCCTTGCACTTCGGTGATATCCGATACCTGAACATCCGATGCAACTCCGGCAATAAAGGAACGAAGTTGTTCTTCCGCCGTAGATTTTACGGAGAATTTAAAATGTCTGATCAGGAAATATGCGGAATCAGACTCACTGTAATACAAGTAAATTCCATCACTTTCTTTATCGGACCGAAGGATAGCGTCTTTCTTAAAGACCGCTCTCACATTCTGTCCGTCCGGCATGGTCTCCGTCCACAATTCAAATGTATCATCCTCATTCGACTGCAAACTAAGTGCGGATGCGTTCAACTGCTCCAGGAGCTCGGTCTCGTTACGACCTGTGTCAGAATCATTCTCCTTCAGGAGTCCTAAAACAACATACAGACCGACGTCGTTTTTGTTTCCGTATACCATGGCAAAGCCGGACCCATTGATAACATTACCGTCACGGTCTTCAAACGTCATATCAGACAAAGCGCACCGATATCCCCGCATTCCATTGATACTGCGATAGATCTTGGTTTCTTCACTCTGCGACAAGGTGAAATCGCGAAGTCTGAGCATATCATACAAAGCATCGGACTTCTCCGTATCATTCAACAGGGCAATGATATCCGCATCACATACACAGGCATCATTATACGTATCCATACCGAACGCGTAGAACATATAATCCGCTGCATTTTCATATACTTCATCACTGACCTCAGTGAACGTATTCTCTCCGGGTTTTTGTATCCGGAATGACAGTGCGGACCGTTTAAACGCCGCTTCGGTCGGTGTCACATCCTCTGTCTGTTTTTCACTCTCCGCCGACGGGTCTGTCCCGGAAGGGACAGACTCTGCGGACGGGTTCACTGCTTCTGCGGACGAATCCGCAGAAGCAGAAGAAATCGCTTCTTCTGAGTTTTTTGACTCAGTATCATCTTTTTTCTTACACGCTGTGACTGATCCGATCAGCAGAACGAATGCACATAACAATGTCAGAATATACTTTTTCATTTTCATACTCTTCTCCTTTGCTCATTCATCTGCGGATCACTTAAAAATCTTAGAATAGATCAGGCTTACAGTCTGAGGCAGAGTTTCGGCAGGTGCATTGAAGCCTTGCTCCTTCAGTCGACTCTTGAAGATAGCAAACGCTTTATCGAAAGCACCGAATGCATCGATGTTCTCGGATCCGTCAGCCACTTCTTCACGCAAAGACTGCTCGGTAGCGATCAAAAGTTTACCGATCCTCTCCAGGTTGTCCTTATCGAAGCCGGTTTCTTCGGAAATCATTTCCATAGTCTTACCGAATAAAAATCCGTTCAACTTATCTTTGCCTTCAGCTATGCCTTTTTCGACCATTACATCCGTCACAAACTCATACAGATCATCATAGTCACGGCTTTGTTTCAACAGATCAACCGCTTTACCGAGATACTTAGCTCCGGTTACCACGGTCTTAAGTGCAGGACAATAAGCATAAGCAGCATCCATACCGATATCTGCCGCAGTCTCTACGAGAGTGAATACTGTGTCCAACACCTCCACGGTGTTATTCTTATTGGCCATCAGGATATTCATCTTTATGTTCTCGTAAAAACCTTCATCAATGTTATAAGGAGTCAACTTCCATAAAGCACTGGAGTACTCCATTACAAAGGCTTTACTCGTCAACGTTTCCGAAGCATAGGAAGAACCTTTTCTGATCGTGCGTACAACATAGTAGGTCACGTCATTGATCCGTTCCCAATCCTGCGACTCATATACGTGATCGAAATGATCGTCCTGAATGGAATCCTGACCATACCTGTCTTCAAGCTCATACTTCAACGAGCTGAAGTTTTCCGGTACCCAAACAGCATACAGGATCAGTTCCTGACCCGCTTTTCCATTGACCTTACTAACCTCGCCGACGGGGAATTCAGCATAATCGCCGATCCTGTCGAACTGGTTTTCGGTGTTCCAGCCTTTGAAGATATATCCGGGATAACTCGGCCGATGGATCAGTGACACATCGATCTCATATTCACCGGGACTTACTTCGACTGAGCCGGGACCACCGGTTCCGCCGTTGGCAACATACGTAATTGTAAACATTTGTTGCGAGGAAGCCAGCTTATCATACGCTGAGAACAGGATAAGGCCACCTTTGGGTACTGTAATCTCTTCACCCTTATGGTAAACCGCCTGACTCAGATCATCCGCGCCATATGACCAACCGGTAAAATCATATCCGGGAACTTCGGGTGCTACATCCGGAAGCGGAACGGTATCCCCGACTTTCGCATCGATCCTTCCGAGTTCGGTGATCTTAGAGAATTTGTCATAAAGGATTACCGTAGCATCTTCTTTTTCCCAAATAGCGTACAATGTGAAGTTATCAGCAGGAACCGTGAAATACGAATCCTCACCATATTCGGGGTAGTCTTTCGTTGTGCCCCATCCTGCCAGATAGTATCCATCACGTTTTCCGACAGCTTTAATAATGTTTCTTTCATTCAGATGAACGGAATCTCCGGGTAATACATCATTGAGTACATACTGATCGTTCGGTCTGGAAGGATCATTCATATCCAATACGCATGTATACTTTGACTTCCATACTCCGTACATTTGAATGTATTCGTGACCCAATGCCAAAAGCACAGGCGCTTCGGTACCCTTCGGATATGAGAGGCCGCCATCTGGGCTATAGCTCCAGCCTTTAAAGTCGCAAGTAGGACTAGTCGGCTCTTCAGTAGCGAGCGTGAACGTCTTAGCGGTGATTTCGGCTGTTCCCGGCTTTGTAGGGCCGCCGGTTGCATCGTATCTGTTGTTATCGTAGCAAACGAGAACCTTACCCTCTTCTACTGTTTCATATTCGTAGGAAGCATCCAGGTAATAGGTGTCTTTCTTGCCTCCCATATCTACAAATACGGAGACCTTAGTACCGGGTTCGATAAGCTTTCTGAATTTCTTGGAATCCGCATACCACCCCGCCAAGGTTACCCCATTCGGTGTTTCGGGAATAAAGTTCAGCGGATCAGAAGAAATGTGATTCTCTTCTCTCAGAACAGTATTTGTACTCCAATCCCTGAATACGATCTTATAAGATCTTCTTTCCCATTTAGCAGTCAGCGTAATGCCGGTATCCGGTACTTTGACCCATTCATTCTTCTGATAGACAGTTCCATCCGAAGCTACCCAACCGGCAAATGTATAATCGTCTCTTTCAACAGCTGAAAGGTGGTAGGACTCGCCGGGTGTTAACATCGGGATCTCATCCTTCTTTCCGTCATAGCCGTAGTCCAGGGTCACAGTTGCGCAGCCCCAGATCCAGGAAGGATATACTACAACGACCGGACGGTCATCCGACAGTTCAACCGTTTTGGCGGAACCATAACCATCATCGGTGAATGACCACTCAACAAATGTATATCCGGGCTTATTAGGGCGAGCGGATGAAATCGGTTTTTCACCGGGGCCGCCGTAATACTCGGTTTCCGGTACTCCGGTAGCAAAATCCGGATAATAAATTACTGAATACTTACTTGTATCTTTTCTCTTATAGATCGAATATACTTTGATCGTCTTGCTGAACAGACTGTCCGATTCTACGACCGTCTGCCGATTTGCTTCAAATTTGATCAAATCTTGTGTGTACAGTCCATCTTCTAACAGAGGCAGATACAAAGGCATCGTCGTAGACCAACCGACAAACGTCAGGCCGGGAATCTCAGGTGCGTTGTACGGAGTATATCTGTGAGTGACCTCACTTTTATGAGCGGTATAAAGATGCTTCTTTGTAAAACCATCCCAGTATTCGATCGTATACTCTTTTTCATACCACAACGCATAGAGAGTAATACCGTTTTCACTGGTCAGTTTAAGTTTATCGACTACATCCTGGATCGGAGTTCCGGCTTTGAAATTATAGCCGGTACCATCGGCTTTCGTGCCCCAACAGTCGAATTTTTTACCCTCATCGAAACCACATTCGGGAAGATATTTCTTCTCGCCGGGTTTGAAATCAATATCGGGTGTGCTACCGGTGATAAACCGGTTTCCGTCGAAATGGATCTTATATTGAGGATTTTTCCAAACAGCTACCAGTGTATGGTCCTTAGCAGTATGAACAATAGAGTCCTTGGTAATAAACTCATAGTTACCGGTTTCATATCCGACAGGAAGGATACCTTTTTCAGTTGTAAGGGACCAGCCTGCGAATACTTTGCCTTCGGGAGCCGTGATATAGTCCGGGAAGATATCTCCATAAGGCTTCTTATAGGTTACTTCGATATTGAGCAACGCAACCTCACCATCAGGGGCAGTTCCACCGTTATATACCAGGTTGACCTTTACTACAGTAGGTTTCACCCATCTTGCATAGAGTGTGATCTTAGAACCGGGTTCGGCATTCGGATCAACAAGGTTGATCAGGTTCAGTACACTCTCCTTATCCTTGAAGGATTTTCCGCTTCCGTCCGGTTTCGTATTCCAACTATCGAAAATGAAACCGTTGTTTACGAATTGATTTTCCGATAGGTCTATATATCTGTTGCAAACAGCCTCAGTATTGCTCATAGAGCCCGAATCCGCCCCATTTGCAACGTACTCGATCACATACTCTTTATCGACCCAGTGTGCATAGAGATTCAGGACCGTCGTATCTTTCGGCACCCTGGATTTCT
This sequence comes from Lachnospiraceae bacterium, assembly GCA_017615545.1. Taxonomy (GTDB): domain Bacteria; phylum Bacillota; class Clostridia; order Lachnospirales; family Lachnospiraceae; genus UBA1201. The sequence goes on from JAFZZY010000047.1 coordinate 49,839, forward strand.
CTGTAAACTTAGTGCCTGACTTAGGATCGGGAGAAGTATACCAGCCATCAAATGCCTGGTTCACCGGTGCTCTCATCTGGTCAGTCGGGAACATTCCGGTCATTTCACTTCCGGGAACTGCTGATTTAGGCTGGAGATAGTATTGTCCCTTTCCGCCGTTAGCGTGAAAATAGATGATACAGCCTGCTTCCGCACTCTGATGAACTTCAACATTGACCGATCTTCCGTTTGTTGTATCGGAAAATGTAACGGTTCCCTTACGGCTGCTGTTTCCTTCGTTGCCTTCAACTCGAATGGTGTAAGTATCTCCGTTTCCACCGACTTTGATCCAAGCTCCTGCATCGCCCTGAACACGTGCTTTTATCGAACTTCCGTCAACCAAATTCGTCAACTTAATCTGGCGACTGTCGGAATTCGCTGTGAAGGATAGAGACGAAGCGCTCACGACAAGGTTTTTCAACGGAACTGTTTCCGGAACCGTTTCCTCCTCAGTCGTGGGTTCATCCGTCAGTATCGGGATCGTCTCCGTCTCTTTCAGACCACAGCCGGAACAGGTCTTAACGATCTTTCCTTCTTTTTCCGTGGTGGCAGGGATCTTCTCTGTCACCTCCCACGTATGGCCATGTACAGGCGCCAGATCGGTACCATGTGTTTCAGAACATCTGGAACACTTATATACTTCTTTACCCGGAACGCAGGTCGGTTCAACCTTTTCAACCAGGATAGAATAATCATGTCCTAAAGCAGCGGAAGTAGATGTCTGCGTGTTACCGCATTTAGCACATTTTGTAACCTTGGTTCCGGCTTTTGTGCAGGTCGCAGTATCGCTTACAGTTATCGTGTAACTGTGCGGCTGCACAGGCGGAAGATCCGTTCCCTGCTGAGCCGAACATCTGGAGCACTTCTTAACATCCTTACCTGCTACACAAGAAGGATCCACATGGCTCACAGTGATCGAAAAGTCGTGGCCTTTTGCAGGAGAAGCCTCCGTCGTTCTGGCGGAACAATTTGCACACTCATACGTTTTAACTCCCGCTGCCGTACACGTCGCCGTGTCACTCACGAGGATCGTATACGAATGCGGCTGCACCGGGGGAATATCTGTTCCATGCAATTCACCGCATTTAGAACACTTATATACTTCCTGTCCGGGCACACATGTAGGCGCGATCTTTTTAACAAACACCGAAAAATCATGACCCTTCGCGGAAGAAGACTTGGTCGTCGTTGCTGAGCAGTTTGCGCACTTATAGGTCGCGGTTCCTGCTTTCGTACATGTCGCAGTATCGCTTACCAAAACAGTATAAGAATGCGGCTGCACGGGTGCTATATCCGTGCCCTGCTGAGCCCCGCATCTCGAACACTTCTTGACATCCTTTCCGGCAACACAACTGGGCGCAACGTGACTCACCGTGATCGAATAGTCATGTCCCTTCGCAGGGGAAGACTTGGTCGTTGTCGCTGAACAGTTTGCGCACTTATAGGTCGCGGTTCCTGCTTTCGTACACGTAGCAGTATCGCTTACCAAAACAGTATAAGAATGCTGTTGCACGGGCGCTATATCCGTTCCCTGCTGATCACCGCATCTCGAACACTTCTTGACATCCTTACCGGGTACACAGGTAGGGGCCACATGACTCACCGTGATCGAGTAGTCATGACCCTTCGCGGAGGAAGACTTGGTCGTTGTCGCTGAACAGTTTGCGCACTTATATGTTGCGGTTCCTGCTTTCGTACAGGTCGCTGTATCACTTACCAAAACAGAATAATCATGCTGTTGCACGGGTGCTATATCCGTGCCCTTCTGATCACCGCATCTTGAACACTTCTTAACATCCTTACCCGGTACACAGGTAGGATCTACATGGCTTACGAGAACCGAATAGTCATGGCCTAATGCCGAGGATGAAGAGGTCGTTTGCGCAGTACAGTTAGCACACCTGTATGTGGCAATGCCACCTGAGGTACAAGTCGCTGTATTACTCAAAAGTACATTATACACGTGTGACGACGTAGGCGGAATATCCGTGCCCTGTTGATCACCGCATCTCGAACACTTCTTGACATCCTTACCGGGCACACAGGAAGGGGCCACATGACTCACCGTGATCGAGTAGTCATGGCCTTTCGCCGGCGAGTTTTCGGTCTTAGTTTCCGAACAGTTTTTACACTTATAAGTTTTCACTCCGGCCGCAGTACAAGTAGCCGTATCACTCATAGGTGTCGTATTAAAACTGTGATTGGTCTTTGGAATGGTTACGGAAGCACTATAGCCGCAATCTTTTGAACACTTAAGTGTTTCTTCCCCATAGGAATAACAGGTCGCCGCCTTGGTAACCCGATTTACTACGATCGTTCCGTTATGGCATGCAGGACATGGCCTACCGATGTCATTCACAGTCTCTGCTGCTACCTCCTCAACATACCCTGGTAGTCCTGAAACGATCATGAATACACTCAGCATTACAGCCAGGATGCGCTTCAAAAACCCTTTCTTGATCTCCTTCATCTTTTAATTTCCTTTCCTTTTTCTATCTAAATGTGGCCACTCTCTACTGTGGTCACACATTTATACATTTTGCTTCCTTATTGCGTTTTGCAACAAGCCTTCACTTACCTGGTACACTTTTTTAAAACGATATCACACTAATTTTTTAAAAATCTCGCACTTTCCTTATACAACAACTCCGTATGAAGCGGAAAAACCGCTCCATACGGGGTGAAACACTGAGTTTTCCCTATTTGGGGAAATAGGGTGATGCAAATTGATAATAATTGGATTCAATGATCATGGTCGATATCGCCCATTTTGCATTGATATAATCCCTATATGCTTTTAAGTATGCAGCATCAACGGGAACGTCGTCTCTCAGGATCGTTTCTACCTGCTTCGTTCCGCCATTGTAGATGCACTGATCCGTGATGAACGAACCATTTTTGAAAATAACCAGCTGTGATGCATTCGAAAGAATGTCACGGCCAACCATCATACGCGAGTCATAATCGACGCCGAGCAGGTTCATGACCGTCGGCAGGATGTCGGTCTGCGTGCAGTATTTGTCGATCACGACCTTCTCCTTCATGCTTCCGGTCCACATGATCAGGGTGTTGGAAAACCACTCGATGTTCTCATCCAGAACATGGCCTGCGATCTCATCACACTCAGCCTTGTTATTGTAAGGAACGTGGTCACCGGTCAGAACGATCAATGTGTGATCGGCCAGGTTTTTCTCCTCAAGGTAGTTCACCAGGCGAGTCAACGCTGCTTCCAACTCATAGTGACAGGCGATATATCCCTTCGACTGCTCGAGCTGATACGGCAGGTCTTGAACTTTATCCCAGTTTTTGTACACCATCTGGTTTCCGACCTTCGTGTAGTTACAGTGGCCGCTGACCGTCATGTAGTAAACATTGAACGGTTCGCGATCACAGTAAAGTCCGAAGGACTGCTCGATCAGACGATCATCCGACTGCGGCCACTGGGCCTTACCACTCTTCGTCAGGGAAGGCTGGTAACCCATAACCGGGTTTCCATCCAATGTCCACTCGAACGGAGAATTTGTCGCGAAGAAGTTGTAACCCATATTCGGCAGGGACTGATTTCGGCCGTAATAGGTGTAGGAATTGTTGTGGGCAGCGAAATCGTAATAGCCCAAGGCTTCGAGGCGGCGGCCCAGCGTCATGTACATGTTGGTGCCGTCCTCGCCGGTCTTCTTAAGGCTTACATATCCGCCATTCTTCGGCATCAATCCAGTCAATGTAGCGAACTCACCGCCGGATGTCGAACCGTACCACAACGGTGTGTAGTAATGCGTGAACTCAAAGCCCTCTTCGTGCGCGAGTCGGTACAGCGTAGGGGTACGCTCCTTATCGATCGCGTATTTCCAGAAGCCTTCCGCGCAGATCACGATCACGTTATATCCTTTGAACTTTCCGGTCCACTCGTTTTTCATCGTGGGTGCGGTGTTCTTAAAATATGTATTGATATTCTGGATCGTAGGATCCGTGGTCAATGTATTCAGATAGTCAAAATCGATATTCAGGATATTCGGCTCGTATGTAACGGGCGGCGTCTCCGGTTGCGTCGGCTGCGTGTCGCTTTCCGGCGAAGAACCGCTCTCGCCCGGATCGCCCGAAGTAGGATCGCCGGGATCGGTCTTACTCGGATCGGTCGACGCTGCATTCGACGGATCGGTCTTCGTACTATTTGAAGGATTCGCCTGCGTAGGCTTGGTATCCATGCCCGGAGGCAGGCCCGGATTATCATCTCCCCCGATGACCAACGCATCCGAGAGGTTCGGACCGCCGAAAATGAAGTCCTTCATATCCAATCGGGTCGTCGTGATGACACCAAGTTTCTCGATCTCGAAATCAATGTTGATACGATTGTAATAGATATCTTTGGGTCCTTCGGTCGCATTGCCCGTCATCTTCAAAAACAGAAGCGACAGGAAGAAGGTAACGATACCGACCATCGCATAAGCGATCGGAACGGTGAAACGTTTTTTCCGGAAGCTCATCCTCTTCCAAACGAAGAAGATGTAGACCGGTACGGGAACATACAAACACAAAAGCGGAATGATCTTCTTCCAGATGGTCTCAAAGACCAAATTCAGGAAGTCCAGAGCCTGTCCTGCAGTGCTGAAGATGGAAAACAGCGCGAAATACGAATTGAATACGCCGTTATACACAACTTCTGCAGCGAACAACGTACAGAGTACGCAGGTAATGACCAGTCCGATGATCTTATTGGTCTTCTCGCTAAAGAACGTCGGGAAGATCGCGAAAAACGCGGCCACGACCAGCGGGAGCCAAACGATGAAAAACAACCCGTTATAGAAGGCTTCGGAAAAGAACAGTATTCCAAACAGACCGAAACACAACGGGTAAAGATACTCCGGTATCTTCATCCGGATAAAGTGCGCCAGAAACGCGGTAAACCCGGCAACTGCAAGCGGCATCAACATCAACCAGAACAAAATGCCGTGCGGGAACTGCGCCCGATGAAAGACCATCTCCAAATAGATGAAGAGTCCGACGAAATACAGCAACGGATGAAAATACTCTACCGTCGTGTCCGCTTTTCTGCGACGAAATGCCTCTCGGCGGGCTCGGCTGATCCTCCTTCTCGATCTTTTGTTCTCTGCTTCACGCAGAGACTTCAAAGACCGTACTGAACCCCCCTCAGGATTCTCGTTTAATAAATCATTCATTTTGTAACTCCTAAAACCTCTGTTACTTATTCAGGTTGGCACGGCTGAAACTCTGCGGCAACAGCTGGTCCAACGTAAAGATCTCGTATTCGTCATCTGCGTCGCCGACGATCACGAAGAAATGATCCGGATCGCAGAATTCGGCGAGAGCCTGGCGGCAAATGCCGCACGGAGGACAGAAAGCGATCTTGTCGACTTTCAGGTTATCCTCTTCATTTGCCTTGACGATGGCTTCCTGTTGCGGCGTCGGCAGTTCGATCTGACCGCCGACCACGGCGATCGCCAGGAAACTGCGGGCACCCTCGCTGACTGCTTTCGCCAGTGCCACACGCTCTGCGCACATCGTCGCGCCGTAGCTTGCATTCTCGATATTCGAACCTGTATAGATATGTCCGTCGGTCGTAAGCAGGGCTGCACCCACATAATACTCGGAATATGGAGCATAGGCGCCGCTACGTGCATTCGAAGCTTCTGCAAGAAGCGAACGGATCACGCGCTCTCTCAGCTCACCATTGGACAGGTACATCGTTTTACGTTCAATACGTTTCATGACTTTGCTCTCCCTTCACGATCTTCACGAGGCGGCTCGTGCCGAGGCGGTCTGCGCCGAGATATGTGAAGTACGCAGCGTCCGCGAAGGACGAAATGCCTCCGGCTGCCTTGATCTTCACTTCCGATCCGACATGCTCCGCCATCAGTTTTACATCGGCAAATGTCGCGCCGCCGGTCGAAAAACCGGTCGATGTTTTTATATAATCCGCGCCGGCCTCGGTGACCACGCGGCACATTTCTTTCTTCTCTTCTTCCGTCAGCAGGCAGGTCTCGATGATGACTTTCAGGAGTTTGCCGTTGCAAGCTGTTTTGATCTGACGGATCTCGTCCAGCACCCGGTCATACCGTCCTGCTTTCACCATACCGGGATGGATGACCATATCGATCTCGTCCGCGCCCTCGGCTACCGCCTGCGCAGTCTCGTAAACCTTCACTGCCGTCGTATTATAACCGTTCGGGAAGCCGATGACCGTGCAAATGCGTACCGGTGTCTTATCCTGCAGGTATTCATAGGCGGGCTTCACGTAGGCCGGAGGAATACAGATGGATGCGGTCTTATAACGGATCGCGTCATCAATGATGCCGCGGATATGGTCCCAGGTCGCTGCCGGATCAAGCAGTGTGTGATCGGCATGCGTCAACAGTTCATCCTTCGTGTAGAGTGTCTCGGCGAAATACTTCATCATCGAAGTGCCGGGGCATTCAAACTCTACGCCCAGATACTCTGCGACCGTAGCCGCGATATCGGCAAATGTCTCCCGCTCGCCCAGGTTCACAGCCTTCTTCATACGCTTATTGTACGCGAAAAACGGAATGAACTCACGCGAATGATCGGTCGACGGCGTCGAAGGATCATTGCCATGATCCGCCGTGATGATCAGCAGATCATCATCGGTCAGATTTTCAATGATCTCCGGCAGTTTCTTATCAAACGCCGCCAGCGCCTTAGCATAGCCATCGACATCATTACGATGGCCGTACAACATATCAAAATCTACCAGGTTCGTAAAGGACAGTCCTTCAAACGAACGCTTGGTATTCTCGATCGTCAATTCGATGCCCTCTTCGTTGCTTTGCGTCGGGCGAGACTCGTCCATGCCGCGTCCTCCGAACAGATCGCCGATCTTGCCAACAGCAAGAACCTGCTTTCCTGCCTTCCGGATCGCATCCAGCAGCGTTTCTGCGGGCGGTTCGAACGAAAAGTCATGTCGGTTCGCCGTACGCGTAAACGCACCGTTCTTCCCTATAAACGGGCGGGCAATTACTCTTCCTACCGACCAGGGTCCGACGCAGAGCGCTCTGACTTTGCGGCAGATCTCATATAATTCTTCGAGCGGCACGACTTCCTCATGTGCCGCGATCTGCAGCACACTGTCGGCCGATGTATAAACGATCAGCGCTCCGGTCCTCATGTGCTCCTCACCGTAATCGGCGATGACCTGCGTGCCGGAATACGGGCGGTTGCATAAGATCTCGCGCCCCGTCGCTTTTCGTATCTGATCCAGAAGCTCCTCGGGAAATCCTTCCGGGAATACCGGAAGCGGCTGGGAAGAAACCAGACCCGCGATCTCCCAATGTCCGATGGTGCTGTCCTTACCCATGGAACGCTCCGCCATACGGCAGACCAGTGACGGCTTTATCTCCGCAGCCTTCTGCAGACTCTCCAGTCCGTGAATACGGAAGAAGCCCATCGCGTCCAGGTTCGGCATGTCGAAATAAGGGCTCTTCGCCACAGCCATCAGCGTATGAGAGCCTTCATCCCCAAACAGTCTCGCGTCCGGCGTCTCACCGACACCGACGCTGTCCAGCACGATCATAAAAACCCGCTTCATATCATTCTCTCCTGTTTCTCTTCCTCCTACGAGGCAAAAACTCGGTAACTACAGCAAATACAAAGATCACGACCATCGCGATCATAACTATATTCATCCATTTGCGGATAGTGGCACTGTCCGCAGACAGGATCTGTCCGTCTTTCGGCTTTTCTTCGTTCTCCAGGGATGCACGGCTTTCATTCGTTGCACCCGAAGGATCATCGATCGGCTCGATGCCGAAATTGGTCTCTCCCTCCGATGTCGCTGCGCCGGTGCTCGTCGACTTCGTGTAATCGGTATCCGGAATGATCACGACGGATACCGGGGGCAATGATGTCTCCCCCTCGATTACTTCTTCCGTCGTCGGAGCCGTGGTCGGTTCCGCTGTCGTCGGCTCGACCGTAGTCGTTTCTTCCGTCGGAGCCTGTGTCGGAGGCGCCTGTGTCGGCGTTTCCGGCGTGGTTTCCGGTGGCGCCTGCGTCGGCGGTGCCTCTGTCGTCGGCTGGACCGAAGCGACCGGTCTTACATAAGCACTAGCCACGAAGTAGATCGTTCCGCTGTAATTGACCGCGCTCCAGTAATTATCCCAGACGGAAATGCGGTGAAGAACGGTGCCCTCGGCGATCCGGCCTATGATCTCGGAATCCGTCGTCGGAAGCAGACGCATGTTTACGCCGCCGTTCGTGTTACTTACGATCACGTCCTCTTCGGCAGGTGTCCATACCGCCGGGGTAATGTTGCCCGCGACGATATCATACGCATAATTCAAAAGTCCTATGGTGTCGGAATAGAACGAAGTCTCCTGTCCCTGCATGACTACGCAGATCAGGTTCACGCCGCTGCGGTTTGCTTCGGTGACCAGGGTGCGGCCGGCCTGCGGTGTTCTGCCCGTCTTTCCGGCAAACACGCCCTCGCATGCATAACCGGGCGTTCCGGCCACGATACGATGTCCCATCTCGAGCTGACGGGCTGCCGTCACGTTCGTACGCGGTATCACGTAAGCAGGCGTAGACGCCAGCGTGCGGAAGATCGGATTCTTCATCGCTTCCGCGAAGATCAGCGCCATATCATAGGCTGTTGTGTAATGCTGGTCGTCATGCAGTCCATGCGCATTTACAAAGTGTGTATTTTTACAGCCGATCTGGGCTGCGCGTTGGTTCATCATCTCGGCAAATGCTTCGACCGAACCGGCCGTGAACTCCGCCAGCATCGTGGCGCATTCATTGGCCGAAGCCAGGAACATTCCGTAGAGGACGTTTTCAAAGGTCATCTGCTCTCCCGCTTTTGCCTTCGGATGCAACTTCGAAGAGTCGGCCGGCAGGTTCACCGCGGATTCGGAAAATGTAACGATCTGGTTCATGTCGGTGCAATGCTCGATCGCAACCAAAGCCGTCATGATCTTCGTGATGCTGGCCGGATAACGGACCTCATCGATACCGCGACCGCAGATAACCTTCCCGTTGTCAGGGTTATAAACTATATATGAAACTGATACCGCACCGACACCCGGATCCACATCGGCGTAGACCGGATGGGACAATGCGGGAATAACGCAGATCAGTGCGCTGAGTATGATAACCAACAAAGATTTTCGTTTGTTCATTTATTAGCTCCTGTGGGGTCCCAAATATGCAGACAGACCCTCATAGTATTATAACGCATTTACTGTCAAATAGCAAGTATTAATACAAAAAGCGGATGGCTGAAAACAGCCATCCGCTCTATGTTTTTTATGCGTTTTATTGCATTGTATTTAATTACAGTTCAGGACCTGCAGCTACAAGAGCCTTACCTGCTTCGTTCGTCTCGTACTTCTTGAAGTTCTTGATGAATCTGGAAGCAAGATCCTTAGCCTTCTCTTCCCATACGGAAGCGTCAGCGTAGGTGTCGCGAGGATCCAGAATAGCAGGATCTACGCCCGGAAGGCTGGTCGGAACCTCGAAGTTGAACATCGGGATCTTCTTTGTAGGAGCCTTCTCGATGGAACCGTCCAGGATCGCATCGATGATACCACGGGTATCCTTAATGGAGATACGCTTGCCGGTGCCGTTCCAACCTGTGTTTACAAGGTAAGCCTTTGCGCCGCTCTTCTGCATCTTCTTAACGAGCTCCTCACCGTACTTGGTAGGATGCAGCTCCAGGAAAGCCTGGCCGAAGCATGCGGAGAATGTAGGTGTAGGCTCGGTGATACCACGCTCGGTTCCTGCAAGCTTTGCAGTGAAACCGGACAGGAAGTAGTACTGGGTCTGCTCAGGTGTCAGAATGGAAACCGGAGGCAGAACGCCGAATGCATCTGCTGACAGGAAGATAACGCTCTTAGCGTCAGGGCCTGCAGATACGGGGTTAACCTTCTGGACGATATTCTGAATATGATCGATCGGGTAAGAAACACGGGTATTCTCGGTTACGGACTTATCGTTGAAATCGATCTTGCCGTCCTTATCTACGGTTACGTTCTCAAGAAGAGCATTTCTCTTGATCGCGTTGTAGATGTCGGGCTCGGAATCCTTATCGAGGTTGATTACCTTTGCATAGCAGCCGCCCTCGAAGTTGAATACGCCGTTGTCGTCCCAGCCGTGCTCGTCATCGCCGATGAGGAGACGCTTAGGATCGGTGGAAAGTGTGGTCTTACCTGTACCGGAAAGTCCGAAGAAAATGGCTGTGTTCTTGCCTTCCATATCGGTGTTTGCGGAGCAGTGCATGGAAGCAATGCCCTTCAGCGGCAGGTAGTAGTTCATCATGGAGAACATACCCTTCTTCATCTCGCCGCCGTACCAGGTGTTCAGGATGACCTGCTCACGGGAGGTGGTATTGAATGCTACGCAAGTCTCGGAGTTGAGGCCCAGTTCCTTATAGTTCTCAACCTTTGCCTTGGAAGCGGTATATACAACGAAATCCGGCTCAAATGTCTCAAGTTCCTCAGCAGTAGGCTTGATGAACATGTTCTCTACGAAATGAGCCTGCCAAGCAACTTCCATGATGAAGCGGACAGCCATACGAGTATCCTTATTCGCGCCGCAGAATGCGTCAACTACGAACAGTCTCTTGCCGGAAAGCTGCTTCTGAGCGAGATCCTTAACGATCTTCCAAGTCTCTTCAGTCATGGGATGGTTGTCGTTCTTGTAGCCATCGGTGGTCCACCATACGGTGTCCTTGGAATTCTCATCCATAACGATGTACTTATCCTTAGGAGAACGGCCGGTATAGATACCTGTCATAACGTTAACGGCATCCAGCTCTGTAGTCTGACCTACTTCAAACCCGGTCAGGTCAGCCTTCGTCTCTTCCTCGTACAGCATTTCGTAGGAAGGATTGTAGATGATCTCTTTTGCATCGAAAATGCCATGCTTTGTCAAATCGATCTTTTTCATTCTTTGTTTACCTCTCTTATATATTCTAAATACTGTTGGTTTTTAAAACACCTTGTCAGCATAGCATGAACCTTAGGAAAAGTCAATGCTTTGCGAAGAATTTTTAGCGGAAAATGTAAAAAAGTTACCCTAGGACAACTCTATGCATCCAGCCCCTTCTTTTTGAGGGCTGCGCGGATCGTGTGCATGGCCAAAACGCTGGTCGTAACGGAGCCCACGCCGCCGGGAACCGGAGTCGCTGCCTTCGCGATATCTTTGATCTCTTCGAAGTCAACATCGCCACATAATTTGCCGTTCTCATCCACGTTGATGCCGACATCGATCACGGTCGCATCATTGCCCAGATAAGCGCTTCCGACCATCTTTGCCCGGCCGGCTGCAGCGATCACGATATCGCAATTTCGACAGATCGCTTCGGCGTTCTGCGTCTTCGTGTGGCAGACGGTCACGGTCGCATTCTTATGCATCAGGAGCATAGCGAGCGGACGTCCTACAACGAGGCTGCGGCCGATCACGGCCACTCTCTTACCGGAAACGTTGATACCCTCCTGATCCAACAGTTCGATCACGGCCTGTGCGGTACAAGGCGCATAACCCGTGTTGTCGCCCATGAAGACTTTTGCCATGTTGGTCGGGCAAATGCCGTCCATGTCCTTTTCGGGATCGATCTTATTCACGATCTTTGCCTCGTCCAGGTGCTTCGGCAGCGGACGAAGAAGCAGGATGCCATCCACGTCGTCATCGTTGTTGATGAAGTCGAAGGACTGCTCAAACTCCTCCATGGTGATGTTCTCCGGGAACTCGTAGCAACTGCAGCGAAGGCCCGTCTTCTCCATGCGGCTCTTCGCTCCGCGCTCGTAAGCGATATCGTCCGGCTTCTCTCCCACGCGGATGATCGCCAGATGCGGCTGGTAGCCTTCCAGGTGCATGAGTTTCAACTGCATTTTGTCATACATTGCCTGCACCGTCGGTGCGCCTTTCAAAATGTCCATCATATACCTCACAATTCGTTGAAAAACAGTGCAAAACCGTTTATGGGAATTCTCAACGACGGCGCACCCCCGCAAAAGCAGGCGTACGCCGACGAAAAGATATGTTTAAATGTTATTTCTTAAGGATGACTTCGCCGTAGCCTTCGGTCGTCTGATAAGAACTGTCGGAAGGATCGTTGAACTTCGCAACGCTCTCACGGCTTGAGCCAAGGTTGGTATCGTTGATCTGCGCATCAAAACCGCAAACCAGACCTTCCTTCGCTTCCACTACCCACGGGATAGCTGCCTCAATATAGTAACCGCCGCCGGCAGTGATCGCCTTACCGATAAAGCCGGTCTTCAAAGCATCATTGACCGTGTTATCGCCGATGGTGACCTTACCCTTGTAGTTCACGCGGTACTGTCCGTCGTCCTCTTCATAATAAGCGGTGCGCTTATTGTTCTGATCCAGGAACAGTTCCACGGAATCCTGCTCCCAGGCATTGCTGTTGCGGTCAGTGAGATACGAGTCCTTAACGTTTACAAATACGTACAGGTAATCTTCATCCCACATCAGCTTCATGGTTCCGGTCGCTCCGTTCCAAGCGGTGAGCATCGTGTTGATCTGGAATTCTTCACAGTTATCCCAAAGTGCCTCGGGAGAACCGTCGATCTTCGGGGTTCCGTAAGTTGCGGTCGCGCGTGTGCGGTTGTCGCCATAGCCTACTGCGTGGAGTTCCAGATACTTATCCGGATCCAGGACTGCGTAAACAGCTTCCTTCGGAGTGTTGTCTTTATTGAACAGGCACGGGAACTTCTCTTTACGCCAGCTGAAGTTATCCTGCATGCCCCAGAAGGTTACGCGGGCAATGCGGTCCGAATGCTCTTTATACAGTTTGAACAGTTTAGCATAGAATACAGCCTGCTCGATCTCCTGCTTCTTCGTCAAGGCAGATTTACCATTGGCTGCTTCTACGGTAACATCGAGTTCGGTCATGGAGATCTCGATATCCGGAATGCTTTCAAACAACTCGATGGAATACTGAACGCTACCGATGGAAGTTCCGCTCTGATAGTGCGCCTGCATACCGATACCGTCGATCGGGATACCGCGCTTCTTGAAATCGCTTACCATCGCATAAACGATGTCGGCCTTATTCTTCTCGTTGAGGTTGTAATCGTTGTAGTAAAGCTTGCAGGTAGGATCTGCTTCTCTTGCGAACTGGAATGCCATCTCGAGGTAGTCCGGTCCGATGGAGTTGTACCACTGTGACTTACGAAGGCACTTCGTCCAGTCGCCGTCGGCCGGAAGCTTCGCGCCGTCAGCGATCGCCTCGTTGACAACGTCCCAGGAAATGAGCTGACCCTTGTAGTGGCCTGCTACGTTGTAGATGTGGTTCTTCAGCTGCTCGATGGCTTCTTCACGGGTCTTCGCATAGCCGAGGAAGTTACCGGACTGCTGATGCCAGCAAAGGTTATGACCTACGACCAGGATGTTATTGTCCGCCAGTTTCTTTACCATAGCGTCGGTACCGGCGAAGTTGAACGTACCCTCGGAAGGCTGCATGTACTGCGGCTTCATGTCATTCTCGGGAGTCATAACATTGAAATGCTCTTTTGTCAGTTCAAAACCGGCGCCATTCGATGTCGAATAAGCATAGATGGTACCGATCAGGAACATGTCTGCGTACGTATCCTTCAGGGATTTGTACTCGATAAAATCAGCCGTGTTGATCTCAGGCTCGGTGGGAGCTTCGGTCGTCGGCTCTGCCGTCGTGGGAGCCTCAGTGGTCGGAGCCGCCGTGGTCTCAGGAGCCTTCGTCGTCGGAGCCTCGGTGGACGGAGCTGCTGTCGTAGCTTCCGTAGCCGGTGCTGCCGTCGCGTCATCGCTAGGCTTCTGCTGTCCGGACGTAGCCTCAGCAGTCGTTTCATCGGCCGGTGTGGTCTGGTCATCTTTCTTACCGCAGGCGATCAGGCTAAAGCACAGTGCCATGCAGAGAAGGAGTGACAACCAGCGTTTTACAGTTGCTTGATGTTTCTTCATAACATTTCTCCTTTATACTTCAATCCCTCCTGAAGATTGAGGGACCGATTTTCGATCTTCAACTGCAAAATAGATTTATACCATTTTAACAGCGAAACAGAACACGAAATTAATTATATACATTTTCGCGAAAAAAATCTATCCAAAACTGAGCAAACTTTTCTCAAATAATGTCATGAACAACCTACCAACGTCGCTTGTCGAACTTCTCCGCCGCTTCCTTCAGAAGGGTGATGATCGGCAAATGCTGTGGGCAGACGCCTTCACATTGACCGCAACCGATGCAATCGGAAGCGCGAGCCGACTTCGATGTCAGGTTGTTGTAGTAGAATTGCGGGCGCATATCCGTCGGGAATCGACGTGCCGTGTTCACCGCACTGAAGATGTCCGGGATCGAGATGCCCATCGGGCAGCCCTCGGTACAGTAGCGGCAGGAGGTACAGCCGATCAGCGGCAGGTCATTCATCTTGCGGATGATCTTCTGCAGGGTCTCCTGCTCCGCCTCCGACAGCGGTTCGAACTCGGCAAATGTATTCAGGTTATCTTCCATCTGTTCTTCGTTCGACATGCCGCTGAGGATCGTCGCGATGCCCGGCAGGCCGCCGACAAAACGCATGGCCCACGAAGCGACCGAGCGGTCCGGAGAGGTTTCTTTCATCATTTCGACAAAATCATCATCAAGGTTTGCCAGGGTTCCGCCCTTTACCGGCTCCATGATGATCATCGGGATGTTCTTCTCTTTCAGGATCTGGTACAGTTCTCCGGAATGTACGACCTGATTATCCCAGTCAATGTAATTCAACTGGATCTGCACGAATTCCACCTCAGGATGACGCGCCAGGATCGTACGCAACAGGTCGGGCGAACCGTGGAAGGAAAAACCGAAATGACGGATCTTCCCCTGTTTTTTCATCTCCTGACCCCATTCGAAACTGCCGAGACGCTCATGCTTCTCGTAGTTGTCGCCGTCTTCCAGGCTGTGTAGCAGATAGAAATCGATAAAATCCAGGCCCGTGCGTTCGAGCTGCTCCGCGAAGATGCGCTCGCGGTCGGCCGCGCTGTTCATGGCCCAGGCAGGAAGCTTCGTTGCAACGGTAAATGCTTCCCTCGGATAGCGTTTGGTAAGGACCTCCTTCACCGCACGCTCCGACTCACCGCCGTGATACACGTACGCAGTGTCGAAATAGTTGAATCCGCGCTCCAGATAAGCATCGACCATCTTACACAAAGTGTCGATATCGATCTTGCCATCCTTCTGCGGAAGGCGCATCAGTCCGAAGCCCAGCTTCGGCATTTTTGCCATGTCCAAACTCATAATGTAAACCTCCTAAAACATTATTTCTCAGTGCCCGAAAGGTCAGAAGCGAGCTTTCGGCTCGTTTCTGACCCCGGACGCTGTATATTTATTTACTTGGAAAAACGTACCCCGCTCAGGCTGGCTGTACCGGTTCCGTTGAAGGTCAGGTACAGGGCGCTCGTTCCGTTCAGCTCGATATCCGCCGTCGATTCGGTCCAGATATTGGCCGAAGATACGGGCAATGTTGCGAGCACCTCGCCATCATATTTCGTACGAACCTCAATTACGCCGTTTGCGTAACCGCGGGTGTAGATGCTGATCTTCTTCACGTCCTCAAATGTGAAATACTTGAAGCCGACCGTAGCGTTCTTCGTCATGTTGGCTACATAGCCTTCCGATGCCGTAACGCCGACACCTTCCTGCATGATCTTCGGATAACGACGGTTCGCTCCGTCTGCCGGATTGCCGCCCACATAGATCGAATGAACGTCCGTGAACATGTGGCAGGCAATGTATGCCGGATAATATCCGATGCCGGCCAGAGGTCCGCCGTTCAGACCGCAGGATGTGATCTCGACCTGAGGGATCTTCGTTCCGTTCTCGGTGATCCGGATCGGCTCTGCGCAGCCCTGACGCTGGAACCATGTTCCGTTGGTGTGACGATGATAGAAAATGTACCACTGCTCTCCAATCTTCACGATACCACCGTGGTTGTTCGCACCGTAAGCCATCGGAAGATCCGCAGGCTTGTAACTGTCGATACCCAGATCGCAGTTGGAAACAACAACGCCGCCATAGGTGAAGCCGGATGTCGGCTGGTCACTCATCGCGTAGCAAAGCTCATGCATTACCTGCGAAGAATAAACGAAGCAATACTTGTCGCCGACCTTGCGGATGGACGGAGCCTCGAAAAACGCATGGCCTTCGAAACCGCTGCCCTCGCTGTACATAGCGCCGGGAACGATGAACTTCGGCTCTTCCACGATCGTCAGCATGTCCGGTCCGAGAACGGTCGCCATCGCGCCGTGACGGCTCTTGTCGCCATGTCCGCAGAAACCGGTGTAGAGGTAGGTCTTGTCGCCCTCGGTCAGCACGCCGGGATCGAACTGCGGCTCGTCGGTCGGACGATCGCCCAGACGCACGCCGTTCGTATCATGTACGTAACCATAGAACTGGTACTCACCTGCCGGTGTGTCGCAGACTGCTACAGATACTACAGAAACCTTATCCAGAACGTAGTACAGATAGTAACGTCCGTCGGGACCCTGAGTCACATCCGGAGCATACAGGCACATGTGGCCATCTTCGTTCAGCGGATCCTGGGTCTTGCGGTAAATGGTGCCCTCCAGGCGCCAGTCTTTGAGATTATTGACCGGTGCGGAATAGCAGACATAGTCGCCCAGACAGAAGGTCTCGCCGCCCCATACATCATGCGAACCGTAAACATAGACACGGTCGCCGAATACATGCGGCTCGCCATCCGGAACGTACTCGTTCGAAGGCATGTAAGGGTTGTAAACCTGGATCGGACGGTGCGGCTCTTCCTTCTTAGGCGCTGCACCCTTTGCGGTAAACCACATCTCAGCGCGGTTCACGTCATTGTACGGCTTCCACTGCGGCATGGGCTGTCCGTCGGCGTCGTTGCCGTTCGGGTCGCCTGTCTTGATGAAGTTCACCCAGTAATTCGCCATCTGGCGTGCCACATCGTAGTGACGGCCGACAAACGGACGCGAGCATTTCGCCAGGGTCTCGAAGAAGAACCACAGGTCTACGGAATGGAAGGTTCCCGGGAAATCCTTACCCGGAATATCCACGTCAAATACATAGTAATAGTTGTCGATGCCGGGCAATGTCTTCTCGTTCATGAGGAAGGCTTCCTTTACGCCGTTCTCCATCATGTGCGTGAACTTGTTGCCGAACTCATCGTAGGTATGTCCGGCAAATACCGGAACGTTTGCGCGCTTACCCTGCTCGAACAGATCCAGGGTATCGCCGAAGATGAACTTGTCATCCTGAATGGTCATGAAACGGATGTGATCCTTCGCATACTCAGCGTACTTGTCACGAATATAGATCGCATCGAGTGCTCTCGCCTCGTCCAACGTATTTACACCGAGGAACTTAAAGAAATCCTCGCCGCGCTTCTCAGCCTCGTCCAGTTTCGTGTTGATGCGGATCGGGAACTTCGGATCGCTCATCTTGATGATACCGGAGAAGATACATGCTCCGTGAAGCACATCAAAGTTCTTCGGGTTCTGCAACTGCGCCAGTACGCTTCCGCCGCCGGCCGACTGACCTGCGATGGTGATCTTCTCAGGATCGCCGCCGAAGTTTGCGATATTACGGTATACCCAGAACAGACCTGCCTGCTGGTCGAGATGACCGAAGTTCGCCGGAGCGTCCGGATTCTCCTTCGTGATCTCGGGATGACACAGGAAACCGAGGGATGCCAGACGATAGTTTACGCTGACAACTACGATACCACGGCGCGCCAGGCGCTCGCCGTCAAATTCCATCTCAGACGGATAGCCCCACTGCAGGCCGCCGCCGAAAAACCAAAGCAGAACGGGAAGCTTCTCGTCCGTCTTTTTCGCCGGTGTCCACACGTTCAGGTACAGACAATCCTCACTCATCGGGATCTCCGGATCCACATGCCACTCACGGCAGTAGATATCCGTTCCCAGACCGGGTGTATCCTGGATTCCGATCGGGCCGAACTCAAACGCGTCACGGATGCCTTCCCAGTCCTCAGCGGGCTGCGGCGCTCTCCAGCGGTTTTTGCCTACGGGCGGTGCCGCAAACGGGATACCCTTAAACGAGGTGATACGATTGTCCACCGCGGGAAGTCCGCGGACCAGACCGTTTTCTGTCTTACAAACTCTTAACATTCTTCTCTCCTTTTTCCCTTAAGCCTTCCGGCTCTTTATTTACATGATCAAGCAGTGGTCTTCTTACCACTCTCAACAAGCTGATAATAACGGTAGCCGCCTGCGAAATTGTAGGCTTCGTATCCGTTTGCGACCAGGATCCGGTATGCGAGATAACTGCGCATGCCGCTCTGGCACATTACGTAGACGGGGCGGTCCCTCGGGATCTCATCCAGACGCTCCCGCAGTTCATCCAGCGGCAGGTTCACAAAACCGCCCACATGGCCGTGCTCATATTCCATGGGCATCCGGACATCCAGCAAAGTTGCCGTGCCTTCTGCACTCTCCAAAAGTCCCGGGATATCCTCATAAAAGAACTGCTTCAGCGTGCCTTCCTTCAAGTTCTCCAGCATAAAGCCCGCCATGTTCACCGGGTCTTTTGCCGACGAATACGGCGGCGCATAGGCCAGGTCCAGATCCTTCAGATCCGACGCCTGCATGCCTGCAAACAGCGCCGTAGCCAGCACGTCGATCCTCTTATCGACGCCGTCGTGGCCAATGATCTGCGCACCCAGGAGTTTTCCCGTCGCGTGATCTGCCAGCACCTTCAACGTCATCATACTCGCGCCCGGAAAATACGTCGCATGGGAGGCTGCCGCCAGGATGATCTTATCCGTGGTGTAACCCAACGCCTGAGCCGTTGCTTCATTGATCCCCGTTGTAGCGACCGTCAGATCAAAGATACGGATGATCGACGAACCCAGGGTCCCCTTATATGCATGGTCCGTTTTCCCACAGATATGATCCGCGGCGATGCGGGCCTGTTTATTGGCCGGTCCTGCCAGTGCCATCAGGACATCCTTCTGCGTCAGGTGATTGCGGATCGTGACCGCATCACCGACTGCGTAGATATTCGGATCGGAAGTCTGCATGTGATCATTGACCACAATGCTGTTCTTCGCTCCGAGCTTAAGCCCTGCTTCGGCCGCCAAATGTGTTTCAGGTAAAACTCCGATCGCCAGGATGACCAGATCGGATGCAATGCGTTCGCCTCCTGCCAGCGTCGTGACCAGACCGTTCCCGTCCGCCGCGACCGTCTCCACCATGGCGCCCGTGCGCATGTGGATCCCGCGCCGATACAATTCCGAATGCACCAGCATCGCCATATCCTCATCGAGCGGCATGAACATATGCTTCGCGCCCTGCAGGATGGTGACGTCGATGCCTTTGCGGATCAGATTCTCCGCCATCTCCAGGCCGATGAATCCGCCGCCTGCGATCACGGCCTTCTGCGGCGCATGATCCTCGATATACTTCCTTATGGCCAATGTATCTTCGACATTTCGCACAGTGAAAACACCCAAAGCATTCACGTCCGCGCCCTTCGGGATCACAGGTTTTGCGCCCGGTGACAAAAGCAACTTATCGTAGCCTTCCTCGTAAGTCTTCCCCGTCCGCAGATCCTTCACGACCACGGTCTTGGAGTCCGGCCGGATCTCGATCGCCTCGGACAAAACACGCGCATCGATGCGATAACGGATGCGGAAACCTTCGGGCGTCTGAACGGTCAGATCCCCGGAATCTTCGATGGCCCCGCCAACGTAATACGGCAGGCCGCAATTGGCATACGAAATAAACCCGGAACGTTCCAGGATCACGATCTCTGCATTTTCATCGAGTCTGCGGATACGTGCTGCCGCGGTCGCGCCGCCGGCCACTCCGCCTATGATCACAACTTTCATAAACCCACCTCGCACGTTCTGTCGTTGTATAAAAAAACGCGACCCGATATCGCTAACGCTACCGAGCCGCATGATCTATCTATAAAACAATACATGAACTTACTCGTTACTGTGTTTTCTCTCCGCCTTCCACTGCTATTGAGTATACCACAGCAGGGGCTGAAAAGCAAGTAAAACACGTAAACTAACGAGAGATTTAACCTAGGGTCACATCCAGGATCATCATGAGGACAAACCCCAGCATAAACAGGACCGTGGAAGCATTGGAGTGCTCTCCTTCCGACATCTCGGGGATCAGCTCCTCGACTACGACGTAGATCATGGCGCCGCCCGCGAAACTGAGGAGATACGGCAGAACAGGGACCACGATACCGGTCAACAGGATCGTGAGGATAGCCGCGATCGGCTCCACGATACCGGACATGATACCATAAAAACAAGCCTTCCGCTTCTTCATGCCATTGGCCGCAAGGGGCATGGAAATGATGGCGCCCTCAGGGAAGTTCTGGATCGCCAGACCGATGGACAGGGACAGAGCCGCTGCCAGGGAAATGCCGACATTGCCCGAGGCGAAACCGGCCAGGACGACACCTTCCGCCATACCCTCGGGGATGTTATGCAAAACGACCGCCAAAACAAGCATGGTCGATTTATTCAGATTGCTCTCCGGACCTTCTTCGGTGTTATCCATGTGCGTATGCGGGATCACGCTGTCCAGAAACAGCAGAAAGATCATGCCGATGCAGAAACCGACCGCCGCAGGAATGAAAGCATAGGTGCCCATTCCGTTCTCTTTCGCCTTCTCGATCGACGGGATCAACAGGCTCCAGATGCTGGCCGCGACCATGACGCCGGCAGCAAATCCCGTCAGTCCCTTACGAAGACTGTCCTTCAATTCATTTTTCAGAAACAAAACGCAAAGTGCGCCGAACGCGGTTCCCGCAAAGGGGATCACAAGTCCCAACGTCACCTGTAAAAGTGTTTCTCCGCTCATTATATGACCTCTATTCTGTCGAATTTCAGTGCGTCCGGCGGCACGTTACTCGACCGCTCGAACGTTTAATAAAATAGCATATATTATATTGAATTTCAAGATGTTCTTATGCGATTTCATAAAAATTGCGGGTCGGATATGAGTCCGGCCCGCTTTGGCTTCAACCTATATTACCGGGAAATGCTCAATCTGCCCAGTATACGTAATTCTCTTTTCTCGGGGCTGTCGGACGCTTTCCGCCGTCATCGTAACCGATGATGAGATTGCCTATGCCCTCGTAATCGCCCTCGATGCCGAGATCCTTCAGGATCTTCTTGCCGGCCTCGGAGTCGAACACTTCCTTCGCGCGGTGGATCCAGCAGGACGAAACGCCCAGAGCCTCCGCCGCGTTCATCAGGTTACCCATGACCAGGCTTCCGTCGTAAACGTAGGTCGCAACATTACGATCCGCCAAAACTACGATCACCTGCTTCGCCCCGTAGAACGGATCCATGTTTGAGCCCATAACGGCTGCATTCAGCGCAGACAGACGGTCGCGAAGCTCATCATTGTCCACCACGATCATGATCGGTGACTGACGGCCCATGCCGGTCGCCGCGTAGGTTCCTGCCTCGACGATCTGCTCGATCACATCGCGCGGAACTCTCTGGTCCGTATACTTACGGCTGCTTCTTCTGGTCTTCAAAACTTCTAATGTGTTATTCATAGTAAACCCTCTCTTTCTTATATACTCTCCGGCTCACGAAAGCAAGGCTGCAAGCTTTGCAAAATCATAACTGTGGAAGCTCTCTTTTCCTTCGCAGATCGTAAGGTCATCGGAAACGACCACGTCGGCTTCCTTCGGATCGTCGACGATCTCGGTCGCTGCCCATGCGAAGAAATCATATACGGAAAATGCTTCCGTCCGGCTGAAGAAATCGGTCAGATACGCATGGTTCAGTTCACCTGCGACCGGAGTACAAATACCGGAAGCGGTATTCAGCCAGACAAACGTGCCCTCCTTCAGGTCGATACCAAACAGGTGCACGAAGGTGGTCGCACTGTTGATCGTAAAGGAAGTCTGCACGGTCTTCGGCTCGTAGATCTCGCCGGAATTCGGCTCCTCGCGAAGCATAAATCCTGCACGGCAGAATACGCCACTAAACGGAACCATAGAGAAAACATTGTCCGAAACGATCACATAGCGGACATCCGGCCACTCCTTTTTAAATTCGGGAATGTTGATGTCGTAGTACTCCGAGCCGCCGGTGTAGCCCGACGTCTCGTCACCGGAGAACGTGATCGCAGGGGATTGACGCTCGGCCATGGTACGCCAGGAAAACTCGATACTTCCGCCTTCCTCGGTAAGTCCCATGCAGGACAGATCGATGTCATCCACACGCTCCCAATAAGTAAACGCGCGCACGGTCTTCCGGATGTCCAGAGGGAGCTTCGAGCCCTTCGGAAGCACACCGACACCCGCCTCGCCCGCATTTTCCGAGATGGGCCATGCCACCTGCTTCATAAACGGGTCAATGTAGACCTTGCCGAAGCGGCCGTGCCACAACTGCTTCAGTCTCGCTTTAACCTTATCGAGCGCGCGGGCTGCCAGTTTTTGCGTAAGAAAACTCTTACGTGCCTTCCACTCGTCCTGCGTCTCGGTATGGGTAGCCATCAGGTTGTGCTTGATATAGCGGAACACTCTCGGTTTGATGGTGCCGTTGCGGACCATCAGGTCATAAGCGTATAAAAGTTGAACCAAAATGACCTCGTTGTTCGCCGTATCGATCTCGGAGAGGATGTGTTCGATCTCCTCCTCGCTCTTACAGCGGGAAATGAGGTAATTCAGGCTGCGGAGCACCGCGCCCGAA
The DNA here is from genome assembly GCA_017615545.1 of Lachnospiraceae bacterium. Lineage (GTDB taxonomy): Bacteria > Bacillota > Clostridia > Lachnospirales > Lachnospiraceae > UBA1201. The sequence continues at coordinate 72,554 of JAFZZY010000047.1, forward strand.
CCCTTTCCGTGACGCAGCACCTCCAGTGCTGTCGTCGCGCCATGTTTTTTCAGCGCGTCTTCCATGGCCGAATAGGTCGAGTAATTCTTATTTCCGCGCATTGCGTTCACAAACGCACGTGCCGAAGCATTCTTCGGTTTATAGTGCAGATGATGCAAAAGTCCGCACCAGAGGTCTTTCCTCTCGAAACATTCCGTCACATTGATCGTAGGACCGCCCTGCTCAAACTTCCGGTCGATCAGCGATGTGATCCATTTACGGTCGCGGTTTCTAAGATTCAGGAGTTTCAGGGGATCCTTCTTATCTGCTTTACTCTTCAGATAAATGTGCGGATACCAGATGTAGATCAATTCATCCACGATCTTCAGGATATCCGACAGATTAAACATGCTCAGATAGTTCGTCGTGCGGAACCGGATCATCAGGCGGATCGCCGTGTTTTTTGAAGCAACGGTCTTCGCGGGCAATCCATACTCGCAGATCGCTTCTGCAAGGACATCCAGATCCGTATCCGAAATCGGACGGGTCTGCTTTAACATCGCCGCCGCATCCTGCAAAAGGAGCTGAACGCCCTCCGACTCCGACATCACCCGGAATTTTCTCGGTCGATATTTTTCACAAAACGGTGCTCGTTCATATTCCTCTTCGAAGATCGAGTGCCCCGGCGTGGAAAAATCGCCGGTACCATAGGTCTGCGCATAGTGATACAACTGATCGAACAACAAAGCATCTACGTTTAGAGTACGAACCGAACCGGGAAAACCTCTGTAGAACGCAGGCGGAACGTAGATCCTGAGCTGCTCCTGCGCGATCTTGATGCTTTCATTCGTAAGTTTTGTCTTATCTCCGGACACGATCCGGATACCGAACAACTGCGCTAGCGAATAGAGGGTCTCAAACCAGTTCTCGCCTTTAGAATCGTCGGGATAGGTCAGGATATTCTTCCTGAACAGCGCCTCTTGAAATACTTTATTCATCCGTGCCTCCATAAACAGAAAAGCGGCGATATCATCGAATTGAACTCGGAAAAAGAAGTAAACTCGATTAGCTGCCGCTTTTCATGCAGACGTATCTGCTTTATTTAGTTTTATTATACTCTGCTTCCGATGATCTGTCAACCAAAACGAAACGGATGAAAGCCTTCATTCATATTTCGATATCCAGCTCCACCGGACAGTGGTCCGAGCCATACACATCAGTCAATATCTTCGAGTCGACGATCTTCTCCTTCGCGTCATCCGAAACCAGGTAATAGTCGATACGCCATCCTGCGTTGTTTTCCCGTGCATGGAAGCGGTACGACCACCAGGAATAGATGTCGCGCGCATCCGGATACTTATACCGGAAGCTGTCGGTAAAACCGCTCGCCAGAAGTTTCGTCATCTTCTCGCGTTCCTCATCAGTGAAGCCCGCGTTCTTACGGTTGGATTTCGGGTTCTTCAGGTCGATCTCCAGATGCGCAACGTTCATATCGCCGCACACGATCACGCTCTTCTGCTGCGCCAGTCCGTTCAGATAGGCGCGGAAATCATCCTCCCATACCATCCGGTAATCCAGACGCTTCAGGCCGTCCTGCGAGTTCGGCACGTAGACGGTAACGTAATAAAACGTTCCCATATCCAGTGTGATCACACGCCCCTCATGGTCATGCTCTTCAATGCCGATGCCGTAAGTCACGCTGACCGGTTCCTGCTTGGAAAATACAGCCGTGCCGGAGTAACCTTTTTTCTCCGCCGAATACCAGTACTGATGGTATCCGGGCAGATCCAGTTCGATCTGCCCCGGCTGGCACTTCGTCTCCTGCAGCGAAAACAGATCTGCATCTGCGGCCTTAAAGAAATCCATAAATCCTTTATCTGCCACGGCGCGGATGCCGTTGACATTCCATGAAATACACTTTATCATATCGTCCTCCGCGACCTATTCATTGACCGTAAGATCCAGAGAATCCGCGATCTCCTTCAGCGCACGCGCGGACGCCATGAGTTTCGTGATCTCATCCTCATCGAGTGAGATCGGGATCTTCTCTTCTACGCCGTCCGCGCCTACGATCGCCGGCATGGACAGGCAGATATCAGTCAGGCCGTACTGGCCCTCCATCAGACTGGAGATCGACAGAATGGACTTCTCGTCGCGGGCAATAGCCTCACAGATGCGGCGGACCGCCATCGCAACGCCATAGTAGGTCGCCTTCTTGCGCTCAATGATCTCGTACGCCGAATTCTTAACCATTTCCTGGATGTGGCGCTCGGACTCGTCATGATTGAAATGTCCGCGCATCTCGCAGAATTTGGAGAGCGGAACACCGGAAACCATGGCGCCGGACCATGCCGCGAGCTCGCTGTCGCCGTGCTCACCGATGATGAACGCGTGCACCGCGCGGCTGTCGACCGAAAGATGGTTGCTCAGCATATGCTTCAGGCGCGCTGTATCCAGAACCGTACCCGAACCGATGACGCGATGTGCCGGAAAGCCGGACAGTTTCTGCGCCACGTAGGTCAGGATGTCGACCGGGTTCGACACGATAAGCAAAACGCCCTCGCATCCGCGTTTTTTGATCTCGGGAATGATGGACTTGTAGATCGCCACGTTCTTCTGCACCAGATCCAGACGTGTCTCGCCCGGCTTCTGCGCAGCGCCCGCAGTAATGATAATGATCGAAGCATCTACGATATCGTCGTAGTCGCCTGCATAGATCTTCATCGGTTTTACAAACGGTACGCCATGACTGATGTCCATCGCCTCGCCTTCGGCGCGGCTTTTATCTACGTCGATCAGCACCAGCTCCGAAAATGTTCCGGCCTCCATCAGCGCAAATGCGGTAGAGGATCCCACGAAACCGCAGCCGATGATGGCCGCCTTTCTTATATCCACGTTCTTCTCGGGCAATGCTTTTGTCAATTTCTCCATATTCATGCTCCTTTTTCTCGTTGTGTTTTCGTTCTATTCGACAGCCCCGATAACGAGGCATTTTCGTCCCTGTGTAACACATCCATTCTACCATGTTTTCCGAAAAATCGCAACGAAAAAAGGGGGCGCCGAAAGCGCGCCCCCCTCTTCTATTTCAGTCCTCCTGACCGAGTGTCTTCTCGAAAGAATATCCGAGCAGTTCCATCTCGTAGGTAAATACTTCGTCCAACGTCAGAGGGATCACCTCCATCAGGATCGGGTTGTGCGGCCTGAGCTGGTCCATTGCGAACTCGCTGTTACCGCGCATGATGACCGTAGCTACGGAACCATGCTTTGAAAAATGCAACAAACTCAGAGCGCCCTTGCTGTTGAAGATCGTCCCATCCGACAGGTTTTTAAACAGTTCGGGACCGAAATCATGCCGAAATGCGATCTGCATCTTAAACAGGTTCGTCTTCAGTTCGCTGACCTCACTCTGGAGCACCAGGCCGCCCTTATGCAAAAGCGCCAGCTGGTCGCAGGTATCCTCGAGTTCACGCAGCGAATGCGAGGTGATGACCGCCGTCGTTCCGCGCTCCATGACATCATCATAGATAATGCTCTTCACGACATTTCGCATGATCGGATCCAGACCGTCAAACGTCTCATCAAAGAAGATATACTTCGTACGACATGCAAGCGCCAGGATCGTGACCGCCTGCCGCTTCATGCCTTTGGAAAATGTGTTCATGCCTTTTTTGCGTTCCAGTTTGAACCGGTCCGCCAGCTCCTCGTACCGCTCCTGCGAGAAATCCGGGTAGAAACTCCGGTAGATCTTCGCCATCCGGTCCATGGAAGCATTGCCCATGTAAAACAGTTCATCGGGCACATACACCAGTTTCCGCTTCGTTTTGATATTCTCGAACACCGGCTCGTCGTCGACCGTGATCTCGCCTTCATCCTGACGGTACACGCCATTGATCAGGCGCAACAGGGTCGATTTGCCGGCTCCGTTGGAGCCGACCAACCCGTAGATACAATGATCGGGGATCGTACAACTGATGTGGTCCAGCGCCGTGAAGTCTTCAAACTTCTTAACTACCTTCTCAACTTTGATCATACGCTTCCCTCCCCTCGTATTCCTCGTTGATCAGTTCGATCAATTCTTCTTTCGTCACGCCCGCGAGGATCAGACTGCGAACGATTTCCTTTATCTCTTTCATTTTATCCCTGTGTTCCCTTCTTACGATATCTTTAGCATCCGGTGTTACAAAGCAACCCTTACCGGGCACGGAGGTGATATACCCCCGCAGGTCCATTTCCGAATACGCCTTCTGTATGGTGTTCGGGTTCACGGACAGTTGCACGGAAAGTTGTCGCACGCTGATCATCTTATCTCCCGGCTGAAGGATATCCATCATCACGAACTGCTCAAACTGTTCAATGATCTGCTCGTAGGGAGGAGTACGCGACATAACATCAATTTGAAACACTGACGTCACCTCCCTCATACGTTCCGTCGATTAGTTTTTGTCGTATATTTACCTGTATCACTACAGCTTCAGCATAAGGGTAAAACGACGGGCAGATCTCCGGGGATATAACAAACGGAATTTTATATTGACTCTCATATTCATAATCGGAGCATAATTCTACGTAGATCCATTCATCATAATAGCCTACCACTTCCCCTTTTGGGAACATGATCGTCGAATGAAACAAGAAATCTCTTTTCTGCTTGGCATCCATGGCTTTGATATCAGCTTCTAACGCATTGATCTTTTTCCATTGGTCGAAATCCCCAGTTCCTCCACCGAGGAAGTAAGAAAAATGAAATGTTGAGAATTCCTTATATCCTTCTATCATTTTCAGCAGATCGATCTGCTCAACCCTTTCCAAAAATTCCGGCGTCTCGATTATTTCCGCAAACGTTTCCGCAGGAAGAGTCAGGCGACGATAAATGGTTTTTCCGTTTTTCAAGGTGATCTTCAATCCGGTTCTATAACTCGGCTCGAAGAGTTGATATACGCTGTCATTCACGAGAACATCCGTTCCTGACACACGAGCGTTATACTTTTTGTTTATTTGTAGATTTTCGGTTCTTAAATAGCCGTTATGATAGGTATAATCATTTCCTTCAGTGATCGCTTTTTTCAGTTCTTCAGACACGGCCTTTCTCATGTTTTCGGACGTCAGCGGGATATCAAAGATCAATTCCTGATAAGCGTCCCCGTTTTTCTTATCCGGGGACAGTTTGGGATGATCGAAGCCCACATCTTCCTTCCAATTGGCGTCAGCTTCGTCTCTCAAATCCATGATCGATACACTGACAATATCATCCGGAGCGGGTTGCTTATTGATCACAGATTTATGAAGAATGATCACACCGACAATAATGATGACGTTGAACAGGGCTACCCACCCCAAACCTTTCCAATGTTTGAAAGAATTCTTGATCTTTTTTGTTTGCAAGATCTCGTACAGAAAATATACAATGACCGCCAGCGAGTAAAAGATGATCGCAAGCAACATAAATTCCGTATATGAAGTATCGGTATATGAGCCGTAACCGCCAGAGATAAAATAGATCATCAACATGCCGAGGATCGCAGGCAAACTTAAGGCGCATGCCAGAAGCACTCGTACCGAAGTCTCCATCCGCGAGGTCCATGTCGGATGCCCGGCGCTTTCACTGGGTCTTTTCTTGATCAACCACAGCGCAAGAGCATAATAGATGATCGATAACAGTAAAGTATAGACGACAGATGTAACACTCGCTCCAGTTGTGCTCATACTGCTCAATACGTAATTGTATTTTTGTGGAGCAAACAAAAAGTCAAACCTGCGTAAAATCAAATAAGGCATCGTATTTTCAATGATAAGTCCGACCACATATAGCAGCGCTCTGGGGCCGGCTAAGATCAATATCGTTACCGCAATGTGTGACATTCGGGTTCCGGTCAATGCATGTGCCAGCCACAACGCGCCGTTCAAATAAAAGGACACGATCAGCCCGAAGAAAAAAACATCCATAAATCGGCCCAAGTCTAAAGTGTTCAGCATAAACACAAACTTGAGAATACTTTGGATCAATACGGGCAAAACCATATACACTACTCCCCAGCACATGACCGCAAAAGTTGCTGAAAGAACTACGCTGCGTCTGGAAACAGGAAGTGAATGATAAAAATCGCTTCCGTTACGAGTACGATAATCATGGATCAGAATGCCTGACAAGATCATGGCCACTACCGGAGTTACATACACCTGCCATACAGAAGGAATGATCCAATCCGGATCCTTTCCATATCCCATCAATACGACAATGATCAACTCCATAATGATGCCAAATGTAGCCAAAAAGGTCAGCACCAAAGCAGGAAGTCTTAACTTGCGCAGATGCTCCTTAAACATCGAAATACTAAATAACTCCTTCATAAACATGCCCTCCTACATAACTGTATTAGTCTGCCTAGTACAGTTATAGCATGTAATAATTGCCATGTCAATAGCTTTTTTCGATTCTCTTGTAATTTTTTTTCGAAACCACTATACTAGGTGCAGAACCACATCGATTCAAGTTGCATCTGCAGGATAAGGAGCCCCCATGATACATAAGACTAGAAAACCCAACCGCGAACTGCTCCGTTCATTCCATGAATTCTGGAATGCCATGGCTTCGGAATACCGGCTCCAACCGATCTCCGAATGGATCGACGATGAGGTCCCGATGCTCTATCTCTACGAGACCGATTCTGACGGGAGGTGCATCGGCCTTTGCCTGGTCCAGTGTCCGGACGATGAGCCTTGGATCTACATCCTGGTCGATAAAGCGCACCTGCGCCAAAACATAGCTACCCGCCTCCTGGCCTCCGCCAAAAAGGCGATCGGTGCTCCCGAGATCTTCCATCTCTCTGGCTCCCTGCAAAATCCCGGTGCCCGCGAGTTCCTCGAAGCCTCAGGCTTCGAAGTATACTCCCGCGAATGCATCATGGAGCTTAACGCTGAAGATGCCGAAAAGCATGGTTCAACCGGTACGGCTTCCCTTATATCGCTGTCGGCATGCTCCCCCGAGGACTTCTGTCCTGTCTACGAAACCTGCTTTGGCATGGAATTTCAGCCGGATGAGGGCAATTACTACAAGATCCTCTCATCCGACCAAACCCTCGTCGGAGGCGTCGCATTGACCCCCTATCAAAACGGATGGTTCCTGTTCGACCTCTGCGTCCTGCCCGAACACCGCAAACACGGTTACGCCGCAGCCGCCATCGCAGCAGCCCTCCGCCAGCCCCACCCTACCGGCCAAAAAACCGACCGCATCCTCCTCCACGTATCCACCGCCAACCAACCTGCTTACACCCTATACCAAAAAACAGGCTTCACAACCATAGAAGAAAACACACTCTACACCCTATCCAAATAAAACCCAAAGGCCCATGATATCCACCGATATCATGGGCCTCACTCATCCCCCGTCAAACTCATCACCTTATCAAACTAGGACGTCCCTAAACCCCGGCTAATACATTTTGCCGCCTCTCACTTACGGGGCCGCCTTCTCCACCAGCCTCGTTTTTCGAAGCCTCGGAGATTCGGCGTGAAGTGTATTGCTACACTATCGTAAGGTGAACATGAGAACGAGCTGATGATGATCCCGCGAATGAGATGACGCATCCGGGTCAAAAACCGAATATCCGCATTCGGTTTTTGCGCGTCGCCGAGGGCGTTTTCGCGCCAGGCCGAGCCTGGCGCTATCAAGAAAACGGCCGACATCGACGCGGTGCCCGAGATTCGGCTTCGACATGAGCGGTCGTTGCAGATTAATATAATCTGCAACGCGATCATCACAGCGCAGCGAACCGTTCACCGTCGATCGTGTAGCTGCACGCACACCGCCGAAAGTTTTGAGTGGATCAAAAAACGAGGCTGCCAAACAGACAGCCCCGTAATATATCTTGCAAAATGTATTAGCCAAACAGGCCTTTCTTCTTTTTTCCGCCACCTTTGAATGTGTCGGCGTATTTCCTCAGTGCATCCTTCTGCTCTTCGGTCAACTTCGTGGGAACGGTAACGACGAGCGTTACGTAGTGATCGCCACGCGTTGTCTTGTTGCGAAGGAAAGGTACACCGCGGCTTCTGAGACGGACCTTCGTATCCGGCTGTGTTCCGGGCTTCACCTCATACTCTACCTCACCGTCGACGGTCTGGATGCGGATCGTGCCGCCCAGCGCTGCCTCAGGGAAGGAGATCTCCTGCGTAGAGTAGATGTTCTCGCCCTGTCTGCGGAACAAAGGATGTGCTCCGATCTGAACTTCAACGAGCAGATCGCCTCTCTCGCCTCCGTTGGATCCGGGCTCGCCCTTACCGCGAATACGGATGCTCTGTCCCGAATCGATACCGGCAGGAACCGATACCATGATCTTCTTACGGGAAGTGATATATCCGTTGCCGTAGCACTTCGGACATTTGTCAACGATCTTCTTACCTGTACCGTTACAATCCGGACACGTTGTGACATTTCTCGTGGTCACACCGAAAATGGACTGCTGGGTATATGTAATGCGGCCGGTACCCTTACAACGCGCACATGTCTGCGGTGTGGTTCCGGGCTTAGCGCCGCTGCCGTGGCAGTAGGTACATTCATCTTTGATATTGATCTCCAGCGGCTTCTCAACGCCGAAGACAGCCTCTTCAAACGTGATCTTCAGGGTCGTATGCAGGTTCTGGCCTTTCACCGGAGCGTTCGGATCGGCACGACGTCTGGAACCTCCGAAGAAGTCACCGAAGATATCGCCGAAGATATCGCCCATATCCATGTTCGTGAAATCGAAACCATTTGCCCCTGCTCCCGCAGAACCGTCAAACGCGGCCATACCGAACTGATCGTACTGCTGACGTTTTTGGGGATCACTTAACACACTGTATGCCTCAGAGGCCTCTTTAAACTTCTCAGCCGCTGCTTCATCACCGGGATTACTGTCGGGGTGGTATTTCTTAGCCAGGGTACGATACGCACGTTTTAACGCTGCATCGTCCGCGTTCTTCGGAACACCCAGAACTTCATAATAATCTCTTTTCTCAGCCATAATGCTCCCTCTCCGTTACCTAAATCCGTTCGGAATTTCTCCGTTTGTATTATATACGAATTCCAACGATTTCTCAAGATATTTTTACAAAAATCGCAGATTCGGGTTCAAGGTCGGAACGTCTGTGACTCCACATCCGTCCCGGCCTTTTCATCCGAAAATATTATACTTCTTTGTAGTCGCCGTCTACAACGTCGCCCTCGTAGAAGCTGTCATCATCCGGTGCGGAAGATGTGTTCTGTGCGCCCATGTCAGGACCTGCGCTCTGTGCACCGGCCGATGCCTGGGACTGCTCGTACATCTTCTGGAATACGGTCGATGCGTTACGCATCAACGTATCCTTCTTCTCATTGATCTCAGCAAGATCTGCGTCGGTCATGTTCTCAGCGGTCGTCTTGGACAATGTCTCACGAAGTGCCTCGATGTCTGCGCGAACCTTTGCCTTCTCATCCTCGGAAAGCTTATCGCCGACTTCGTCGAGAGCCTTCTCGGTCTGGAACATCATGTTGTCCGCGTCGTTACGTGCGTCGATGATCTCCTTACGCTTCTTATCCTGAGCTTCGTACTCAGCCGCTTCTTTCACAGCCTTCTCGATATCCGCATCGGACATGTTAGTGCTGGAAGTAATGGTGATGTGCTGCTCCTTACCGGTTCCGAGATCCTTCGCAGATACGTTAACGATACCGTTTGCATCGATATCGAAGGTAACCTCGATCTTCGGAACACCTCTTCTTGCAGGCGGGATACCATCGAGCAGGAACTCGCCCAGAAGCTTGTTATCCTTTGTGAACTGTCTCTCACCCTGTGTGATACGGATATCAACTGCGGTCTGGTTATCCGCTGCGGTGGAGAATGTCTCGGTCTTCTTTGTAGGAATGGTCGTGTTACGAGGGATCAATACGGTAGCAACGCCGCCGTAGGTCTCGATCGCGAGGGACAGAGGGGTAACATCCAGAAGGAGGATGTCTCCTGCGCCAGCCTCACCGGCCAGCTTACCGCCCTGTACGGAAGCACCGATCGCAACGCACTCATCGGGGTTAAGGGACTTCGAAGGCTCCTTACCGGTGAGCTGTGCAACCTTCTCCTGTACGGAAAGCATACGTGTGGAACCGCCGACCAGAAGGACCTTACCCAGGTCTGCTGCGGTGATACCGGCATCCTTCAAAGCGTTCTGTACCGGAACTACGCTACGCTCAACCAGATCGTGAGTCAGTTCGTTGAACTTCGCACGTGTCAGGTTCATATCGAGGTGCTTAGCGCCGTCTGCTGTAGCGGAAATGAACGGAAGGTTGATGTTGGTCGTTGTCGTTGTGGACAGTTCCTTCTTCGCCTTCTCGGCTGCTTCCTTCAAACGCTGAAGAGCCATCTTATCCTTCGAAAGGTCAACGCCTTCGGTCTTCTTGAACTCGTCGAGCATCCACTCGGTGATACGGTTATCGAAATCGTCGCCGCCGAGGTGGGTATCGCCGTTGGTGGAAAGAACTTCGATTACGCCGTCACCGATATCGATGATGGATACATCGAAGGTACCGCCGCCGAGGTCGTATACCATGATGGTCTGCTCTTTTTCATTGTCCAGACCGTAAGCAAGAGCTGCTGCGGTCGGCTCGTTGATGATACGCTTAACATCGAGGCCTGCGATCTTACCAGCATCCTTTGTAGCCTGACGCTGAGCATCGTTGAAGTATGCCGGAACCGTGATAACAGCCTCGGTTACCTTCTCGCCAAGGTATGCTTCCGCATCTGCCTTCAACTTCTGAAGGATCATCGCGGAGATCTCCTGCGGTGAATACTTCTTGTCGCCGATGGTTACTTTATAATCGGTACCCATATGACGCTTGATCGAAGAGATCGTGTTCTCGGAGTTGGTAACTGCCTGACGCTTTGCAGGCTCGCCGACCAGACGCTCTCCGTTCTTCGTAAATGCGACTACGGAAGGTGTGGTACGAATACCTTCGGCATTCGCGATGACCACAGGCTTACCACCTTCCATTACGGCAACACATGAGTTTGTCGTACCTAAGTCAATACCTATAATTTTTCCCATAGTAGTTCGTCCTCCTAAAGACTCTTTCTGAATATATTAATTGGCTACCTGCACCATGGAGTGACGCAAAACGCTGTCCCGGTACATATAACCCTTTTGAAACTCTTGTGCTACAACGTTCTCACCGAGGTTTTCATCCTCCACATGCATCACTGCGTTGTGGAAGTTCGGATCGAACGGCTGTCCGACCGCTTCGATCGGCTTCACACCTACGTCCTCAAGCATCTTCAACAACTGCTTGTAGACCAGATCCATGCCGTTTGCGAAACCGCTCTGCTTCTCCTCTTCGGAAATGGATGCCAGTCCGCGTTCGAAGTTGTCAACGATCGGAAGGATCTTCTCGAGAATACTCTTCGCTCCGATCTCGTACATCGAGGATTTCTCCTTCTCCGTACGTTTGCGGAAGTTGTCGAATTCAGCCATCAGTCGCTTCTGCTGATCCTGAAGTTCGGCGATCTGTTCATCCTTTTTGGACAATGCTTCGTCTGCCTCATCATCGTCTCCGAACAGCCCGCGCTTCTTCTCTTTTCCTTCGGAAGCACCTGCCTGAGCCTCGCCTTCGACCTCGCCGCTGACCGCCTCGACCTCAGCCTCGCTCTTCGCTGCCTCAGCTTCGACCGCCTCTGCTGCGGAAGCCTGCGCCTCTTCGGCCGCCTTCGTTTTTTCGTCCATCGCCTCGAAGGCATCTTCCTTCTTCGGCTCGACTACGAAAGGCTTTTCCTTTTCTTTCGACGCATTCGGTTTTTTGTTTCCGGAGGATTGTTTCTTCTTCTCTTCCGCATCCAGATCGGTGATCTTAATGGTCCGATTTATGTTTCTGGATCGTTTTTTGTAATCCTTCTTCATCCCGTCTATTCATCCTTTCCGATGCCGGAGCCGGAAATCTTTTTGGTTCCCATCTCCTTGTAAATCGCATCCAATTGGTTTTTCAGTCCGTGCAGGGTTCCGACCACACGTTCGTAATCCATTCGCTTCGGACCTACGATCCCGACGATACCGTGCAACCCGTCGCCCAGATCATAATTGGCCGTGACCACGGAACAGTCTTTCAGGTTTTCGAACGGTGACTCCTCACCGATGTATACCTGAATGCCCTCCTTATTCATGGAGGAAAGCACCAGTTCGTTCAGCGGCTGCTTCTCCTCGAACGCTCCGATCAACTCGGTCGCGCTACTGGACTGCGACAGCTCCGGATATTTGAAGATATTCGTCGTACCGCTGGTGTAGATCTGCGGCTCGTCCTTATCGCTTGCGACTGCCTGGGCGATCGCGGTCAATATAGGCTCGACAGCCACGGACAGTTCTTTTGCCTCTGCCTTCAGACTGCTGATCACGTTGATGTTGATCTCGTCTACGGAGAGGCCGTTCAGCGACGCATTCAAAAGCACGTTCATTTTCAGAACGTCATCCTCTGAAATATCTTCGTTCAGGTCCACCAACGTGCTCTTGACGATATTTCCCTGGGTCATGATGACTGCCAGGATCTTCGCTTCGTCCACGCGGGACAGCTGAATGAACTTCAATTTGTTCTGTGTGTACGTCGGCGCCGAAACCAGCGTCGCGTAGTTCGTGTTTGCAGCGAGCACCTTCGCCAGCTGCTTCAGGGCCGCCTCCATGCGGTCCACTCTCTGCAGGAGCAACTTCTTCTCATCATCGAACTCGTGCTTACGCGCTTCCATCATCTGGTCTACGTAAAAACGATAACCCTTATCCGTCGGGATACGTCCCGCCGAAGTATGCGGCTGAATGATGAGGCCCATCTCCTCCAGGTCCGCCATCTCATTTCGAATGGTGGCGGATGAAAGCTGCAGATCAGTGAACTTTGATATCGTTCGCGATCCAACCGGCTCCCCCGTCTCCAGATAGTTCCGTATAATGGCGGTTAAAATTTTCGATTTTCTATCTTCCAGCTCCAAATACATCACCTCTGAGATCTTGGTTTATTAGCACTCATTTTCTGCGAGTGCTAACATCTGCATTAAATGTATCACTTTTCCGCCCCAATGTCAACGGTTTTTCCCTTCAATTTTCTTAAAATTTTTTAAATTTTTCGCTTCCCTCGGAAAAATGAGATCCTCCCTTTCACTATTCGCCTTGGCGACTGTTTCTCCGCCTGCACTTCGCCTTCTCGGATATTGTCTCCATGCTACGGCAGCCTAATAAATTATTGAAATTGCTAACGGAAATATCGTTTTTGGCTTTTCTGTCAGCATCCGAGGATAAAAAAGCGGAAACCTGCCCGGATGATTGGCATCCGGTGGTTTCCGTATGTAGCAATATTGAATTCTGAAGATTTCGAAGCCGACCTCACGATGTTGAGAACGACTCAAAAATCGCTTTACTTGCGAATGATGATCTCGTTTCTTCCGGGTCCGTTGGAAACCATGGTGATCGGTACTCCGATCTCCTGCTCGATGGCCTCGATGTAGTCACGGCATTCCTGCGGAAGTTCATCATAGTTCTTGATACCGCGGATGTCGGACTTCCAGCCCTTGAATACCTTCCAAACGGGCTTAGCCTGAGCCAGCTTAACGGTTGCAGGGAAGTCTTTCTCGATCTTTCCGTCGATCTCGTAGCCTACGCACATCGGGATCTCATCGAGGTAGCCCAGTGCGTCCAAAACGGTCAATGCAACCTCAGTCGCGCCCTGGATGCGGCAGCCGTAACGGGTAGCAACTGCATCGAACCAGCCCATACGACGCGGACGTCCGGTCGTAGCGCCATATTCGCCGTGGTCACCGCCACGCTTACGAAGCTCATCAGCCTCGTCACCGAAGATCTCGCTGACGAACTCACCTGCGCCGACAGCGCTCGAATATGCTTTAACAACAGCCGTGATGTTCTTGATCTCGTACGGCGGGATGCCTGCGCCGATCGCGCCATAAGCAGCCAGTGTCGAAGAAGAAGTAACCATCGGGTAGATACCATGATCCGGATCCTTCAGCGAACCGAGCTGACCCTCGAGCAGGATGCTCTTGCCATCCTGGATCGCGCGGTACAGATATGCGGAAACATCGCATACATAAGGACGAACCATTTCCCGATAAGAGATCAAAGTCTGGAACAACTCCTCGGGATCGATCGGATCCTTGTGGTACAAGTGAACGAGGGATACGTTTTTGATCTCGCATACACGTGCGGCCTTCTCACGCAGCGTCTTCTCGTCGAAAAGCTCGCTGACCTGGAAACCGATCTTCGCGTATTTATCCGAATAAAACGGTGCGATACCTGACTTCGTCGAACCGAAGGACGCCTTACCCAGACGCTCCTCCTCGTACTGATCAAATAAAATATGGTACGGCATCAGGATCTGCGCACGATCGGAAACCAGGATCTTCGGCTCCGGAACGCCCTGTGCCTCTATATCGGAAATCTCTTTAAACAACGCCGGAATGTTCAGTGCAACACCGTTACCGATGATGCATGTGGTATTCGGGGAAAATACACCGCTGGGCAGCAGATGCAATGCAAAACGACCATATTCGTTGATGATCGTGTGACCCGCGTTATTACCGCCCTGAAAACGAATGACGATATCCGCTTCCTGAGCCAGCATATCCGTGATCTTACCCTTGCCTTCATCGCCCCAGTTGGCACCTACGATAGCTCTTACCATAACCAACCTCCGAAAAATAATATCGCGCACGTATCTCTTACGCACGCGATATAACTATAACACATATGATAGTATTAATAAAATCACAATTTATTATGCGGATTATAATTCAGGATTATACTCGGTCAATGTACTCCTGCCTCAGCTCTTTACATTCATCATCGCGAGGAAATTCTTCGTCGCGGTGGAACCGAGGTAATTCTTCCGCACTGCCAGGCACATGCTGCGCTCCGGCGGCTTTTTGTCGAACATCAGTTCGAACAACATGCCGTTTTTCAGATACGGTTCGGCAAAGGATTCCATAACCAGACCGATACCCAGATTCCGTAGCGCGAACTGCACGATCATATCGGACGTCGCCAACTCGAATTCCGGCTTGATCTCGATCTTCTGGTCTTCGAAATACGCATCCCAGAAGCGACGTGTACTGGTGTTTTTCTCCAAACATACCAACGGATACCGGGTCAATTCGTCGAACGTCAGCACGTGGTGCTTTAGCTCCAGGAACGCCGTTCCTGCCACGAAAACGTCGCGGATATTATGCACCGGCACGATCTCGATACCCTCGCGCGGCTCCACCGGCGTAGAGATCACACCGAAATCGATCGTCCCCGCGTCCAGAGCTTCCATCGTCTCCGGCGTCGGCGCATTCGTTACCTGGATCTTGATATGTGGATATTTGATGTGGAACTGCTCCAGGATCGGCAGCAGATAAAACTGCAGCGTCATGTCGCTCGCTCCGATACAGATCTCTCCCTGCTCCATATCGCACATCTGCGCAACCAAATGCTCCCCGCGTTCAATCTCGCCGAACGCGCGGTCAATGTGGTTATACAGGATGGCTCCTTCCGCCGTAAGCTGGGCGCCTTTGCTGGTACGTACGAACAACGTACAGGAGAGCTGCTCCTCCAGCAGTTTCACGGCCTGGCTCACCGCCGGCTGCGAAACACATAATTCTTTAGCCGCCGCGGAAAACTGCTTACACCGGGCCACCGTGCGAAAGATACGATACAGTTCGATATTATTGATCATAGATTATACATTGATCTCCGCCGAAAGGCCGAGCAGTTCTTTATGCGCCTCGAGAAGCGGGCGTACCTCCTGGTTCAAAAACTCGGTGACCTGTGAAGGCGCGCGGCCGACATACTTCGCCGGATCCATAGCCTTCTCCAGTTCTTCGAGAGACAGGTTGAAACTTTCATCTGCCGCGATCAGCTCGAGCAGGTTGTTATCCAGTCCGAGAGCCTTGACATTCTTACCGGCCTCCATGGACAGGGTGCGGATCTTCTCATGCAATTCCTGACGGTCGCCACCGGCTTTAACCGCATCCATCATGATGTTCTCGGTCGCCATGAACGGCAGCTCGCTGCGCAGACGCTTTTCGATAACCTTGGGATATACGACCAGACCGTCAACAACGTTCATGTACAGGTCCAGGATACCATCGACTGCGAGGAAGCCCTCCGTCATACTGATTCTCTTATTTGCTGAATCATCCAATGTACGCTCAAACCACTGGGTCGCAGCGGTAAGCATCGGGTTGAACGTATCGGAGATCACATAGTTTGCGAGGGACGCGATACGCTCGCTGCGCATCGGGTTACGCTTATATGCCATCGCAGAGGAACCGATCTGGTTCTTCTCAAACGGCTCTTCCACTTCCTTCAGGTGCTGAAGCAGGCGGATATCATTCGAGAATTTGTGAGCGCTGATCGCAATGCCGCACAGAACGTTCAAAATACGGCTGTCCACCTTACGTGTGTAAGTCTGGCCGGAAACTGCAAAACATCCGGCAAAGCCCATCTTATCAGCGATGATCTTCTCGAGCTTTTTGATCTTCTCTTCGTCGCGGTCGAACAGTTCCATGAAGCTGGCCTGTGTACCGGTCGTACCTTTCGAACCCAGAAGCTTCATGGTGGAGATCAGGTAATCCAGATCCTGATAGTCCATCACGAGATCCTGCAGCCACAGGGACGCACGCTTTCCGACGGTCGTCGGCTGCGCGGGCTGGAAATGTGTGAACGCCAGCGTCGGCAGATCCTTATACTGATCCGCGAAATCGGCAAGTTTGGCGATCACATTGATCAGCTTCTTCTGAACCAGGCGCAGAGCCTCGGTCATTACGATGATATCGGTGTTGTCACCTACGTAGCAGGAAGTCGCTCCGAGATGGATGATTCCCTTCGCCTTCGGGCACTGAACACCATAAGCATACACGTGCGACATTACATCGTGACGAACGAGCTTTTCGCGCTCTTTTGCCACATCGTAATTGATATCGTCAGCATGCTCCTTAAGCTCCGCGATCTGCTCATCGGTGATCGGAATGCCGAGCTCCTGCTCTGCCTCCGCCAGCGCGATCCACAGCTTACGCCAGGTCTTGAACTTCATGTCCGCGGAAAAGATATATTGCATCTGAGCGCTTGCATAACGCTCGGAAAACGGGCTTTGATAACGATCGGTCATAGATACACACTCCTTAATCTGCAAATTACGTGCCATTGGGCACATCCTTACTCATTATAATTATAAAGCATGAAATAGTGCAAATCAAGCAAAACTTGCGATTTTTGCAGGTCCGTCACCGACGCTCACCACATAGAACGAAGCGTCGTAGCCGATCGTCTTTCTATAGGCCTCTCCAACGCTCTTTACGAAAGCTTCAACACTATCATCGCGGACAATGCTGACCGTGCAGCCGCCGAAGCCGGCTCCGGTCATGCGCGTGCCGATCACGCCATCTACGGCGCAAGCAGCCTCATACAAGGCGTCGAGCTCCGGTCCCGTCACTTCAAAATCGTAACGCAGCGAATCATGTGAAGCTTTCATCAACTCTCCGAAGGCTGCCAGATCGCCGGCATTCAGTGCCTCGACTGCTCGCAGGGTGCGATCATTTTCCGTAACGGCATGACGCGCACGCTTCAGAAGCGCCGGCTCTGTCAACGCACCGGAAATCTCCTCAAACTGCGCAGGTGTCAGGTCGCAAAGCGCCTTCACGGGGCGCGCCGCATTCAAAACGGCCAGGGCCGCCTCGCACTCTCCGCGGCGCTTATTATACTCGCTGTCCGCCAGCCCGCGCTTCTTATTGCTGCACGCGATGACGATCTTCGCTTCAGGCAAAACAAAGGGCACATACGTATAGTCCAGCGTCGCCGTATCCAGGAAGATCGCCTTATCCTGCGATCCCATGGCGATGGCAAACTGGTCCATAATTCCGCAGTTCACACCGTTGAACAAATTCTCGGATTCCTTGCACAAGCGGGCAATGAACACGCCGTCCAGGTCAAATCCGAAGGTATCCGAAAGGAACTTCGCGGTCAATACTTCGATCGACGCCGAGGATGACAGGCCGGAACCGTTCGGGATATTGCCATAGTAAACGACATCCAGGCCACCGTCCGCGGGGATGGCGAACCCATGACGCGCCAGCGCCCACATCACGCCCTTCGGATAATCCGTCCAACGTTTCTGGCGCTCCTCCAGCTCACTGAGACTAAACGAACCGATCCCATTCTGCGGAAAATTCGCCGAGTACAGGCGCATAGTGTCTGTGCCGTTTTTGCGCACTGCGGCATAGGTGCCGATCGTCAGCGCGCATGGGAACACGTGGCCGCCGTTATAATCGATATGTTCGCCAATGAGGTTGACCCGGCCCGGCGCGAAGAACACATCCGCTCCTGCCGCCGTCCCGAAGACTTCCTCCATTGATTCTTTTACTGTTTTCAATACTTCATCCATCACTTTTCCTCCATCCGCGTCCAATAGTCGCGTAGATCTTTTATCATGGTCGCGTCGTCATTCCAGACCTTTCCGTTCGACCATTCTCTCGGGAACTGCTCCCGGTATTCTTGTCTCAAAAAGCGTTCGTCCATCAGAGCGATGACACCGTAATCGTCGGCCGTGCGAACGAGTCTTCCGGCCGCCTGCAGCACCTTCGTGATCCCCGGGAATAGGTAGGCATATTCGAAGCCTTTACCCATGGTCGCCTCGAAGTAATCCCGCAGGATCTCGCGCTCCATGCAGACCTGAGGCAGCCCGGTCCCGACGATCAGTACACCGATCAGGCTTTCCCGCACCAGATCGATGCCTTCGGAAAAAATGCCGCCCATGATCGCCATACCGATGCGCGTCACGCCGTCTTCATTTTCCGCAAACTCGCTGAGATAGTCCTCGCGGTCGCGTTCGCTCATATCCTGCTGCTGGTACATGAACTCGATCTTCCGTCCCTGGTGGAACGCCATCGTCTCGACGACCTCGCCGACATCCCACATCATGCGGTACGACGGGAAGAACGCCATGTAATTGCCCGCATGCTCTTTCACGATATTCAGTATGTTTCGGGCAATGGTCTCGTACAGCCGCGGTCCTCGCCTCGTATATACCGTGGAAATGCCGTTAACGACGCCCAGCAGGCGTTTTTCGGGGTCAAACGGAGAAGGTACCGTGATCGCGTAATCCTCCTCTTCTGCGCCCAGGAGCTCCTTATAATAGCGGATGGGCAGCAGGGTCGCCGAAAACAGGATCGTGCTTCGTCCCTGGTGCATGCATTCCAGCAGGCGTGAGGCCGGGTGAACGCAGAACAGATGCACGAGCAGGTCGTCGTCCGTCGGCTCCACATAGGAAACGTACGATTCGTCCATCGCCTCGAAGGTCAGCAGAAAGGATCGCAGTTCAAAATAGAAATCCAGCAGATCCTGGTCTTTGAACTCGGGATGCTCCTCGTAAAACTTCTCCATCTCGGAGAACACGGTGTAGGCGTTATCATACAGGATCGGCAATTCCGCCGCATCTAGGATCTCTTTTTCCGCCTGCTCTGCCACGCAGGTCTTCTTCATGGCCGAAAGCTGCCGTTGCAGGCGGTCCATCTTAGGAGCCACCGTCGGCATCGATTCCTTCGCCATGGCCTTGGCTTCCTTCACGTGCTTATGCGACAGCACGGCGCTGTACATTTCCCGCGCACGCTCAACCAGGTTGTGCGCCTCGTCGATCAGGAAGATATAGTCTCCGCGCTCGTCGCCCGCAAAAAACCGCGCCAGGCGAACGTCGGGATCAAACACATAGTTGTAGTCGCAGATGATCGCATCCATCCAGTAAGTCGCGTCGAGCGACAGTTCGAACGGGCAGACTTGGTATTCCTCCGCCACCTTCAGGATGTCTTCACGGGTAATGCGATCGTAATGCGTTACCAGGTGAAAAACGGCGTCATTGATCCGGTCGAAGAAGCCGCGCGCGTAGGGGCAGGCCTCCGGGTTACAGTCTGGGCTCTCGAGAATGCAAAGTTTCTCTTTCGCCGTCAGGATCATGCTTTTGAACACCAGTCCATTCCGGCGCAGGATGTCAAAAGCTTCCTGGGCAACGGTCCGCGTGATCGTCTTCGCCGTCAGGTAGAAGATCTTATCCGCCAGCCCCTGTCCCATCGCGCTGACCGAAGGAAAGACCGCCGACATTGTCTTGCCGATCCCGGTCGGCGCCTCGATATAGAGTTTCTTTCCGGCTGCGATGGTCTTATACGTTGAAACGACCAGCTGCTTCTGCCCGTTCCGGTATTCGAAGGGAAAACCGATCGAAGGAATGGACGCATTGCGCTCCTTCCGATGTTCCATCAGGAAATCAAACCACTTCGTCAGTTTCAGCAAAACATCGGAGAACCAGTCCTCCAACTGCTCAAAGGTCAGCGTTTCATCGAAATACCGCACCTTCATGGTCTTGATGTTGCAGTAGGTCATACGCACGCCCATCTCCCGGCGGTCGTTTTGAAGGGCAAAAATATAAGCATAACACAGAGCCTGTGCGCGATGGACGGCAACAGGCTCCGTGAAATGCTCCACGTCTGCATACATGCTTTTTATTTCATCGATGGCGGTCACGCCGTCCTTACGGGTGAATATCCCGTCGGCGCGTCCCTCCAGTAAGATCGTATATTCCGGGCAGGCGATCTCATGCTTCAAAGGCACTTCGGCGCGGTACTCCCCGCCTACGCGATCCTGCAAAGTCTTGTGGATCTTCGCCCCTTTGAGCATCGCCTTTTTATCCCGGTAGGAGCCGCTGCGATTATCCAGATCGCCGCTCTGCATCACGAATTCCACGAGTGTACGTACGGAAATACGTATTTGCCCGTCAACGATCCGATACATGGCCCCTCCTAACGCTTACTTTTCTTCGACTGCTCATTCAAAAGTTTGATAAATTCCTTCTCAGGAAGCGGCTTCGAAAAATAGAAGCCCTGGAAGTAGTCACAAGACAACTCCTTCAGTTTCTCGACATGCCGAGCCTCTTCTACGCCTTCGGCCACGATCTTCAGGCCCAGCTGGTGCGCCAGGGAAATGGTGCTCTCGAGCACGATCATCGCGGTCGACTCGCGGAACGCATCCCACAGGATGTTCTTATCGATCTTAAGAACATTGAACGGCAGATGCAACAGATAGTTCAGGTTCGAGTTACCGGAACCATAGTCATCGATCGCGAACGAGAAACCATTCTTCGACAGGCTGTCGATATTGTCCGAGAATGTCTTATTAAATACGGCACGTGCCGTTTCGGTGATCTCCAACGAGATATACTGCGGCAGGATCTGGGTCTCCTTAATGATCGACATCAGTCGCTCACTCAGGTTAGACTGCATACACTGCACGGTCGAGAGGTTGATCTCAATATATTCGACGCCCTTCTTGTAGAGGTTATTGGACGAGATCATACGGCAGACCGAACGGAATACATGCTCGCCGATCCAGATGATATTGCCCTGCTCCTCTGCGATGGGGATAAATTCCTCAGGGGAAATGTCACCCAGTTCTTCACTCTGCAGACGCACCAGCGCCTCAGCGGAAATGATGCGCTCCGTCTTCGCGTCGATGATGGGCTGATAGTAGACTTGGAACTTATCGGTACCGATCGCATCCTTAACGATACGCTCGATATTACGTTTACGGATGATCCAGTCCATGTCGACCTGGTCCGGCGCCAGCAACGTCTTATCCTCTCCACGTACGGAAAGGCGCAGCACGTTGATGAAGTCGTCTACATCCGCGATCGTATGCAGTTCCTTCGGGCACAGCGCATAGCCGACCGTCGCCGTCAGGTGGGTAATGCTCTCGCCGACCGCCCATTCTCCGTTGAACTCACGTTCCAGTTCGATCGCGATCTTCATGAATTCGGATTCTTCATAGTCTGTCATCACGATGGCAAACGTACTCTGCGAATAGTGGAACACATGAAGTTTCTTGTAATTCTGATTGATGAAGCGCATGATCTGCTGGTACAGGTCGCGCAGGTACTCCTCGCCGAAGGTCTCACGGATCATGCGGATGCTGTGAAATTTGATGACGATGAGCGCAAACGGCTCCTTCATCGTGTACAGGCTCTCCAGCACCATACGCAGACCGCCGGCATTCATGACGCCGAGCTCTGTCTCGATAAACTCACCCGGGCGCTCCAGCGTGATGTAGATGATCAGCAATACCAGCGCTGCTGCGAAGCTCTCGATGAGCAGTTCCGGAAAGATATACTGCACAAATACACTCGCGATCATCATCAACAGGAAAGCGAATGTACAATACTTCAGTTTTTTATTGATACCGCTCTTCGCGAACTGAATACAACTCAGGCACAGGATCGTGTAGAACACGGCCGATGCATAGAACACAAACGTCAGCGGTCCGCGATGATAGATGTAGTCGGCATCGATCGTGAACAGCAGTTCGTGCACCGGATTCGTAAGCGAGATCAATGAAGTTATAGCGAACGGGATCGACAGCAGGATACGTGTCTCCACTGCCTGAGAACGTTCATGTTTGGAAAATGTGTTGCAGTACAGGTAAAACAACCATAGGCAAGCCGGATGCGCTATGAAGTAGACTTGATGAAAGACCGTCTGGATCAGCAGGTTTCCCGGATAGGAAGGGTCCTGTGTGATCGTTGCGATCAGGTCACTGATCGCAGTGATGAGGTTCATCCAGAACAGCCGGATCAACCGGTCATTCTGATAAGTCTGCAGATATCGCCCCAAGAAAAACGCTATGATAAGCACCATCATAACCGCTATGGCTGCGATGTCAAAATATATGATGTATTCCATAAAAATCCCCTTTTGCGGCCTAAGCCACCTAATATTATAACACACTCAAATGATTATATCTAGATGCTCAGCGTATTTTCGGAGAGAATTTTCCCATAAAAAATCCGCCTCTCCTTGAGAGGCGGACTGTATAAGCTGTTTACGTTTTACTCACACGGAATGTAAGCTCCCTTGGTATCTCTTATAAAATTGATGGCATCTGCCAAACGGCTGTCCCAGCCTGAGGTTTCGAATACCGAATAGGAAACTCCGTAATATGTGCTCACAGCACCATATTCATAGTCAGCCTTCAAAATGGTCTTTTTGTGCGACTTGCTGTTGGTGTAAGCATTGATCTTATAAGCCGCCGAATAAGGACATCCGTAGAACGGACCCGAGAAACAGTTCTCGCCGGTCGTCAACTTCCCGTTGTGGGAAATGGCTCCGTTTTCCTGTACTGCCCAAGTAGCTCTGCTACTTGCGATGAGGTACAGTTCTTCGCTCCAAAGTAAAGGCTTGCGTCCTGCGGCGATGCGCATCTCGTTCTGCAAACGGAATACTTCTACCGCGTCTTCACGGTCAAATCCCTCGGAACAGATCCCGTAAGGATTGGCCTGCTGAGCGATCACGTTCAACGTATAAACCTGACCGTTCAGGGTCACCGTCAGAGGATTATTTCCCGGAAGGAAAACGTCGCTCTGTGCGGTCATGGTGTAGGTCCCAGCGTAATACCGGTCAATGCCTGCCTCTACATAGCAGATCAACAGCTGCGGATCGATGGGGGTTCCTACGGTCGTGGGGCCGGTATACTCGATCTTGATCTCGTTTGATACCGACAGTTTGGTGGTGCGCTGCGCTACGATGGGCGCCGGCGCTGCCGTGATCTTAAGTACAGGTCTTTCGGGTGCTGCAAAGGTGATCACACACGCTACGTCTCCATAGCTGACGGTCACGTTATTCTCTGCTGCCAAATTCAAAGGAGATGCGATAAACCCTACGGGATTTGTGATCACACTGCCATCGGACAGTGTAACTGCTACGACGAGGTCACTGGCCGTCATAGTTTCTCCCGCATACTTGGAGCCGATGTAGCTTGCACTGATGCCGATCGGATACGGCACTTCCACTACCGCTCCGGGGTGTTCAACTGCTGCTTCCACTTCTGTTTCGGTCTCATCGATCGTTTCCGTCTCGGCGGCTGCATCGTTTTGCAGGGCTTCCTCAACGATATCGATTTCTTCAGCGGTTTCCGTAAGCTCTTCGATCACTTCGATCGCTTCGGTCTCAATGATCTCTGCGATCTCGGTAACTTCTTCGGTTTCCTCAGCTACTGCAGTCGCCTCGGTCTCCGAAATTGCTTCGGTCTCCTCGGCCGGTTCGATATCGGAAGAAACGATCGTCTCCTCTTCTTCCTGATAAAAAACATCTTCCAGAACCGGGATCATGTCATCCATGGGATCTTCAACAATTGTCTCAAGGTTTGCTTCTGCCATCGCTGCAAGAGCCATCATATCATCTTCATCCGGCAGATCAACCTTCAGCACCATGTTGTTATTCGTTTCGGGATCGCTATAGAAAGGCTTCAATACCGCAAAAGCAACGGAAGGCACAAGATAAACGATCAAACAAAGCGACATCAAGATCGCTGTAATACGGCTGAGTCTCTTCAACATGATCGCTACCTCCTTTCGCATATTCTTTCAACGATATCTCGCCTTTCCTGTTTTCTTATCAGGCTTCTTTCCTAACCTGTCTTCTATATGTTTTATGCTATCATATTTGTTCTAAAAAGTCAACTGTTTTTTCTTGATTTTTCTGTTTTCTTTGGACAAAGTGTCCTCTTTCTTGGAGGATTTGCCGTACAAATCGTCAAATTATTAAATTTTTCTAAATAGTTTCGAAATTATTATCGGGATTCCGCTAGCAAAACGGCCTTGGAACTGATGTATTGTGCTGTTTGAGGCTATTTTCTCACTCAATTCGGTCAATAATCTTCAGAATACTTTTCGAAGATCTGCCGGGCCGAAAAATAAAAAGCAAACGAAAAACGCCCCCGGAAACCGGAGGCGTTTCATCAAGCGCAGGGGAAGAGGGATTCGAACCCCCGTGAACGGTTTTGGAGACCGCAATACTGCCGCTGTATGATTCCCCTATTCTGCTGTCTGCCGCAGGCATTCGTTTCGTTTGCCACGCGACTTTACAATAATAGCACAGCCCCTCGGATTTGTCAACTAAAAAAATGACATTTTCTTTGGGGCTGTGCCGATATATTTTTTGCCGAATTATACGGCCGGTATTTTAGTGATGGAACAGACGCAGGCCGGTAAAGCACATAGCGATTCCGTACTTGTCGCACATCTCGATGACGTTGTCGTCACGGATGGATCCGCCAGGCTGAGCGATCACGGTAACGCCGCTGCGATGCGCACGCTCGATGTTGTCGCCGAACGGGAAGAACGCGTCGGAACCGAGAGCTACATCGGTAAGTGTATCCAGCCATGCACGCTTCTCTTCTCTCGTAAACACCTCAGGCTTAACCTTGAAGATGTTCTCCCAGATACCGTCTGCCAGAACGTCCATATAGTCGTCGCTGATATATACGTCGATCGCATTATCACGATCTGCGCGGCCCAGTTTATCAACAAACTGGAGGTTCAGAACCTTCGGATTCTGACGAAGATACCAGTTGTCGGCCTTATTGCCCGCCAGACGTGTGCAGTGGATACGGGACTGCTGGCCTGCACCGATACCGATGGCCTGTCCGCCCTTAACGTAGCATACAGAGTTGGACTGTGTATATTTCAAAGTGATGAGCGCGATCATAAGGTCGATCTTCGCCTGCTTCGAGAATACGGTGTTCTTCGTTACCATATTGTCCAGGAAAGCCTCGTCGATCTTCAGCTCGTTACGTCCCTGCTCGAAGGAAACGCCGAATACCTGCTTACGCTCGATCGGATCGGGAACGTAGTTCGGGTCGATCTCGATCACGTTGTAGCCACCCTTCTTCTTCGCCTTCAGGATCTCCAGTGCCTCGGGCTCGTAACCGGGAGCGATCACGCCGTCAGAAACCTCACGTTTGATCAGAAGCGCTGTGGAAACATCACAGACATCCGAAAGGGAAATGAAATCGCCGAAGGAAGACATACGGTCAGCGCCGCGGGCACGTGCATATGCAGATGCAAGCGGTGACAGGTCGCCCATGTCGGCAACCCAGTAGATCTTCTTCTCGATCTCCGTAAGCGGAAGGCCTACCGCCGCTCCGGCCGGAGAAACATGCTTAAAGGAAGTAGCCGCAGGGAGGCCGGTCGCCTGCTTCAGCTCACGTACGAGCTGCCAGCCGTTGAAGGCATCCAGGAAATTGATATAACCGGGTCTGCCGTTCAATACTTTGATCGGAAGATCCGCGCCATTCTCCATAAAAATACGGGAAGGCTTCTGATTCGGGTTACAACCATACTTCAGTTCAAGTTCTTTCATTGTGCTACCACCTTATTTATTCTTATTGATGATGCGCGTCTGATATGCGCCGGTCTGAATGTCGATATAACGTACAAACAGGGAAACCTTGTGTTCCGCGTTCAGGTTCGTCCATACCATCTCGGTGAACTCATCGATGTCGCCGTCGATGTCGACCAATGTCGGCTCGCCTTCGAAGCTCGGAAGCGGGTTGCCATCTTCCATATAGGTATGGATGAAACGTCCCTCACCGGAGCGCGGTACATCTACGGAAAATGTATTGCGCAGGCAGCAGGTCGGATCGCCGTTGTCGCTCTTCAGGATCGACATCGTGTAATCATAAAAGCCGTTCTGCACGTTCAGGATCGCGGAGATACGAGGTGTATAATTCGGGCCGTCCGGCTCGAATTCGCGGGTCTTCAGCGCCTCTTCAAAGGTCTTGCCGTCACGCATCATCTCGTAGATCGTATCGGTCTGGTCGCCGTTGGTCACGATCGTCGTATTACCGAATACACGTACCGGCGAATAGATGATCAGACTCGGATCGGACAGTTTGGAAGGGTCGAATGCCTGTGTACGGATGCCTGCGTTCTCCTCAACGAATACACGGTTGCGGCTGTTCACGCTGCGTCCCATAATAAAATATGCGCAAACCGCATACTTTCCGTCTTTGCTCTTTCCGACAACGATGCCTCTGCCGGGATAGGTTGTCTCTGCCAGTTCATTTGCCAATGAGATAATCTTCATCTTCTCCTCCATTTCTCTTCTCGACCGAACCAAAGCCGGTACATACTGTTGGGTTTCAATGCAACTGTATCATAACATGATACACACTTGTTGTAAAGAATAAGAATTACTATTTGTGGTACGGTTCGCCCGAGATGATGCGAAACGCGCGGTAGATCTGCTCGCACAGGACGACCCGCATCATCTGATGGGGAAATGTCATCGCTGAGAAGCTCAGTTTGAAGTCGGCGCGCTTCGACACGCGTGGATCCAAGCCCAGCGAGCCACCGATCACAAAGCAGATATGTGACACGCCAGCTACGGTCAGTTTGCTGATCTTTTCGGAAAATGCAACCGAATCGAGAGACATTCCTTTGATCTCTAACGTGACCACGTAGGCGTCGTCCGGAAGTTTCTCCAGCAGGCGGTCGCCCTCCTTCTCCAGGATCTGCTTATTCATATTCTCCGACGCGTCATCGGGCGTCTTCTCATCTGCCACCTGGATGATCTCCGGCTTGCAGTAGCGTGTCAGCCGCTTCATATATTCGGCGATCGCATCCTCCCAGTAGGACTCGCGGATCTTTCCGACGCAAAGGATCGTGATCTTCATAGGCCTCCCGTCCGTTTCCGACAATATGAGCGATGAGATAGCCTCATCGCCCATATCCGAACTTCTATTTCTTTATTACTTATTCTGCAGATATTCGTGGATACCTCGTGCGCCTGCGCGTCCGGCTTCCATAGCCAGGATAACGGTCGCTGCGCCGGTTACGGCATCACCGCCGGCAAATACGCCGGGCTTCGATGTCTGTCCGTTCTCCTCGGAAGCGATGATGCACTTCCATTTGCTGGTCTCCAGACCTTCGGTCGTAGAAGAGATCAGCGGGTTCGGAGAGGTACCGAGGGACATGATGACGGTATCGACATCGAGTACGAACTCGGAATTCGGCTTAACGACGGGGCGTCTTCTTCCGGACTCATCCGGCTCGCCGAGCTCCATCTCCACACACTTCATGCCGGCAACCCAGCCCTTATCATCCACGAGGATCTCGGTCGGGTTCGTGAGGAGCTTAAAGATGATGCCCTCTTCCTTAGCATGATGTACTTCCTCGACACGGGCAGGAAGTTCTTCCTCACCGCGGCGATATACGATATATACTTCTGCGCCCAGACGAAGAGCGGTTCTCGCAGCATCCATCGCTACGTTTCCGCCGCCTACGACGGCTACCTTCTTACCGGCAGCGATCGGGGTCGCATAATCTTCTTTGAAAGCCTTCATCAGGTTGCTGCGGGTCAGGTACTCATTGGCCGAAAATACGCCGTTCGCCTGCTCACCGGGGATACCCATGAACTTCGGAAGGCCTGCGCCGGAACCGATGAATACAGCCTCATAACCATCCGCCATCAATTCGTCGATGGTGATGGACTTGCCGATGATCGCGTTGCAAACGATTTCGACACCGAGTGCTCTTACGTTGTCGATCTCCTTCTGAACGACAGCGCTCTTCGGAAGACGGAACTCCGGGATACCGTAGGTCAAAACGCCTCCCGGCTCGTGGAGTGCTTCGAAGATCGTTACGGAATAACCGAGCTTCGCCAAGTCGCCTGCGCAGGACAGACCTGCAGGGCCGGAACCGATCACGGCTACCTTATGTCCGTTCATCTTCTCTGCCTTCTTCGGAACGATGCCATGCTCACGTGCCCAGTCAGCTACGAAACGCTCGAGCTTACCGATCGCAACGGGCTCACCCTTCACGCCACGGACACATTTGCCCTCACACTGGCACTCCTGCGGGCATACACGACCGCAGACTGCGGGCAATGAACTTGCCTCGCTGATCACATAGTAAGCGCCCTCGAAATCTCCCTCTTTGATCTTCGCGATGAATTCGGGGATGTTGATCGCTACGGGGCAACCCTGCATACAACGAGCATTCTTACATCCGAGGCAGCGCTGTGCCTCTTCTACGGCTTCCTCGGCATTGTAGCCGTAGCAAACCTCTTCAAAGTTATGCGCACGGACCTTCGGATCCTGCTCGCGCACCGGTACTTTATGTAAAACGTCCATTATTTGTCACCTCCGCAATTTCCGCATCCGCCGTGATGTGTGTCACCCTCTTTTGCAGCGAGGAACGCACGTCCCTCTTCGGTCTTATACATCGCGGAACGCTTCATGGCTTCATCAAAATCGACCTTATGTCCGTCAAATTCCGGTCCGTCTACGCAGGCGAACTTCACCTGACCGTCAACCGTCAGACGACATGCGCCGCACATACCGGTTCCGTCGACCATGATCGGGTTCATGCTGACGATGGTCGGAATGCCGAGTTCCTTTGTAAGCTTACAAACGAACTTCATCATGATCATCGGTCCGATCGCTACGCAGGCATCGTACTGCTTGCCTTCTGCTACCAGATCGGAAATGACCTGGGTAACCATGCCGTGACGGCCGTAAGTTCCGTCATCCGTAGTGATGTAGAGATTCTCGGCAACTTCCGACATCTCCTTCTCCATGATCACGAGATCTTTCGTCTTCGCTCCGACGATGGCATCTGCGTGGAAGCCGTTCTCATGGAACCACTTCACCTGCGGATATACAGGCGCCGTTCCGAGACCGCCGGCCACGAATAATACCTTCTTTTTGGACAATGTTTCCGGATCCTCGCTGATGAACTCGGATGCACGTCCGAGAGGTCCGACGATATCGGCAAATGCCTCGCCGGTCTTCAACTGCGCCATACGGAAAGAGGACGCTCCGACGACCTGAACGACCAGGGTAACGGTCTCTTTTTCTCTGTCATAATCACAGATGGTCAGCGGAATACGCTCGGACTTCTCATCGGTCTTAACGATAACGAACTGTCCGGGCAGGCACTTTCTGGATACCAGAGGCGCCTTTACGTCAAATAGGTAAATGTTTTCTGCCAGCTTTTCGGCCCGCAAAATGTCATACATCAATTTTTCCTCCGTCTTTCATCGTGACAGACCGGGATGTCCCGGCCTGTCCGTCATGAATTATTATCTTTATCTTATGCGATCTCAGGGAACAAAGCCTTTACCGCAGGGTAGATCTTCTTAAACTTCTGATAACGCTCTTCATACTTAGCAACAAGCTCAGGAGTCGGCTCAACAGTGTCGATCACCTTAACCAGCTTCGCTGCTGCATCCTCAACAGATGCGAACTCGCCGTTAGCAACTGCTGCCAACATGGCGCCGCCGTATGCAGGGCCCTCTTCGGATGCGATAACATCGACCTTGAGGTTCATGATGTTCGCGATCATCTTCTTCCACAGCGGGCTCTTTGCGCCGCCGCCGCAGATCTTGGTGCGCTCGATCTTGATGCCGAGGCTGCGTGCTACTTCGAGAGAATCACGAAGTGCGAAAGCAACGCCTTCCAGAACTGCCTGTGTCATATCTGCACGGGAGGTATCCATGGTCATACCGATGAAGCAACCTCTTGCGTTCGGATCGTTGTGAGGAGAACGCTCACCCATCAGGTACGGCAGGAAGTATACATGGTTCTCGCCGAGTTTTGTGATGTTCTTCTGCTCTTCAGCGTATGCGTCGGTTCCGATGATGTCGTCCATCCACCACTTGTTGCAAGATGCAGCGGAAAGCATGCAGCCCATCAGGTGGTAAGCGCCGTCTGCATGTGCGAATGCGTGCAGAGCGTTGTTCTCATCCACGCCGAACTTCTTGCTGGAAATGAAGATGGTACCGCTCGTACCGAGGGAAATGTTGCAGTTTCCGTCGCCAACGGTTCCGGTTCCTACAGCTGCCGCAGCGTTGTCGCCTGCGCCTGCCACGATCTTAACGCTCGTGGAGAGGCCGAGCTCTGCAGCTACATCTGCCTTCAGGGTACCAACCGTCTCGTAACTCTCGAAGATCTTCGCCATCTGGGACTCTTTGATACCGCAGATGTCGAGCATCTCCTTCGACCAGCACTTATTCTTTACATCGAACAGAAGCATACCGGAAGCATCGGAAACGTCCGTGCAATGTACGCCGCTGAGCATGTAAGCGATATAATCCTTCGGAAGCATGATCTTTTCGATCTTTGCGAAATTCTCCGGCTCGTTGTTCTTCACCCAAAGTACCTTCGGTGCGGTGAAACCGGTGAAAGAGATATTAGCCGTGTACTCGGAAAGCTTATCCTTACCGATCACGTTGTTCAGGTAATCGCACTCCTTATAGGTACGACCGTCGTTCCACAGGATCGCAGGACGGATGACTTGGTCCTCCTTATCCAGGATTACCAGACCATGCATCTGACCGCCGAAGCTGATGCCTGCAACCTGGGACTTATCACACTCGCTGGTGAGTTCCTTGATACCTGCGATGGTCTCGCGATACCAATCCTCAGGATTCTGCTGTGACCAGCCTGCCTGCGGGAAATAGATAGGATATTCACGGGAAACGATCTTTTCGATTCCGCCTTTTTCATTCATAAGCAGCAGCTTGACTGCTGATGTTCCTAAATCGACACCGATATATAACATCTCATACCTCCGTTTTTTGTTCTCATTTTTGAGCGCAGTGCTCCTCTAATATCCTACACGATAAAGTATCAAAAATCAAGAAGAAATTTGAACGCGGATATGTGTACAACACCATTTTTTTCTTTACTATTTGCCGCTTTTATATTATACTGTCAATGATAGTTCGATTGAAAACGGACCATAAACAAGAAAGGAGCATATCTATGAATACCCTGGAATGTATCAAAACACGTAGAAGTATTCGCGAGTACAACGGCAAGCCGGTCGACCGCAAACTGATCGAGCAGGCGATCGAGGCCGCCTCTTACGCTCCCTCCTGGAAGAACACGCAGGTAACACGTTACATCGTGATCGACGACGAAGCGGTGAAGAACCGTATTGCCGATGAGTGCTGCTCTTCCAATCACAACGGAGGCATCATCAAGCAGGCTCCCGTACTCGTTGTCACAACGATGATCAAAGCACGCTCCGGCTACGAGCGCGACGGTTCCTTCTCTACACCGAAGGGAAGCGGCTGGCAGATGTTCGACTGCGGTATCGCGACCCAGAGTTTCTGCCTCGCGGCGCACGAACTGGGCCTTTCCACTTTGATCATGGGCATATATGATACCGATAAGATCACCGAGATCCTTCAGATCCCGGAAACGCAGGAGGTTGCAGCGCTGATCAGCGTCGGCTACACCGACCTCACCGACGTGGAAGCACCGAAGCGTAAGACTTTGGAAGACCTGATCAAATACGTATAAAACTTCAAACAACTTCTATTAAGGAGTATTCCATGCAAATTCGACATTTTTTAAGTCCTTCGGATCTGTCGGAGGCAGAACTGGGCCGTCTGCTCACGTTAGCGGGCGAGATCATGGCTAACCCGGACGCTTACGCTCACCTCTGTGACCGCAAGAAGCTGGCTACCCTCTTCTACGAGCCGAGCACGCGCACCCGCCTCAGCTTCGAGGCAGCGATGCACAACCTCGGCGGCAGCGTCATCGGTTTCTCCGATGCATCGCAGAGTTCTGCAACGAAAGGCGAAAGCGTTTCCGACACCATCCGAATCATCAGCTGCTACGCCGACATTTGCGCCATGCGTCATCCGAAGGAAGGCGCGCCCATGGTCGCAGCCGGTAAATCCGGAATTCCCGTGATCAATGCAGGCGACGGCGGACACCAGCACCCGACCCAGACATTGACCGATCTGCTCACGATCCGTGAGTTGAAGGGCCGTCTGGATCACCTGACCATCGGTATGTGCGGCGACCTGAAATTCGGCCGTACCGTTCATTCCCTGATCAACGCGATGATCGTCTACCCGAACGTATCCTTCGTCCTCATCTCGCCGAAGGAACTGCGCGTTCCGGACTACATTCGTAAGAACGTCCTCCAGGACAACAACATCCCGTTCGAGGAGGTCACCAACCTGGAAGAAGCTCTTCCGAAGCTCGACCTTCTGTACATGACCCGCGTTCAGCGTGAGCGTTTCTTCAACGAGGAAGAATACATCCGAATGAAGGACTCTTACATCCTGGACCGCAAGAAGATGGAACTGGCGCCGCAGGATATGCTCGTCATGCACCCTCTTCCCAGGGTCAATGAGATCTCCGTCGATGTCGACGACGATCCCCGTGCCGTTTACTTCAAGCAGGTTCAGTACGGCGTGTACGCACGCATGGCGCTGATCCTGATCCTTCTGGGACTCGACCCGGGTAAACCGCTGTAAAAAAATTGCTATGATACAAAAACAGGCTCCGTTGATGCTATGCGCATCCCGGAGCCTGTTATTTTCTACTCTTCATCTCGATTTCGAAACTTTTTTCGAAGGAACTTGCCAAACTACCCCTTCCGTGCTATAATTTATTGCGTGTGCAGCATGATCGAAAAACAGCATATCCTACAAATCCATCTAGCTTAGCGTTTCCTTGATTCAACTGCTAAGCATATAATATGCTGTCGTGACGACCAAAATCACGAATAGGAGGGAATAATTAAATGCACACGATTTAGCTACTCCCATGGCAGCTAAAACTCTAATATGAAAAGGGATCATTGATTCCCGATCAAAACAAGAAAAGAAAGGAAGTAAGAAAATGTATCAAAAAACAAGAGGAAAAATGTTCACCCGCCTTAAGAAGGCTCTCGTCTTCGTTCTGGTCCTGGCTCTCATTCTGCCGACCATGCCCGTTTCCGTTCAGGCCGCAGAAGCAGTCTCAATTCCTGTGCCCTATATCAACCAGGGAAACTACAACACAAGTTTCTATAATAAAAACGGTAAATTAGTATACAACAAAGACAAAACGCCAAAACCTGCCACAGTTAAGATCAGCGGCTGCGGAGCTGCAAGTAGTGCCATGGTCATCAGCTACTACTTAAATCTCAAAGGCTCGGTATTCAGCCCTGATATCCTATTTCAAAGAGCTATTGACCACGGAGACTATCAAGGTAATGGTCTCAATCATGCGGGTGTTTCTTACATCTGTTCTACGGTCTCCGTTAATGTAACTTGGACTTCTTCCGTAAAAGAAGCGATCAGTGCTCTTAAGGAAAACCGCCCCGTTATAGCCAACGTTGGAGAGAGCGTATTCACTACTTGGAAGCATTATATTGTTCTGACCGGCTACAAGAAAGACAATAACGGAAATGAATATTTCCAGGTAAATGATCCTAATCATACCAAGTATAACAGAACTTGGGTTTCCAAAAGCACAGTAACTAAAGCGATATTAAGCAGTGGCTACGGCATTACAAAATACTCTCCGATCAAAAGCGTGACAGCAGGCGCCTTCATGGCAAATCGAAAGCTGACTACCGGAAGTGCATGCAATATCTTCGGTTATGCTTATTCCAATACCAAACTCAAGGAAGTGACGGGCCAGATCCTGAATTCTTCCGGCACTGAAGTTCAGGCTTATACAGTTTACCCCAATGCGAACTACTGTGATCTGAAGTCTTCCGATATCAATAAGTATTTGACATTCGGAAGTCTTGCTGCAGGAAGTTACAAGCTCAAGATCACTGCAAAAGACAGTAATGGCACCGTTACGAAGACCGTCGATTTCACGGTCACTGCTGCTGCCAAGTTGACCGGTAGTGTCTCTATGGCTACCACATCGATCAAAAAAGGAAAAGCATGCAATATTTCAGGCACCATCAAATCTGGAAGTAAGATCACAAACGTAACAGGTAAGATCATCAACTCTTCCGGAAAGGCTGTACAAACTAAGAGCATTTCTCCGAACGCCACTTCGGTTAATCTGAAAACATCAGCGATCAACAAGAACCTGAAATTCGGAAAACTAGCAAAGGGAAAATATAAGCTTCAGATCACCGCAAAAGATGCGGCCGGAAACAACTTTAGCAAAACCATAAGTTTTACGGTAAAGTGACGCCATAGATCATCCGTATCATAACTAACAAAAAAACACCCGATCTCGACATCTGCAGAGACCGGGTGCTTTTTGATCAGCAACTATAATACATCTTCTTATAGGCTGATTTTGCAATTATTCCTGATGTCATAAATAAGAAGCCTGAAAGCAACAACGTATAAAAGTCGGCTTCCGGAGTAATAATATTACCTGTTCCACTGATATTCAGTTTTTCCTGTATCTCAAAGTACTTGATTATCAGTTCAGCCTTTTACAGCTCTATATCTCAACTCTAAACTTATCTTCTTATCTTCTTACTTCTTCTTACTCGTACTCTTATTCTCCGAAGGCGCTCCAAGGAACATCCAGCAAAGAGCGGCCAATGCACCGCCGACCAGCGGAGCTACGATAAATACCCATACATCTGCCAAAGCGTCGCCGCCAACAAACAAAGCGGGACCGAAGCTTCTCGCAGGGTTAACGCTCGTTCCGGTAAATCCGATACCAAGAAGGTGTACCATGGTAAGGGAAAGGCCGATCACGACGCCGGCTACCGATGAATTTTCGGTCTTGGAAGTAACTCCAAGGATTGCAAGTACAAATACAAATGTAAGGATGATCTCAATGATCAGGGACTTAACAACATCCGCATCGTAAAGAGCGTTCTGTCCCAATGCTTTATTGCTTCCAAGCATGAAATACAAAATGCCTGCTCCGATGATCGCGCCTACGAACTGGGCTACGATATAGCCGCAGAAATCCTTAACGTCCATCTTCTTGGAGATCAACATCGCGAAAGAAACTGCCGGGTTGATATGACAGCCGGAAACATTACCGATGGAGTAAGCCATCGCAACGATTACAAGTCCGAACGAGATCGCCGTTGCAAGATAGCCCGCAGAGGTGCCGCATCCGACTACTGCCGCGGTTCCACAGGCAAACAAAACCAAAACAAAAGTGCCAATACATTCTGCTACATACTTCTTCATTGCTTCCATAGTATTCCTCCTAACCTTAGAAAGCTTTTCGCATTTTTTAACCGATCACGGGCATAGCCCAACTACACCTGAATCATAGCACAAATCACATCGGAAATCAAGATTTCAGTTTCTGGGAAATAGTCAGTTTCTCACCCTTAAGTTCGAAACTTCCCACGGCTCCGCAGACCATCGGGATCCGCGGCGGCTGGTGGCCGATATCGGCCTCAAATACGACCGGAACGTGTAAGGGGGCCAATGCATCCAGGACCGCCGTTTCATAGTCTGTGTCGTACTGCATGTTGAATATGGCGGGGCGTCCGAACACGAAACCTTTCGCATTCTCGAAGGCTCCCGACTCACGCATTTGCCACAAGGCACGTGTCAACATCGGCGAGCTCAGTTCAAAGCTCTCCAGGAACCACAAGACGCCATCGTCCTTATATCGGCGGGCGAAACCCGCACCATCCTCATACGGAGTACCGATAAGGCAGACAATGCTGTCCAGGCAGCCGCCGATCCAGCGGCCGGACGCGCCCAACTGCTCTGCCCTCTTACCGTTGGCGTCGACACCGAAGATCTTCACGTCGCTGTTGAACTCATAAGGCTCCAGCCCGGTCTCGCGCTGCAGCCAGCCGTGCTGGTAACGCTCGTAGCTATCATGCGCAAACGTCTGGTCATTGCCCGCAAACAGTTTCCCCTGCCACAGGTCGACATTTTCCGTGATGCTCTGATGCCAGGGCACCATGCCGAAATCGCCGAGATTATGGCTATAGATCGACGCGATATCGAGGCAAGTCGTGACCGAATAGGTCAGGTTTGTCGTGTCGGAATATCCCTGCACCCACTTCGGGTCAGCGCGAAGAATGTCCGCCGAGTCTTTCAGATAGGGCAATGCTTCGCAGAGGTAATCTCCGCCCGATTCCGCCACGATCGCCCGAACCTTCGGATCGATAATAAGACTCTTCAGTGCGTTCGCGCGCACATCCGCAGCAGCGCTCCTGCCCCGCTCACTCTGGAATATTTCACCCGCTTCCTTTACGCCGAAACCGGCCTGTTTCAGTTGCGCTACAGCGCTTTTATGGCGGATGATGTCGACTTCTGCGGTGCGGCCGTCGGAGGGCGCGCAGATACCGATACAATCACCGGTTTTCATAAATCTGGGATAGATCATGTTCTCACCTCGTTGTTGATTTTTTTTCGTATTTCGTGTATGATAGTTACAGCATTTGTCAGGAGGTATTTTATGTTAAATATCAGCGGTCTGGAAGAAGGTATCGTACTCGATCATATCAAAGCAGGCATGTCCACTTTGGTTTTCGAATCCCTGAACCTGGAAAAACTGAACACGGAAGTTGCGATCATCCGCAACGCGAAGAGCCAAAAGATGGGCCGTAAGGACATCATTAAGATCGCCGGAGGCTTGGATCAGGTCGACCTCGACATCCTCGGCTACCTGGATCACAACATCACGGTCAATATCATCAAAGACTCTGTGATCGTCGAGAAGCGTCGTCTGAAACTCCCCGCCCGCATCTACAACGTGATCAAATGTAAAAATCCCCGTTGCATCACTTCCATCGAACGCGGCATCCCGCAGGTGTTCGAGCTGGCCGACGAGGAAACAGCGACCTATCGTTGCATCTACTGCGAAGAAAAATACGATCGTTGATCGATGAAAGATTTATAGATAAGCCTGCTCCGAACTTCGGGGCAGGCTTATTTTTGTGGGGCATTCGCCCCGATATCATTACAGGTCGTGATCAAATACCACGATCACAAAACCATTTACATTCTGGTAGATCTCGAGCATGTTATCCAATACGGCAGCACCGCTCTCGGAATTCTTCCAGGTCTTGTACTCACTCGGGCTCATCAGCACAAAGTAACGATCCACGCCCTCCTGCGGGCCGAACCAGGTCGTACTGGTCTGATAGTATTCATGGTGAATACCGTTGTTATCGAAGCTTACGTTGCGGGCGCGAACGGCTTCTCCGGTATAGACCGTGAGTAGCTGACTGTTCCAGAACGTTGCATAACCATAGGTCAGATCGTGCTCTTCCAGGAAATCTGCCACCTGGTAGATCGCCTTATCACGATTGTAGTAAAAGCCTTTACCGAGGATCACACCGGCGTTCAGGAAGGCCGTCAGGACGAGCGGCACCGTCGCAAGCAGAACCAGGCGCTGCGCTATCCCGCGATTTTTGATCTCATAACCGAGGGCCATGAGCAAAAGCACCAGGCCAGAAGCAATGATCGGCGCCAGACGCCAATTGGCCGTATATAAGAGGCCGAAAATAAAGGCAAATACGATGGCCGCCGAAAGGATCAGATGCGACCACAGGAAGATCTTCAGCGGACGGTCTTTGATCTGCTTGTAGCGGATCAGCAGACCGATCGGAAGAAGCGCGACTACAAATGCCGTCACCAGACGAAGCAGATATCCGACCGATTCAATGCTGAACATCGGGATCCGTTCATAGATCTCGATCCCGAACAAACGGAACCAGGCATTCGGCAGATCCAGCAGATGCTGGGACCAGTCATTCATATTCGACCATACGGAGTATGCATTTGCATAACCCGCTTCCTGCGCCTTCAGGAAGACTTTCAGCCAGATCAGGCCGAGCAGGCTCGCGACCATCAGGAAGATGGCGATCAGGCCGAACGCTTTATTTTCGCGGCAATTATACTTACACTCCGTGTCGAAGAAACGCTCCAGGAAGAAACCTCCCAACACCGGCAGGGTGACCAGGATCATCATCTGCCCGCCGTCCAGCGTGACACACATGAAATAAAATCCGGCCAATGCCAGCGTATACCATGTCAGTTTCTTCTCGCGGTACCGTCTCTCGATCGAGATCAGGATCGCAAATCCGAAGAAGAGGAACATGGCCCCGAGGCTGTAATAGATCACGTGGCCCCAAAAGATCTCCCACATCTTCTCGGACGAAGAGA
The DNA here is from genome assembly GCA_017615545.1 of Lachnospiraceae bacterium. Lineage (GTDB taxonomy): Bacteria > Bacillota > Clostridia > Lachnospirales > Lachnospiraceae > UBA1201. Next base: position 111,220 of record JAFZZY010000047.1, read on the forward strand.
TGACCAAAAGGGTCAGGCCAATGCAGTCCAGACGATATGCTAAAGACAGATCGGCAGCCCGGCAGACCAGGAAGATCGAAGCCACAAACAGGAACATGAAAAGCATCATGCCGAGGTTGTGCGTCACCACGGAAACGCCGAAGAACGGGATCAGCGGAAGCATCAAAAGGTTTCCGCCGAAGGGAAGCTGCGCCGCATAGTAGAAATACGGCGAGATCCATTTGCCGGAGTCATAGGATGCCTGCGCCCACAGGATCGTGTCGGTACAGTCCGAATGCATGTAGCCGACGCCCGGTCCGAAGATATAATAGAGGACCGTGAAAACGCCGAGAAAAGCAAAGACCATAGATACACAGAGGTGAGCATCTTGCGCAGTAACCGTTTTACGCTTCGGCGCGGTACGCTCTAACTCCACGTCTGTCTCCGCCTCCGCCGCAGAAGCCTGTGCGCTCTCTATCTGTTCACTCATAGTTACGATTTACTCCTCTTCCTGTGACGATGCCTCGTCCTCAGCCTCCACGCGGGCTTCCTCGTGGTACTCCTGCTCCGTATTTACATTCCATACATTGGACTTATCGGTGCGTCCGCTGATGATGTTGTCGACCGCCTCGAACGCCGTAGCCATCGAGTGATCCATGTTGTTATAGCGGTGCTGACCGTTTCGGCCAATGCAGTACAGATTGTCATATTCATTCAGATACTCGATCACGCGGTCCATCAGCGCGTAAGTATCAAAGTATGCGGGATACGCCTTCTTAACACGCTCACGATGCGCGTCCATGACCTTTACGCCCTTCTCGAGCACGCCCATCTGACGCAGCTCCTTATAGGCGAACTTCACGGTATCCTTTGCGGACATGGTCCAGAAATCATCGCCCTCGTTACAGAAGTACTCGAGGCCGATCCAAACGGTGTGCTCGGGATCCTGAACGAGATACGGCGACCAGTTGTTGAAGATCTGGATACGTCCCAGCTTCACGCCGACATCCTGAACATAGATCCAGCAGTCAGGCACGATATTGCCCAAAGTAGCGATCTTCGTCTCGTTCTTCAGACTCAGGCGGTCTACGAGCAGACCAACCGTTACAAAATCACGGTACGGAAGGCCGTGCGCGATCGCTGCAACATCTTCCGGTGCCTCAGGCATACCTGCGATCAGATCCTTCACGGGCATGGAGGAAAGAACGACATCGGCCGCCTCTACCATTTCCTTACCGTCAGCTTCATATACAACGCCGGTAACCTTCTTCTGACCATCGATGACAGCGGTCTTCAGACCGGTCACGCGGCAGCCCTTCTGGATGAAACCGCCCATGCGAACGACTTCATCGGCTACGACCTCCCACAACTGACCGGGACCATACTTCGGATACTGGAACTCCTCGATCAAAGAAGTCTCGACCTTACGGTTCTTCTTACCGGGGATCGCCTTACCCGCCATATCCTTCAGAACGGCTACGATGGAAAGGCCCTTAACGCGCTGAGCGCCCCAGTCTGCGGAGATCTCGCTCGGGTGACGTCCCCACAGTTTCTCGGTGTAACCCTCGAAAAACATGGAGTACAGTTTCTTACCGAAACGGTTGATATAGAAATTCTCCAGATTGTCTTCCTTCTTCTTCGCTACCACGCTCTTCATGTAGCTGCAGCCCGACTTCATGGTCGTTCCGATGCCCATGTTTTTGATGGTGCTCATCTTCAGCGAGATCGGATAATCGAAGAACTTTTTCTTGTAGTAGATGCGGGATACTCTCTGGCGGAGCAGCATCACGCGATCTTCTTTCTCGGGATCCGGGCCGCCTTCCGCCAGCGCCTTCTCACGTCCGAGTTTGATGTCGTCAAACGACGGCGCGCCCTGCATCGGCATCATCTCCTGCCACCACTTGCGCACTCTCTCATCCTTCGAGAAGAAGCGGTGACCGCCGATATCCATGCGGTGACCATTGTGAACGACGGTACGGGAAATGCCTCCCACCGTCTGTGATTCCTCGAGGACCACGACCTGCGTCGACGGCTCCCTCTTTAACAATTCATACGCGGCGGTAAGGCCTGCAGGACCTGCGCCGATGATTACAGCTTTACTCATTTTCTCCACTATTCCTTTACTCTATTATCAGAAGCCTACTGCAAAGGCTACGATCAATACTATAACGCCCAGAGCGATACGATACCAACCGAAAAACGTAAACGTATGACGCTTTACGTAATCCATCAGGAAGCGGATCGCGATCATGGAAACCAAATATGCAACGATCATTGCAACGATCAACAGGAACCAGTTGTATGCGCCGACCGGAGCCATCTCACCCTTGGAGATGTGCTTCAGTGTGCTGAGCAGTTTCAGGCCGCTCGCACCGAACATGGCCGGAATACCCAGGAAGAAGGTGAACTCGGCGGATACGCGGCGGGTGCAACCCAAAAGCATGGCGCCCAGGATCGTTACGCCGGAACGGGAAGTTCCGGGGATCAAAGACAGCACCTGGATCATACCGATGAAGAATGCAGTCTCAAGCGACAACTTGAAAAACTTATTGACCGGCTGACGATCCGGGATGAAGTAATTCTCGATCACGATAAATGCGATACCATACACGATCAATGTGATCGCGATGACGATCGGCTGGATCTTCGGGTCGTGGAAAAAATCATGGACAGCATCGACCTTCTCATAGATCAAGCCGAAGATCACGACCGGAATACTCGCAATACATACCTTCGCCCAAAGGATCCACGTCTGGCGCTTCTGCCCCGGCGTCTTACCCTTCGACCAAGGGTTCAATTTATGAAAATAGATCGTACAAACAGCCAAGATGGCTCCCAACTGCACTAAGACCTCAAACAGTTCCGCAAACGAAAGATTACCGCCAAACGGATTGATAACCTTTTCTGCAAGCATCAAATGGCCGGTCGAACTGATCGGAAGCCATTCCGTGATACCCTCGATGATACCCAGGATAACAGCCTCTATAAACCTCCAGACTCCATCAAAAAAATCTGATATACCGGACGCAGCAAGCATAGGAATACCTTGCATAATCTCTTCCTCCGAACATAAGGTCTATGTCATTTATGACATAGTTGGTATAATTGTACCACAATTCGAAAAAAAATACAAGTTCACAGCCATGCGGGGTTTCTTACAATTATTGACCGTAATCCAAAGCCTGCAGCCTTCGATCAAAGCCTGTTTATCGCATCAAAAAAACTGCCGCATCGCGACAGTTTCAACGTTCGTAGCTCGTAGGGGAATCGAACCCCTGTTTCCGCCGTGAGAGGGCGGCGTCTTAGCCCCTTGACCAACGAGCCATAGAAATAAATATGCCGAAATACTTCGCATAGCGGAATATTTCGACAGCGTCTTCTGTTTCGTAGCTCGTAGGGGAATCGAACCCCTGTTTCCGCCGTGAGAGGGCGGCGTCTTAGCCCCTTGACCAACGAGCCATAATAAACAGAAAAATCGAGGCGACGGGATTCGAACCCACGACCTCTGCGTCCCGAACGCAGCGCTCTACCAAGCTGAGCCACACCTCGACGCAAGTGGTAGTATACTACATATATACGTCCATGTCAAGCACTTTTTTTCAAAAAAATGAGGTCGCGTTTTATTCGTCTGCTCCCCCTCGACGGAAGGGCTCACGCGGCTCATACCAGATGCGCTCATGCTTCTGCCGCAGATACTCCTGGTAAGCCTTCTCCAGGATCTGCTTCTCGTTCGGATACGAAAGCAGGTGGATCGCCTCGTGGTATTTATAATAGCCGGAATCCTCAAAAAACTCCTTCTGCCTGGGATGGCTGTAGAAGTTTTTGCTCTGCATCAGAAACCAGTGAACATCCTTATTGATGACCTGGTCATGAACGCGAAATGAGTAAGAATAAGAGCCGATGTATCCCATGATGGTGCCTTTGGCGCCGGACTCTTCGAAGACTTCGCGAAGCGCAGTCTCTTCGTATGTCTCGCCCTCTTCCACCGTGCCTTTGGGAAATACCCAGCCGTCACTGCGGTTACCGATCTTCTTATACAACAACAATATCTTTCCGCGGTATATTACAATGCCGCCGCAGCTTACATTCTTCTCCATCTCAACGCTCCTTACCGTATATCATTTTCGCGGAACGGGCCCCACGCGGTCCGTTCCCTTTCTTTCATTCTAACACATGCATAAAGCAGATGTAAAGGACTTATTCTCCCGTCACTCCGAAACATGCATCGAGCACCTTCTTTGCGACCGGAGCGGCCTCCTGTCCGCCGGAACCGCCGTTCTCGATGAAGACCGAAACAGCGATCGTGCGTCCGTCCTTCTCGCCGAAGCCGGTATAGATGGCGTGCGTTGCAGGATTGCCCGAGATGAACTGGGCCGAACCGGTCTTGCCGCCGCTGAGATAGTCGGTCGTTTTCGCCTCGTAACCGGTACCCTCCGCAACTACATAACACAGGGCCTCCTTCAGGACCTTTGCTTCCTCTTCGCTCATGCAATGCTCGTTCAGGATTTCCGTCGGAAGGTTCTCTACCACTTTACCGTTCTCATTCAATACCGACTGCAGGTAACGCGGCTTCACTAACTTACCACCGTTTGCGATCGCCGCGGTCAGCATGGCGCTGTGCATCGGGCTGATCTGGACGCCCGCCTGGCCGATACCGGTCATCGCGATCTGCGCATCCGTCATTTTCTCAGTGATCTTCGCTGCGGAAACCGCCATGGGCAGGGACGCAACCTTCGGTGCGCTGCCGTCGGACTCGTGCTCCTTAAACAGTCTCACATTGAAGCCAAGGCCGTTCATGACTTCGTTGAATTTCGCCGCTTCCACACGCAGAGCCAGGTCTGCGAAGAAACCGTTGCAGGACTCGGCCAATGCTTTCTTATAATCCACCAAACCGTGGATCTTGCCATCCGAACAATGCAGCTCGTAAAGGTCTTCGGTCTCACTCATGATCGAATAAACGTTGTTACAATCGTAAACAAGGGCGGAATACTGCTCCGGGAAATCGCGCATGTAGGCGAGTAAAACCAAAGGTTTGAAGGAAGATCCCGGAGGATACAGGCCCGAAACCGCACGGTTCATGAAGAAACTCTCCCGGGCCAATGCTGCCTCATCGTAAGTCGCGTAGATATTCGCCACCTCATTTGGATCGTAATCCGGCAGGGATACCATGCAAAGCACGTCGCCGGTCTTCGCGTCCATGGCGACCACTGCTCCCTGTCTTCCGTTCATCGCTTCATATGCTGCCTTTTGGACCTCCGGCACCACGGTCGTCTGCACGGAATAGCCCTTCGGCTTCGTCCCCGCGATGTCGTTTTGGATCTGGTCGAAAAGGCTCTCATCCGCCTGCAGAAGATAATAATCCGCCAGGTTTTCCACGCCGGTCTTTCCCTGTTCGATCTGGCCGACCAGGTGGGCATACAGTTTCCTCTCCGGATACAGGCGGACATCCTTCCGCGTCGCCGCCAGAACGGTGCCGTCCGCCGCCAGGATATCCCCGCGGACCACACGCTCCGCGCGCAAAGCCATACGGGAACTGTTGTAGGTATTATTCAAAGTGTCCGCATCGGCGCTCTGGATCACATAGGCCAGATACATGCCGAGCATCAAAAATGCCACACAATGTGTCGTAAATACAGCGATAAAAGCCACGCGTCCCTTCGGACGTTTCTCTTGTTTTTCGGGCTTCTGTTTCTTCTTCCCTTCTTTTTGTTTTGCCTTCGGAGCCACCTCATCGGCCGCTTCATGAACGTCATATTTCTCGTTGAGGTAGGCCTCCATGTTCGCGTCGTACTCTTCCATATCGGCGAACCCGGCTACCTCCTCCGGCTCCACGTCTTCCATTTCGGCCAATGCTGCCTGGGTCTCGAGGATCTCGTCCTTCAGGTCACGCAGTTTCATCTCCTCACGCTCACGTTTCCGCGACAGGATGGTGATGCCCTGGACGATGGCCAGCAGGAAAAATGTCGATGAGATCGACGAACCACCATAGCTGATAAACGGCAGGGTCACGCCGGTGTGCGGGATCATCTTGATAACGCCGCCGATCGTGAGGAAGACCTGCACGCCGTACATGGACGCGAGGCCGACCGCCATCAACTTGTAAAAACGGTTTTTCATGGTGACCGAAGTCGCCAGGATGGACAAAAGCAGGCACAGGCAGATCAGGATCACGCAGATACCAAAGATGCCACCCATCTCCTCACACAGTGCAGAGAACGGGAAATCCTTCTCCACGACCGGGATCTTCGTAGGATTGCCCAAGCCCAGACCGGTGCCCAGAAAGCCGCCCGTCATGATCGCAAACAGTGACTGAGTGATCTGGTAGCCGTCGGTGTCGATCACCGACCAGGGATCGCGCCAGTTGACGATACGCACCTGGACGTGCGAGAACAGTTTCACGATATATTTCGCCAGGCCGCCCGTCGCGCCGCTCTCCGACACCTTCAGGAAGATCAGGTACACGGGGATCATGACGGCGACCGCGCACGCCAGAATGATCAGCGACGGCTTCACACTGCGCGTCGCAAAACATAACAGGAAGAGGTAGGCGATGAAAAAGATCACCGCGCAGCCAATGTCCTTCGACAAGATCAGGATGCCGACGTGCGCCATCACGACCGCCAGCGAAAGCAGGATCCTGCGTTTTGTGACATTATGACGAAGCATGAGCGCCAGCAACAGGATAAAACTCAATTTGACGAATTCAGAGGGCTGGATATCGATGCCGAAGATCCGCAGGGACAGATTGGCCCCATAAACGATACTTCCGCGGATGAAAACCAGGCCGAGGGCGCCGAGGCCCGCGATACCCAGCACCAGCGCGAGCACGCGGGTAATGCGCATCTTCGAGATGATATACGGGATGATCAGAGAGACCAGAGCCGCCAGACACGCGTAGAAGAACTGCTTCTGCGCCTTATCGTAAGACAGGCGCGTCAGCATGGCCAGGCCGATGACCAGAAGCATAGTCATGTGGCCCAGGACCGCCAGGTTGCTGTCTTTGTACAGCAGGCGGTGCAGGACCAGGAACAGCAACAGGAAGCCGACCTGCTCCAGGTAAAAGAACAGATAGGACGTGTCCTGAACACGGACCAGGATAGCCATGTTCATCAGGAAATGCAGGACGAAGATCAGGATGTTGTGGAACCAGAACCGCAACTCCTGGCGGCGCCGGCTGCGCACGGACAGCAATTCAAAGCTGCTGATCGTGTAGATCACCAGCAAAAGGATACTCAGGTATTTACAAAGCTGAATGCTCCCCTGAATCGTTGTCATAAGACTCCTCTCTTAAAATGCCCCCGTGTGAATTCATATTCCGGTGATGGGGTCGCGTCGGCGTCCTCCGTCAGTCCGAACCGCGCGAGGACCTGCCGCGTCTGCGCGCCGTCCTCCACGGAAAAATACAGCCGAAGTTCCGACAGGCTTCCCTCGTTCCGATATCTCTCCTGCTCCTCGTGCATCGAGATTGGAAGGCTGTTGTAGATGATGTTGTAACAATAGGTGCATACGCACCTCGTCGGGAAGATCATTCCCATCCGGTCCTTCAGATAGACGACCGGAAGCTTCTTGCAACCATGCGTGGACTTCTGCAGGCAGTTCGCCGAAACCATCATCGGTACGCGCCCGTAGATCATCCAGGCGCTTCCGCTCAGGCCGCGGTCGCGCATCTGTGCCTCGTTCAGTTCCAAAGGCACCGTGTCGCCCGCGCAGCCCATGGCCGCGAGTTCCTCCCGCGCTTCCTTCTGGAAGGTGTAGAGGCTGTGATCCGCAAACACGTGTGCATCCGCGCACGCTTCCTTCGCGCGGATGAAGCCTTCGTAATTCCGCGCCAATATGCCGTTTCGGCCAATGTCCCGCACTGCCTCGACGTTCCACAATGCGTCGAGGAGTCTCTGCTCCTCACGCATCATGTGTGGCAGAGCCAGGCGCACTTCCTTGTTGTGGGAGCGGGCATCCGCCAAAAAGGCGGCGGCGTTCTGAGCATTGACCAGGAAGGATTCGAGATAGACGGTCGAAAGCTCCGGTCCGCTCTGCATCACGGCATCCCACTGTTCCTGCGTCGAGACCACGGCAGCATAATGCATGGTTTGCTGAGGTGCTTCGAGATCCTCAGCAGATGTTTTTACAGATGCCTGATCCGCTCCCTCGTATCTGCAGTGGAAACGCTCCAGGATCGCTTCTTTCAACTTACCGAGGACCTGCCTGCGAAGTTCATTGACCGCGCCCATCGGGTAAAACAGGTCGGGGGCGATCTCGCAGGAAGCCTCTGTGATTTCTATGTCAAACGGGAAATCTCCCGCCTTTTTGACGTTTTCCAAAATACGGTCAGCCGAGGTCGGTGCCTTCTGTGCAGGCTCGCACACCTGACCATATGCGGTGACCTCGATGTCTCCGGCGCGCGCAGTAAGCGCAGCAGGCTCGCCGACCACAAAACGGGCCGTCATCTCGATCTTCCGCTTCGCCTGCTCCTTGATATAGTGCTCACGAATGAAGGCCAACCAGGGTTCATTTTCCGCACGGAGCGGCGGCGCCTGCAACGTGATCATGCTGCGGTCGTTATGACGGTTCGCATAGCCGTCCGTGAAACCGCTGCGTGAGAAGAGATCCGCCAGTTTCTTGCGATCCTCGGGATCCACGCGGTAGCCCGCCCTGCCCTCTTGCAGGTACAGGTCCATGTATTTACGGTAAATGGCCGTCACGCCGGCAACGTATTCCGGCTTCTTCATGCGGCCTTCGATCTTAAACGAATGCACACCTGCATCGATATAGTCCGGCAACAGGTCGATCGTGCACAGGTCCTTCGGACTCAGAACGTAGCCGTCCTGCTGTCCCGGAAGTTCCCTCTTCCCCTGCGGATCCTCGCAGACCCGGTAGGCGAGACGGCACGGCTGTGCGCACCTTCCGCGATTGCCGCTGCGGCCACCCAGCATGCTCGATAAAAGGCATGCGCCCGAGTAGCAATAACAAAGCGCGCCGTGGATGAAACATTCAACATCCATGTCCGGGATCGCACAGATCTTGCGGATCTCGTCGAGCGACATTTCCCGCGCAAGAACGACGCGCGACGCGCCACGGTCCTGCATGAGGCGCGCGCTCGCGACTCCGGTGATTCCGGCCTGTGTGCTTATATGCAAAGAAAGACCCGGAAAGTGTTCCCGCAGATAGCGAAACACCCCCGGATCCTGAACGATCACACCGTCCAGGCCATGCTCGTAATAAGGGCGCAAAAACGCATCCAGGTCGCGTGTCAGCTCCCTCTGGGTAAGCAATGTATTAACGGTCAGATATAGTTTTTTTCCAAGCAGATGCGCCAGGTCGATCGCCTCGACCAGCTGCGCGGTTTCCGGATTCTCCGCGTATGCGCGCGCACCGAACCGCGTGCCGCCTGCATATACCGCATCCGCGCCGGCAGCAAATGCCGCCTTCATGGCATCGATCGAACCCGCCGGTGCCAAAAGTTCCGTTGAAATATTCATAGGCGATATGCGGTTTAGATTCCGCCGGCCAGTTTCTTTTCCAGCTCTTCGATCTTCAGTTTCTTCTCTACGACCTCATGCTTCAAAGCGTAGAGATCCTTATCCTGTCGTATCATCGTCTCCTGCATTTCATGATACTTATCACGCAATTTAAAATAGTCATCCGCAATGTTCAGCTGGAGCATGACATTCTGCATGTCAGGACTCTGTCTGAGAAATCCCGGCTGGTCCTTCAGCTCCTGCAAACGTCCGTTGATGTAGGCTGCGACCTTCTGCAGATAGTCCGCCTCTTCAAACCCGGTCAATGAGTATACCTTGCTGTTAATGATAACGTCAACCGTCTTTTTTTCCATGATATGATCCTTTCGCGCACTTGAAACGATATATAAAAATGCGGGTGTCGAAGTTGCCTTTCTGCGTTGTTTTCGCGCAATGCAACTCCTCCACCCGTTATTATACCATATATGGTGCTTTTTGTCAATCCTATGTGCGATTTCCCACAAAATGTGACAGTGGGGACGGTTCTTTCTGTCACGTGTCACGCGACATGTGACACGTGACAGAAAGAACCGTCCCCGTTGTCACATTGTCACGTTTCCTCTAAGCCGTCAGGGATCGCATATCCCATGTGGCCGAAAGCCCGATGGGTCGCGATGCGTCCGCGCGGGGTACGCTTCAACAGGCCGTTCTGGATCAGGTAAGGCTCATAAACATCCTCAAGTGTACCGATATCCTCGCCGAGGGCGGCGCCCAGTGTCTCCAGGCCGACCGGACCTCCGTCAAACTTCGTGATGATGCATTCCAGGATGCGGCGGTCTTCCACGTCCAGACCCAGTTTATCGACATTCAACAGATCGAGGGCGTGGTTCGCAACCTCGGTCGTGATCTTGCCGTCGTATTTGATCTGCGCGAAGTCGCGGACGCGCTTTAACAGGCGGTTTGCCAAACGCGGCGTTCCGCGGGAACGGCGGGCCAATTCTTCGGCTCCGTCCTCAGACAGTTCACAATCAAACACACGTGCGGAACGCATCAGAATGCTCTTCAGCTCGCTCTGTGTATAATACTCCATACGATGGGTGATACCGAAACGGTCACGCAGCGGCGCGGTCAGCAGACCTGCACGGGTCGTGGCCCCGATCAGTGTGAACTTCGGCAGGTCCAGACGAATGCTGCGCGCCGAGGGTCCTTTGCCGATCATGATATCGATAGCATAATCCTCCATCGCAGGATACAGGACCTCCTCGACCTGACGCGGCAGGCGGTGGATCTCATCGACAAACAGGACATCTCCCTGCTCCAGTCCGTTCAAGACCGATGCCAGATCGCCGGGCTTCTCGATCGCGGGTCCCGAGGTGATCTTTAGTTTCGAACCCATCTCGTTCGCGATCACGCCGGCCAGCGTCGTCTTTCCCAGTCCGGGCGGACCATAAAGCAGCACATGATCCAGTGGATCATGGCGCATCTTCGCGGCCTTGATATAGACAGAAAGCATTTCCTTCAGCTTTTCCTGTCCCATGTATTCATCCAGCGTTCGTGGACGAAGGTAGCTTTCTACCTTCTCATCTTCTTCCGTGAAGCCGGTGGTGGTTATTCTTCTTCCCATGGTCTACCTCTATCGGATATTCTTTAATGCTGCCTTCAGCATGGTCGACTCGTCCTTTGCGTCCTCTTCGGAGACTGCGCTCACCGCAGCGAGTGCCTGTGAGTTTGTGTAACCGAGGCTGACCAGGGCCTGCATGACATCGGCCGCAACGCCCGAAAGCGTACCTGCCGTTCCGCCTCCCGCGGAAAATGCGGGCGAGTCGCCGAGATCGATCATATCTTCAATGTTCACCTTATCCGAGAGCTCCAGGATGATCTTCTGCGCCGTTTTAGCTCCGATGCCCGGCGATTTCGCGATGACCTTCGCATCATTGGCCACGATCGCCATACGCAGCTGCTCCGGCGTCATCGAACCCAGGATCGACAGCGCGCCCTTCGGGCCGATGCCGCTGACATTGATCAGAAGTTTAAACAACTCCAGATCCTTCCTCGAGGCAAAGCCGTACAACTGCATCGCGTCCTCGCGCACATGCAGATAGGTGTGGATCTTCACACGCGTGCCGACCTGCGGCAACGCTCCGATCAATGAAACCGGCACACCGATAAAATACCCCACGCCGCCGCAACTCACGACGATCCCGTCCGGGTATTTTTCCGCCAGTTCTCCCTCGATAAATGCGATCATACTGATACCTCCCGTATGGAGCCGAAGGCTCCGGATAAACAGGTTCAAACCTTCTGTAATTTTACCATATGTGCACCTGAATATGCAAGTCATAATAGAAAAGATCGCCGTTTATGACGCTTTTTGTTTGAAACTTCAGGGCATCTGTGCTAGAATTATCTCATCACAGGGAGGACTCTTTCATGAAGTATATTTGCCGGCCGCTGTCGCAGGATGCTGCGCTTACGGCCATATTTCCGGACGCCGCTCCGGATGTTTTTTTCCTGGATATCGAAACCACCGGACTGCGTGCGGACGAAAGCTATCTGTACCTGATCGGCGCGACCTGCTATGAGGTCGGCGCGGAGGGCACGGGATGCTGGATGTACCATGCCTGGTTCGGGCGGGAAATGCTGGACGAGCAGAAGATCCTGCGCGCCTTTTTACGTTTTGCATCCGAATACAAAACGTGCATCACATTTTCCGGAAAACGCTTTGATGTGACCTATCTGGCCCGCTGCATGCAGGAATACTACCTGGACAGCGCGGCGTTTGATCAACTGATATTTGAAGACTACCTCACCCTCCTGCGACCCTTGCAAAATCTGTTATCGGTTTCGCGTTCGCGTCTTTGCGAGTGGGAAGACCGGACCGGTCGCGTACGTGAAGATTCGGAGTGCTTCCTGACCGGCGCCGAGATGTCGTCACTCTTCCAGAATGCGCCGGATCCCTTTCCCGACGAACTCATGGAGACCCTTCTTTTGCACAATCGGTGCGACCTCCAGAGCCTGGTGCTGTTGCAACGTCTGCTCTCCTATCAGGATATGGCGGAGCGGCCGGTCGCATTTGCCGCGGAGGTTTCCGAGGGCATCGTGACGCTTACAGCAGAGCTCGCGTCGCCCGTGCCTCTTCCCGTATTTCGTTTTAACGTGGACTATGAATGCAAGATCGCAGACCGCAGTGTCACGATCACCGTATATGAAAGCGATCAGGACTGCCGGTTGTACTATCCGGACTATCGCAATTACTTCGTCGTTGCCGGCGAAAGCGGCGTCATCCATAAGGATCTCGCCGATTTCATCCCGAAGGAACTGCGCAAAAAAGCAACGCCCGAAACCTGCTATCAAACAGTTTCCGGACGTTTTCTTCCGATGCCTCTGCCTGCGCCGGGCAGCCGTGCTTCGCTCGAAGAGGACTGCCCCCTCACCATTTTAAAGCGGAACTTTGACGCCGCATGCGGCTATGTACGCGCAGAAGACGCATATTCTGACCTTTCGGCCTACGGACGGGAATTTCTCCGCCGGCTCCTGCAAAGCGCGGAATAGGGGCTCTGAGCGCTATTTCGCGTAAACCATGCGCTCCGGGTGGTCTTCGATCCCCGTCAGGACCTCATCCAGGTAACGCTTCGCCCAAAAACGAGCCATGGGCAGGTTCATGTCCAGATAGTTGCCGCAATCCCGCGGCGCCTGTCCGGGCACATCGCCCTCAAAGGTCGACATAAACGTATACATTTCCCGGAGGAGCGGCGCGATCTGCGCAGGCTCATTCTCTCCGGCTAAAACCAGATAAAAACCCGTTCTGCATCCCATCGGTCCGAAATAGATGACCCGGGATGCATATTCTTTATGGTTGCGTAAAAAGGTCGCGCCCAGATGCTCCATGCAGTGGACTTCGGCCGTGTTCATGACCGGTTCGAAGTTCGGCCGTGTCATGCGCAGGTCATACGTGGTGATAGTCTCCACGCCTACGTGGTCGATGCGGGACACATATACGCCCGGGATCAATGTCAGATGGTTCACTTCAAAACTGGGTATCTTTTTCATTTGGACTCCTCTTTCTCTTCGGCCTCATGATCGTCGGCCAGTCTCTCTTTCAGTGCGCCGTTCATTTCCCGACGGCGGTACTGGGGCTGCAGATATTTGGTCGCCAGCAGTACCAGCAGATACGCGACCACCAGCTGCAACAGCAGGCTCGTGATAAGCCAGTGACGTACGATCGGCGTTTCTGCAGCCATATTCGTCGTGTTTTCCAGGTAGGATACGAACGAACTCTCGGCTCCGAAACGGATCTTCAGAAGACATACGATGGACATCAGCGGGTTTAACAGTAAGGCCAATGTATGGAAAAACGATGCGGGACGGCTGCCGCCGGGGCCGACCATATCCGGCACGAGCCGCGCGATCACGAGCGGCAGGATGCACATTCCCAAAAGCACGATGTAAGTGCACAGCGTCGCGGACACGGAACGTTTGATCCACGCCGAGAACAACAGGCCGATGCTGCCGATGAAGAACGAAAGCACCAGCATGACGCCGAAACTCGCGAACATATCAAACAGGGAAAAACTGCCGAACACATATACCAGCGACAAGATGGGCAGGGTCGAGATGAGGATCATCAGGATGGTCTTCATCATGGCCAGCAGTTTTCCGAACACGATGGTCTTCGGCGACAGCTGCGTGGTCAGCATCAGATCCAGCGTCTGGTGCTCCCTCTCGCCTGCGATCATGCTGCCGGTCAATGTCGGGATGATGAAGAACAACAGCACAAATTCCAGCAAAATGAGCAGGCAGTACAAAAGTCGTATGGAGTTGTAGGCGAGTTCATTGGCCGTCATCGAACGGGCCGCGTCCTCGCGAAAGAACAGTTCCAGGAACAGTCGCTCCAGCGGCTCCGCCTCCTCGAAAAACGCCAGGAAGATAAAGCCGGTGAGCGCGAGAACCAGGTTGAAACCGATGATGCTAAGGATCAGTTTCGGGGAGCGCATGTTCGCGCGCACTTCCCTCTTAAGTACGGGATTTTTCATCAGACATCGCCTCCCGTCTTACGTTTTATGAAGGCTTCGAAATTCTCGTCCTCACGCAGGAAGGATACCACGGGGATGCCCTCGCGGACCAGTTCGGACAGGATCTTCGTCTCGGCCTCGGTGGTATTGTCCGCGATCACGCGGAGCTGGTTTCTATCCACGGTCACGGCGTGCACGGGCTCAAGTCGGTCCAGAACGGCGACTGCCTGATCTGCCATGCCGGAGACCCGGATCTTCAGCGGCCGGTTCAACCGCGACTGCTTCAGAAAATGCTCCATGCTGCCCTGCTCCTTCATCGTGCCGCCGGCCATGATGCCCAGGTCGGTACAGAACTCGGTCAGCTCGGTGATCATGTGCGAACTGATCAGGATCGTCGTGCCCTGTGCGGACAGTTCGCGGATCACATCGCGAAGTTCGAAGCGGTTCTTCAGGTCGATGCCCTTCATCGGGTCATCCAGGATCAGCAGTCTCGGATAGTTCAACATCGCGCGGGCAATGCAGAGCCGCTGCTTCATACTCGATGACAGGTAGTCGACATAGAGGCCTTCTCTTCCGCTCAGGCCGACCATCTCGAGCGCGTGGCTGATGCGCCGTCGCGCCAGATAGCCCTCCAGTCCGGAGGCCTCCGCAAAAAACGTCATATATTCCTGCACCAGCAGGTTTTCATACAGGCCGAACGAGTCCGGCACATAACCGATGTAATGATAGATCTCGGTCGGGTGTTCGGAAGCATCCAGCCCGCAGATCGAGATGGAGCCCGAATCCGCCTTTTCCAGGCCGACAACGATGCGCAGCGCCGTGGATTTACCGGATCCGTTCTCGCCGACCATACCGAAAACATGGCCCGCTTCCACGGAAAATGTCAGATCGGTGAGCGCATTGAAGCTTCCGAAGCGTTTATTTACTTTTTCGACCTTTAAAACAGGTTCCAAGGCTTCTGCCATAGCCTGCGCTCTCCTTTCTCAAAAGGGGTTCACGAAGTGAAACCCTGTCCGTCAAAATACTCTGCGAAGCAGAACATTTTGACATTTATGCTTTGCGAAGCAAAGCTACCTCTTACTTCTCGATGATCTTGAAGCGTACATACGAAGATTTGATCATCTCGGCTTCTTTAGTGACGATCGCCGAATCCTCGCCCTCTCCTATATACACTTCGATCGTATAACTTCCCTGGTCAAAACGATATTGGTGTGCCTGCAGATACGATGCCAGCATGGCGATCGTACTGCTTTCGACCTCTGCCTCCGGTGCGACGCGCAGGATCTCATTTTCCAGTTCGGTCACAAATTCTTTCTGATCATCCGCAAACAGCGAACGACTGCTTCCCGCCGGGATGCCCTCCTCCAGCTCCAACACGAATACCGGTGCGTCCTCACTGCCGAACGGCAGATCCGTCACCGCATTGGACATCAGCCGGAACAGACCGGACTGCCGCTTTCCGACGACCACATTATTCTCGTCTCCCGAGATATAACTCTCCATCGAGTACGCAGCCAGATCCGCCTTATGATCCCAAGTCGATGTAACACCCGACTCCGGTTCACCCGAAGGTAAGAGGCGGAAACCATCCGACGCGCGCAATGTGAACGTCGCTTTTTTGTTATATAGGGTCTGCAGCGCGAGATACCGCTGCGAGGTCTGCAGATCGCCGTACGACTCCTCGATCGACAGAAGCGAACTATGCGGCAGGCTCATTCGCGATTTCGCGCCCAACACATAGATCATCACGGCAAATGCTGCCGCCAAAAGGATCACCGTGCCCTGCAGATAATAATGCTTCCGAAGCCTCCGCAACAGCAGATAGCCCGCTGGCAGAGCCACGAAAATGTAGATCAGGATGATCCAGATGTAACGACGGAACGAAGAGATACCAAACTGCCAGGACGGCAGCTGCTCGAAAATCTCCTCCTGATAATCCGAAACCTCCTGCATGTCCAGAACGCGGTCCGAGATCTGCGCAGGCAGATTATACATGGCGGACTGGAGCATGCTGCGGACCTGGTTGTTAAAGTACACATATCCGGAGAAATAGTCATAGTCGTACGTATAAACGATTCCGTCGCCGATCAGGAAATACTTCCCTGCGATCTTCGTATAGTTTGAAAAATCATGCTGTTTCGCACCTTTGAGCAGCAACTGTTCCAGGCGCTGTTCGCGGTTTCGGTCAATGACACCGCCGACCACCAGAATACCACCGTGCGCCGCCCAGTTGAGCAGGTTCTCGACCACCTCTTGGGAATACACATCCAGGTAGTCGTCGGACAGATACAAGATGTCGTAGCACAGGATCGACCGGATGTCAGCGGTGATCGTCGAAGGATCCACCAGATAGGATTGAACGTCGCACAGCAAGGTGTCCCGGTTCTGATCCGCGATCTCAAATCGTGACGCGGAGCTTAAAGGTGCCTGGCCGACCAGGCCCAGGATCAGTTCGTTTCGGTTCGCGCCCCGTAAGGAGACGGAAAACGGGTAGAACCTGGAATAGATCGTCTCCCCTGTGTCGTTACGGAATTGCAAGAGGATCCGCATGTTCGGACCGAAATGTACCGGAAACGCAAATAAGGCCGTGTGCTTCTGCCCGGCCGTGATGTCAATATGTTCAGAATACAACAGATAACTGCCGGCTACGGAGCAGACCGAAAGGTCGATCCAGCCGGAATAATCGTTTTCATAACCGGTAGCGGTGATCTTCACCGGAAGATACGAGCCCTCATACACCTCGCGGATCTGTGACAGTTCCACGGAGAATTCCAGGTCCGTCCCATCCGGTGCCGCATGGGAAACGGTAGGTCGGAGAAAAGCCAGAAGCGCCAGGACCATAACACACATGCAAAGGGCTGCAACGCCCTTCATCCATGCGCTTCGGCATCCAGGCCGGCTCTTACGATTCCGCCGCCGGCAAATTGCCGAGTTCGTCATTGTGTTCTCCCTGGAAGAATAACTGCTCTTCCTCCGTAATATGCAGACGCAGCCGCACGGTAAATGTCGTTCCGTTTTCCAGGTCGCTCTCTACCTCGATGCTGCCTCCGTGCAGATCCACGATCGTCTTAACGATCGCAAGTCCCAGACCGGTTCCGCCGGTCGTCGTTGCGCGGGATTGCTCCACGCGATAGAATTTATCAAAGATAAACGGAAGTTCCTTCTCCGGAATGATGTGTCCGAAGTTCGTTACCGCGATGGTGACGTATTCACCGCCGCCGTACCGGACATTGACCCGGAGCTGCTTTCCGTCCGCGCCGTATTTGGTCGCGTTATTGATCAGGTTTTCAAACAGACGCGCGATCAGGTCACCGTCCGCGTCGATGATCAGCGAATTCACGTCGCTGTGGTAAATGCATTCCAGTTTCTTATCCTCGAATACGGGATAGAACTCGTCGATCATCTGCTCCATCAGCTTTGCGATATCGATCTTCGACAGATGGACCGCCATGCGTCCGTAACTCATCTTCGTCAGGCCGAACAGCTCCTCGATGAGCTGCTGCAGGCGCTTCGCCTTATCGCGGGCAATGGTCGTATACTGGAGACGCACATCATCGTCCAGTTTCTTTGTATCGGCGCACAGGAGCTCCAGATAACCCAGGATCGAGGTCAGAGGCGTCCGCAGGTCGTGCGCCACGTTTGTGATCAGTTCGTTTTTGCTCTTCTCGGATGCGCGCTCCCGCTCGATCAGCATGCGCAGGTCTTCGGTCAATGCATTCAGAGCCGCCGCCATATAAGAAAGCTCATCATCTCCGAGCACGGGAACCTTTACCGAAAGGTCGCCGCCCGAGATGCGCTTCATGGCGTTCGCGATGTCCTTCACATAGGCGCTCTGGTTGTACTGGAACAGAAAAAAGACTAACACAAACACACCGATGCCGACTGCAGTGATCAGTCCCATCGCTACCTGTTGTACATTGGACGGATTGATCAGACCGTCTTTGCCGCCGATCCACATCAAGGCATCCGAGATCGCTCCCATATTGTAGATGAGAACGAACGAAACGATCAGGGAGATCACCGCGCCGATCGCGATATTGATCACGATCTTGCCGCGAAAACTCCGCTTCATATCCTCTCTCATAGTCCGACCTACTTCTCGATCTTATATCCTACTCCCCAAACCGTTGTGATGATCTTCGTCTGGAGCTTATCTTCCTGAAGTTTACCGCGCAGACGACGGATGTGCACCATGACGGTGTTATTGGCCTCGTAAGCCTTCTCTTTCCAAACGTGCTCGAAGATCTCGTCCGTGGAGAAAACGCGTCCGGCGTTCTCTGCCAGCAGGAACAGGATATCGAACTCGATGGGTGTGAGTTTGATCTCCTCATCGTACAGGGTCACCTCACGGGTCATCTTATCCATGACCAGACCGCGTACCTCGATCTTCGTAACTTCCGAACTGTCGTCCTTCGTGCTGGAAGGGTTCAGCAGCATGTAGCGGCGCAGCTGGGACTTAACACGAGCAGTCAGCTCCAGCGGGCTGAAAGGCTTCGTAACGTAGTCGTCCGCTCCGTTACCGAGTCCGACGATCTTATCGATCTCCGTCGACTTAGCGCTGATCATGATGATCGGAATGTTGTTGGTCTCACGGATGGTCTTACACATCTCCAGACCGTTCATGCCGGGCATCATAATGTCGAGCAATGCAAGCTGGATGTTCTCCTTCTCGAGGATCGCCAGACCCATGCGCGCGCTCGTCGCCTTAAATACATGATATCCCTCGCTGACCAGGTAGATCTCCACCAGATCCGCGATCTCCTTCTCATCATCGACAACCAGAATATTCTCTCCTGCCATTCCATTTCCTCCTCTATTACAGGTTTGCTTCGCAAACCTTCCTCATAGTACATTTTGATCTATGCTATATCATAACATAAGACTTTTTTCTATTCCTTACTCTTTTCTTACAAGTTCCACAAAAAAACGCGTCCGAATGATAAAGTTCAAAAATTGTTCAAAATTTTATCATGGTATGTTCAAGAATAGCCGTTATACTAAAGCCATAAGATAAATCAAGTAAGCGAGTTTATCGATTTACTTTTTGATTTTTTCATAATAGGCCGGTGGCTAACACCTGCCGGCCCTCCTCCTTTTATAGATATAAACATAATCCATTACTGCAAATCGCAACGGGCACATTTATATGTGCCCGTTTTGTTGTGTATACCTTTTATACCGAGCTCTTGGGCTTGAAGGTATGAGAAGCGGTCCCTTCCGCTTCTTTTTTTATGTCTTTTTCTTTCTGCGCGGCTTCCTTGCAGAAGTACTCCTGCGCGATCACCTTTGTCTTTCCGCGCGCAGTCAGGCGCTCGTAACTGCCGTCCGGCAGCATGCGTCTGGCTTTGCCGTTGTCCGAAAGCAGGACGTCCATGACCGCCATCGTGCGCTTCTTAAGCTCCTCATCTTCGATGGGGAACAGGATCTCGACACGGCGGTCCAGATTACGAGGCATCCAGTCGGCGCTCGACATGTAGACCTCTTCCTGATTATCGTTGTAGAAGCAGAATATGCGGCTGTGCTCGAGGAAATTGCCCACAATGGAAATGACCTGAATGTTCTCGGACAGGCCGGGAACGCCCGCCTTCAGGCAGCAAATTCCGCGCACAACAAGTTTGATCTCGACGCCGGCAGCATTGGCCTCATAAAGCGCATCGATGATCTCCTGGTCGCACAGGGAGTTCATCTTCGCAAGGATGCGGCCTTTGCGGCCCTCCAGCGCATGGTTCGTCTCACGACGGATCAGGTACAGAAAACGCTCGCGCATCCAGTGCGGCGCGATCACCAGTTTATTCCACGTCATCGGCTCGGAATATCCGCTCAGCATGTTAAAGACCGCCGTCGCATCCTCGCCGATCGCATAGTTGCACGTGAACAGGCCCATATCCGTATAGAGTTTCGCCGTCTGGTCGTTGTAGTTACCCGTGCCCAGATGCACGTAGCGGACAATGCCTTCCTCTTCGCGGCGTACGACGAGCGTGATCTTGCTGTGCGTCTTCAGGCCGACCAGGCCATAGATTACGTGACAGCCGGCATGCTCGAGCATACGCGCCCAGTTGATATTGTTTTCCTCATCAAAACGGGCCTTCAGCTCCACCAGTACGGAGACCTGCTTGCCGTTGTCGGCCGCGCGGGCCAGGGCCGCGATGATGGGTGAATTACCGCTGACGCGGTAGAGTGTCTGTTTGATCGCCAGAACGTCCGGATCCTCGGATGCCTTACGCACGAATTCCACGACAGGGTCGAAGGACTCGTACGGATGGTGCATCAGGATGTCGCCCTTCTTGATGTTCTCGAAGATATCGAGCTTCGGATCGAACATCGGCGACTTCTTCGGCACGAACGGCTTATTGCGCAACTGGTCATATCCGGGCAGGGAACTGAGTTTCATCAGGAAGGTCAGGTCCAGCGGTCCGGTCAATGCATACACCCATTCGGGCTTTAGCGCCAGCTGCTTCTGCAGTGTTTTCAGGAGACGTTTGTCCATGCCGCTCTGCACTTCCAGGCGGATGGCGCGTCCCCATTTACGCTTTTTGATCTGGCGGGCGATCTCCTCCAGGAGGTCCTCCGCCTCTTCTTCCTCCAGATCCAGGTCCGCATTACGCGTGATCCGGTACGGGTAGGCACAGATGACATCGTAGTTCAAGAAAAGCTTACTGATGTTCTGCTCGATCACTTCCTCCAGCAGCACGAAACGCGCCGTCTTTTCGGAAGTCAGGGCGACCAGACGCGGAAGTCCTGCCGGAACCTGCACGGTCGCAAATTCCAGTTCGGCCTCGGGTGCCGCCGCCTCTTTATTCTTCTTTTTACTCTTTTGTTTGATCAGCGTGGATACGCCCGCCTTCGGCGCGAGCAGGGCCGCGATATTCAGACTCTTATTACGGATCAAGGGGAACGGACGCGACGAATCCACGGCCATCGGCGTCAGCACCGGATAGATCTCCTCGTCAAAGAAGCGTTCCGTGTACTTCTTCTCTTCCGCCGTCATGTCCTCATATTGTGTGATCAGCTCGATGTTTTCCTTCTCCAGCGCAGGCATCAGCGCACGGTTGAAGGTCTGGTACTGCCCGTTCATGAACGCGTGCGTTTTCTGCGCGATCAGTTCCAGCTGCTTCCCCACTTTGTAGCCGGCGATGTCAGGCTTGTCATATCCCACCTCGCGCATATCGGTCAATGAACCGACGCGCACCATGAAAAACTCGTCCAGGTTGGAAGCCGTGATGCTTAAGAATTTCAGGCGCTCCAACAACGGCAGGGTCTTATCCCTCGCCTCTCCGAGTATGCGGTCATTAAATTCGAGCCAGCTCAGCTCGCGGTTGATGTATTTACTATCCGTAACCATAAGATTCCGGCTCCTTCCTTACTTTGTTATCACAGTTTTCTCTTCTGTTTCAATACCGGCACGATGCCGAACACCTGCGCGAAGAAATCCGCCTTACGCGCCAGCATGCCCCGTTCGAGGGCAATGTCCGACTTGCTGTCGACTACGATCTGCAGTTGCTCATCCTTCAGCGTTACGCGGATGTCGCGGATCTTCTGGCGATGGCTGCGGTCTAAAGCATTGGCCAGACGCAGGATCGCCGTCAACTTGATGACGGTACGGTAACTCTCCGACGTAAGCACGTCCTCGGGCTTCTCATCGAAGGGAAGCGCGATCGTGTTGAAGCGGATCACATTGGCCAGGATGGCCTGCTCCTGCGTCGAGAGACCCAAGATCTCGGTCGACTTCACGATGCAGTAGGAACACTCGCCCGGAAGGGACATGTTGATGAACTTACCGCAGTCGTGCAGGATCGCCGCCATCTGCAGCAGCAGGCGGCTCCGCTTACCCAGGCCATGCTGCTTCTTCATATTGTCGAACAGGAGCGCCGCGATGTCCGAGAGGGTCTCGGAGTGGTCGGCGTTGCCCATATAGCGGTTCCGGATGCGGCGGGCCGCCTCAAGCGACTCCTTCGCGAAATCATTGACCGACGCGGCAGGCAGAAGTTTCTGCTTATTCGCATACTCGGTCGCCATACCGTCGCTTAAGTTTACGCCGGGGAGATAGATCTCCGTCGCTCCCGAATTATTCAAAAACCGATAGTAGATCATGGCCACGGGCAGGATGAGTTTCGCGTACTCTTCCGGAATGCCGTAGTTCGTCGCCATGTCGTTTGCGCTCGTCTTGCGCACTTCCATATAGGTCCGGATGAAATCCTCCGAACGGATGACCTGGGCCTTCGGCATGTGCATGACTTTTGCCACGAACAGCAGGATGCAGTCGCCGATCGCCAGAATGCGTTTGATGTTTTTCCCCTCGCCGCCGTAGCGCCAGAAGGTGTCGAGTTCATTGTCCGCGAGCTCTTCTGCCAGACTGTAAACGTCGCCCGTGAAGGAGAACTCCTCCAGCGTCGATTGCATACGCAGGGCGCCCAGACCCAGGTTCTGCGTCGAGATCAGCAGGCCCTTATCATACAGTGAGATCTGCGTGCTTCCGTAACCGACGTCCACGATGGCACAGGGCTGCTCCACGACTTCCTTAAACGAAGGCATCCACAGAGGGATGGCGTTGTAGGTCAGGTAACGCTGCTCGGCGTTCGAGAGCACCGTGACCTCCACACCCGTGCGGACTTTGATCTGGTCCAGGACGATGACACGGTTTTTCGCCTCACGCAGGGCGCTCGTCGCATAGGCGCGGTACGCCTCGACATGGTACCCCTGCATGATCTCGTTGAAGCCCGACAGCGTCGCACACAGCTCATCCAGCATCTCCTTGCTGATCACGCCGTCACGATAGGTGTCGTTTCCGAGCCCGATCACATGGCGCACGTGGTCAATGCAGGCGATCCTGCCCTTCATGTTCATTTCGTAGATGGACAGCTCGAGTTCAAAAGAACCGACGTCGACAGCAGCAAACAGTTTCACAGCCATAGGCATCCTCCTTTACAGCGTCTGCTGGCTCAGATCCGCGATAAACTGGGCGGCCAGACGACCGGACATCATTCCGTGGCGCAGCTCCCAACGTCTCGCGAGGGCAAATAACTCCTCTTTCGGCGTGGTGATGCCTGCGCGGCGCGCCAGCACCTCCACCATTTCTTCAAAATCTGCCCGGTTCGGGCTTCCGTAGTAGATCGTCACGCCGAAACGCGCCGACAGGGACAGTTTCTCCTGGATGCCGTCGCCGCCGTGCAGATCGTCGGAACGTTTTTCTTCATTGTCCAAAACAGACTCTTTGATCAGATGTCTGCGGTTCGAAGTTGCGTAGATGCAGACATTTTCCGGTTTCTCCTCGAGGCCGCCCTCGATGACTGCCTTGAGGTATTTATATTCGATCTCGAATTCTTCAAACGAAAGGTCATCCATGTAGATGACGAAGCGGTAATTGCGACCCTTCAGCGACTTGATGATGTCCGGCAGGTGCTGGAACTGGTGTTTGTACACCTCGATCATGCGCAGACCGCTCTGGAAGTATTTATTCATGCAGGCCTTGATGCTGGAGCTTTTGCCGGTACCGCTGTCGCCGAACAAAAGCACGTTGTTGCAAGATCTGCCCGCGAGGAAGCTCTCCGTGTTGTCGCAAAGCATGCGGACCTGATCCTTGTAGCCTACAAGATTATCAAAGGTAAAGGTGCTGCAGTGTGTCATCTGCTCCAGCACGACCGTAGTGTTGCCACCGCTGATGACCTTCTCCGACATGCGGAAGGCCTTATACAGGCCAAGTTTACCCACGCCGATGTTGCGATAGAAACGCTCCAAATAGCCGCAGAACGCGTCAAGGTCGCCCTCGTACGCCGCGTGTCCCAGTTGACGCGCCAGAACGTTGACATCATTGACCGTCTCGAGCGGATAACGCACGCGACCGCCCGTCATGCAGGTGTAATCGCGGAAAATGTCCTTCTTCACTTCATCCTCGATGGGCGCGGTGAAATCGCAGGCATATAAATGCATGAAATGCTGCAGATCCTGGCGCGCCAGACGCTCCAGGTGCGCGTCCACGGGCTTCCCCTCCGGACGACGCTCCAAAGCCAGCGAGAACGCATTTTCCGAGTTGATCAGCGCATAAGTAAGATAAACATGCGCGAGGTTGCCGGACAGGCCGTAGCGCTCCGCGATATCCGCGATCAGTTTCCCGAGCAGAGCGGAAAATGTCTGCTCGTAGATCGTAAGTGTCGTGGGATCGTTCGCCTCGTGCATCGAAAACAGTTCGCACAGACCCTCATACAGGTCGGCCTTCTGTAAAGTGCGGTATAATATCGGTTCGTAATCGATCATCAGTCATCCTCTTTCCTGTTTAATCTTTCCAGTAACTGCTCCATGTTCAGATGCAGCACGGGGTGACACGCCCCCGGCGCGATCATCGTCATGGGCTGCAGCACAAACGCGCGCTCGGTCATCCGCGGGTGCGGGATCACGAGCTCCGGTGTCGAGATCACTTCGTCATCGTAGAGCAGGATGTCGACATCCAGCGTGCGCGGTCCCCAATGGATCTGGCGTGTGCGGTTCTGCGACTGCTCCGCGTCCTGGCAGGCCGCCAGCAGCATCTCCGGCGACAGCGTCGTCGAAACCTCGACCGCCGCGTTCAGAAAATCCGGCTGCTCAGTGTAGCCCCAGGCCGGTGTATTGATATATTCGGAGACCTTCTTTACGCGGATCTCCGGGTTTTGTTTTAATCGGTCAATGCCTGCGTCCAGCATGGCTTTGCGGTCACCCAGGTTCGAGCCCAGCGACAGATAAGCGATGTGCCGCGAACGGGTCACGCTCACGCCGAGCGACTGGAACGAAAAGCGGACGGGTGCGCCGGGCTTCGCCAGTTTTACGGTAACGCCCTTCAGCAGCGGGAATTCATCTAGCAGATAGATCGCGAGCCGGTGCGCCGCCGTCTCCAGCAGGCCATACGTATTCTCCTGCAGAAACGCGACCGCCTTCTGCGTCGCCTCCCCGTAATGGATGGTCTTCTTCAGGTCGTCTTTTGCCGCCGCGCGCTCCATAGGAACGTACAGCACCAACGACAACATAAACGTCTGGCCGAGGCTCTTCTCCTCGGCAAAAACGCCGTGGTTCGCGTAAAACGGAACCTCATTGATAAAGATCTGATCTATCATAGACAAATTCATAAGCATTCCCCTAGCTGTTGCGGATCGCTTCCGTCATCGCGATCGTACGCAGGTTTTCTTTTACATCATGCACGCGGACGATGCCGTAGCGTGCCAAAACCGCCAGTGTCGTCGTCACCAACGTGCCCTCCAGGCGGTCACCTGCCGGAAGGTCCAGAGTATTTCCGATCACGGATTTGCGCGAGCATCCCAGCAGAAGCGGCAGGCCGAAACGATGCAGGTCCGCCAGATGGTTCAGCAGGATCAGATTCCCCTCGGTGTTCTTCGCGAACCCGATGCCCGGATCCAGGATGATCTTTCCGCGGTCAATGCCGGCCGCATCCGCGATCCGAAGGCTCTCCTCCAGATCCGCAATCACACCCTCCACGACATTTTCCGTGATGATGTTTTCATTGTTGTGCATCAGGCAGTAGCATACGCCTGAATCCGCGACGACCTTCGCCATCGCAGGATCGTTTTTCAGTCCCCAGATATCATTGATCAAGTCTGCGCCCTCGTTGATCGACGCCCTCGCGACCTTCGAACGGTACGTGTCCACGGAGATCGGCACATCGTAGCGCTTCTTCACCTCGGACAGCACGGGGATCACGCGGCGGATCTCTTCCTCCTCCGTGATGAACTCATGCCCCGGGCGCGTCGACATGCCACCGATATCGAGGATGTCCATCCCCTCGGAGAGCATGCGCTCCACCTGGATCAGCGCCGTATCCAACGTCGTATATCTACCGCCGTCGGAAAACGAATCCGGTGTGATATTCAATATTCCCATCACATACGTATGGTTTTCAAAATCAAATTCCCTGTTTCCTATCTTCATCTTCAGATCCTTTTGAAACTATGCGCCCTTGATCATCGACAATACGCGCGCGGTGAGGTTTTCATCCTCAAACACGCCGCGACGCACATAAGTCTCGGTCTTGCTTCCAGGCTTCTTAACGCCACGCATGGTCATGCACATATGCTCAGCCTCGATCACGACCATCACGCCCTTCGCGCCCAGATCCTTCATGATCGAATCCGCGATCTGGCTGGTCATGCGCTCCTGCAACTGCAGACGCTTCGCATACACCTCAACGGTGCGCGCCAGCTTCGACAGGCCGGCTACCTTCTTACCGGGAACGTAGGCGATGTGCGCCTTACCGTAGAACGGCACCATATGATGCTCGCACATAGAGTAGAACGGAATGTCCTTCTCCAGGATGAGGTCGGTATTGCAGCCGGAAAACTGCTTGGACAGATGCTTGGAAGCATCCTCCTCGTACCCTGCGAATATCTCCTCATACATGCGGGCCACACGCGCGGGTGTCTCCAACAGTCCCTCGCGGTCCGGATCCTCTCCCATGCCCTCCAGGATCATGCGTACACCCTTTTCGATCTTTTTCTTATCCATTGTAAACTCCTTATGATTTCATGCCTTCGATCGCCGTCTTTCGCAGCGGTTCGAGAAATGTAAACGAACCAAGAGCAGCGACGAGGACCTTTCCCTGCATCGTTCCGGCCTCCGAGATCGCCTCGGAAAATGCCTGCTTCACGCTTCCGAATCTGCGGATCCTGCAAGTTTTCACTGCTTCGAGTTTCTCAAACTCTTCGGCCAATGTAACCGCAGCCAGTCCGCGTTTCCCGCGTGTCGCCCCGAAATACACCACATCGGGCGCCGTCCCTGCGATCTGTCGCAAAACGGCGGGGTAATCCTTATCTTTAAGCATACCACAAACTATGATTTTTTTATAGTCTTTCCAATCGCTTTTTATACTTTCCGCAAAGCTTTTTGCGGCCGGCAGATTATGTGCGCCGTCCAAAATGACCACGTGGTCTCTTCTGCCCTTCACGGGAAGGATCTCAAACCGTCCCGGCAGTGCTGTTTCGGCCAGTCCCCGGCGGATCTGCGCTTCGTCGATCGCGAAGCCTGCCTTCTTCAGTTCCTGTAAACATGCATAGGCACAGGCAGCATTTTCCGCGGCCGCCCGTCCCGCCATCGCAAGCTTGATCTTCGCAGTTTTTCCGAGATACGCTTCGCTCTCGATCACCGGGCAATGCTTCTCGCCCGCCGTCTTCCGTACCACGTCCATCGCATCCGCAGGGATGTTCTTCCCCAGGATCACGGGCCGCCCCTCGCGAAAGATCCCGGCCTTATGCGCCGCGATCTGCGCCGTCGTATCGCCGAGGAAATCCATGTGATCCATGCCTACCGACGTCAACACCGCGCACAGCTGCGACTGCGTCTCATAAGCGTTCGTCGCGTCCAGGTCGCCGCCCAGACCAGTCTCCAGCAAAACGATATCAACTTTCTCCCTGGCAAAATACAGGAAGGCCTTCGCCGTCAATCGCTCAAACGGACTCGGCGCGTCCTCTTTCGGAAAATGCTTCTCGCATACTGCATTTACCTCTTCGGTCAGCGCTCGCATCCTTCGCGCCGTGATATTCTTTGCATTTACGCTCAGGACCTCGTACGGCGTAAACACCGCCGGCGTCGTAAACACGCCGACCTTCCGCTTCGGATCCTGACATAAAACAGACTTCAAAAAGGCGATCACCGTACCCTTGCCGTTGGTCCCCGCCACATGCACGATCTTCAGTTGGTCCTGCGGATCCCCGAGGAGTTCCAACAGTTTGCGCATCCGCGAAAGGCCCAGCCGGATCTCGTCCAGGGCAGCCGCGGTCACGCCGCTCGTGTACTCGTTTTTCTCCATCTGTCTTCCTCAAAAAAGTTCTTCTTGTTGATAGCACCCGCACGATGTGCGGGTGCTCCTATTCGCGGCCCGGCAGCCCGGACCGTTCACTATCGGTTTACGATCTCTTCTTGAAATTCATAAACTTTACAGGGATCGTGTCCAGTTCAAACCGGGCATTGTCCTTCGAAAAATTCGGATTGTAACAGGGGTCGCCCTGCTCCACAAAAGGCTTCCAGCGTGCAAAGAAACAATCGATCTCCTTGCTGAAACGCTCCATCTTCTCCGGTGTATCCTCGTAACCGCGGGACTTCGATTCGGAGTGGTACAGTTCCGCTTCCGCATCGAAAACGACACGGTATCCCTTCTCGCCGACGCGCAGGCAGAAATCGATATCATTGAACGCTACGGCGAAATTCTCGCCGTCCAGTCCGCCAAGTTCGCGATAGACCGAACTCTTTACCATCATGCAGGCCGCAGTCACGGCGCTGTAGTTCTGGCATACGACCGCACGGGCCATGTACCCGAGCTCGACGCGGCTCATTCCGGCAAATGCGTGCGCGGCTACGCCGTTCACGCCAACCACTACGCCCGCGTGCTGGATCGTCTCGTCATCGTAGTAAAGCTTCGCGCCGACAACGCCGACATCCTCGCGCATGCAGAAACCGAGCATATGCTCGAACAGATTGTCCGAAATGACTTCCACATCATTGTTCAGAAGGAGAACGTAATCTCCGAGCGCCGACTCAAAACCGAAGTTGTTGATCGCGGCGTAGTTGAAACCGCCCTCATAGTAAACCACACGGAAGTTATCGTGCGCCTCCACCATCTCCTCGTAGTACGCGAAGGTCTCCGGCTCGGTGCTGTTATTCTCGATCACGATGATCTCGAAATTATCATAGGTCACGCGCTCGTAGATCGAATCGAGGCAACGCTTCAGGTCCGGAACGTGATCCTTATTCGGGATCATGACGGAAACCAGCGGATGCGTCGCCAGATGATATTCATTAGAATACCAGCCGAACTGCGGCCCGTAATGTGTCGTGATATTCATGCCCAGACGGTCAAAATGATCCTGGAGGGCACGGCGTCCGGCGTCGTACGCGTACTCCTTGCTGGAGAAATCGCGCGCCGTCGAATTCCGATGGCTGCGCCAGTAATATAAGATCTGCGGAACATGGTGGATATGATTGCCGTTCTCGATGCAGCGGAGAATGAAATCGTAATCCTGCGCGCCGTCGTAACCGGGGCGGAAACCGCCGATCTTATCTACAATGTCCTTCTTCACCATGAAGAAGTGGCAGATATAGTTGTTGGTCATGAACAGATCCGGATTATAATCC
This sequence comes from Lachnospiraceae bacterium, assembly GCA_017615545.1. Lineage (GTDB taxonomy): Bacteria > Bacillota > Clostridia > Lachnospirales > Lachnospiraceae > UBA1201. Next base: position 140,771 of record JAFZZY010000047.1, read on the forward strand.
GGCTTGAAGTTCGGATCAAAATGCTTCTTTCCGCCTTCATCGACCTTGTCTTCATCGCTGTAGAACATGTCGTAGTCCGGATGCTCATTGAGCACTTTTACATACTCAAACAACGCATTCGGGGCCAGCATGTCATCATGGTCCAAAAGCGCGATGAACTCGCCCTTTGCCAGCGCAAGGGCTGCGTTTGTATTGCCCGCAATGCCGAGGTTCTCTTCCAGCTCCGTCACGCGGATGCGCTTATCACGCGCCTGATGCGCTGCCAGCGCACTCTTCAGTTTTTCATCTTCCGGACTTCCGTTTGCCAGGCACAGTTCCCAGTTTTTGTAGGTCTGCGCGGTCACGGATTCGATCATGGCGTCCAGATATTTGATCGGAGTATGGTACAGCGGGACAGCGATGCTGATCAGCGGACGATGGCTGAAACGGGTCTCTGCCTGCTTAGCGAGCTCCTCTTCTGACAGTTTGTGCAGGGCGAACCAACGGACGTAATTATTCTGGTCCGTTTTGAACACCTTTTTGAACGATTTGGTCATATACTTAGCAAAGCCGTTCCGGCGGATGTAGCGGTAACTCTCCAGGATGGGAGTCTTCTCCAACGCCGAGCGGCCACGCATATTCCATTTACCGAAATGGACTGCATTCTTCTGAGTGACCTCACCGTTCTCGTTCTTTACGGTAAAAACGAGATACATACAGTCCATGAGAGGCGCAATGATATAGAAGCCGAGTTTGTTGAAACTCAGATCATCGTACATCTCTAAAGCAACGTCGGGCCGGTGGATCTTTGACATCTTCACCTCGACGTTTTTCTTTTGTTTATCCAGGATCGCGTAATCGATCCGATCCTGTTTGCATTCAGAAGCCGCCCATCCGCGGATCAAAACTTTGTTATCCGCTATGCTGAACTCATCCAAATGATACCTCATAGTCGTCCTCCCGGGTGCTCTAACCTGTTCCAATGAGCACACACCGATATTTTATATGGTTTCCGATAATTCGTCAAGTCAGGGCTTGCAGCCGGTCAGACATTGAAAATGCTGTGGCCGATGAACTCCTGCAGGATCGAATTGCTCGGGATCTGCTCCGGAAGCAACGGCAGGAAGTAATCCAAAAACTTCAGCAAACGCTTCGCTTCGGAATACTCAGGGCTCTCTTTATCCACGCCGAACAGCAACGGCTCCGCGTAGAGCTTCAGGATCGCCAGTTCGTAGATCTGCGCCGAGTTGAATACTACGTCCGCCGTCTCCTGGTACGGGAAGATGTTCTTCTCCTCGCCCTTGCGTACGCTCTCCCAACGGGACAATGTCTGCGATGCCGTGATCGCGCGGTGCATCGAATCGCGCACCATACGGCGGATCAGGCGACCGTCGGTCGTTGAAACGCGGTTGTGCTCGTCGACATTCAACTGGGTCAATGCGCTGATGTAGACCTTGTACATGTTCTCCTTCGGCAGGGTCGCGTAAAGTTTCTCGTTGAGGCAGTGGATGCCTTCCACCACAAGGATGTCATTCGCCCCAAGTTTCAACATCTCGCCGCGATACTCGCGGTGACCCGTCTTGAAGTTGTAGTACGGAAGTTCGACTTCCTCGCCCTTCAGCAGGGCGTTCATATTGCTGTCGAACAGCGCCGTGTCGATGCTGTCGAGATCCTCGAAATTATAGTTGCCGAATTCGTCCTTCGGGTTGTCTTCGCGGTTTACGAAATAGTTGTCCACGCCGATCGGGTGCGGCACCAGGCCATGCGCGCGCAACTGCACGGAGAGGCGGTAGGAAAACGTCGTCTTGCCGGAGCTCGACGGTCCCGCGATCATGACGAATTTCACACCCTCGCGCTCCTTGATCTGGCGCGCGATCTCCGCGATCTTCTGCTCCTGCAGGGCTTCCTGCACCAGGATCAGTTCCTGGATCGTTCCGTTTACGATGGCCTCGTTGAGGTCGCCGACCGTGTCCACGCCAACCTTCGCCGAGAATACATTGGACTCGATCAATGCATGCGACACCTTATTCTGCGGCTCAAACGGGGGCACGACGTTCGGGCAGGCCTTGATCGGCATCTGCAGCACGATCCCGTGCTCGTAAAGGTGAAGATCGAAGTACTTCAGATAGCCCGTCGACGGTACCATGTAGCCGTAGAAATAGTCGCGGAAACGGTCGATCTTATACAGGTTCACGCGGCTGACGCGGCGGAACCGAAACAGTTTCTCTTTATCGTACATTCCATAGCGATGGAACAGTTTCACTGCCTCGCTGGTCGGAACGCTCTCCTTCTCGATGGGCAGGTCGTCCTCCACCATCTTCTGCATGCAGGCTTTTACCTTTGCGATCAGCTCCTCGTCCAGGGTAACATCCTCCGCGGTCACCTCACAAAAATAGCCGCGGCTGACGGAAAACTGCACCTTCACCTGCTTGAGATTCTTATAGCCGATCGTGTCGTACATTGCCTTCAAAAACAGCAAGGTCGTACTGCGGCGGTAGGTCTCGATGCCACCCGACGTGGTCGTATTGACCGAAACGGCCTCGACGTCGTCATGCGGAGCGTAGCGAAGCTCACGCAGGTCGCTGCCCTCCTTCACCAAAACGATCCCCAGGTCTCCGGGATATTTCTGACGCACCAGATCCAGGTACGTCGTTCCTTCGGGTACGTTAAATACCTCCCCGTCCAATGTGATCTTGATCATCTTATCTGCCATATACATCCTCCTGCTCCGCCTGCGCCGCCAGTCCCTGCTCGATCAGTTCCAGCTTCTCGTCAGCCTTCTTGCAAGCTGCCTGCGCGGCTTCGGTCGTCGTATCTTTCAGGGAGCTGCAGATCTTTCGCGTCTGCTTCTGCTCCTTCTTCAAAAATTCATATAAAACCGGGTCTTTCTTCGTGTGAATGCAAGCCCCGTACATCAGTTCCAGTTTCGTAAGTTCCCGCGTCGGCGTGCCGGAAGTCACCGGCTGCAGATGCAGGATCACGTAGTATTTCCCGGCGTCTTCGACCATCGTTTCATCCACGATCGTATAGCCCTCTTCGGTCAATTTCCTGCGGACCAGCGGGATGTCCGACTGCGGGCTCACGAAGATATCGCGCGCCGCCCGAAACACTGTGTCCCCGCGCTCGATGATGCGCAGAAGCAGACGTCCGCCCATGCCGGTAACGGTGATCGTATCGACCGCATCCTTCACGGAAAGCGCATCCGCCCCGTCGCTCAAACGAAGCTCGATCTTATCCTCCAGACCATATTCCCGCACATGCTCGCGGGCGCGATCCAGCGGCCCCTTCCGGAGGTCCATCGCGATCGCGCGGTCTGCCTTATTCGTACTTACCAGGTAAATGGGAAGATAGCCGTGATCGCAGCCGATATCGGCGTAGATCGCCGACGGCGAGATCATATCCGCCACGGTCTGCAAGCGTTTCGAAAGCATCATGCCGGCCTCCTATTCCAGTGCGTCACACTTCCATTTTGCCAGTTGGCTCCGCTGTTTCATGATCGACTGGATCACGGAAACACTCGTTGCCGATTTCGCCAGGTTATTCAAGCCATCCTCTTTTACTCTGCGAACGACTTCTTCAAACGCGCGAGAAAGGTTCGTGCCCTCCTCGTGCTCCAGTTTCGTGTTAAACAGTTCGGCGATGCGGTTTGCATTTTCCGTTTCGCCGGTAAATCGGCTCATGATCTGAGCCGGCTGAACATCACCGTTTTTCGCCTGCGCGAGCACTTCCGCAGCGACCTTCGCGTAGATCGGATCGGTGAAATCCTCCGCCGTGATCAGGTTCTCGATCTTTGCGTACAGCGTCGGCTTCTCGCTGATCCAGGTCAGCAAAACCTTCTGCGCCTTCAGTGAGCGGTCGCGTGCTTCTTCCTCGCGTTGCTGCCGCGTCGACATCGCGGGCGTCTGTGACGCCTTCGGCGGTTCATATCCTTTTGCGGCCAATGCGGTGATGGTCCTTTTCATGCTTCCGATGTCGATATTGAACTCACGACATACCGCCTCGGTATAATTGTTTCTCTCCAGTTCATCCGAGAATTCCATCAGCTTTGTTGCGACGTTCTTTTCAAACTGCGTCTTCTTCGCCGGATCCGACAGATCGGCCGCCTTACGCATCACGTCGATCTCGAACAGGAAGGAATTTCTCGCGTTGTTGATCCGCTCGCGGAACGCATCAGCCCCGAGATTCTTGATGAATTCATCGGGATCCTTATACGGTTTCATATCCAGCACGCGGATCATGATGCCCGCGTCCTTCAAAAACGGGATGGCGCGTTTCGCGGCATCCTGGCCGGCGCCGTCGCTGTCGAAGGTCAGAATGACCTCGTTCGTATAGCGGCGCAAGATCATGCAGTGGCGCTCGTTAAATGCGGTACCAAGGGCCGCCACAGAATTGTTGAAACCTGCCTGATGGAGGGAAATGACGTCCATGTAGCCCTCGCAAAGCAGCATATAGTTCTCTCTGGCCCTTCTCGCCTCATGCAGGCCATAAAGCGTTCTCGACTTCTCGAAAACGACCGTTTCCTGTGAGTTTAAGTACTTCGGCTCGCCGTCGCCCATGACGCGGCCGCCGAACGCGATCGCCTTATTTCTCTCATTCAAAATGGGGAACATCACACGATTCCAGAAGAAATCTTTGACACCCTTTTCCGTGAATCGGAACAGGGAACTTTTCTTTAATTCGTCGTCCGTATAGCCTTCTTTTTTCAGGTAGGCGTACAGGGACTGATCCGGCGGCAGGACCGGCGCATAACCCAAGCCGAAACGGCGGATCGTCTCGTCCGAGAGTCCGCGTCCGCGCAGGTATTCATAGCCCTTTTTGCCGATCGGTGCGTGCAGCGCACGATAATAAAACTGGCCGGTCTTTTTGTAGATCTCCAGCAAACGCTGCTTCAGATAATCCGCCGCTCTCTCGGCGGAAGTGCTTTCATTTTCCGGAACCTGCAGGCCCACGCGCTCTGCCAGCTGCGCGACCGCCTCACTGAAGGTATAGTTCTCATACTCCATGACGAAGTTGATGACATTGCCCCCGCGATGACAGCCGAAGCAGTAAAACATCTGCTTCGAAGGGGTCACGGAAAACGAAGGAGTTTTCTCGTTGTGGAAGGGACAGAGGCCGAAATAGCTGCCGCCGTTGCGTTTCAGGCGCACGTAGCCGGAAACCACATCCAGGATGTCGTTTCTCACACGTACCTCTTCGATAAAGTCCTCATTCCAACGCATAGTTTATCCTCTGTTTTACTCCCATCCCATCGGGATGAACAGATCCTGGAAGGTTTTGATCGCATAGTTGTCGGTCATGCCGGCGATGTAATCGCAGACCACGACCTCCGGGATCTCGTTGTATCTCATTCGTAATTCGATATATTCTTTGGGCAGTGATCCGAACTGCTCCAGGAAGTGATAGTACAGCTTCCGCATCAGCTCCTGTGCTTTCTTCTCTTCTGCCTTCACGATATTGCTCGTGTAAACATGGGCGAACATGAAGGTCCGTAACTCGCTCATCGCCGACTGCACATCGGGAGTCAGTGAGATATGATCCTTCTCAAAACTGTTGATGATCAGGTCATGGATCATGTGGTTCAGGCGGTCATGCACGCTTTTACCCAGGATATCAGTGCAAGGACGCGGCAGATCGCGTTCCGTCAGGACACGGGCGCGGATCGCGTCGTCAATATCGTGGTTAATGTATGCGATCTTATCGCAGATGCGGACGATCTGTCCTTCCAGCGTGTGCGGCGTGGACGATGTCCCGTGGTTCAGGATGCCGTCCCGAACCTCTTCGGTCAGGTTCAGGCCCTCGCCGTCCCGTTCCAGAATATCCACCACGCGCAAGCTCTGCTCGCTGTGAATGAAACGACGGCCGACTTTACGCATCTCCTCGTCGAGGATGCGCTCGCCGGAATGTCCGAACGGCGTATGTCCGAGGTCGTGTCCCAGGGCGATCGCCTCGGTCAGATCCTCATTTAAGTTCAATGCTCTGGCCACCGTACGCGAGATCTGGGATACCTCCAGGGTATGCGTCAGGCGCGTGCGGTAATGGTCGCCTTCCGGTGCCAGAAACACCTGTGTTTTATGCTTTAAACGGCGGAATGCCTTACTGTGCACGATGCGGTCGCGATCCCGCTGATACACCGTACGCACGTCGCACTCCGGCTCCTGTATCTTACGTCCTTTGGAATTTTTGCTTTTGCAGGCATACGGGCTCAAGACCAGCTCTTCCCGCTGCTCACTCATCTCACGAATACAAGTAGGCTCATTACCCATAAACGACCCTCCTAAACATCCCCTGACAACCGTTACCGCCTAGGCAGAACATACGAAAACTCTATAAAAGATTATACCATAAACAATCGTTTTCTTCAACCTGTGCGCAAGCAGTGAGCCATGTGGCCTGAAAATGCCGTTTACGAGCGTTTTCGGACATATGGCGAACGCCCATCATGAGCGGTGAAGCCCAACGAAGTGGGGCGAGAACCGCGAAGGATGGAGCGCTGGTAAAGGCGCAAAGCGCCGACAGCGCGGGACTTGCGCAAGCAGTGAGCCATGTGGCCTGAAAACGCCGTTTACGAGCGTTTTCGGACATATGTGACATGTGACAAAAAGAACCGTCCCCAGTGTCACCATGTGACATGTGACAAAAAGAACCGTCCCCGGTGTCACCACGTCCCCGGTGTCTCCAACTGATCAAAACCGCCACTTCGAAATGAAAAATCCGGGCAATACGACGAACGCAAAGAACAACAGGGAGATCGCGGTAAATACCTTCAGGAAATCCCTGCCCTTTCCGGGATATTCACGCACATAGATGCGGTAATTGATAACGGATGCCAACGATCCGATAATGGAACATAATCCTGCCGTGTCGACGCCGTACAGCAGTCCTGCCACGTTTGTCGAGAACGGGAATAAAACGATGGAGGCAGGCACATTCGAGATCAGCTGACTAAGCAGGATGCCCCACCAATATTCATTTTCGGCGACCGCGCCCGAAAGCGCATTCGCGATCGAAGGGTTCTCGGTGATCGACGCCGAGAACACGAAGAAGCAAAGAAAGGTCAAAAGCAACACGTAGTCCGTCTTCAAGAAGATCCTGCGGTCAATGAAGAACACACTGACCGTGACGAAGGCGGTCACGTAAGGCCAGTATTCGGTACGCGTCACGATGGTCGCCAGTACGATGGCGAACAGGGCCAGATAGAGACGACGGTAGATCGCCCTCTCCTTTTGCAGAGGTTTGAAAAACTCGGCTTCTTTCGAGGCATCCTTCGGGCGCGCGCTTTCGTGCGGATCCTTACGGTACAAAAAGCAGATAAAGCAGATCAAAAGCGCTCCGGACATAAAAAACAGCGGTGACATATGCAGGATGAACTGCTGCACCGATACTCCCGAGCGACTATAGATAAACAAGTTCTGCGGGCTTCCGAACGGCATCAGCAGGGAGCCGCGGATGGCCGCGATATTTTCAAATGTCAGGACCGGCAGGATGTACTGCTCCCGTCCGGCGTAACGAAACAAACTGATGGTCAGCGGCACGAAGATCAGCAGCGACACGTCATTGGTCACGAACATCGAGGTGAAGAACACCCCGAAGACCAAAAACAGGGACAGGGCGCGCATGGTCTTAAACCGCCCGGAAAACTTCATAAGCGGTTGAAAGATGTTCTCGCGTTTGAAGGCTTCCAGGACTGTCAGCATCATGAACAGCGTTCCCAGGGTACGCCAGTCGATCTTACTGAAGGTCTCCCGGCTCGGCGGCGTGATGATCAGCGAGATCAGGGCCGCGATCACTGCCACCGTCAGCATGAGTTCTTTTTTGATGATCTTTCCGATCTTTTGCATCATTTCACACCATGCTCACTTTCTATTGGGCTGCCGTCTGAAGCTTCGAATCTCCGAGCTGCAGGCGTACGTAACCGCCGTAATTCTGGCCGGCCCAGATCAATACACAGACCTTGCCGTCCTTCAGGTAAAAGTCGTATTTATGGTCATCGTCTCTCGTGACCGTTGTGTACTTGCTATATAACATCGATAACTGCTCATCGGTAAATGTTGAGAACACGGACGGATCGCCCGAGATCACGGTATAGTTACCTGCTTTGATATCGGCAACGACCTGATCCATTCCATAGACATCCTCCAGGCAATAGACCTTACCCGTGCGTCTTTCCATGGTAAATGCACTCTTCATCTCATCGTATTCACGATACACGCCGCCTTCCGTATCCAGGTGATGCAGTCTGCGGGTCATGTAGTACGAAAGAATCTCGTCATTTTCCGTCATGATCTCATAGTAGGACGTAACTTCCAGGTCTTTCAGCACGATGTTCTTACGAAAATCGGCCTCAGAATTCTGAATGAGGCTGTCATTGATCGTTTTATACAATGCCTTGTCCTTCGTATACACCTGCGGGATCAACAAGGTAGCATAAAAGTTTTGTTCCGGATTATCGTAGTGATATGTGAAATCAAACAACGAAAACTCCACCTGCCTCATCGAATCAGAAGCATCTCTGGTCGAGATCATTGGATCTGCCGTTTCTACAACTGCTGTCGTCGGGATCTGCACAGGAGCCTTCGTCGTTCCCGGCGTCGTCACTGCCTCTGCCGACGGTACCGTTTCATTCTGTGATGCCGGCTGTGCCCCGGAAACTGCCGATGTAGTGACCTGCGCCACCGTATCCGGCACCGCCTCTGTCGTCTCAACATATGATGACGTACTCTTCGGCGAAGAGGAAAACATATCACACCCCGTCAAACCCAACAAACAGGCCCCCAGCCCAAACATTACTATCTTTCTTCTCATAATAACCTCATCGTCATATAAACTAGATCAAACCGTGATCTCCCACGACCCGAAACGGGCACGCAAAAAATCATACTATATTCTATCACAACACATTGTCAAATACAACTAAATCCTCTGCGAGCACCCTGCCGCCGTCGATGCCCCGACAAATAAACAGACCCGGTTCGAAAACCGGGCCTGCTTAACTATTCAGGGGCAGCCGAAACTGCCCGGATCATTACATTGTCAGAACTACTTCGGTCTCTGCGGTCAGAAGATCCTCAGGAATGTAGTTGTCTGCGAGCACCTGTCCATTGACCGACAGGCTCTTATATCCGCCCTGCACTCCGTTCGGATTCTCGATGCGGATGTTCAGCTTCTTTCCACGGAAGCTCTTCTTGATGGTAACCTCTTTCCACTCGGAAGGGATCGAAGGTGCCACACGCAGTCCGTGCAGGTCGGGGCGCATACCGAGGATACCCTCAACGCAACCAACCATAACGGTCGATGCGGTACCGGTCAGCCAGTGTACATGCGAACGTCCTTCGAACGGGCTCTCGACCGACTCGGTGAACTGTCCATGTACGTACGGCTCCAGACGACGGATCTCTGCCTTCTCGTTCATGGTCGAAGGCGAACTCTCCTTGAAGTACTCATAAGCGCGGTCGCCGTGTCCCATCAGAGCCTCTGCCAGGATGATCCATCCCTGCGGCTGTGAGAAGATACCACCGTTCTCCTTCGTGGAACCATTGAACAACAGGGCCAATGCTCCGTCGAATGCGTGCTCATGGTACGAAGATGCCATAACGCGGCAGCCGTATGCGGTGTTGAGTTCGCGGTGTACGGACTCCAGTGCCAGTTCCGCCTGCTCCTTCGATGCCAGTCCGCTGATAACAGCCCAGGACTGCGGATTCAACCACATGCTCGCCTCGGGATCCTTCTTCGAACCGATGACCTGTCCGTCCTCCTTGAAACCGCGGATGAAACGGTCGTCTTCCCAGCACAGACCTGCGAGAAGCTCGCGCAGCTCCGCCTGAGTCTTATTCAGATATGCAAGGTACTCGGTGTCCTTCTTTTCCTCTGCATACTCTTTCATTACGGTAAATGCATAGTACAGCTGGAACGCAACGAAGGTCGACTCACCCTTCTTACCCAGACGCAGGCAGTCATTCCAATCGGCGTGAAGTCCGGCCGGCATGCCATGATTACCCAGACGCTCCATCGAGAAATTGATGGCTCTCTTCAGGTGATCATAAACGGTACCCTCGTCGCGGTTTGCGTACGGGATGACCTCGTCGATAAATGCGGTGTCGCCCGTCTCGCCCAGATACTTCTTGATGGTCGGGAAGAGCCACAAAGCATCGTCTGCGCGGTATGCGGGATGCCCGGTCGCGGTCACATAGGAAGCATCGTCCGGCGTGTCCTCATGTCCTGCATTATGGTCGAACTTAACGAGCGGAAGTCCGCCGCCGTTATCTACCTGTGCGGAAAGCATGAAACGGATCTTCTCGCAGGCAGCGGCCGGATCCAGATGGATCACGCCCTGGATATCCTGAACGGTGTCACGATAGCCATAACCATTACGAAGTCCGCAGTAGATGAAGGAAGCCGCGCGGGACCAGATGAAGGTCATGAAGCACTGATAAGCGTTCCATGTATTGATCATCGCGTTGAAGTTCTCATCCGGTGTCTCAACCTGGAAGTTCTCCAGCTTGGAATACCAGTACTTCTTGAGCTCGCAAAGTTCCTCTTCTGCCTTCGCAGGATCTGCGTAACCCTGCAGCAGCTGCTCCGCCTCTTTGTCGTTATACTGGCCGAGCAGGAATACGATCTCCTTCGACTCGCCGGGCTTCAATGTGATCTTTGTGGTCAATGCTCCGCAGGCGTTGTCGTTGTAGTTGAGGTGATTGCCCAGATTGCCGCTCTCAACGCCGATCGGGTTTCTGTAACTGCGGTAGCTGCCCAGGAAGGCCGCCTTATCGCCGCAGTAAGAACTGACGGGAGAACCGATCATACCGAGGAATCGCTCGCGTCCTGTGGTCGAATGGTCCTTGCGGGCAGCATCCGTGCAGTTCTCATTGATCGTCTGAACGATCTTATTGCCGTAGAAATAGGTGCGTGTGATAAACAGTGTGTACTGCAGGTTTACGAGGTCGTTCTCGTAGTTGCTCTCGTTGGTGAACTCAACGAAACCGGTCGCTGCGATCGTGCGCTCCTTATCAGAATCGTTAGTCAGTTTCAGCTTCCAAACTTCATAAGTCTTATCCAAGGGAACATAATACAGTACCTCGGAAGCGATCTTCGCGTACTTCGCGGAGATGCGGGTATAAGCCAGACCATGACGGCACTCACTCTCGTAATCCTTGAGATCTTTGCCGACCGGCTGCCAGGATGCCGACCAGTAATCGCCGGTCTCCTCGTCACGCAGGTAGATGTACCTTCCGGGGGTATCATCTTCATTGAAATGATAACGGATGATACGTCCCTTCGCTCCGCTCTTTACGAAACTGTAGCCGCCTGCATTATTGGAAATGATGGCGCCGTACTCCGGCGAGCCGAGGTAATTGGCCCAGGGTGCCGGTGTGTCCGGACGAGTGATCACGTACTCTTTGTTCGTTTCATCAAAAAAACCGTACTTCATAGAACCACTAACTCCTTTGATTTATTCGTTCGTGCGGGAAATGCCCCGATTACGTTCAGTATAACAATTGGTTTGTTCAAAAACAATGTGCTTTTCAAGCCTAAAAATGCAAAATCTGCTCATGTTTGTTCGGCTCTCAAGGTCCGTCTTGTGCATGCGTGCATGCACATCCGGGACTTTTCGAGCCTACTCTACTTTGATATGATACTACGGATTTCTCCGCGCCTGCGACGCTCTCGAAATCCTACAAACATTCGCCATACTCTTCGCTTTCCTTCGGAAATCGGTATGGCTCAAGTTTGTTCGGCTCTCAAGGTCCGTCTTGTGCATGCGTGCATGCACATCCGGGACTTTTCGAGCCTTGTATCATATCAATCGCCATCCCACTTTTGATCTTCTATGCCATCGAGGAATTCACGGAATTCGTCGCGTGCTTTTTCGATCTTGGTGCGGTCCTGTTTGTCGAGGACTTGTTCGAAGCGTTGGAGCTCGTGGTCAATGAGTCTTCTCACGTCGCCGATGCTCTCCTCGTACAGACGCTCGCCGCGGAACAGCAGGAGTTTGTTTTCCTCTTCTTCGCGGGGATGGATCTTCAGGGATGCCAGTTTCTCGAAGCGTGCATCGATCTCTTCATCCGTCATCGTAACGTCGTCCTTCTTCAGCACGATACGCTTCGACTCTCCGGTGGAAACGACCTTGACCACGACTTCCAGGATACTGTTGATATCGTAGGTGTAAGTGATGTCGATGGCTTCCTCTCCCGCCTTCTTACGCGGCACGGCTACCTCGACCTCACCCAGTTTCATATTGTTTTTGGAGAAACGGCTTTCGCCCTGCAGGATCTCCACACGGATGGAACGCTGCATATCGCTCGCCGTGTACAGGCGTTCGGTACGCGACACCGGAATGACGGTGTTACGCTCAATGATCGGGAAGAAATGCCCTGCCTCCATGAAGCCGCCCTCACGTCCGACTACCACGTCGGTTCCGAGGGTGAACGGGCAGACATCCGTCATAACGATCTCGCGGATCGCTTCGTTACGCTCCTTCATCGCGCCCTGGATGGCTGCGCCGAGGGCAACGACCTCATCCGGGTTCAACGACACATTCGGGAAGCGACCGAATAGTTTCGTCACGAATTTGCGGACAATGCTCATCTTCGTAGCACCACCGACCAGAACGACCTCGCTGATCTCCGACAGGCGGATGTTCGCATCCTTCAGACTGCGCTCGATCGGACGACGCAACTGTGCCAAAAGCAGCTGGCAGTTCTTCTCATACTCGTCCTCTGTGATCTTGCACTCCAGGACCTCCTCGCCGACCTTTGCCTTCATGGTGACTTCGCGACCGTCGGAAAACTCCTTCTTCGCGATCTCGGCCTGACGACGGATGTGGAGCATGGTCTTCGTGTCCAGATCCTTCTCATCCAGTTTACTCTTATTCAGGAACATGTGATATAAGATCGTGGTGAAATCCTCGCCGCCCAGGAAGTTATCACCTGCGACCGCGCGGACCTGCATCACGCTTTTATATTTCTCCAGAATGGAAACGTCGAAGGTTCCGCCGCCCAGGTCGAATACCAGGAAGCGCGTTTTCTCCGCCTTCTCATGCAGGCCGTACGAGATCGCAGCGGCCGTCGGCTCGCTGATCATACGCTCGACCTTCAGTCCCGCCAGTTCGCCGGCGCGCTTCGTCGCGCGGCGCTGTGCATCATTGAAGTACGCAGGAACGCTGATTACGGCCTCTTCCACCTTCTGTCCCAGGAAGACCTCAGCGTCTTCCTTCAGGGAACGAAGGATGAACGAAGACAGATCCTCCGAAGTATATTTTTTCCCGGCCAGAACGTACTCCTTAGCGGTGCCCATGCTGCGTTTGAACACTTCTGCCGTGTCCATCGGATGCAGTGCCTTGCGCTCCAGAGCCGTCTTGCCGATGAAGACATTGCCCTCCTCATCCACGCTCACCACCGAAGGAGTCAGGTTCTCCCCCAGACGGTTCGGGATGATCTTCGGGCCGGTCTCCGAATAGTAGGCCACCAACGAGTTGGTGGTACCCAAATCAATACCTAAGATCATAATTTACCTCCGAGTCCCGCAAAAACGGCAAAATCGTTCTTGCAACTCTCAAATGCTTTCGCGTAATGTAATTGCGCACGGGCTTTGTCCTTTTCGGCCTGAGCCAGGAGCGCTTCCACCAGGTCTACCTCGTAGCAGCCGGCCTCTCTGCAGAAATCGCAGATCGGTGCGTTCTTCATCTCTTCGAGATATTCCCGGGTCTTTGTATAGTTGCCGCGCAGATAACAGCACATCGCCAGTTGGAAGAAGGCGTGCTTGCGTCCCTGATAGTCTTTCAGTTCACGCTTTTCTCTCTCTTCCAGAGCGCGCAAAACTTCGTCCATCTTCGCTTCTGCCCCGATCTTCTTATAACAGTAAGCCAGGGGCAATGTATTGCTCGAGCGATACGATTTGTGGTATTCCTCCCAGACAGCCACTGCCTGTTTGAACTTACCACGAAGCATCAGCACACGCGCATACGCACGACATGCTCCGCCGTCCTTCTTATAGTCTTTCGCCAGGTTCAACTCCAGAAGCATCAGGTTCTGCTTCTTCAGGATCGCCTTTACGCAGGTACTGTAATAGATATCTGGCGAATCTTTCAGCATTTTTTCCGCGCGATCCGTGAAACCACCGGTCGTGTAAGCCTCCAGCAATGTATCCGCTACCGTCTCATCGTCGATAAGACCCAGTTTTCTGGCTTCGTACACCGATTTTTCCAACTGGTCCACATCCTTAAGGCGGCTGTAGCAACGTGCCAGATAACGGTAGAAGATCTTCGGAACGTGACCTTCCGATACGAGGATCGCCTTCTGTAAGAGGCTGATCGCTTCTTCCAGATGGTTCGACGCCATGTAAATGCGCGCGCGGTTGTAGTACGAATAACCATTGCCCGGATCCAGTTCACACGCGTGCTCGAAATCAGCCGCCGCTTCCTGTTCGAAGCCCAGGCGGAAGTTCATCAGGCCGCGTGAGATCGCGTAGTAGGAAGTCGCATCGGCATCCAACTGCAGACTGTATTCGGCCAATGCGCCTTCATAATCCCCGCTGTCCTCTAAGATCTCGCCAAGATTTCCATGGAGCATGTAATGATCCGGAGCTACCTTGCGGACCTCTTCCAGATATTCTTTCGCCTGATCAAACTTACGCATCTCTCTGGCAGCCGCAGCCATCCGGAACAACGGGTTCAGGTTTTGCGGTTCCATATTATGTGAGGTCTCGAAATACTTGAGAGCGTTTTCGAAATCCCTCTTCTCATAGTATACATTGCCCGTGAAGAAATAGTAACGGCCGTTATCGGGCGCTATTTCGCGGGCTTTTTCGAGTGCCTTCAGCGCCTCGTCAAATTCGTCACGGTAATAATGGATCAACGCCTTCTCGTGGTAGACCTGATCCTTCTTCTGAACGTCGTCCTTCTCGGGATCCTGCATATCAACGATCGCCTGGTCAATGATCTTGAGTGCGCCGTCTAAATCCTTCTTCCAGCGAGCGACTCTCGCCTGGTACACCTTGATCCATGTACTGGGCACTTCGCGCTTCAGGAAGTCGTTCAAAACCTCTTCCACTGCCTCGGTCGCATCGACCTCTTCGTACAGACCCATCAGATCTATATACGGTTTTACGTAGAACGGGCAATAATAGATCGCATCCTGGTATGCGCGGACAGCGTCCTTATACATGCGCATGCTCTGGAGCGCAAAGCCCAGTTGCATGTGCGCATCATAGTTGTTGCGCTCGACATCGATCGCTTTCTGCGCGTAATCTGCCGCCTCTTCATACTGTTTCTGACGGTTCAGGATCATGGAACGCTGGGTAAAGCACATGCCGGAATCGTCGTCCCGCTCGATCAGCGCCGTATTTTTGATCGCGATGTCGTTGTATTGGAGCGCCTCTTCCAAAGCCAGCGGATCAGATTTCTGCTCGTCCGTCTCGAGGTCACATTCCGCAACAAAATAGTAGGACAATGCGCGACGGTCATGGTTGCGGTCCATCACCTCTTCCGGACCATCGTCGTCCTTATGTACTTCATAATCTTTGATCCATGCCAGGAAGTTTTCCTTCGCTTCCGCGTACTTATCCTGCTGCAGGAGCACACGACCGAACAGGTAGTGATAATCCATGATCATCGGTCCCTCCGGCACCGGCATATCTTCAAGAACTTTGATCGCATCGTCGAACATGTAGTTCTGGTACAAGCTCCAGATGAGTTCGATCGAATTGGCAGTGTCGCCGGGATCCTCTTCGTACTTCGTACGCATCTCGTCGATCATCTTCTCATTACACTGGGTCAGCAACGAGTGAACATAGGTGTCGAAGCGGTTAATGCTCAGCATATCCTTGAAGCGCTTCTTCGCCTCGGCATAGTCACCCTCATGCATGATGCACTCTGCCACGCCCAATTTCGCATTGTATGATTCCGGAGCGATCTCCAGCGTCTTCTCATACCACTCGCGCGCCGTCTCGTAATCTTCTGTACGCGACGCGATCTCGGCCATCATGATCCTCGCGATGGCCATATCTTCATATTCCTCGATGATCGGCTCCGCCTCAAACTTCGCCATATCATATTCCTTCTTCAGAACGAGGAAACGCACATGCTCGATCAGACCGAAGGGGTGCGTCAGCCCGAGCGAGAACAGCTCGTCGAATCTCGGCTGCAAGCCCTCATAATCCGGGCTGTTAAGCGCACGATGGATGGAAAGCGCGAGGTCAATGTAGTGGTCATACGGATAGTCGCCGACCTCTTCGAACTTCGTGTAGTCCAGCATGTCGTCGTAAGTGGCATTATTGACCGCATATTCCAGGAAATCGCGCGGGAAATGCTCGGACAGTTCGTCGATATTCTCGTTGATGGAGAAAGTCTCCACGATCACGCCCCAGACATCATGCGGCAACAGATAGTGACGCATCAGGTAGGAAAGCACCTTCTCGCAGATCGTGTCCTTCATATCCAGGCGCACGACCACGTCACGACCCATGAGTTCCCTCCAGATCTCAGGATCGATCCTCTTCTGGAAGTCCTTGTAGGCCGCGTCCACATCCTGCATGAAGCGACCTTCTTCGGAGTCGTCAAACTTCTCTTCTTCGTCCCCGCCACGGCCGTCGGCGATCTTCATAGCCTCCTCGAACGCCGACCGCAGCTGCTGGAAACCTTCCGGATCATCCTCAGGATTGACATGCATCAGGCGCTCCATGTAAGCTTCCTGGATGACGTCTTTGTCTTCGGTCTTTCCGTCGAGTCCCAGTATTCTCCAAATATCCATCTTGTACCTCCTATATTTATACATGCACACTATACCGAATAGTGTCTATCTTCGTATGGTCAAACTCAGGCTGCCCTGCGCCGTCTTTCCGCGAATCTCGATCCGGTCCGTGAAAAAATCGATCTCGAACTCCGGGAGCCCTAATCGCTCGGCAAATGCATTGAACACCACGCGGGCTGCCGCCGAATCTGTCTGTAATTCCTCTTTCGCCTCGGCCAGGATCGCCGCCCAGGACTGCCCTGTCTTCTGTACGCTCTGCTTTTCCTCGGTCTGCACGAAAGACCCCCACAGTTGTGTGAGCATCTCGGAGCTGTCATTTGCCGTCCATGCTGCGATATCCGCGGTCAGCGCCTCATCCAGGCGGATCTTATCCTCCGCCAGACGGTACATATCCTTCTCTTCTGCCCATGTCGCAAAACTTTCGATGAACAGGAAGAGCGTATCTTTATTCAGGTTTACGGTCAGTTCCCCGTCGGCGAATGTCCGTGCGGGATACCGTGTCTTATCGAGGATCTCGAGCAGGAAATATTCTTCGTTGCTCCAGACTTCTTCTGCCGCGGCCAATGTGTTCCGGAAAGGATCCTCTCCGAGATCTGCCTTCAGTTCATAAGGCTGTTCCAGATACGGCAGAATGTCATCTCCGAATTTCTCTTTCAGGTAGTTGTCGCGTTTTTCATCGCCCAGGAATGCCATGGAAAGCAAACGCATCAGGCCGGAATAATCCAGGGTCGCATAGCGATTGTTGCGAAACTCCCATTTGAAAACTTCCAGGTTCGTGCTCAGGCCGAAGCGGCTGATTTTCAGTGAGACCGTTCCGTCGAAAGCGCGCAGGTTTTCATTGACCGCGGGATTAGGAAGTTTTCCCGTCATCTTCACGGCGGCGGAATCATCCGAAAGGATGCCCAATACCTTATCCAGGGCACTCTCCGATAAAACACCGGACAGGATGGACCGCAGTCCGTCTTTATTGATCTTCAACTCCGCTTCATAAGAAATCAGCGGATTTTCTCTGTAGTTCTTTATATATGCCCGAAGCGTTCCGTCCGGCCAGGTCTTCGGTGTCTCCGTGGTCGGAGGTTCTGTAGGCTCTGTGGTCGGTGCTTCCGTAGGTTTTGCCGTGGTCGGTGCCTCTGTGGTCGGCGGCTCGGTGGGCTTCGCCGTAGTCGGCGCCTCTGTAGGTTTCGCCGTCGTCGGCGCTTCCGTAGGCTTTGCCGTGGTCGGGATCACAGTTGTAGGCTCCGGAAGCGAAGTATGCTCCGAGGACACTTCCGCAGTGACCGGAATACTCTCCCCGCTCGTCTCTCCGGGATCCGTCTTTTTACAGGAAAACAGTCCCAGGCAAATGCATGCCAACAAGACCTGCAAATACAAGATCCGCAGTACCGGCTTGCGTTTGGCTGTGTTCCTGTTCTTCATCAACAGCGACTCTCCTTGATCCATATTTATGCACAGAAACATTTCCTCTTTCAGGGCATCTGCACTCAATTTATATTGTATCACAAGTTCGGTCAAACGTAAAGAATTATGTCTCCGAAAGCACCTCCGAAGCACTCTTGAAACCGACGTGAAAAAATTAAAAAAAGTGCTTGCATTCCGCCCGACCATGTGCTATAATGCATTTCGTTGACGCGTTCGACTCGTTCGCTCAACACCTAAATAACGTGCGGGGATGCTGGAATTGGCAGACAGGCTAGACTAAGGATCTAGTGATAGTATTATCGTGAGGGTTCAAGTCCCTTTTCCCGCACTGTTTTTTTAAATAACAGTTGCAGTTGTGGCGGAATTGGCATACGCGCATGATTCAGGTTCATGTCCATGTACTTGGGTACGGGTTCAAGTCCCGTCAACTGCACGATCTAAGCAGGAGGCATCTCCTGCTTGTTTTATTTTCTGTGTAAGGCACGAAGCACTGCGTACTTCGCTGCCCCACTTAAACGAAAACG